>NZ_LPJG01000005.1:0-281377 GCF_001532755.1 Burkholderia sp. MSMB2157WGS | reverse complement strand
GCAGAGAAGCGAGATTATGAACCGTGTTTCGCAGCTCGTCAACAACTTTCTGCACTACATCGTTGCGACTGCGGGGCCATCTTTCTGCGCCGTCGGGCTCGTGACTTCCGAACCTCAACAGAGCACCGCTTCCCTTCCTTCCGCACCGCGTTTCCGTTGGCGCGAAAGAGGCGTGATTCTATGCATCCGCCCCCGTCCGCGCAAGCCTTTTGTGAAGAAAGATTGAAAAAGCCTCCGTGCGCTACCGCGCACGGAGGCTAGGGTGCGACGCACGATGTCGCGCTATCGGCTCGCAGGCCGTCGGCAATCTTTCTCTCTATATATAGAAGCTAGAAGCGCGTCACTTGCCGCCCGCCGCAGCCCGCAGTTGTTCGATCGGCACCGCGTCGGCCATCGCCGCATAGCCCGCATCGCTCGGATGGATACCGTCGCCGCTATCGTATCGGCGCTGCAGCACGCTCGGGCGCGACGGATCGCGCAGCACCGCGTCGAAATCCACCACGCCGTCGAACCCGCCGCCGCCGCGGATCCATCGGTTCACCTCGAGCCGAATCGCTTCGCGTCCGGCCGGCAACGCCGCCGGCGTGAGCGTCGCGCCGAAGACCTTCACGCCCTGTCGGTGCGCCGCCTCGATCAGCCGGCGATAGCCGTCGATCAACGACGCGGCCGTCACCTGCGTATGCGGGTGATCGCAGTCGAGCCCCGCGCGCGGCGGCATCGCCGCGAAGTTGATGTCGTTGATCCCGATCAGCACGATCGCCGCCTTCACGCCCGAGCGCGACAGCGCGTCACGCTCGAACCGCGACGCCAGCGATGTGCCGTAACACGCGGAATCGCTGAGCAACCGGTTCCCGCTGATGCCGAGATTCACGACGCCGATCGAATCGGCGCCCGACGCCATCAACCGGCGCGCGAGCGCGTCGGGCCAGCGACGGTTCCGGTTCACGCTGGAGCGCAGCCCATCGGTGATGGAGTCGCCGATCGCGGCGACGCTGGCATGCGCGGAACCGACTTCGACGGCCAGCTCGGTCACCCACGCATATTGAGTAAAACGGGTGCGGAACACGACGGCGGCCGGATCGCTCACATGATCGCCGGGCCCAGACACATAGTTGAACTGGTTCGACACGCGATGCCAGACCGTCATCCGCTGGTTCGGCCCCATCCGGAGATCGATCGCATACGGCTGCGCGGCCGTCACGTCGATCGTCACCGGATCGCTTTCGAGCTCCTGACCCGGTGCGAGCGTCACCGACGCCTTGCCGCCGAACCGCACCGGCACCGCCGCGCCGCCGGCCAGTGCCGCCCCTTCGCCGGCGCGCGCAAGGCTCGCGGCCTCGACGACCAGCGGCGCACGACCGTATGCGTTGCTCACGCGAATCCGCGCGGCCCGCCCCGACACTGTCGGGTAGACGATCTGGCGCACGGTCCGCCCGGCCACGTCGGGGGCGCGGTAGAGCGGCGTCGGGGAGGCGAGATCGGGAATCGGCTGCAGCGCGGTCGCCCACGCGGCGACCCAACCGGCCGGCGCGGCCGACGCCGCAAGCGGCGACACGAACACGGCCGCGCCCAGCGCTACCGCGGCGAAACTGCTTCGAAATGACATCGGCAAAATCCTCATCGGAAAGCGGGCATTGTGCCGCAGAAGACGCGAGGCTCACTTGCGAGGCCGCACTCGCGGCGCCTGATCTCCACCCAATTCCCCTCGTTTACCCGAGTCTCGCTGCAAATCCTCAAGAAATTTATTAACCGACCGGTCGGTTGGTTTATACTTCGCAACACATTCAACCGGACGAGAGCTTTCGCCATGTACACGCAATCCCTCGACATCCCCGGCAACGTCGCGCCGCTCGACGCCGCAGCCGAGTCGCCCGAGCAGGCGCGGTTCGATGCGGTGATGGCCGCGGACGGCAAGATCGAACCGCAGGACTGGATGCCCGACGCGTATCGCAAGACGCTGGTACGCCAGATCTCGCAGCACGCGCATTCGGAAGTCGTCGGCATGCTGCCGGAAGGCAACTGGATCTCGCGCGCGCCGAGCCTGAAGCGCAAGGCGATCCTGCTCGCGAAGGTGCAGGACGAAGCCGGCCACGGCCTCTATCTTTACAGTGCGGCCGAAACGCTCGGCGTATCGCGCGATGCGCTGATCGACGCACTGCACGCCGGCAAGGCGAAATACTCGAGCATCTTCAACTATCCGACGCCGACCTGGGCCGACGTCGGCGTGATCGGCTGGCTGGTCGACGGCGCCGCGATCATGAACCAGATCCCGCTGTGCCGCTGCACGTACGGCCCGTACGCGCGCGCGATGATCCGCGTGTGCAAGGAAGAGTCGTTTCACCAGCGCCAGGGTTTCGATGCGCTGCTGTCGATGATGAAGGGCAGCGACGCGCAGCGCGCGATGGTCCAGCAGGCCGTCGACCGCTGGTGGTGGCCGGTGCTGATGATGTTCGGCCCGAGCGACGCCGATTCGGTCCACAGCAGCCAGTCCGCGAAATGGGGCATCAAGCGGATCTCGAACGACGATCTGCGGCAGAAATTCGTCGACGCGACGGTCGACCAGGCAAAGGTGCTCGGCGTGACGCTGCCCGACCCCGACCTGAAATGGAACGAGGCGCGCGGCCACTACGACTACGGCACGATCGACTGGGACGAATTCTGGCGCGTGGTCAACGGCGACGGCCCGTGCAACAAGGAGCGCCTCGCGACTCGCGTGAAAGCACACGAGGACGGCGCCTGGGTGCGCGAGGCCGCGCTCGCGCACGAAGCGAAGCGCCGCGCCCGCGCCGAACAGCACGCCGCCTGAGCGGCACCCCTCGAATTCAGGAATCAGGAGAAAGCGATGAACAAGGAATGGCCGATCTGGGAAGTGTTCGTGCGCAGCAAGCAGGGCCTCGACCACAAGCATTGCGGCAGCCTGCACGCCGCCGACGCGACGATGGCGCTGCGCATGGCGCGCGACGTCTACACGCGTCGCCAGGAAGGCGTGAGCATCTGGGTGGTGCCGTCGTCGGCGATCACCGCGTCGGATCCGAACGAAAAGGCCGAACTGTTCGAGCCGGCGGGCGACAAGATCTACCGTCACCCGACGTTCTATACGCTGCCCGACGAAGTCAACCACATGTAACGCGCGCGCCATGACGATCACGCCCGAACACCTCTCCTACGTGCTGCGCCTCGCGGACAACGCGCTGATCCTCGGTCAGCGCAACGCCGAATGGTGCGGCCACGGCCCGATCCTCGAGGAAGACATCGCGCTCACCAACATGAGCCTCGACCTCATCGGCCAGGCGCGCATGCTGTATACGCACGCGGCCGAACTCGAGCGCCAGCTCACCGGCGCGACGAAGACCGAGGACGACTACGCGTACTTCCGCACCGAGCGCGAGTTCGCGAATTTCACGCTCGCCGAGTTGCCGCACTACGGCCCGGTGTCCGGCACCGCGCACGCCGACAAGGACTACGCGGTGACGATCGTGCGCAACTTCCTGTACGCGGCGCTGATGCTGCACGTATGGAGCGCGCTGGAAACGTCGACCGACACGCAACTGGCTGCGATCGCCGCGAAATCGGTGAAGGAAACCCGCTATCACGTCCAGCATGCGCGCGAATGGCTCGTGCGCCTCGGCGACGGCACCGACGAATCGCACCGCCGCGCGCAGGCCGCGCTCGACTATCTGATGCCGTACACGCGCGAATGCTTCGCCGCCGATGCGATCGACGACGCGATCGCCGCCGCGGGCATCGGCCCGGCACCGGCCGCGATCGAGGCCGCGTGGCGCGCGGACGTGGACGATGCGCTCGCGGAGGCCACGCTGATGCTGCCGGCGCCGGTGAAGCATGTGACGACCGGCAAGCGAGGCGAGCACTCGGAGCACATGGGCTATCTGCTCGCGGAAATGCAGAGCCTCGCGCGCCAGCACCCCGGCGCGAGCTGGTAACCGGCCCACGCCACGGAGCCCGACGATGTCCGCCCACACCGCTGCCCCCGATCCCGCCGCGCACCGCGACGATCCGCTGCTCGCCCGTGCGTGGGACGTGCTGGAAGCCGTGCCCGACCCGGAGATCCCGGTCGTGTCGATCCGCGAGCTCGGCATCCTGCGCGACGTCCGCCGCGCGGACGACGGCCGGCTCGAAGTCGTGATCACGCCGACCTACTCGGGCTGCCCGGCAATGTCGCAGATCGCCGAGGACATCGCCGCCGCGCTGCAGGCCGCCGATCTGCCGCCGCACCGGATCGAGACGGTGCTCGCGCCCGCGTGGACGACCGACTGGATCACGCAGGAAGCGCGCGACAAGCTGCGCGCGTACGGCATCGCGCCGCCGGCCGGCCAGTGCGGCAGCGCCGCGCCGCGGGAGAACGTCGTGCGCTTCGTGCCGCGGCCGGTCGCGGCGCCCGCCTGCCCGCGCTGCGGCTCCGCGCGCACCGAGCGTCTCGCGCAATTCGCGTCCACGGCCTGCAAGGCGCTGTATCGCTGCGTCGACTGCCGCGAACCCTTCGACTACTTCAAACCCTACTGAATATGGCGACCCCGCAATTTCATCCGCTGCGTATCCGCGACGTGCGGCCCGAGACCGCCGACGCCGTGACCGTCTCGTTCGACGTGCCGCCCGAGCTGCGCGACGCGTACCGCTTCACGCAAGGCCAGTTCGTCACGCTGAAGACCCACATCGACGGCGAGGAGACGCGCCGCTCGTATTCGATCTGCGTCGGCACGACGGACTACGACCGCGACGGCGAACTGCGCATCGGCATCAAGCGCGTGCGCGGCGGCCGCTTCTCGAACTTCGCGTTCGACACGCTGAAGCCCGGCCACACGATCGACGTGATGACGCCGGACGGCCGCTTCTTCACGCACCTGAACGCCGATCACGGCAAGCAGTACGTCGCGTTTTCCGGCGGCTCGGGGATCACGCCGGTGCTCGCGATCGTGAAGACGACGCTCGAACTCGAGCCGCGCAGCACGTTCACGCTGATCTACGGCAACCGCAGCGTCGACGCGATCATGTTCGCGGAGGAACTCGAGGACCTGAAGAACCGCTACATGAACCGCTTCGTCCTCTATCACGTGCTGTCCGACGACCTGCAGGACGTCGAGCTGTTCAACGGCGTGCTCGATCAGGCGAAGTGCGCGGAATTCCTCGCGACGCTGACGCCGGCCGACGCGATCGACGAGGCGTTCATCTGCGGCCCGGCGCCGATGATGGACGCCGCCGAAGCCGCGCTGAAGGCGGCCGGCGTGCCGCAGGCGAAGGTGCACGTCGAGCGCTTCGGCACGCCGCTGCCGCAGGCCGGCGCGCCGGTCGTCGAGATCACCGACCAGACGCCGGCCGCCGACCTCGAAATCGTGCTCGACGGCAAGAAACGCAAGCTGCGTTTGCCGTACGAAGGCGTGAGCCTGCTCGACGTGGGCCTGCGCGCCGGCCTCGCGCTGCCGTACGCGTGCAAGGGCGGCGTGTGCTGCACGTGCCGCGCGAAGGTGGTCGAAGGCGAAGTGCGGATGGAGAAGAACTACACGCTCGAGGACCACGAAGTGAAGGACGGCTTCGTGCTCACGTGCCAGTGCCACCCGATCAGCGACAAGGTCGTCGTGAGCTTCGACGAACGTTGAGCGGCATCGCGTCGCGGCGCCCGACGGTTTCTCGCCGTCACACATCTCGCTTACACTAGGGTCTGTTTACATATGGAACGCGCATGCGTTGCCACGAGAACGGCCGCTCGCCGTGTTGCGCTCCTTGCGAATACGTCAGTATTCGCGGCGTCGCGCGCCTCGCGAGCGGCCGTTCTCGTGGCAACCCCAAATTAAAAAATCATGTCACGGGAATGCCCGAAATCGCCCGTATGGCGGCGTCGTTCGTCGCTTGTTTGGCGCGGCCAAACGGCGCTCCTCACTCCTTGCCCTACGAGCGATTTCGGGCATTCGCATGTGCGTTCCATATGTAAACAGACCCTAGGGGCCGCCGGCGGGGTGGACGTCTCAACGTCCGCCCCGCCGGCGGTTTTCTTTTGTTGACGACAGGCCGATGAGTACCATTCATGTGATTCAGGGCGGCACCGCCGCCGCGTCGCTGCGCGAGGCCCTTGCGCAAGCCGGACGCGACGAGCGCGTCGTCGGTTTGCTCGACGATCTCGGCGTCGGGCCGCTGAAGGGCGCCGACGAGACGCCCGACACGCGCGCCGCCTTCTGGCAGCACGTGCTCGGCGACCAGATTCCCGACTGGAACGCGGAAATCGAAGGCGAATTCGCACGCCTCGGCCAGCTCGCGACGGAGACCGGCCAGGTCGTCGTGTGGCACGCGCCGAGCGTCGGCGACAAGCTGCTGCTGCGCCGCGTCGCCTATCACCTGCGCAACGTGCCGCAGCGCCTGAACGAGGTGCGGCTGTCGGCCGCCGATCTCGACGCCGCGCAGCGTGCGTCGCTGTCGCGCACCGACCAGGCATGCGCGACCGGGATGTTCTCGCCCGCGGAACTGGCGCGCAAGCGGCCGGCGGCCGCGCCGGTCTCGGTCCTGCGCATCGGCCGCCTCGCGCTCGAATGGCAGGAAGCGAAGCACCTGAACGCCGAACTGCGTTATTGGGTCAGCAACACGATCAAGAGCGGCCACTACGCCGATCTCGACGCACTGATCGTCGCGCGCGCGGAAACCGACTGGCAGCCCGCGCGGCGCCTCGTCGGCAGCATCATGGCCGCCGCCGACCGCGGCGGGCTGTTCGTCAGCGACTCGATCGCCTGGTGGCGTTGCCGCGAGCTGGCGGTCGCCGGCCGGCTCGAGCTGCAGGACGACGCGCCCGACGCCCTCTCTTCCACGCAGGTGCGCGCGGTCCGTGCCGCCCCGCACCGCTAATCTTCCGTATTCGACCATGGCCCGAACCCGAGCGCCCGACCACGAATCCCAGCGCGAGCAGATCCTCGACCTGGCCGCCGAGAAATTCGCGCAGACGAGCTACCCGAGCACGTCGATGTCCGATCTCGCGACCGCGAGCGGCACGTCGAAGGCGCGGCTCTATCACTATTACGAGAGCAAGGAAGCGATCCTGTTCGACCTGCTCGACCGTTACACGAAACGGCTGATGCTGATCATCGCCGAGGTCGAGGGCGCGAGCCAGCGGCGCGGCCTCAGCGAGCGCGACGCGTTCGCCGAACTCGTGCGCGCGTTCCTCGCCGAATACGAGACGTCGCACAGCCGCCACGTCGCGCTGCTCAACGACGTGAAGTATCTCGAGGACGCGCAGCGCGAAATCGTGCTCGACCGCCAGCGCGACATCGTCGCGGCGTTCACGCGGCAGCTCGCGCGCGCGTACCCGGACCGCATCTCGAAGGAAAACCAGACCTCGGTGACGATGATGGTGTTCGGGATGATCAACTGGACCTTCACGTGGCTGAAGCCGGGCGGGCGCCTCGGCTACCGCGACTTTGCCGAACAGGTGATCGACCTGATCGAGCGCGGGCTGTCGACAGCCGTCTGATTGCCGCGCAGCAGCATGCGTTGCGTGACGGGCACAGTGCGACCGCCCGCCACGCATTTCATATGCTGAATTTTATATCCGTTAAAAATCAAATAGATAGAGAATGAACTAAGCGGATTTAGAATTCCCCCTCGGCATAAACACTGTCAAATACGGGTTTTCCCCAACCCCGCTCGGGTAAAATGCTGTTGCATTGCACAACCCGTTTGTGCGCTCACACTGAGGAACCCACGATGAACACGCAATTCAACGGCCGTGCCGATGCTGTCGGCAAGGTCGGTACTGCGCCGGTTCTCGTCAGGGAACTGGCTTCCAAAGACCGTGAGCACATGCTCACCCACTTTCTCTCGCTCGACGAAGAGGACCGCCTGCTGCGCTTCAGCCAGATGGTGCCCGACCACGTCATCGAGAACTATGTCCGCACGATCGACTTCGGTCGCGATACCGTGTTCGGCGTGTTCGACCACGACCTCGAACTGATCGGCGTCGGCCATCTGGCCTATCTGCCGGCCGAGGGCGACACGCGCACGGCGGAATTCGGCGTGTCGGTGCTCGAAAGCGCGCGCGGCCGCGGCGTCGGCTCGAAGCTGTTCGAGCGCGCGGCGATCCGCAGCCGCAACACGCACGTGACGATGCTGTACATGCACTGCCTGTCGCGTAACGCGACGATGATGCACATCGCGAAGAAGTCCGGGATGCGGATCGAGTACGCGTACGGCGAAGCCGATGCGTACCTGTCGCTGCCGCCGGCCGACCACTCGACGATCATCGCCGAGATGCTGCAGGAGCAGGCCGCGGTGTTCGACTACGCGATGAAGCGCCAGGCGCGCCGCACGACGAAGTTCATCGAATCGCTGATGCCCGCCGCACTGACGGCCTGACGTCGACCAGCCGGGCCGCGCGTGCGGCGCGCCCGGCGCCCTCCCTTCCCCGCCGCGCTAGCGCACCGAACGAATCGGCAACGCCGTCGTTTCCTTGAAGCAATCGAGCGAAAAGCTCGTTTTCACGTCGATCACCGACGGATGGTGCAGCAGATGCTCCTGCACGAAGCGGGAGAAATGCGCCATGTCCTCGACCTGCACACGCAGCAGGTAATCCATGTCGCCCGTCATCGCATGGCACGCGACCACTTCCGGCCAGGCCTGCACGGCCGCGCGAAACAGTTCCGCGTGGGTCGCGCCCGCGCGCGCCGACGTCTCGTCGGCCCGCATCGGCGCAAGGCCGCCGCGCTTTTCGAGCCGCACGCTCACGTAGGCCAGCAGGTCGAGCCCGAGCTTCTGCGGATTCAACAGCGCGACGTAGCCCGTGATCACGCCGATTTCCTCGAGCCGCCGGATCCGCCGCAGGCACGGGCTCGGCGACAGGTTCACGCGTTCGGCGATCTCCTGGTTCGACAGGCGCCCGTTCTCCTGAAGAATCGCGAGGATTCGACGATCGATGGCATCCAATTCGACCTGCGCCATCTTCTGCCCTCCGATGAGTATTTTGAGACTGGAAATTGCGCCATCGTAGGCCCGGGCGATTAAGTTCGCAAGTTTCCGCTCGCAGTCGCCCGCTACACTCTGTCGCATGCTTCGACTCGCCGCGCACGCGCGCTGCCGGCGCGGCCGTCGACATCGAACCACGCCGGACACGCGCACGCCGCCCCCGGCCGATCGCCCCGCACAGGAGACACGACATGCAGATCCCCACCTGGGACAACCCCGTCGGCACCGACGGCTTCGAATTCATCGAATACACGGCACCGGACCCGAAAGCACTCGGACAACTGTTCGAACGGATGGGTTTCACCGCGATCGCGCGCCATCGCCACAAGGACGTGACGGTGTACCGCCAGGGCGACATCAATTTCATCATCAATGCCGAACCCGATTCGTTCGCGCAACGCTTCGCGCGGCTGCACGGCCCGTCGATCTGCGCGATCGCGTTCCGCGTGCAGGATGCCGCCAAGGCGTACCAGCGCGCGCTGGAACTCGGCGCATGGGGCTTCGACAACAAGACGGGCCCGATGGAGCTGAACATCCCGGCGATCAAGGGCATCGGCGACTCGTTGATCTACTTCGTCGATCGCTGGCGCGGCAAGAACGGCGCACAACCGGGCGCGATCGGCGACATCAGCATCTACGACGTCGACTTCGAACCGATTCCCGGCGCGAACCCGAACCCGGTCGGCCACGGCCTCACCTACATCGACCATCTGACGCACAACGTGCATCGCGGCCGCATGCAGGAATGGGCGGAGTTCTACGAACGCCTGTTCAACTTCCGCGAAGTGCGCTATTTCGACATCGAAGGCAAGGTGACGGGCGTGAAGTCGAAGGCGATGACGTCGCCGTGCGGCAAGATCCGCATCCCGATCAACGAGGAAGGCTCGGATACGGCCGGCCAGATCCAGGAATATCTCGACGCGTATCACGGCGAAGGCATCCAGCACATCGCGCTCGGCGCGAGCGACATCTACCGGGCGGTCGACGGGCTGCGCAGCAAGGAAGTGAAGCTGCTCGACACGATCGACACGTATTACGAGCTGGTCGACCGCCGCGTACCGAACCACGGCGAATCGCTGGAAGAGCTGAAGAAGCGCAAGATCCTGATCGACGGCGCGCGCGACGACCTGCTGCTGCAGATCTTCACCGAAAACCAGATCGGGCCGATCTTCTTCGAAATCATCCAGCGCAAGGGCAACCAGGGCTTCGGCGAAGGCAACTTCAAGGCGCTGTTCGAATCGATCGAACTCGACCAGATCCGCCGCGGCGTCGTGCAGGACAAGGCCTGACGCTGCCGCCGCGCGGCGGCAGCCCCGAGTAACCGGGACGGCCACGCGATCCGGCGGCACAAAGAAAAAGGGCGGGAACCCTGGGATTCCCGCCCTTTTTGCATTCCGGCGCAGCCCGCGGGCCGCGCGATCGCATCAACGCACGTTCGCCTTCGACTCGGCGGCACGTTCGGCCGACGGCTGGGCTGCGGTGTCCTGGGCCGGCACGATCTGACGCATCTGCGCGCCGGCTGCCGCCAGTGCGCTCGCGCCGCGCGCGTGCACCGGGCCGGTCATCGCGAAAAATGCGGCGGACACGATCAGGAAACTCTGGATATGACGTGTGTTCATTGCACCTCCTGTAAAACTGCCGGCGCCTCCCCGACTGCGTCGGAACGAACCGACGCGGCCGGACACCTCCGGCAGGCCGACAAGATTAACGGCATTTGCCGGCAGATCAACGCGGCTTTACATGCTTTTACATGATGTAACGCATCATCCCGCCCTGTTTTGCGGTGCGCCGCCCTCGTTCCTCCGCGTAGCGACCGATGGGCGGCGGGTTTGCCCCAGTGCTACCATCCCTTGAAACCGGCGAACATGCCGGCCACTGCCGAAGCGTCCAAAAGATGCCGACGCAACCGAAGTTTTGGTGATCCCAGACCGGGTGGAGGAGACAGTTAATGAATGCCCCGCTAGACGCAGACCAACGCGCGTCGCTAGAAGCCGCGCTGAAGTCCGTCACGCTTGACGACAAATACACGCTGGAACGCGGCCGCGCGTACATGAGCGGCATCCAGGCCCTCGTGCGCCTGCCGATGCTCCAACAGGAACGCGACCGCGCCGCCGGCCTCAATACGGCCGGCTTCATCTCCGGCTACCGCGGCTCGCCGCTCGGCGGCCTCGATCTGTCGCTCTGGAAAGCCAAGCAGCATCTGGCCGCCCACCAGATCGTCTTCCAGCCCGGCCTCAACGAAGACCTCGCCGCCACCGCCGTGTGGGGCTCGCAGCAGGTGAACCTGTACCCGGGCGCAAAATACGACGGCGTGTTCGGCATGTGGTACGGCAAGGGCCCGGGCGTCGATCGCACCGGCGACGTCTTCAAGCACGCGAACTCGGCCGGCTCGTCGCAGCACGGCGGCGTGCTGGTGCTCGCCGGCGACGATCACGCGGCGAAATCGTCGACGCTCGCGCATCAATCCGAACACATCTTCAAGGCCTGCGGGCTGCCGGTGCTGTTTCCGTCCAACGTGCAGGAATATCTCGATTTCGGCCTGCACGGCTGGGCGATGAGCCGTTATTCGGGCCTGTGGGTCGCGCTCAAGTGCGTGACGGACGTGGTCGAATCGTCGGCGTCGGTCGACATCGACCCGCATCGCACCGAGATCGTGCTGCCGACCGATTTCATCCTGCCGGAAGGCGGACTGAACATCCGCTGGCCCGATCCGCCGCTCGTGCAGGAAGCGCGGCTGCTCGACTACAAGTGGTACGCGGCGCTCGCCTACGTGCGCGCGAACAAGCTCGACCGGATCGAGATCGACTCGCCGCATGCGCGCTTCGGGATCATGACCGGCGGCAAGGCGTACCTCGACGTGCGCCAGGCGCTGATCGACCTCGGCCTCGACGACGAAACCTGCGCGCGGATCGGCATCCGACTCTACAAGGTCGGCTGCGTGTGGCCGCTCGAAGCGCAGGGCGCGCAGGCGTTCGCGCGCGGGCTCGACGAAATCCTGGTCGTCGAGGAAAAGCGCCAGATCCTCGAATACGCGATCAAGGAAGAGCTGTACAACTGGCCCGACGCGCAACGCCCGCGCGTGTTCGGCAAGTTCGACGAGAAGGACGGCGCCGGCGGCGAATGGTCGGTGCCGATGGGCAACTGGCTGCTGCCCGCGCACTACGAGCTGTCGCCGGCGATCATCGCGAAGGCCATCGCGACGCGGCTCGAGAAGTTCGAATTGCCGTCCGACGTGCGCGCGCGTATCGCCGCGCGGCTCGCGGTGATCAACGCGAAGGAAATGGCGCTCGCGAAGCCGCACGTGCAGACCGAGCGCAAACCGTGGTTCTGCTCGGGCTGCCCGCACAACACGTCGACCAACGTGCCGGAAGGCTCGCGTGCGATCGCGGGGATCGGCTGCCACTACATGACCGTGTGGATGGACCGCAGCACGAGCACCTTCAGCCAGATGGGCGGCGAAGGCGTGCCGTGGATCGGCCAGGCGCCGTTCACGGACGAAAAGCACGTGTTCGCGAACCTCGGCGACGGCACCTATTTCCATTCGGGCCTGCTCGCGGTGCGCGCGGCGATCTCGTCGAAGGCGAACATCACCTACAAGATCCTCTACAACGACGCGGTGGCGATGACGGGCGGCCAGCCGGTCGACGGCGTGCTGACGGTGCCGCAGATCACGCATCAGCTCGCGTCCGAAGGCGCGAAGAAGATCGTGATCGTCACCGACGAACCGGAGAAGTACGACAGCCAGAAGGCGCTGCTCGCGCCGGGCGTGACGATCCATCACCGCGACCGGCTCGACGACGTGCAGCGCGAGTTGCGCGAGATCGAAGGCACGACGATCCTGATCTACGACCAGACCTGCGCGACCGAGAAGCGCCGCCGTCGCAAACGCGGCACGTATCCGGACCCGGCCAAGCGCGTCGTGATCAACGAAGCGGTGTGCGAGGGCTGCGGCGACTGCTCGGTGCAGTCGAACTGCCTGTCGGTCGAACCGCTGGAAACCGAATTCGGCACGAAGCGCCAGATCAACCAGTCGAGCTGCAACAAGGACTTTTCGTGCGTGAAGGGCTTCTGCCCGAGCTTCGTCACGGTCGAGGGCGGCCAGTTGAAGAAGCCGAAGGCCGTGTCGGTCGACGGCAGCGCATTGCCGCCGATCCCCGAGCCGACGCTGCCGGACATCGAGCGCGCGTACGGCGTGCTCGTCACCGGCGTGGGCGGCACGGGCGTCGTCACGATCGGCGCGCTGCTCGGCATGGCCGCGCACCTGGAGAACAAGGGCGTGACCGTGCTCGACGTCACCGGCCTCGCGCAGAAAGGCGGCGCCGTGATGAGCCACGTGCAGATCTCGCACGCGCCGACCGACATCCACGCCACGCGGATCGCGATGGGCGAAGCCGATCTCGTGATCGGCTGCGACGCGATCGTCACGGCCGGCGACGAGTGCACGTCGCGGATGCGGCACGACGCGACGCGGGTCGTCGTCAACAATGCGCAGACGCCGACCGCCGAGTTCATCAAGAACCCGAACTGGGCATTCCCCGGCGTGTCCGCCGAGAACGACATTCGCGCAGCGGCGGGTGACGCGGTCGACTTCATCGACGCGAACCGCTTCGCGGTCGCGCTGCTCGGCGACGCGATCTACACGAACCCGTTCGTGCTCGGCTACGCCTGGCAGAAGGGCTGGCTGCCGCTGACGCTCGCGTCGCTCGAACGCGCGATCGAGTTGAACGCGGTATCGGTCGAGAAGAACCGCGCGGCGTTCGACTGGGGCCGCCGCGCCGCGTACGACCTGGCCAGCGTGAAGCAGGCCGCGGCCGGCGACGCCCGCCCCGCGCAAGGCGCCACGGTGATCTCGCTGCACACGAAGAAGGCGGTCGACGCGCTGATCGCGAAGCGCGTGGCATTCCTCACCGCGTACCAGAACGCCGCGTACGCGTCGCGTTATGCGGCATTCGTCGACAAGGTGCGTGCCACCGAGCGCGCGCTGGCGGACGGCGACACCGTGCAGGAACCGCTGACCGAAGCGGTCGCGCGCAACCTGTTCAAGCTGATGGCGTACAAGGACGAATACGAGGTCGCGCGGCTGCAGTCCGATCCTGCGTTCCTCGCGCGCCTGACCGCGCAGTTCGAAGGCGACTGGAAGCTGAAATTCCACCTCGCGCCGCCGCTGTTCGCGAAGACGGATGCGCACGGCCATCTCGTGAAGAAGGCGTACGGCCCGTGGATGATGACGGCGTTCCGGCTGCTGGCGAAGGCGAAGTTCCTGCGCGGCACGGGGCTCGATCCGTTCGGCCGCACCGCGGAGCGCCGCACCGAGCGCGCGCTGATCGGCGAGTACGAAGCGCTGATCGACGAGGTGCTGGCCAGGCTGAACGCGGCCAACCGCCCGCTCGCGCTCGAGCTCGCGGCGCTGCCGGACGGCATTCGAGGCTACGGTCACGTGAAGGAGAACAACCTGCGCGCGGTGCGCCAGAAGTGGCACACGCTGCTCGCGAAGTGGCGTTCGCCGGCAGGCGGCGAGTCGCACCAGCAGGTCGCGTAACGGTACGCGGCGGGCGACGCGTTCGCGGTCGGAACGCCTCGCCCGCGCCGCCCTTTACGGTTCACACGAAAAAAAACGCCACGGAACGCAGGTTCCGTGGCGTTTTTCATTGCGCCGCGCCTGACGCGCGGCACCCGCGGGCGTGGGCTTACTTCGTGTTCGCGTTCGCGGCGGCAACGGCCGTCATGTTGATGATCCGGCGCACGGTCGCGGCCGGCGTCAGGATGTGGACCGGCTTCGCCGCGCCGAGCAGGAACGGGCCGACCGTCACGCCTTCGCCGCCGACCATCTTCAGCAGGTTGTACGCGATGTTCGCGGCTTCGACGTTCGGCATGATCAGCAGGTTCGCTTCGCCCGACAGCGTCGTGCCCGGGAACGCCTGCTTGCGGATCATTTCCGACAGCGCGGCGTCGCCGTGCATTTCGCCGTCGACTTCGAGGTTCGGCGCACGTTCGACGATCAGCTTGCGGGCCTCGGCCATCCGGCGCGACGACGCCGACGGCGCGCTGCCGAAGTTCGAGTTCGACAGCAGCGCGGCCTTCGGCGCGATGCCGAAGCGCTCGATCTCGGCCGCGGCCTGGATCGTCATGTCGGCGAGCTGGTCGGCGCTCGGCTGCTCGTTCACGTACGTGTCGCACAGGAACAGGTTGCGGCCCGGCAGCATCAGCAGGTTCATCGCGGCGAAGTGCTCGGCGCCCTTCGCGCGGCCCAGCACCTGCTCGATGAACTTCAGGTGGCTGTGGAACGTGTCGATCATCCCGCAGATCATCCCGTCCGCATCGCCCAGGTGCACCAGCATCGCGCCGATCAGCGTGTTGAACTTGCGCATCGCGGCCTTCGCGACTTCCGGCGTCACGCCGTCGCGCGCGCCGATCTCCTGATACGCCTGCCAATAGCGGTGGTAGCGCGCATCGTCTTCCGGATCGACGATTTCGAAATCGGTGCCGGCCTTCAGCTTCGAACCGATCTTCGCGAGACGCATGTCGACGACCGACGGACGGCCGATGATGATCGGCTTCGCGATCTTTTCCAGCAGCACGAACTGCGCGGCACGCAGCACGCGCTCGTCCTCGCCCTCGGCGAACACGATGCGGGCTTCCTTCTGCTTCGCGGTCGCGAACACCGGGCGCATCACCATGCCGGTGCGGTAGACGGTCGCGCCGAGCTGCTCGCGGTAGGCGTCCATGTCCTGGATCGGGCGCGTGGCGACACCCGAATCCATCGCGGCCTGCGCGACGGCCGGCGCGATCTTGATGATCAGGCGCGGATCGAACGGCTTCGGAATCAGGTATTCCGGGCCGAATTCGAGCGAATGGCCTTCATACGCCTTCGCGACTTCCTCGCTCTGGTCGGTTTCCTCGGCCAGCTCGGCGATCGCGCGCACGCACGCGAGCTTCATTTCTTCGGTGATCGTCGTCGCGCCGACGTCGAGCGCGCCGCGGAAGATGAACGGGAAGCACAGCACGTTGTTGACCTGGTTCGGGTAGTCCGAACGGCCGGTCGCGACGATCGCGTCCGGGCGCACGGCCTTCGCGTCTTCCGGGCGGATTTCCGGTTCCGGGTTCGCGAGCGCCAGGATCAGCGGGCGATCGCCCATCGTCTTGACCATGTCCTGCTTCAGCACGCCCGCGCTTGAGCAGCCGAGGAACACGTCCGCGCCGACGATCGCGTCGGCGAGCGTGCGCGCGTCGGTGTTCGCCGCATAGCGCTGCTTCGACGGATCGAGGTTGCCGCGCCCTTCGTGGATCACGCCCTTCGAATCGGCGACGAGGATGTTCGACTTCGTGAGGCCGAGGTTCACCAGCAGGTCCAGACACGCGATCGCCGCGGCGCCCGCGCCCGAGCACACGAGCTTCACTTCCGACAGCTTCTTGCCGACGACCTTCAGGCCGTTCAGGATCGCGGCCGACGCGATGATCGCGGTGCCGTGCTGGTCGTCGTGGAAGACGGGGATCTTCATGCGCTCGCGCAGCTTCTGCTCGATGTAGAAGCATTCCGGCGCCTTGATGTCCTCGAGGTTGATGCCGCCGAGCGTCGGCTCGAGCATCGCGATCGCCTCGACGAGCTTGTCGGGGTCGGACTCCGACAGTTCGATGTCGAACACGTCGATGCCCGCGAATTTCTTGAAGAGGCAGCCCTTGCCTTCCATCACCGGCTTCGCGGCGAGCGGGCCGATGTTGCCGAGACCGAGCACGGCCGTGCCGTTCGTGATGACGCCGACGAGGTTGCCGCGCGACGTGTACTTCTGCGCGTCGAGCGGATCGGCGTGGATCGCCTCGCACGCGGCGGCGACGCCCGGCGAATACGCGAGCGACAGATCGAGCTGGTTCGACAGCGGCTTGGTCGGGGTGACCGAAATCTTGCCGGGTTTCGGGTTCAGGTGATAAGCGAGAGCGGCCTGCTTCAGTTGTTCGTCCATGATTGACCTGCGAGAGACATGCGAAATTGTGACGATTCAGTACACAGCACCTTCGGCCGCGTCTGCTTGAATCGAGGGGATGGTCGACTGCGAGACGGCCCGCGACGCGCCGGATCGGCGCGCCATCGAACCTTGGCGGATGGCAAGAGGAAAGTACAAAGTACTGAACGATTTCCAAGGGTCGCCTAGTGTACACCCCCTAAATGACCTCTGTTGGTGCACCGCCGCATCCCCGGCATCAGCACCGGGACGGTCGTGCTCCATTTGTTTCGCCGGTGGTGAGCGACATCGCGAACCCGCGCGAATTCCGCCGAAAACCGACCTGAATCGGGTAAAATAGCCGGCTACGCGCGCAGCGATGCGATCGGTCCGCCGATCGCGCCCCGGCCCCCCGGGCGGGTTCCCTTGCTGCGCCACCGGGCCCGCGCCCGCTCCTCGCTCATCACCCAAGGAATGCCCATGACAGGCTACGATCGTCAGTCGATCTCGGATACGACCGCCAAAATCCTGCTCGAAGTGCAGGCGGTGCACTTCAATGCCGAAAAACCGTTCATCTTCACGTCCGGCTGGGCAAGCCCCGTCTACATCGACTGCCGCAAGCTGATCTCGTATCCGCGCGTGCGCCGTGCGCTGATGGAAATGGCGGAAACGACGATCACGCGCGACATCGGCTTCGAGCAGATCGACGCGGTGGCGGGCGGCGAGACGGCCGGCATCCCGTTCGCGGCCTGGATCGCGGACCGGATGATGGTGCCGATGCAGTACGTGCGCAAAAAGCCGAAGGGTTTCGGCCGCAATGCGCAGATCGAAGGCCATCTCGAGGAGGGCTCGCGCGTGCTGCTGGTGGAAGACCTGACGACCGACAGCCGCAGCAAGATCAACTTCGTCAACGCGCTGCGCACCGCCGGCGCGACGGTGAACCACTGCTTCGTGCTGTTCCACTACGACATCTTCAAGGAAAGCGTGTCGGTCCTGAAGGACATCGACGTCGACCTGCACGCGCTCGCCACGTGGTGGGACGTGCTGCGCGTCGCGAAGGCCTCGGGCTACTTCGAGACGAAGACGCTCGACGAAGTCGAGAAATTCCTGCACGCACCGGCCGAGTGGTCGGCCGCGCACGGCGGCGCGACGGCGCCGAAGGAATGACGCCACGCCGGCATGCGTGCCGGCGCACTGGCCGAGACAGCCGCCTGCTTCATCGCAGGCGGTTTTTTTTCGTCCGTCGGCCGGCGCGCTGACCGACCGCAATCGCGCTCGCCGGCGTGCGTCGCTCATCGAACCCTAATGCTAGACTTGATCCATCGCCGCCATCGGCGGCGCGGGCAACACACAACGCCAACAATGCCGGGAGCCTCGGCCCGGCCCACGTGACGGGAGAAGCGCCATATGCGTGTGGATCGCCGGATCACTCCGCCTGCGCCATCGGGTCGCCCGTCTCCGCTCCGCCTCCCCGCCCTC
Organism: Burkholderia sp. MSMB2157WGS; assembly: GCF_001532755.1. Taxonomy (NCBI): domain Bacteria; kingdom Pseudomonadati; phylum Pseudomonadota; class Betaproteobacteria; order Burkholderiales; family Burkholderiaceae; genus Burkholderia; species Burkholderia sp. MSMB2157WGS. Next base: position 263,006 of record NZ_LPJG01000005.1, on the reverse strand, counting down.
CTGTACGCCGCCGTTTTCGCGGTGCTGCCCGCGCATGCGGAAGGCCCGTTCACCGTGACGAGCGACGACCTGACGCCCGGCGCCCGCGTGCGGGCCGCGAACGTGTTCGACCGCGGCGACTGCAAGGGCGCGAACCGCTCGCCGCAACTCGCGTGGCACAACCCGCCGCCCGGCACGCGCGGCTACGCGGTCACGATCTTCGATCCCGACGCGCCTGGGCACGGCTGGTGGCACTGGGCCGTCGCGGGCATCCCCGCGACCGTCACGAGCCTGCCGGCCGACGCGAGCGCATCCGGCTTCCTGCGCCGCATCGGCGCGAGCGAGGCGCGCAACGATTTCGGGATCGACGGCTACGGCGGCCCGTGCCCGCCGCCCGGCAAGCCGCATCGCTACGTGATCACCGTCTACGCGCTGAAAGGCACCGACCTGCGCATCTCGCAGGGCCGCCCCGCGCCGATGTTCGAACACGAGATCGGCACGCTCGCGATCGGCGCCGCGCAACTCACGGTCACTTACGGACAGTAGGCACTCGCGCGCCTCCGCCCGTCGCGCGGCACGATTGCCCGCGCCGGCGAATTTCAGTGCGCGGCGTGCGCGCTTTTTCCCGTCATTTCGGCTTGCTAGACTCGGCAGCACCGGTCGCGGCGCCCCGCCGCGCATCCGTCGCGCCGACCGAGTGCGGCGCGCGACGCGGCGAGCCTGCGGTCCGCCGTTCCCATCCCTTTCCGGAGAACGCTTCATGTCGAACATCGTCATCGTCTATCACAGCGGCTACGGTCACACGCAGAAACTGGCCGAGGCCGTGCACGCGGGTGCGCAGGATGCCGGCGCCACCGCACGCCTCATCGCCGTCGGCGAACTCGACGACGCGGGCTGGGCCGCGCTCGACGCGGCGGACGCGATCGTCTTCGGCGCGCCGACCTACATGGGCGGCCCGTCCGCGCAGTTCAAGCAGTTCGCCGATGCCACGTCGAAACCGTGGTTTACGCAGAAATGGAAGGACAAGATCGCCGCGGGTTTCACGAATTCGGCGACGATGAACGGCGACAAGTTCTCGACGATTCAGTATTTCGTCACGCTGGCGATGCAACATGGGATGGTGTGGGTCGGCACGGGCATGATGCCGGCCAACTCGAAGGCGGCCACGCGCAACGACATCAACTACGTCGGCGGCTTCACGGGCCTGCTCGCGCAGTCGCCGGCGGACGCGACGCCCGACGAGGGCCCGCTGCCCGGCGACCTCGACACCGCGAAAGCGTTCGGCCGGCGCGTCGCCGACGCGACGGCGCGCTGGGTGGCCGGCGGCCGCTGAGCGCGCCCGGGCGCCGCCGCCGTTCGCGCGGCGACGCGGCGCGGGCCGCGTCGAAGGGACACAAGACGGCCCGCGGGCCGTCTTTTTTCGCCCCGTGCGGTGCAGTGCCGCCGGATGACGTCTTAAAATGGCGGTTTCAGGGCGCCGCGGCTCCCGTTTCATTCAGTGAGAGCGAAATGAGCACCAAAGTTTTTGTCGACGGCCAGGAAGGCACGACCGGCCTCAAGATCTTCGAATACCTGTCGGCACGCAGCGACATCGAGATCCTGCGCATCGATGAAGCGAAGCGCAAGGACGTCGACGAGCGCCGCCGCCTGATCAACGCGTCGGACGTCACGTTCCTGTGCCTGCCGGATGTCGCGTCGCGCGAATCCGCATCGCTCGTCGAGAATCCGAACACCACGCTGATCGACGCGAGCACCGCGTTCCGCACCCACGCCGACTGGGCCTACGGCCTGCCCGAACTGACCCGCGCGCAGCGCGAGAAGATTCGCACGTCGAAGCGCATCGCGGTGCCCGGCTGCCACGCATCGGCGTTCGTGCTCGCGATGCGTCCGCTCGTCGATGCGGGCATCGTCGCGCCGACGTTCGCCGCGCACAGCTACTCGATCACCGGCTACAGCGGCGGCGGCAAGTCGATGATCGCCGAATACGAAAGCGCCGCGCCGGGCGGCAAGCTCGCGAGCCCGCGCCCGTACGCGCTCGGCCTCGCTCACAAGCACCTGCCGGAAATGGCCGCGCATACCGGCCTCGCGAACGCGCCGATCTTCACGCCGATCGTCGGCCCCTTCCTGAAGGGCCTCGCGGTGACGACCTACTTCACGCCCGAGCAGCTCGCGAAGCGCGCGACGCCGCAGGACGTGCAGCGCGTGTTCGCCGAGTACTACGCGGACGAAGCGTTCGTGCGCGTCGCACCGTTCGACGCGGAGGCGAACCTCGACAGCGGCTTCTTCGACGTGCAGGCGAACAACGACACGAACCGCGTCGACCTGTTCGTGTTCGGCAACGCGGAGCGCTTCGTCACGGTCGCGCGCCTCGACAACCTCGGCAAGGGCGCATCGGGCGCCGCGATCCAGTGCATGAACCTCAACATCGGCGCGGCCGAGGACGCGGGCCTCAAACGCTGATTCAGCATCGCACGCGACGCAAAGCCGGCCACTGGCCGGCTTTTTATTTACTCGTATCAGGCAATATACAAAAACACCGGGCCGCGCATTTACAAATATTTACAAGCTTTCCATTGCGCGATTACCAGTGAATTAAACCAGCCTGCCTCCTTATCCAGTCAATCCCGAATAGGGATAAACCGGATACCGTCGATTTAAACGCTGCCGTTATACGCAGGAAGGCGCTGCGAGAGCGCGCCGGGCGTCGCGCATCCCCCTCCGCGGCAGCTTTCGACAGCCCGTCTCGCGTTTAAATTCTTACCAATTGCCATATCGGGCAAGGATTCAAATCGCAGATCCCGTTTCAATCGCCTTTTTTAGACGGGTTCATCAATTGACAGCAAAAATCCAGGCGGCGACATTAGCTCGCACAATTAAACGATTGGAGACAGCGGCATGTCGCACGCCTTATCGAAGGGGGTGGCAACGGCCTTTGCCATTGCCCCTTTCCTGGTTGCATGTGGTGGGGGGGACTCCGGTGGCGCGCTCGCGCCGATCAATGCCCCCCAATGTTCCGGCTCGAGCTGCGGCACGCAAGGGCCGCCGCCTTCGCAGCCCATCAACGGCGCACTCTGCCCGGCCAACGCGGATATCGTGAAGAGCACGTATCTCGGCGGCGCAGGGAGCGGCGAGATCGTCAGCGTCAACATCGACGCGGTCGCGATGACGTACACGCTCACGTGGCTCGAATCGCCGATTCCGCTGAAGACGGGCACCGTCACGCCGAGCCGCGTCGGCACGACCATCACCGGCAAGGTCGTCCACCCGCCGACCGGCACGCTGCCGACCGCCGAGCAGACGCGCTGCGCGTTCGTCCTCACGCCGGGCACCGGCCCCGCGCCGGACGGCTCGACCTACTCGACGGCCGCCGACTTCAACCAGGCGAACCCGCCGATGCTGCTGGTCGGCATGGGCGTGGCGGGCGGCGGCATTCCCGGCGCGACGATCCAGTACGACGGGCTGACGATCATCCCGGGCGTCGTGCAGAACGTCGGCCAGGTGCCGAACCGTCACTTCGACTTCTATCCGTTCCTCGGCTTCGCGAACACGACGACCGACCTCTCGAAACTGCCGGGCACGTACAACGCGCTGCTCTACCACCTCGTGCCGTCGGGCAACTACGCGACGAAGGGCTCGAATTCGAGCGAGACGTTCGATGCGAACGGCGCGTGCACGTCGAGCGGTTCGGGCGGCTGCCAGACGACCGGCGATCCGTGGAAGACGAGCGCGAAGGGTGGCTACTTCGACAGCACGAAGGCGCCGCAGACGCTGCCGCAGACGCAACTGCCGATCGTCGGCGCGACCGGCAAGTCGGCGACTGCGCACATGGTGATCGGCCAGCTCAACGGCGCGACGGTGCCGGTGATCGTGCGCACGGGCAACGTGAACCTCGGCACGCCGCCGCTGCACCTCGACGCGCAGGTCGACGACGAATCGGGCATCGCGGTGCTCGGCGCGGCGACGGCGATCACGTCGGGCGCGATCGACGGCGGCTACGCGGGCGCGGACTCGAACTTCAAGTACACGGCCGCGCTGATCCGCGGCAGTAACGCGTCGTTCATCAACCCGTCCACGCAGGCCGAGGAAGACGGCTTCACGCTCGACTACGGTCAGACGACGCCGGGCCTGCTGAACGCGACGACGACACCGAAGCCGCCGCCCGGCACGAACTACCCGTCCGCATCGGGCGTCGTGATCGCGACGGGCGGGCTGTACGCGGCGCTGATCCAGGGCACGGTGAATGGCGGCGTCACGTCGACGTCGGCGAATTCGACGACATCGTCGACCCCGTACTTCGGCGTGGGCGCGCAGATCAGCAAGTAGCGATCGAGGGCGCGGCGGCCGGCCCGCCGCCGCGCGACGCAGGGAAGGCACGAAGGCGCTCGGCTCGGCGCCGGCAGGACGAGCACACGACAGAAGCGGCCGACAGGGAGCTGGCCGCCGCACAAGACAAATCTGGAGGAGCAACATGAAGCGCAACCTCATTCTGGCGGCGGCCCTTGCCGCCCCCCTTCTTTCCGCATGCGGCGGCGGCAGCGACAATCCGCCGCCGCTCGTCGAGGATCGGCTCTGCCCTGCCACGCTCGACTACAACACCGTGTTTACGGGCGGCGCGGGCAGCGGCGAACTCGCGAAGGTCCAGCTCGACACGACCAAGATGACCTGGCAGGTCACCTATGTCGAATCGGCGGTGCCGCAAAAGACCGGCACCGTCGTGCCGACCCGCGCGGGCACCGTCGACAGCGGCACGCTCACGCAGGAAACGCTGCTGCCGACCAACAAGCTGAACCAGTGCGCGTTCCGCCTGAACGGCGCGAGCCTCGATGCGTCGCGTCCGGCGCGCATCTTCGTCGGCTTCGGCGTCGCGGGCGGCACGATTCCCGGCAAGGAGATCCAGTTCGACGGCGTGCTCGGCCAGGCCGCGGTGCCCGACACGAAATTCCCGTACTACCCGTTCATCGGCTTCTCGTCGATCGAAACCGACATCACGAAGGTCGCGGGCACGTACAGCCACATCGGCTTCGGCGAAGTGCCGTCGCAGAAATTCGCGCCGGCATCGATCGACGCGAAGGTGACGATCAACGCGGACGGCACGTGGACCAAGTGCGACACGACCGGCCAGTTCGCGGGCGGCGCGTGCGCGCAGCAGGGCACGAACTTCGTGCAGTCGGCCGACGGCAGCGGCGCGTTCCAGTCGAACAACTACGCGAGCCAGTTGAAGCCGACGCTGTCGGCCACGCCGCAGGGCAAGGGCTTCATGATCGTCGGCAAGCTGCGCAACCAGCTCGTGCCGATCCTCGTGCGCACGGGGGTCGCGAACCCGAACCCGACGCCCGACAGCAACGGCGTGCCGGGCCTGACCGCCGACGACGAATCGAGCATCTCGATCCTCGCGCCGCAGACGGCCGTGGCGGCCGGCTCGCAGAACGGCGAGTACATCGGCGTCGACAGCCAGTTCGATTACCGCACCACCGCGCTGATCGACAAGCAGGCCACGCTGCTCGACCCGTTCCAGCCGTCGCAGGCGTCGCTCGCGACCGCGCTCGACCTCGACTACACGCAGAAGGTGCCGGGCACGGTCACGACGATCCACACGGGTTCGGGCAGCACGTCGCCGACCGGCAAGTTCATCTTCACGGGTGGCGTGTTCGGTTTCCTCGACAACGCGGGATCGACGCCGTATTTCACGATCGGCGCATTCGTCCAGTAAGCGGAGGGAGAAGCCGTGATGAAGAAAACCCTTCTCTGCGCGGCGGCGGCCGCCGTCGCGCCGCTCGCGGCGCACGCGCAGAGCGCCGGCAGCAACGTCGTCACGCTGGGCTGGTTCCACATCATGCCGCAGCAGAGCAGCACGCCGATGACGACCAACGTCGCGCCGACGCCGATCAACACGCCGCTGCGGCTGCCGCCGTCGTTCACGTCGCCGGGCACGGGGCTGCACACGAGCGGCGCCGACACCGTCGGCCTGACGGTCAGCCACTTCCTGACCGACCACATCGCGGTCACGTCGGTGGCGGGCGTGCCGCCGGTGTTCAAGGTGTCGGGTCAGGGGACGATCAAGCCGCCCGGCCCCGCCGGCGCACTCGGCACGCAGAACATCGGGCTGGGATCGGTCAACCCGATCGTGAAGAGTGTGCGGCAGTGGAGCCCGGCGGTGATCCTGCAGTACTACTTCGGGCAGGCCACCGCGAAGTTCCGGCCGTTCCTCGGCCTCGGCGTGTCGTACAACTGGTTCAGCGACCTGCAGCTCAACACGAACTTCATCAAGCAGACGCAGGACAACCTCGGTGCGATCCTCGCGGCGGGCGCGGGCAAGCCGGGGACGACGTCGGTGGAAGCGAAGGCGTCGTCGTCGTGGCAGCCGGTGTTCAACGCGGGCCTGCAGTACAACCTGACCGAACACTTCGGGCTGGTCGCGTCGGTGACCTACATCCCGCTGAAGACGACGTCGACGGTGACGATCAAGGCGGCCGACGGCTCGGTGCTCGCCGAATCGAAATCGGACCTGAAGGCGGACCCGATCATCAGCTACGTCGGGATGACCTACAAGTTCTGAGCGCGGCGAGGGCCGGCAAATGGAGCGCCGCGACACAATCGCAGGCAAAAAAAAGCCCGCCTAAGTGGCGGGCTGAATCCATATCAGAGGAGACATGGAGGAGACAGGTGCAACTATAGCGAATCGGTTTCCGCAATGCAACATTTCCGTAGAGAAAATAAGGATTTTCCCTCGAACGCGGCCTCTAGTTCGCCGTTACGGCACCTGACCCCCTCTCGTTCTCCCGTTCGAGGACCTCGCCCAGCGCGTCGCGCAACAGCGCGACCGGCCGCACCAGCCGGCCCGGCAACGTGCCGTGCACGATCCACACGTTGATCGCCGTTTCCAGCCCCGTCGTTTCCACCACCCTCAGCGCATCGCGATGCGCGCTACGCGCCAGCGCGTTCGGCGCAGCGATCCCGATGCCGGCGCCGCGCGCGACGAGCGACAACTGCAACTCCGAGCCGAATGCCTCGACCGCGACGTCGAACGGCAGCCCGGCCGCGCCGAGCGCCCGGCTCAGCGCCGAACGCATCCCGCAGCCGTCCTGGCTCAGCACCCACGGAAAACCCGACAGCGTGTCGAGCGACAGCGGGCCCGCCGGCAGCGGGAAATCGCGCGCGGCGACGAGCACCGTCGGCTGCGTGGCGATGAGCGTCGCCGTCAACGCGTCCGGTAGCGCCGCGCTCGCCGGCACCATCACGGTGGCGACGTCGAGCGCGCCGCGCTCGATGCCCTGCACCAGCGCGGGCGACCAGCCGGCCGTCACGCGCAGCGTGAGGCGCGGGAACGCGTCGCGCAGCCGATCGATCGGCCGCTCCAGCGCGAGTTCGGACAGAAACGGCGGCACGCCGATGCGCAGTTCGCCCGACGGCTCGCCGTCCGGCGCGCCCGCCGCCATCAGCTCGTCGACCGCGCCGAGCACGTTGCGCGCGAGCGCGTAGACGTCGCGCCCGGCCGCGGTCGGCTTCAGCGGCTTGCTCTGCCGTTCGAGCAGCGGCACGCCGAGCAGCGATTCGAGGTTCTGCACGCGCCGCGTCAGGCCCGGCTGCGTCAGATGAAGCTTCGCGGCCGCGGCAACCATCGACCCGCTGTCGACGACCGCGACGAACGCCTGGAGATCACGCGTATTCAAAACAAACTCGCATAATCGTGTTAGACATATTTCAATTGTCGCATAAACATCGGACACCTACGATGGGAATTCCTTCGACCTCCCCGTCAGGCTTCCGATGAACTGCCCTGCCAACCGTTGCCCCGCCCCCGTTTCCTCGTCCGTCGCCGCGCCGCCCGCGCTGAGCGCGGGCATGACGCTGTTCTTCGCCGCGACGGTCGGCGTGATCGTGATGGATCTGTTCGCCGCGCAACCGCTGACCGGCCCGATCAGCGCGGACCTGCACCTGCCGCCCGGCCTCGCCGGGCTCGTCGCGATGCTGCCGCAACTCGGCTACGCGGCCGGGCTCGCGCTACTCGTGCCGCTGGTCGACCTGCTCGAGAACCGCCGCCTGATCGTCGCGACGCTCGCCGTCTGCGCGGCAGCGCTCGCGCTGCCCGCCTTCACGCGCTCGGGCACCGTGTTCCTGCTCGCAACGCTCGCGGCCGGCGCCGCGTCGAGCGTGATCCAGATGCTCGTGCCGATGGCCGCGTCGATGGCGCCCGAAGCGCAGCGCGGCCGCGCGGTCGGCAACGTGATGAGCGGGCTGATGCTCGGGATCCTGCTGTCGCGGCCGCTCGCGAGCCTGATCGCGGGATCGGCCGGCTGGCGCGCGTTCTATCTGCTGGCCGCGCTCGCGAACGCGGCGATCGCCGTCGTGCTCGCGCTGCGCCTGCCGACGCGCACGCCGTCGATCACGGTCGGCTACCGCGCGTTGCTCGCATCGATGGGACGCCTGCTCGCCGACGAGCCGGTGCTGCGTCGGCATGCGCTGTCGGCCGCGCTCGCGATGGCCGCGTTCAGCGCATTCTGGACCGCCGTCGGGCTGCGGCTCGCGCAGCCGCCGTTCGCGCTCGACCTGCATGGGATCGCGCTGTTCGCGTTCGCCGGCGCCAGCGGCGCGATCGTCACGCCGCTCGCCGGCCGCGCGGGCGACCGCGGTCACGGCCCGGCCGCGCAGCGGCTCGCGCACGGCACGATGCTCGCGGCGCTCGCCGTGCTCGGGATCGCCGGCGCCGGCTGGTTCGGCTTCGACGCGCATGCGCATCGCGGCGTCGCGCTCGCGCTGCTGGCCGGCGGTGCGGCGCTGCTCGATGCGGGCGTCATCGTCGACCAGACGATCGGCCGTCGCGCGATCAACCTGCTGAACCCGGCCGCGCGCGGACGCCTGAACGGGCTGTTCGTCGGGCTGTTCTTCGTCGGCGGCGCGCTCGGCGCGGCGCTCGCGGGCAGCGCATGGGCATGGGGCGGATGGAGCGCGGTGTGCGGCGTCGGGTTCGCGTTCGCCGGCGCGACGGCCGTGTTCGGGCTGACGGCCGGACGCGGCGCCGGCGCGGTGGCGCTGAATCGCCCGCGTGCGTGAGCGGGCAGCGGTGCGACGCGGCGCCCGAAAACCGAACGCCCCGCCCTCTTGCGAGGGACGGGGCGTTCGGTACGCCGGTGCCGGCCGGGAATCAGTGACGAACCAGCGCCATCATCGCGCCGAAGCCGACGAACAGCCCGCCCGTCAGCCGGTTGAACACCTTCGCGACGCTCTGGCTCTTCAGCGTGGCGCCGATGCGCGTGCCGAACGCCGCGTAGACGAGATACCAGCTCACTTCGATCACCGCGAACGTGACGACGAGGATGCCGAACTGCGGCAGCGTAGGCTCGGCCGCGTTGATGAACTGCGGCAGCAGCGCGGCCGCGAACAGGATCGCCTTCGGGTTGCTGCCCGCGACCAGGAAGCCGTTGCGGAACAGCGCCACGCGCGATGCCGACGCCCCTTGCGACACGGCATCGGCGTCGGCCGCCGGCGCGTCGTCCACGCGCGCGCGCCACGCCTTCACGCCGAGATAGACCAGGTAGGCCGCGCCCGCGAAGCGCAACGCATTGAACATCGCCGGCCATGCCTCGAGCACCGCGCCGAGCCCCGCCGCGGATACCGCGAGCATCAGCACCAGCGCGCTCAGGCAGCCGACCATCGTCGCGGACGCGCGCCGCAGCCCGTGCCGCGCGCCGTGCGTCATCACGAGCAGCATGTTCGGGCCCGGAATCGCCGACACGACGAACACCGTCGCCACGAAAAGCCACCACGTATGCAAGTTCATGAGCTGCCTCTGCCTGGAATGATGTAAGGGAAAACGGACTGCCGATTATGCCGTGCGCATGGCGCTTCTGTCGCGTGTCAGCGGCCGGCGCGGCGCAGCGCGGTCTCGCCGAGCACCGCGAAATCCTGGTCGCCGCCGCCGTGCGCGAGCGCGTCGAGCAGGCTGTCGCGCACGACGCTCGCCACCGGCAGCGGCACCGACGTCGCGTCGCCGGCCTCCAGCGCGAGCCGGACGTCCTTCAGCCCGAGCCGCGCCTTGAAACGCGCGGGCTCGTAGCGCCGCTCCGCGATCATCGCGCCGTAGCCTTCGTAGACGGGCCCCGGGAACACGCTGCTGGTGATCACGTCGAGGAAATCGCGCATCGCGACGCCGTGCGCGCCCAGCAGCGCGGACGCCTCGCCGAGCGTCTCGATCGCCGACGCGAGCGTGAAATTCGCGGCGATCTTCGCGACGTTCGCGTGCTGCGGCAGCGAACCGAAGCGCCAGGTCTTCTGACCGATCGCGTCGAACAGCGGCTGCACGCGGTCGATCGCCTCGGCCGGGCCGCCCGCCATGATCGTCAGGCGCGCGGCGGCCGCGACGTCGGGCCGCCCCATCACCGGCGCGGCGACGTAGTCGATGCCGCGCGACGCATGCGCGTGCGCGAGCGACTCGGCGAGCGCGACCGACACCGTCGCCATGTTCACGTGGATCAGCCCGCGCGGCGCCTGGGCCAGCAGCGCGTCGTCGAATACCGCGCGCGCGGCCGTATCGTCGCCGAGCATCGAGAACACGGCGTCGCCGCGAAACGCGTCGGCCGGCGTGTCGACGACACGCGCGCCGAATGCGGCCAGCGGCTCGGCCCGTTCGCGCGACCGGTTCCAGACCCGCACCGTGTGGCCCGCCTTCAGCAGGTTCGTCGCGATCGCCTGCCCCATTTCGCCCAGCCCGATAAACCCGAGATCCATGTCCCGCTCCTTCGCTCCGTGAAGCCGCGAGTTAAACACAGATGCCGGCGCTTTGCAGCGCCTGCCGCCGGCCGGGCGCGGTGCGATACTGCACGGATGGCGACCGCGACCTTCCGCTTTCACGGCGAACTGAACGCCTTTCTCGCGCGCCCGCAGCGCGACCGGGCGTTCGCGCACGCGTACGCCCGCGATGCGACGGTGAAGCATGCGATCGAGGCGCTCGGCGTCCCGCATACCGAAATCGGCCGGCTGTGCGTGAACGACGCGCCGGCCGCGCTCGACCGGCCGCTCGGCGACGGCGACCGCGTCGAGGTCTTTCCCGAGCGCGCACGGCCGGCGGTCAACGGCGCGGCCGCGCGGCAACCGGCGTCATGGCGCTTCGTGGCCGACGCGCATCTCGGCGGCCTCGCGCAACTGCTGCGCCTCGCCGGCTTCGACACCTGCTACGACAACCACTACCGCGACGACGAACTCGCGGCGCTCGCCGAGCGCGAGAACCGGATCGTGCTGACGCGCGACCGCGAGCTGCTCAAGCGGCGCGCGGTCGTGCGCGGCTGCTATCTCCATGCGCTGCAGCCGGCCGACCAGTTGCGCGAACTGTTCGAGCGGCTCGATCTCGCGCCGCACATGCGGCCGTTCCGGCTGTGCCTGCGCTGCAACGCGCCGCTGCATCCGCTCGACGCGGCGGCCGCGGCGCCGCGCGTGCCGGCCGGCATCCGGCAGCGGCACCGGCGCTTCGCCGCGTGCGACGTGTGCCGGCGTGTGTTCTGGGAAGGCTCGCACTGGCGGCGCATGCGCGCGGTGGTCGACGCGATGCGCATGCCGCCGCCCGCCCGGCTCGACGAACCCGCCGAACCCGGCGCCTGAAAAAACGAAACCCCGCATGCCGGAGCATGCGGGGTTGGCAAACCGGTGACCGGCAACGCCGGTCGTGGGGCGAACCGCTTAGTTCTGCGTGCCTGCGTCGTTCGTGCCGGCGGCCGATGCGGCTGCAGCCTTCGCCTGGCCCTTCTTCGAACCGTGGTGCTTCAGCTGGTGCTTCGGCTTGCTGTGATCCTTCTTGGCCGGTGCCGAAGCGGCGGCCGACGTGTCGGCTGCCGGCGCGGACGCCTGTGCGAATGCCGAAACCGATGCGAGTGCGAATGCTGCGGCGATGATCGAAGCGAGCGTCTTCTTCATTGTTCTTCCTTTAGCGGAGAAAAATCAAACGTACCGGTAATCAAAGATGCGAGGCATTCGCACCGGAGCCCCAGGCCGCGAGGCCGGCTTTCGCCGTTTCCGTCGCGACAAAACCTGGCGCACTGGTTCCATAACGCACCGCGTTCGCGGCAAGTTGACACGTTGCTTGCATCCTCGGGTTTCCCCGGGGGCGAGCGCGTCGGCCGGCGCCGGCAGGCCGGACAGGCCGCCGCCTCGCGGCGCCGCAAACCGGCTCGCGCGGCGCCGGGGCCGCGCTTATACTGGCGTCCATCCGTCCCTTTCCCCGGAAACCGGATCGCGCCGGTCACACGACCGCCGCCGTCTCGAGGCGCTCAAATTGCCCGATCACAATCTGGACAAACTGAAAATAGACCGGCGTCCGATCGCACCGGTGCCGCGCCGGCGCCGGTGGGTCCGCTATGCGGTCGCCGCCGCGCTGATCGTCGTCGCGATCGTCGCCGGCCTCGCGCTCACCGGTCGGCCGACCGTCGACACCACGTCCGTCACGTCCGCCTACCCGTACCAGAACGACACGCAGCTCAATGCGACCGGCTACGTCGTGCCGCAACGCAAGGCCGCGGTCGCGTCGAAGGGCCAGGGGCGCGTCGAATGGCTCGGCGTGCTCGAAGGCACGCGCGTGAAGCAGGACGAGATCATCGCGCGGCTCGAAAGCAGCGACGTGCAGGCGTCGCTTGCCCAGGCGCGCGCGCAGGTGCAGGTTTCCCGCGCGAACCTCGGCGTCGCGCAGGCGGAACTCAAGGATGCGGAGATCGCGTTGCGCCGCACCGCCGCGCTCGCGCCGCGCGGCGCCGTGCCGGCCGCGCAGCTCGACACCGACACGGCGCGCGTGAACAAGGCGCGCGCGACGCTCGCCAGCGACCGGGCCGCGATCGCGTCCGCCGAAGCGAACGCGCAGGCCGCGCAGGTCGCGGTCGACCAGACGGTGATCCGCGCGCCGTTCGACGGCATCGTGCTCGCCAAGCACGCGAACGTCGGCGACAACATCACGCCGTTCTCGTCCGCGTCGGACAGCAAGGGCGCGGTCGTGACGATCGCCGACATGGAGACGCTCGAGGTCGAGGCCGACGTCGCCGAATCGAACATCGCGAAGATCCGCGCCGAGCAGCCGTGCGAGATCCAGCTCGACGCGCTGCCCGACATGCGCTTCGCCGGCCGCGTGTCGCGGATCGTGCCGACCGTCGACCGCTCGAAGGCCACCGTGCTCGTGAAGGTGCGCTTCGTCGACCGCGACGAGCGCGTGCTGCCCGACATGAGCGCGAAGATCGCGTTCCTGTCGAAGCCGGCGTCGCCGCAGGACCGGCAGCCGGTGACCGCCGTGCAGGCGAGCGCCGTGGTCGAGCGCGACGGCCGGCCGGTCGTGTTCGTCGTGAAGGACGACGCCGTGCATGCGGTGGCCGTGACGCGCGGCATGCGGATCGGCGAGCTGGTGGCGATCCGTGGCGTGAAATCCGGCGACACGGTCGTGCTCGCGCCGGGCGCGAAGCTGAAGGACGGCGCGAAAGTGACCGTCGCGAAGAAGTAGCGCGCGTGAACGACGCCCCACCGCCCCTCGTCGAGATCAGCCACGTCGCGAAGTCGTACCGGCGCGGCAACCAGATCGTGCCCGTGCTCACCGACATCTCGCTCGACATCGGCGAAGGCGACTTCGTCGCGCTGATGGGGCCGTCCGGTTCCGGCAAGAGCACGCTGCTGAACCTCGTGGCCGGCATCGACCGGCCCGACAGCGGCGAGCTGCGCGTCGGCGGCCTCGACATCTCGCAACTCGCCGAGGCGCAACTGGCCGAATGGCGCGCCGCGAACGTCGGCTTCATCTTCCAGTTCTACAACCTGATGCCCGTGCTCACCGCGTTCGAGAACGTCGAGCTGCCGCTGATGCTCACGCACCTGTCGCGCCGCGAACGACGCGAGCGCGTCGAGCTCGTGCTCGACATGGTGAATCTCGGCGATCGCACGCGCCATTACCCGTCCGAGCTGTCGGGCGGTCAGCAGCAGCGCGTCGCGATCGCGCGCGCGCTGATCACCGATCCCGTGCTGATCGTCGCCGACGAGCCGACCGGCGACCTCGACCGCGCGTCGGCGACCGACGTGCTCGCGATGCTGCAGCGGATGAACGCCGAACTCGGCAAGACGATCATCATGGTGACGCACGACGCGCATGCGGCCGGCGCCGCGCGCTCGCTCGTCCATCTGGAAAAAGGAGAGCTGATCGATGGGCACGCCGGCTGACCGGCGGCGGGAGCGCGCAAGATGGTCGTGAAGCTGATCGCGCGCAACGCGCTGCGGCACCGGCTGCGCACGCTCCTGACCGTGCTCGGGCTGACCATCGCGGTGCTCGCGTTCGGGCTGCTGCATACGGTGGTCGACGCGTGGTACGCGGGCGCGGCGGCCGCGTCCAGCGGCCGTCTCGTCACGCGCAACGCGATCTCGCTGGTGTTTCCGCTGCCGGTGAGCGACGAGAGCCGGATCCGCGGCGTCGACGGCGTGACAACCGTGGTCCGCTCGAACTGGTTCGGCGGCATCTACCGCGACCCGAAGAACTTCTTCGCGAGCTTCGCGGTATCGGACAACTATCTCGACCTGTATCCCGAATTCATCCTGCCGGCGCAGCAGCGCGCCGACTACGACCGCGACCGCCGCGGCTGCCTCGTGGGCCGCCAGCTCGCGACGCAGTTCGGCTTCAAGGTCGGCGACGTGATCCCGCTGAAGGGCACGATCTATCCGGGCACGTGGGACTTCGTCGTGCGCGGGATTCTCGACGGCCGCGACGATTCGACGATCACGCGCCAGTTGGTGTTCCACTGGGATTACCTGAACGAGACGGTGCGCAAGCGCACGCCGAAGCAGGCCGACCAGGTCGGCGTGTTCGTGCTCGGCATCGCGAACCCCGACGACGGCGCGTCGATCGCGCGCAACGTCGACGCGGTGTTCAAGAACTCGCTCGCCGAAACGCTGACCGAGACCGAACAGGCGTTCCAGCTCGGCTTCGTCGCGATGTCGAACCAGATCATCGCGGCGATCCGCCTCGTGTCGTACGTGGTGATCCTGATCATCGTGGCCGTGATGGCCAACGCGATGGCGATGAGCGCGCGCGAGCGCACGGCCGAATACGCGACGCTGAAGGCGCTCGGCTTCGGCCCCGGGTTCCTCGCGCTGCTCGTGTTCGGCGAATCGGTCGCGATCGCGGTGGCCGGCGGCGCGCTCGGCATCCTCGCGACGCCGCCCGCCGCGAGCCTGTTCAAGCAGGCGGCCGGCGGCATCTTCCCGGTGTTCAAGGTGTCGACCGAGACGGTCGTGCTGCAGGCCGCGTGCTCGGTCGCGGTCGGTCTCGCGGCCGCGCTCGTGCCGGCGTGGCAGGCCGCGCGCGTGCGCGTCGTCGAAGGCCTGCGGGCGATCGGATAGAGGCACGCATGGCCATTCCGCTCACCTACATCGCGCGCAACCTGTGGACCCGACGGCTCACCACCGCGCTCACGGCCGGCGGGATGGCGCTCGTGATCTTCGTGTTCGCGACGGTGCAGATGCTCGACGCGGGGCTCACGAAAACGCTCGTGTCGACCGGCGAGGCGGACAACGCGGTGGTGATCCGCAAGGGCGCCGAGACCGAGATCCAGAGTTCGATCGACCATCAGCAGGCCAACGCGCTCGAGATGCACCCGGCCGTCGCGCTCGGCCCCGACGGCCGGCCGCTCGTCTCGAAGGAAGCCGTCGTGCTGATCTCGCTCGTCAAGACCTCGACCGGCAAGCCGTCGAACGTCGTGATCCGCGGCGTGTCGCCGGCCGGCCTCGCGCTGCGGCCGCACGTGAAGCTCGCGGCCGGCCGCCCGTTCGCGCCGGGCTCGTCGGAGATCGTCGTCGGCAGCGCGATCGCGAAAGGCTTCAGCGGCACGCAACTCGGCGACCGCCTGCATTTCGCGCAGCGCGACTGGTCCATCGTCGGCGTGTTCGACGCGGGCGGCAGCGGCTTCGACTCGGAGATCTGGGGCGACGTCGACCAGCTGATGCAGTCGTTCCGGCGCACCAGCTATTCGTCGATGGTGCTGCGCATCCCGAGCGCCGACGGCTTCGCGCGCTTCAAGGCCGACATCGACGTCGACCCGCGGCTGACCGACGAGGCGAAACGCGAACAGACCTTCTACGGCGACCAGTCGAAGGCGCTGTCGACGTTCATCAACATCCTCGGCATCACGCTGTCGACGATCTTCTCGATCGCCGCGATGATCGGCGCGATGATCACGATGTATGCATCGGTCGCGAACCGCGTGGCCGAGATCGGCACGCTGCGCGCGCTCGGCTTCAAGCGCACCAACGTGCTCGCCGCGTTCCTGCTGGAGGCGCTGCTGCTCGGCTTCGTCGGCGGCGTGATGGGGCTCGCGTGTGCGTCGCTGATGCAGTTCGCGTCGTTCTCGACGACCAACTTCCAGACCTTCTCGGACCTGTCGTTCCGCTTCGTGCTGACGCCCGCGATCGTCGTGAAGACGCTCGTGTTCTCGCTCGTGATGGGGCTCGTCGGCGGCTTCCTGCCGGCGATGCGCGCCGCGCGGCTGAAGATCGTCGACGCGCTGCGCGCGCAGTGACGCGCGCCGCCGCTCACGTTCGACGCTCGCGCGGCACCCACGCGCCGTGGAACCCGGCCGGCACGCGACGCGGCAGATGCACGGTCGCGACCGGCCCCGCGTCGATCGCGCGCGCATCGAGGATCACGACGTCGCTCGTATCCGTCGCCGCGCGGTAGACCATCACCAGCAGCCAGCCGTCGTCCTCGTCTTCGTCGCGACGGCCCGGACACGGCACGAACACCGGCTCGCCGTTCTGGTCGCCGGCCGGCACCGCGTAGTGCATCGTCGTGCCGCGCACATGATCGAAACGCATCACGCCGCGCATTTCGGCGTTGTTCGGCTGCTCGGCCGCATACAGGTAGCGGTAGCGGCGCCCGGTCCGGCTTTCGTCGATGCGCGGCAGCTCGATGCCGCCGTCGGCAAGCGGTCCTTCGTCGACCAGCCCGTTCGCCGTATCGATCACGTAGCGCCACAGCTCGCCGACCGGGTTGTCGGCGAAGCGGCCCGTGCGCGCGTCGAGCCGCAGGAACGACGGATAGCGCACCGCGTCGAGCACGATGCACGACGCGTCGCAGTCGTACGCGTTCACGACGTGCTGGATGAAGCACGGCTCGACGCCGAACCAGCGCACGTCGCCGCCATGGCGCGGGATCACACCGATGCGCGCGGGCCGGTCGTCGTGCCAGCGCAGCGGCATCCGGTGGCCTTGCTTCAGCAGCGAGAAGTCGTAGCCGACGTTCAGGTCGAGCAACAGGCTGCGGGTTTCGGTGATCGCGAGGTCGTGCATCATCGACGGCGCGCTCAGCTCGATCTCGAGCTCGACGCGCGGCACGCCCTGCGCATCCGCGACGCCGTAGCGCAGCCACGGCGCACGCCAGTCCGCGCGGAACAGGATCAGCTCGCCGGTCACCGGATCGACCTTCGGATGCGCGGTCATCCCGCCGTCGAAACCCGCATGCCGCGCCGGCAGGCCGAGCGAATCGAGCGCGGCGGTGATCGCGAGCGGCGCGCCGCCCTCGGCCAGCGCGAGCAGTTCGCCCGCATGCTGCAACACGCTCACGTTCGGATTGGTGTCGGGCAGATGCGGCACTTGCCCGGGCGCGTGCACGGCGGCCCAGCGCTGCGTGCGCGCCCAGCGGTTCCGGTAGCCGGCCGCGCGGCCGCCGTCGAACGCGATCGCATGCAGCATCGCGGCCTCCGGCCACCACGACAGCATGTCGTTGCCTTCGAAACGGCCGCCCGGCGGGTTCGGGCCGTTGCGCAGCAGCGTGCCGTCGAGTTCGCGCGGAATGGCGCCCGTCACACGCAGATCGACGAGGTCGACTTCGTCGGCGACCGGCGCGATCGCGCCGCGGTTCAGGTCGAATACGGTCATGGCGTCGGCGCTCCGTCAGTGGCCTTCGGTGGACGGCGGCAGGTCGCCGCGCGCCAGCGCGAGCGCATGGTCGCGTACGTCGTCGGGCCAGCCGGCGACGCACTCGGCCAGTCGCGCCGGATCGTTCGCATACAGCGCCCGCGCGGCTTCCTCGAAACCGGGCAGGTCGCCCGCCATCGCCGACATGAAGTGGTAGGCACGGGCCTGCGCGTCGCGCTGCCGGTCGGCCGCCGCATGCGTACGCCGCGCGTCCTCGACGAGCTTGCGCAGCGCGACCGACGCGCCGCCCGGCTGCGCGCCGAGCCATTCCCAGTGACGCGGCAGCAGCGTGACCTCGCGCGACACGACGCCGAGCTTCGGCCGGCCGCGGCCGCGCTGCTCGCCCGCGCCGGCCGGCTCGCCGGCGCCGCCGGATGCATCGCCCGACGGCACCGCATAGCGCGCGCGAATGTCGTCCACGGTGCCGCGCAGGTCGAGGTCGATCGAGCGGCCCGTCGCGTCGTCGAAGATCAGGATCGAACCGGGCATCGCGTCGCCGGCCGCCTGCCGGACCGCGAGCGCGACCGTCGCGAGCGGGCCGGACGCGAGCCGCCGGTGGCCGTCGAAGGCCGTGTACGAAGGAAGGAGCGTGGAAGTCGTCATGGCGGTCGCCCTCGGGCTGGAATCGGAATGACGCTATTTTTATCCGGGTATTAATTGGATGTCAATATTGTCCGGGTAAAAATATCGCCAGCGGATTCCACCCTGATGCGCGGCCGAGTTGGCCGAGTTGGCCGAGTTGGCCGAGTTGGCCGAGTTGGCCGAGTTGGCCGAGTTGGCCGAGTTGGCCGAGGTGGCCGAGGTGGCCGAGGCGGCCGATCAGGCAGCCCGCGCCGGCACCGCGATGCCGCGCGCGCTGGCCAACGCGTCGTCGAGCGACACATGCCCCTCGAACGCGGACGACACCGGCGGCGGCAGGTTTTCCTCGATCGCGTGCGCGAACCGCACGCCCGCATCGTCGGCCAGCCGCGCGCGCAGCGCGGCGACACGCGGGAACGCATTGCGCTCGAACACCGCGTGATAGTCGGCCCAGCGCGCGATCCCGGCAAAGTACGCATCGGCCAGCGTGCGCCGCGCGCCCAGCAGCCACGGGCCTTCTCCGCGTTCGAGCAGCGCTTCGAGCTGCCGGTGCGCCTTCAGCACCTTGCCGCGACCGTACGCCTGCAGCGCCGCTTTCTCGGCGCCTTCGGTGTCGTGTTCGTACACGTACCAGAGCGCACCGAACGCGTTGAAGAACGTCGTGTTCAGCCACGCCAGCATCCGGTTCAGCCGGTCGAAATCCGCGCTGCCCTGGCGAAACGCGAGGCCGCTGTCGAGCGCCTGCGCGCCGATATGGCCGAGGATCGCGATGCTTTCGGTCAGCACGTCGCCGTTCGCGGTGACGAACGCCGGCGTTTCGGCGACGGGGTTCAGCGCGACGAACACGTCGCTCGTCACGGCGCCCGGCATCGTGATGCGCGACAGCCGGTACGGGCGGGCGACCCATTCGAGCGCGACGATCGAGCCGAACGAGCAGCCGGCGGGAATACCGTAGAGAAGGATCGGAGACATCGGGGAATTCCGCGAAAGTTGAACGAGCCGTCATGCTCCCATGGCGGACGATGGCGCAGTAGCCGCTAAAATCGAAACCCGTCGTTTCTCCATGTGGACGCTGGAAGTGAATCTGAACGATCTCTACCTGTTCGTGCAGGCGGTGGATGCCGGCAGCATGTCGGCGGCCGCGCGCCGGCTCGACCTGCCGAAATCGACGGTCAGCAAGCGCGTGGCCGAGCTCGAGCGCACGCTCGGCGCGCGGCTCGTGCATCGCACGTCGCGCAGCTTCCGGCTCACGCCGGTCGGCGCCGAATTCTTCGAGCATGCGCGCGCCGCCGTGATCGAGGCCGAAAGCGCGCGCGACGCGGTGCTGCGGCAAGCCGCCGAGCCGGCCGGCGTCGTGCGGATCACGAGCTCGGTGCCGGTCGCGCAGCACATCCTCGCGCCGTGCCTGCCGGCGCTGGCGATCGCGCACCCGAAGCTGCTGCTGCAGATTCATGCGAGCGACCGCCTCGTCGACATCGCGCAGGAAGGCTTCGACATCGCGGTGCGCAGCCATTTCGCGCCGCTGCCCGATTCCGCGCTCGTGCAACGGCCGCTCGCGGCGTCGCCGATCGTCGTCGTCGCCGCGCCGGCCTATCTCGCACGGGCCGGCACGCCCGACACGCCGGCCGATCTCGCGCGGCACGACGGGCTCCACCCGGGGCCGCAGCCGTGGCGGCTGCAGCGCCTCGACGATGCCGGCGACGCCGTCGACGTGACGCCGCGCTTGCGGCTGCAGGCCGACGAATCGACGCTGCTGCTACAGGCGGCGACGGCCGGCCTCGGCCTCGCCTGCCTGCCCGACTGGATCGCCGGGGCCGCGCTCGCGTCCGGCACGCTCGTGCGCGTGCTGCCCGGCTGGTGCGCCGGCACCGTCACGACGACGCTGCTGATGCCGCATCGGCGCGGCCAGTTGCCGGGCGTGCGCGCCGCCGTCGAGTTTCTCGCGCAGCACGTCGCGCGCCGCCACCGCAACAGCCCGGACGACGCGCACGCGTGACCGCGCGCCGCCTTCGATCGATTCAAATGCTGAATCGATCAAGTCAGCAATTGGCATGAAAGCGCAAATGTCGACATGACAGAATGGCCGGGACGCCCCGCCTGCATCGGCGTCCGGTGCCCGGCCTCCCGTCGGCGGCATCCACACCCATCACGCGCGCACCCGACGCGCCTGCCGCACGACGGCACCTTCCGCCCTTCGGAGGAGACGAGTCATGAATCCGCTTCACGCGCTGCCGGCGTCCGCGTCGGCAACGGCCCGGCGCACCCGCGTGCGCTGGCTGGTGCTGGCCGTCCTGTTCGCGATCACGACGATCAACTACGCGGATCGCGCCGCCATCGCGATCGCGGGCCCGGCGCTGGCCCGCTCGATGCACCTGAGCCACGTGCAGATGGGCTTCATCTTTTCCGCGTTCGGCTGGTCGTACGTGATCGCGCAATTGCCCGGCGGCTGGCTGCTCGACCGCTACGGCTCGCGCATCGTCTACGCATTCAGCATCTTCTTCTGGTCGCTGTTCACGCTGCTGCAAGGCGGGATCGGCTTCTTCGGCGGGGCGGCCGCGTTCGCGCTGCTGTTCGGGCTGCGTTTCCTGGTCGGCGCGGCCGAGGCGCCGTCGTTCCCCGCCAACAGCCGGATCGTGTCCGCGTGGTTCCCGGCGCCCGAGCGCGGCACCGCGTCGGCGATCTTCAACGCCGCGCAGTACGCGGCGACCGTCGTGTTCGCGCCGCTGATGGGCTGGCTCGTGCATGCGTTCGGCTGGCAGTCGGTGTTCGCGGTGATGGGCGTGCTCGGCTTCGTGTTCGTGCTGGTGTGGAACCGCACGATGTACGACCCGAAGCATCACCCGAACATCAACCGCGCGGAACTCGACTACCTCGCCGAAGGCGGGGCGCTCGTCGACATCGACCAGGCGACGGGCGGGCGCGACGGCGGCCCGTCGATGCGCCACGTGAAGGCGCTGCTGAGGAACCGGATGCTGGTCGGCGTGTACGTCGCGCAGTACTGCATCAACGCGCTCACCTACTTCTTCATCACGTGGTTCCCCGTCTATCTCGTGCAGGCGCGCGGGATGTCGATCCTCAACGCCGGCCTCGTCGCGTCGATCCCCGCCGTCTGCGGGTTCCTCGGCGGGATTCTCGGCGGCGTCGTGTCCGATGCGCTGCTCAGGCAGGGCCGGTCGCTGTCGGTCGCGCGCAAGGTGCCGATCGTGATCGGCATGCTGCTGTCGATGTCGATGATCGTCTGCAATTACACCGATTCGCACGTGCTCGTCGTGGTGTTCATGGCGCTGTCGTTCTTCGGCAAGGGGCTCGGCGCGCTCGGCTGGGCCGTCAACGCCGACACCGCGCCGCGCCAGATCGCCGGCCTGAGCGGTGCGCTGCTCAACACGTGCGGCAATCTTTCCAGCATCACGACGCCGATCGCGATCGGCTATATCGTCGACCGCAGCGGCTCGTTCAACGGCGCGCTCGTCTATGTCGTCGCGCATGCGCTCGTCGCCGTGATCTGCTACCTGTTCGTCGTCGGCGAGATCCGCCGCGTCGAGCTTCAATGAACGGCGCGGGCCGCGCCGGCGCGTCCGGCGGCCCGCACGCCACCGGAACCAGGAGCGAACCGATGTCCGAACCCAGCCGTGCCGGCACCCCGCGCGTCACCCGCATGCAGGTGATTCCCGTCGCCGGCCGCGACAGCATGCTGCTCAACCTGTGCGGCGCGCACGCGCCGTACTTCACGCGCAACCTCGTGATCCTCGACGACGGCAGCGGGCATACGGGCGTCGGCGAAGTGCCGGGCGGCGAAGGCATCCGCCACGCGCTCGAGCGCATGACGGATCTCGTGGTCGGGCAGCCGATCGGACGCTACCAGGCCACGCTCAACGCGGTGCGCGCGGCGCTGTCCGGCGCGGGCGCCGGCGCCGGACGCACGATTCGCCACGAAGTGACGTCGGCCGGCGAGGCGGCGGTGCTGCGTCAGCCGCACGAGATCAACCTGCGGCTCGACAACGTGATCACCGCGATCGAAGCCGCGCTGCTCGACCTGCTCGGCCAGCACCTCGACGTGCCGGTCGCGGCGCTGCTCGGCGAAGGCCAGCAGCGCGACGCGGTGCCGATGCTCGCGTATTTGTTCTACATCGGCGACCGGCGCCGCACCGATCTGCCGTATCGCGACGAAGCGCAGGCGTCGGCGCCGTGGTTCCGGCTGCGCAACGAAGCGGCGCTGACGCCGGCCGCGATCGCTCGGCAGGCCGAAGCCGCGGTCGAGCGCTACGGTTTCGCCGATTTCAAGCTGAAGGGCGGCGTGATGGCCGGCGCCGACGAGATGGAAGCGATCGCGGCGATCAAGGCGCGCTTTCCCGACGCGCGCGCGACGCTCGACCCGAACGGCGCGTGGTCGCTCGACGAGGCCGTCGCGCTGTGCCGCGGACAAGGCCACCTGCTCGCGTATGCGGAAGATCCGTGCGGGCCGGAAGGCGGTTATTCGGGCCGCGAGGTGATGGCCGAATTCCGCCGCGCGACGGGGATTCCGACCGCCACCAACATGATCGCGACCGACTGGCGGCAGATGGATCATGCGGTGCGGCTGCAGGCGGTCGACATTCCGCTCGCCGATCCGCATTTCTGGACGATGCAGGGCTCGGTGCGGCTCGCGCAGCTGTGCCGCGACTGGGGGCTCACCTGGGGTTCGCACTCGAACAACCACTTCGACGTGTCGCTCGCGATGTTCACGCATGCGGCAGCGGCCGCGCCCGGCACGATCACCGCGATCGATACGCACTGGATCTGGCAGGAAGGCGACGCGCGGCTCACGCGCGAGCCGCTCGCGATCGTCGGCGGCAAGGTGGCCGTGCCGGAACGGCCGGGGCTGGGCATCGAACTGGACATGGCGCAGGTCGAGGCCGCGCATGCGCTGTACAACGAGGTGGGTGGCACCGCGCGCGACGATGCGGTCGCGATGCGTTATCTGGTGCCGGGGTGGACGTACGATCCGAAGCGGCCGAGTTTCGGGCGGGTTTAGTGTGGAGTGGGGGGACGGCGGGTGGCGTGACGGGTGGCGGTTGCCAGACGCGGCAAACGGCCGCATTCTGCCGGCTGCCTGAATCGGCCTGCGCGGCGGGCGGTCGGGCGCCTTCGTCCATCCGCAAAAGAACGCCCTCGCCATGACGTCATCCGAGCCGACACCGCGACAGATCATCGTCCTCGTGCTGTATTCAGTGCTGTGCCTGCCCGCGAGCATGGCCGTCGCCGGGTATCTCGCGACCCGGATCACGCAGAACGTATCGAACTTCGAAGGCGGGGCGGGCTACGCGGCGCTGTGGTGGATCGTCATTCTGACCTGCGTGTTGTATGGACTATCGATCGCCCTCTGCGCGCTGCTGCGGAAGAGGACCGCGGTGCTCGCGGTCATGACGGCGGGGTTCGCCGTGTTGTCGGTGCCGACGTTCAGGGTGATCCATGAATTGGCGACTTAGCGCGCAGGCCGAGCTCCCGCGGACAAACAAAAAGGCCCGATCTCGCGATCGGGCCTTTCAAATTCCGTTGGTGGAGCGGAGGAGGATCGAACTCCCGACCTTCGCATTGCGAACGCGACGCTCTCCCAGCTGAGCTACCGCCCCAACAGTCGACCATCATACACACGCATTTCCGCGCTTGGCAATAGGGGTTACGTCACTCCCGTCGCGTTACTTCGACGGCGCCCCCGCCAATACCCATTCGACCACCGAACGGACGTCGGCATCGCTCATGCGCGGATGCGCCGGCATCGGAATCGCGCCCCAGACGCCCGAGCCGCCGTCCTTCACCTTCTTCGACAGCTTGGCCACGGCCTGCGGATCGGACTTGTAGCGCGCGGCGATATCCTTGAACGACGGGCCGACGAGCTTGCGGTCGACCGCGTGGCAGCCCATGCACGCGTTGCTGCGCGCCACCTTCAGGCCGTCGCCGACGTCCGCATGCGCGACGCCCAGCGTGCCGGCCGCGAACGCCGCAGCCGCGGCGCCCTGCACCATCCATCGTTTCATCTGCTTCATCCGCATGCCCGTCATTGCGCCTTCGCCTTCGGATTGCCCGGATGCACGCTCGACGAATTCGAGATCGGCGCGGGCGACTGCAGCGGCGCGGACTGCACCGACGCGTCCGGCACCGCGCCGACCGTCGCGCTGTCCGCCGGCGCGGCGGCCGCCTGCGCGCCGGATGCGCCGCTCGCGGGCGACGCGTCCTGCAGCGCCTGCGCGTCCTGCGGCTTCACGTACTGGAACACCTTCACGACCTTCTCGACGCCCGGCACCTGGCTCGCGGCTTCCGCACCGCGATTGCCTTCATCCACCGTCACGAGGCCCATCAGGTAAAGATTGCCGCGTTCGGCGACGACCTTGTAGTAGTTCGCCGAGATGCCCTTCGTCGCGATCAGCTCCGACTTCACGCGCCCTTCGAGGTACGAGTCGTTCGCGCGCGACGACAGCGACGACGCCGGCTCGACCGACAGCTCGTTGACGATGCCGTTCACGTTGTTGATGCCGCGCACGATTTCCTCGGCGCGCTGCTTCGACGCATCGTTCGGCACTTCGCCCGTCAGCAGCACGCGACGGTTGAACACCGTCACGTTGACGTGCGACTGGTCCGGCAGCCCGTTGTTGATCTGCGTGAGCGACTTGACCTGGATCTCGCGATCCTCCGTCTGCGCGCCGAGCGTACGGCGATCGGTCGCGATCAGCGCGCCGCCGCCCGCCGCAGCGCCCACGACTCCGAGCACACAACCCTGCAGCGACACGGCGAGGCCCGCCGTCAGCGCGGCGAGCAGCGTGGTTCTGACGAGCGTCTGTTTGACGCGGCTTTGATTCATCGACGGCTCTCCTTCGTTCAATCCTCACCCAGCAGCATCGCGTCGATGCCGTCGCACAGGCAGTGGATGGTCAGCAGATGGACTTCGTGGATGCGCGCCGCGCGAACGGCGGGTACGCTGATCGGAATATCGGTGTCGGACAACGCCGCCGCGACCGTGTGGCCGTTGCCGCCCGTCAATGCGACGACGGTCATCTCGCGCTCGTGCGCTTCGTCGATCGCCGCGAGCACGCGCGGCGATGCGCCACCCGCGTCGAGCACCAGCAGGACGTCGCCCGTCTGGCCCAGCACGCGCACCTGCTGCGCGAACAACTGCTCGACGGCCGCCGCGCCCGCGAGGCCGGCCTGCGACGCGTCGGTGGCCAGCGCGATCGCGGGCAAGCCCGGACGCTCGCGCTCGAAACCGCCGACGAGCGACGCGGCGAGGTATTGCGCGGCGGCGGCCGACGGGCCGTCGCCGCACGCGACGATCTTGTTGCCGTTCGCCAGTGCGGCGAACATCGCATCGACCGCGGCTGCGATCGGCAGCGACAGCGCGTCGGCCGCTTCGGCATGAAGCGCGGCGCTGTCGCGGAATTGTTGCTGAATACGTTCGACTGACATCGATTCCTGGTGAACTGGGCGCGCGGCACAACTCGCGCGACATCGTGGGTGCGGCGAGTTTACCGTACTCCGGCGCCCTCTCCGGGGGTCCGGCAAGAACTCTTTACATCTCGTCACAGCTCGCGGCTACGCATCGTCGGTACGAAATGCGTCGCGCAGCCACGCAAGCCGTCCGGCCTCGAACGCGACGACGTCGAAACGGCACGCGGCGCCAGCGCCGTGCCGCGACCAGAACTGCAACGCGGCCGCGACCAGACGCCGCCGCTTGCGCCAGCCGACGCTCGCGGCCGCGCCGCCATGCCGGGTGCTGCGCCGCGCGCGCACCTCGACGAACACGAGCATGCCGTCGGGCTCGCGCATCACGAGATCGAGCTCGCCGCCGCGCATCGTCACGTTCGCGGCGACGAACCCGAGACCGCGGCGCTCGAGAAACTGCCGTGCGCGCTGCTCGAACACTGCACCGACCGGCTTGGATCGCGCCGCGCCGGAAAAGTTGTCGCCCGAATGCGGCCGACCGCGCGCGCCATCCGGTCGGGCCGGCGCCGCGTGGCACAATGCCGTCCTTGTTCCGTTCGTGCCGCGATTGCGTGCCTTGCCTGCCATGACTGCCCTCCTCGAACTCGCGCATACGCAGCACTACCCGGACGCCGCGCTCTACGTGGTCGCCACACCGATCGGCAACACGGCCGACATCACGCTGCGCGCGCTGCACGTGCTCGGCCTAGCCGACCGCATCGCGGCCGAAGACACCCGCAACACGGGCCAACTGCTCGCCCGCTACGGGATCTCGAAACCGCTCGTCGCCGTGCACGAGCACAACGAACGCGAAGCCGCGCAGCGCGTGATCGAGCTGCTGCGTGGCGGCGAACGCGTGGCCTACGTGTCGGACGCCGGCACGCCCGGCATCTCGGACCCCGGCGCGCGGCTCGTCGACGCCGTGCGCGCCGCCGGCTTCACGGTGGTTCCGCTGCCGGGCCCGAGCGCGGCCGTGACCGCGCTGAGCGTGGCCGGCGACTGGGCCGGCGCGTTCACGTTCTCGGGCTTCCTGCCGCCGAAGGCGAAGCAGCGCGCGACCGCGCTGCAGGCGCTGGCCTCGCACCCGTACGCGCTGGTGTTCTATGAAGCGCCGCACCGGATCGCCGAAACCGTCGCCGCGCTCGCCGACGCGTTCGGCCCCACGCGCCGGCTGCTGATCGCGCGCGAGCTCACCAAGCTACACGAGGAGTTGTTCCAGGGCACCCTGGCCGAAGGACGGAGCTGGCTCGCCGGCGACGCGAACCGGCAGCGCGGCGAGTTCGTGCTGGTCGTCGAAGGCGCGCCGGCGGCAAGCGGCGAAGCCGACGATACCGCGCACGACGCGCTGCTCAGGCTGCTGCTGGAAGAGGTGCCGGTGAAGAGCGCGGCCAGGCTCGCGGCCGCACTCACGGGTGCGTCGCGCAACACGCTGTATGCGCGTGCGCTCGTGCTGAAGAAAGGCTGACACGCGACGCCGGCGCGCGGAAACGACAAAGGGCTGCCGGCAGGCAGCCCTTCGTGCATGAGCGGACGATCCGCCGCGTTACTTCGCCGAGATCGACGCGAACATTTCGTCGCGCGCCTCGCGCGCTTCCTGCGGCGACAGCCCTTCGATCTTCACGCGGCCCGTGCCGGCGTGCACGAGGCCGATCACCTTGGCCGCCGCGTACGACAGGTCGAGCACGCGGCCGCGCTTGAACGGCCCGCGATCGTTGACCTTCACGACGACCCACTTGCCGGTCGATGCGTTCGTCACCTTGATGTACGACGACAGCGGCAGCGTGCGGTGCGCGGCGGTGAACGCATTCATGTTGAAGCGCTCGCCGTTCGCGGTGCGGCGGCCGTGGAAATCCCGCCCGTACCACGATGCGCGGCCGGTCTGGCGGAAATCGGATACGTCCTTGCCGTCGATCGGCTCGGCGTCCGCCAGCGACGACTTCTTCGCGTCCTTGCTGTCGGCGGCCGGCATCGATGCCAGCGCGGAATCGAAATTGAGCGGCTGCTTGTCGTCGTCCGCCTTCGCGGCGGCGGCCGTCTTGTCGACCGCCTTCTTCTGGCTCACGCTGCCGGTGGTCTGGCTGGGTGGCACCGCACAGCCCGTCAGCGCAAAAAATAATGCAATGGTTCCGAATCGGCTCGGAAAACGTAAATTCATCGACGTGTCGCCTTCTGGTTCGGGCCGCATCGATACAACGCTGCTTCACAACGCAGCGATGCGGCCCGGACGGCAAATGCGTGCACGCCCCGCTCGAGTGCGAGCAGGCGGCTAGCATGGGCGCGGCGTTCGTCTAGGCCGCAACCGTCCTGATTAGCTTTCACGTCTGGCGCAACCTGTCCCCAACAGCCTGACCAGACCCCACATGCCGCCATCGAACATGGCTTCACGTTCGCGCGCGTCGATACGACCAACGCACAGGAACGGCGGCACAGGCCTCATCCGGCGGCGCGGCAGCAGGGCCGCAGACGGGCGCGCAGCACCCGGCCGGACAAGACGTGAGCACCGAATGCTCGGTGCTGGATACACCGCCGGACTCCCCGGCGGCCGATGCTTGACGGTGAATCGGATGCCTCGTTTAACGGGGCCGAAACACCAGCGAATTGCGTGAAATTCACGCGCAATGGGGCGCATTATACATAAATCAAAACCTTGTCTCGAAATGCGCCCCCGGCGGACCATTGATTCTCGCTATGGCTGTAACAATCGGCATGCTCCGGGAATGCCCTCATCCGCACGCCGCGGCATGCGTCGCACGCACGGCAGGCGGCGCGCGCGACCGGTACAATCGGTCCTTTTAGCCGCCGGTGCCTCCATGAAAGTCACGCTCATTCCGGTCACGCCATTCCAGCAGAACTGCTCGCTGCTCGTCTGCGAGAAGACGGGCCGCGCCGCCGTCGTCGATCCGGGCGGCGATCTCGACCGGATCGAACAGGAAGTCGCGCGGCAGAACGTGCAGGTCGAGAAGGTGCTGCTCACGCACGGGCACATCGATCACTGCGCGGGCGCGAAGACGCTCGCGACGCGCTACGGCGTGCCGATCGAGGGGCCTCAGGAAGAAGAGCGCTTCTGGATCGAGAAGCTGCCGATGCAGAGCGAACGCTTCGGCTTTCCGGCCGCCGACAGCTTCGAGCCCGACCGGTGGCTGAACGACGGCGACACAGTGCAGTTCGGCGACGAGACGCTCGAGGTCTATCACTGCCCGGGTCACACGCCCGGCCACGTCGTGTTCTTCAGCCGCGCGCATCGCGTCGCGATCGTCGGCGACGTGCTGTTCGCGGGCTCGATCGGCCGGACCGATTTCCCGCGCGGCAATCACGAGGACCTCGTCCGTTCGATCAAGGAAAAGCTGTGGCCGCTCGGCGACGACGTCACGTTCGTGCCCGGTCACGGCCCGGTGTCGACGTTCGGCGACGAGCGCCGCACGAACCCGTTCGTGTCCGACAAGGTATTCGGATGAACCAGACCGCCATCCCGGAAATTTACGTCAGCACCGACGTCGAAGCCGACGGCCCGATTCCCGGCCCGCACTCGATGCTGAGCTTCGCGTCGGCCGCCTATACCGAGGACAAGCAGCTGATCGCGACGTTCTCGGCAAACCTCGAGACCCTGCCCGGCGCGCACGCGCATCCGGTGCAGGAGGCCTGGTGGAAAACCGAACCCGAAGCGTGGGCCGCATGCCGGCGCGACCTGCAGACGCCCGAGACGGCGCTGGTCGCCTACGTCGAATGGGTCGAGGCGCTGCCCGGCAAGCCGGTGTTCGTCGCGATGCCGGCCGGCTTCGATTTCACGTTCATGTTCTGGTACATGATGCGTTTCGCGGGGCGCTGCCCGTTCTCGTGGTCGGCGCTCGACATCAAGACGCTCGCGTTCGCGATGACGGGCCTGCCGTACCGCAAGGCGATCAAGCCGCGCTTTCCGAAGCACTGGTTCGACGACCATCCGCACACGCACGTCGCGCTCGACGACGCGATCGAGCAAGGCGCACTCTTCTGCAACATGCTCGCCGACCTGCGCCGTCAGCAGGCCGCGCTCGCGGGTCTGGCCGTGTCGGATACCGATCGGTCGGATCGCGCGGGGGCGGGACAAAATCCCACGGATCCGCGAGCAAATTAGCGAATCTCGCTCAACGGCGCGTCGCCAGATTGCCTTTCCTTCCCCGGCCCTCTAACATTCAGCGTGTTGTAGCTGCCGCATGGAGGCGCAGGTGACGCTCGATTCCTTTTCGCAAAAAATCCTTCGCCTGTTGCAGCTCGACGCGCGCCGTTCCGTTCAGGAAATCTCCGATCAGGTCGGGCTGTCGAGCACACCGTGCTGGCGCCGCATCAAGGACATGGAACAGTCGGGCGTGATCCAGCGCTACACGGCGCTGCTCGATCGCGAGAAGCTCGGCCTGCACGTCTGCGCGCTCGCGCACGTGCACCTGACGCGCCACAACGAAGGCGGCGTCGAGCAGTTCGAGCGCGAGATCGCGACCTGCCCGGAAGTCACCGAGTGCTACAGCACGACCGGCGAAGCCGATTACATCCTCAAGATCGTCGCACCGGACATCAAGGCCTACGACGTGTT
This sequence comes from Burkholderia sp. MSMB2157WGS, assembly GCF_001532755.1. NCBI lineage: Bacteria > Pseudomonadati > Pseudomonadota > Betaproteobacteria > Burkholderiales > Burkholderiaceae > Burkholderia > Burkholderia sp. MSMB2157WGS. Next base: position 232,516 of record NZ_LPJG01000005.1, on the reverse strand, counting down.
CCTGCACGAACGCATCTTCAAGATTCCGGCCGTGTCGCAGGTGCGCACGAGCGTCGTGCTGCGCGAAATCAAGTTCGACACGCAACTGCCGCTGTAACGCGCGGGCCCGCGCCTGCGGCCGGCCGCGTTCGCGGCTGCCGGCTGCCCGGTCAGGTCTGCACGGGCAACGTGCGCGTGAAGCCGATCCGGCGCGCACCGAACTCGCGCTTCAGCGTCTCGACGTCGAGCCGCCCGGCCAGCGCCGCATCGGCGTCGCGCGGGTCGCTGTCGAGCGTCACGTCGACCTCGAGCCCCGTACTCAGGTAATGCAGATTGATCGCCGCCGCGTGCAACCCGCGCTGCGCGAGCGCGGCCTCGAGCCGGGCCGCGAGCTCGCCGCGCGGCGGCAGCGCGAGCGCCGGACGGCGCGCCGCGTCGTTCTCGGGGTCGACATGGATCAGCGCATCCAGCACGCGCGGGTCGGACAGCACGCGCGCCCGCGCGGTCTCGGCGATGTAATGCCCTTCGGAGACGGAGATCTTCGGATCGACGAGGATGTGCGCATCGACGAGCGCGGCATCGCCCATCTTGCGCGTGCGCAGGTCGTGCACGTCGCGCACGCCGGGCGTCGCGGCGAGCAGCGCGCGGATTTCGGCCGTGTCGGCCGTATCGAGCGCGCGGTCGGAGAGGTCCTGCAACGCGTCATAGCCGAACGTCCAGCCCATGCGCGCGACCATGAAGCCGACGATCGCCGCCGCGATCGGGTCGAGCAGCCGCACCCCGGCCAGACTGCCGACGATGCCGATCGCGACGACGAGCGACGACGCGGCATCCGAACGCGCATGCCACGCGTTGGCGACGAGCATCGCCGAGCGCACGCGCCGCGCTTCGCGCAGCATGTAGCGGAACAACGCTTCCTTCGACACGAGCACCGTCAGCGCAACGATCAGCGCGGAAAAATGCACGGCCGGAATGTTTTCGAGATTAACGAGGCGGTCGCCGGCGCGCCAGAGCATGCCGATACCGACCGCAATCAGGATCGCGCCGAGAAACAGCGACGCGACCGTCTCGTAGCGGCTATGGCCGTAATTGTGGTCGGCATCCGGCGATGCGCCGCTATGCCGATTCGCAACCAGCACGACAAAATCCGAGATCAAATCGGAAATCGAATGCACACCGTCGGCAATCAATGCCTGCGAATGCGCAATCACGCCGACGACGATCTGAAATGTCGCAAGCACGACATTCAGGACAATACTGACGAGCGTGCTCTTGCGCGCGACTGCGTGCTTATCCGCGCTCTGCGCGTCGCCGGAAAACGTGGACATGAAATATGAGATATCGGTGTGCGAGTCGTAATTCTATCAAAGGCGCCCCGCGAGCCCAGCCAATACCCACAAATTTCTCATTTAAATCAACCGCTTATACGAACGTGTCGCATTTTCATTCACGCGACACATGCTTACGTTTTCATGACGGCGCAGCCGGGCGCAGCCGGGCGCTGCCGGTGTCCGGAAACAAAAAAGCCGCGCTCCTCGACGGACACGCGGCTCTCTTGAAGAGCGAGCAACTTAAACGAACGTTTAAATCGCAAACTGATCGCGGTTCTTGCCGGCGATCCAGCGCGGCGGCTTGCCACGCCCCGACCACGTCGCGCCCGTTTCCGGATCGCGGTATTTGGCGGCCACGCCTGCGCGCGGACGACCGACCTTGCCGGCCTTCGCGCGGCTGAGACCGAGTTCGGCGAGCGAAAAGCCGTAGTCGGCAATTTTCTGCTTCACGTCATTCAGCACTTCAGCGTATTCACGCGACTTCGCTTCTTCGATTTGCTTCTCCAGCTTCTCCCGCTGGGCCAGCAGGTCCTTGTAAGAAGACATAGTTTCCCTTTCTATCTATCTGACCAATGGCGCCGGTCTGCAGCCAGCTCACCATTCATGAAATATATGTGCCTCGGATTTTCGAAGGCAGAGATTAGCACAAAAAAGATTTGATAGAAGCGAGATTCATGAAAATCCCGAGGCCAATTGGAATTCGCGCATGTCATTTTGACCGGCCGCGGCCTTTTCTCAAATTTTTACGCTCCTGCATAGAGATTAGGACATTAGCGATCGACTATTCGGTCTATCAACATACGCAATTACCCTGCATTCGAGAAAATCAAAGCTTTCATCGGACGACAGTTTTGCAAAAACCACATGACGCAGTTTGCTAAACGGACAAATCCCTGACCCGTGACGTCACGTCACATCCTTTGCGCAGGCGATCAGCCGCTCGTGCAGCGCACCGGTATCGGCCGAAGGCGACTCGAACGGCGTGCGCACGCGGCGCCCGTCGCATCGCCAGTCTGCGCCATGACGATCGACGCCGAGCAGGTCGAGCCCGTCGCGGTATGCGTCGCTCGCCTCGTAGGCACGCCACAGCGCCTGTTCGTCGTCGAAAGCGAGCGGCGGCAGCGCATCGAGATGCGTGCCGTCGACCCAGCCCATCCGCCCGAACCCGCCGATATAGCGCAGCCGCTCGATCTCGAGCGCCCAGAACGCGAAATCGCCGAGCGCGAGATAGCGCGCGGCGTCCGGTTCGTAGCGCAGGTAACGCGCGGTGACGTGCGGATCGTCGCCGAGCGGCACGAACCGGCCCAGCAGCGTCGCGCGCTCGGCATTCAGGACCTCGCCGCCGCTCGCATCGACGACGAGGAAACCCGCACGCGGATCGGCGGCGAGATTGCGCGTGTGCTCGGCCAGGCCGCTCACCAGGATCACGGGCCGATGGCTTGCATCGGGTGCAAACGGCACGACCGTCGGATACGGGAAGCCCTGTGGTTCGCGCGCATGGGTGGCGAGCGTGCCGAGCGCGCAGCGGTGCAGCAGATGCAAGGCGAAGGCGGGATCGATGTTCAAGGGGGAACTCCTGCGGTCGAAAGGCGGCGCGGCGGGCATCGCTTCGATGTTACCCGCGCTCGCCGTGCGTTGCGCATCGGCCGAACGGCCGATGCGACACCGGGCCGCCGCCGCAGGATGGCCCGATCGCCCGGGCATCGACCGAACGGCCATCGCCCGGCAAGAACGTAAGCGGTTCGATAGAATCGGACAGATCCGACGGGCGCCGTGTGCGCCCGCGCATTTTCCTGGCGAGCCTTCCCGTGTCCGAATCCTCCTCCCCTGAATCGTCGTCCCCGTTCGCCGCGCCGCCCGACGCGCATCGCGTGCTGCCGCTGCCCGCCCGCCGGCGTGCGCGCACGGCATCGATGGCGCTGTTCTTCGTCGCCGGCATGATGTACGCGTCGTGGGGCGTGCACGTGCCGACCGTGCGCGACAAGTTCGCGCTGAGCCCCGGGCTGCTGTCGATCGCGCTGTTCGCGGTCGCCGGCGGATCGATCGCCGCGATGCTGACCATCGCGCGCTGGATCGCGCGCGTCGGCTCGCGCACCGCGTGCCTCGCCGGCGGGCTCGTGATGTCCGCGTGCGCGGCGCTGATCCTCGTCGTGCCCGACTACTGGCTGCTGCTCCCGGTGCTCGCGCTGTTCGGCTTCTCGATGGCGACGCTCGACGTCGCGATGAACGCCGAGGCCAGCGCGGTCGAAATCGCGCTCGGCAAGCCGATCATGTCGTCGCTGCACGGGATGTTCAGCATCGGCGGGATGGCCGGCGCGGCGGCCGGCGGCGCGCTGCTGTCGGCCGGCATGGCGCCGGTCGCGCATCTCGCGCTCGCGGCGGCGGTGAGCGCCGCGGTGCTCGTGGCCGCGAGCCCGGCCGTGCTGCCGCACGTGCCGCATCACGAACAGGCGCACGGCGGCGGCAACCGCTGGCGCTCGCCCGCGCTGTGGATGCTCGGCGGCATCGCGCTGATCGCGCTGGTCGCCGAAGGCGCGATGTACGACTGGGCGACGGTCTACATGCGCGACGTGGTCGCGGCGAGCCCGGCGCTCGCGAGCGCCGCGTACGCGGCGTTCTCCGGCGGGATGGCCGTCGCGCGCTTCGCGGGCGACGCCGTGCGCGCCCGCTTCGGCGCGCCGCAGCTCGTGTTCGCGAGTGCGTCGCTCGCGTGCGCGGGGATGATCGGCGCGCTGCTGCTGCCGAATCCGGTCGCGGTGCTGACGGGTTTCACGCTGATGGGCCTCGGGCTGGCCAACATGATGCCCGTGCTGTTCGCGGCCGCCGCGCGCGTGAAAGGCATCCATGCGGCCGAAGGGCTCGCGCACGTGGCCGGGCTCGCGTATTTCGGGCTGCTGTTCGGTCCGGTCGTGATCGGCGCCGTCGCGCAGGCCGCGAACCTGACGATCGGCCTGTCGGTCGTCGCACTGTGCGCGGCGCTCGTCGCGCTCGTCGCGCCGAGGGTGCTCGCGCACCTGAAAATCTGACGGCGCGGCGGCGCACGCCGGCCCAAAAAGAAAGCGCGCCTGCGTGGCCGCATGCGCGCTTTCACCCCTGCTGTTGACCGCTGGTCGCGTTACATCTTCACTTCGTCGAGCAGCGACTTCTTGCCGCTCTTGTAGTTGTACAGCGAGATCACGCCGTGCTGCAGGTCGCCCTTCGAGTCGAAGGTCGTCGTGCCGATCACGCCCGTGTACTTCGTCGCCGGCATCGCCGCGAGGATCTTCGCCGGGTCCGTCGAGTCCGCGCGCTTCATCGCGTCGGCGATGATGTACACGGCGTCATACGTGAACGGTGCGTAGATCTGGATCGGCTGGCCGAAGCGCTTCTCGTACTTCGCCTTGAACGCGGCACCGCCCGGCATCTTCTCGAGCGATGCACCGGCCTCCGAGCACACGACGTTGTCGGTCGCGTCGCCGGCCAGGTCGGCCAGCTTCTCCGTGCACACGCCGTCGCCGGCGAAGATCTTCGCGCGCAGGCCGAGCTGCTTCGCCTGTTTCGCGAACGGGCCGCCGGTGGCGTCCATGCCGCCGTACATGATCGCGTCCGGGTTCTCGCCCTTGATCTTGGTCAGAATCGCGCGGAAGTCGACCGCCTTGTCGTTCGTCGCGTCGTGCGACATCACCTTCAGGCCGAGCGCCTTCGCCTTCTTCTCGAACTCGTTCGCGAGACCCTGGCCGTACGCGGTCGAATCGTCGACCACCGCCACGCTCTTGATGCCCTTCGAGTGCGCGTAGTTCGCCAGTGCCGGGCCCTGCTGCGCATCGGTCGCGACCACGCGGTACGTGGTCTTGAAACCTTGCTGCGTGTACGCCGGGTTGGTCGCCGACGGCGAGATCTGCACGATGCCCGCATCGCTGTAGATCTTCGAGGCCGGGATCGACGTGCCCGAGTTCAGGTGGCCGACCACCGCGACGACCTTGTCGTCGACGAGCTTCTGCGCAACCTGCGTCGCCTGCCGCGGGTCGGCGGCGTCATCCTGCGGATCGAGTTGCAGCGTGATCTTCTGGCCGCCGATCGTGAGACCCTTCGCGTTGATTTCCTCGACGGCGAGACGCGCGCCGTTTTCGTTGTCCTTGCCCAGGTGTGCAATGCCGCCCGTCAACGGCGCGACGTGGCCGATCTTGACGACTTGATCGGCGGACGCGTTGCTTGCAGCTGCAGCGCACAGCATCGCCGCTGCGGTGATCGGCAACAGCTTTTGCATCTTGATATTCATGTAAGTCTCCAGTTCGGTCCCAAAAAACGCCATCGCCCGGTGCCCCGCTGCCATCCCCGTGTTTGCCATCACTGGACGATTCGCCGGTTGCATCGTTCATGCACTTGGCCTCAAGCACGTGAAAACCGCCGCTTTTAGCGGCCGCCCGCCCGTACTTGCGCGCAAGTGTAGGTGATCAAATTAATTTGTGGGACTTTTTTGGGGTAGTGGTAACACTACCGATATGCATGCTTTGGAAGGATGACTCGAATAACGCTGCAAGCCCCGACGGATAAGGGTTTCCGCTAAGTCGGAAGAGACTTTCGAAAGGGCGTTTCAACCTATTCGCGAGGGCATTTCGATTCGGTATTTTGTGCCCTGGATCGTTGAATGAAACGCGCGTGACACCACGCGCGTTTCGTCGTCCGGTATCGATCGTTCTGGCGGATGAAGCAGCGGTCAGGCGGCCGCTGCACGCCATTCCGCGTCGAGCGCGGCGACCAGTTGCGACGTCGTCAGCGCATCGCCGCGCCGCCGCGCGAGCGGCGCGCCCTGTCCCGCCCACAGCGACAGGTAGTCGCCGTCGTTCGCGCGCGCGGCGGCCTGGCGCAGCGGCTGGGTCAGCGCGTTCTGTATCGGATACGGTGCGACGTCCGCCACGTGCTCGCCGAGCCGCGCCATCAACGCGTTGCGCAGCCCACGTGCATGACGGCCGGTGATCGCGCGCGTGACCTGCGTCGACGTATCGGCGCTCGCGAGCAGCCGTGCCTTCCAGTTCGCCGCGATCGCGCTTTCCGCGCACGTGAGGAACGCGGTGCCGAGTTGAGCGGCCTGCGCGCCGAGCGCGAGCACGGCCGCGATGCCGCGGCCGTCCATGATCCCGCCCGCGGCGAGCACGGGCAGGCCCGTCGCGTCGACGAGCTGCGGCACGAGCGCGAGCGTGCCGATCAACGCATCGTCGGCGGAACCGATGAAGGTGCCGCGATGGCCGCCCGCCTCGGCGCCTTGCGCGGAGATCGCGTCGGCGCCGGCCGCCTGCCACGCGAGCCCTTCGGCCACGTGCGTCGCGGTGCCGATCACATACGTGCCGGCGGCTTTCAGGCGTGCGACGTCGGCCGCGTCGAGCACGCCGAACGTGAAGCTCGCGACCGGCACGCGCAGCGCAACGAGCGCATCGAGCTGCGCGCGGAAATCGGGCGCGTAGCGCGCGGGCGCCGTGCCCGGCGGCAAGCCGAGCGTGGCGTTCAGCGGATCGATTGCGGCCAGCGCGCGCGCGACGGTCGCCGCGTCGGGCGCGGCTTCATCGGGCAGCACGAACAGGTTGATCGCGAACGGGCGATCGGTCGCCGCGCGGATCGCGGCGACTTCGGCTTCGATACGTTCGGGCGCGAGCGCGCCGGCGCCGAGGCTGCCGAGCGCACCGGCGTTCGACGCGGCCGCGACCATCGCGGTCGTGGTCGCGCCGACCATCGGCGCCTGCACGAGCGGCAGGCGCAGGCCGAAACGTTCGGAAAAGGGCGTGGAAAACGAGCGGACAGACATGGCGAATCCTTCGAAGACGATGCGCGAAAGCGCTTTGTAAAGGCCGACACATCGACTGTATCGAAGCCGGCCGGCGCCGAAAAATGAATAATCGAGATCGAAACGATCGCTGCGCGAGAAGCGGCCGCGCGCGCTGCAGCACCGGACGATCGGTGGCACACTAGGCCGCCCTCTATTCATTCCCCGGGGCGCCTCGCGCACCCCGTACGCCAGGAGTTCAAAACGTGACTGCCCAATGGATCGACATCCCGACCGGTAACGACAGCTTCGGCGGCTATCTTGCACTGCCCAAGCGCGGCAGGGGCCCTGCCGTCATCATCATCCAGGAAATCTTCGGCGTGAACGCACACATCCGTTCGGTCGCCGACCAGTATGCGGCCGACGGCTTCGTCGCGCTCGCGCCGGACGTGTTCTGGCGCACGCAGCCGCGCGTCGAGCTGACCTACGACGGCGCGGATCGCGACAAGGGCATCGAGCTGATGAAGAAGACCGACGTGGGTCTCGCGGTCGCGGACATCGGCGCGGCGGCCGACGCGTTGCGCGCGCGCCCCGAAGTGGGCGGCAAGCTCGCCGCGATCGGCTACTGCTTCGGCGGCCAGCTCGCGTACCGCGCGGCGGCGACCGGCAAGCTCGACGCGGCGGTGTCCTATTACGGCGGCGGCATCCACAACGCGCTCGATCTCGCCGGCCAGATCAAGCAGCCGATCCTGTTCCACTACGCGGAAAACGACCACGCCATTCCGCTCACCGCCGTCGACCAGGTGAAGGCCGCGTTCGCCGGCCACGGCGATGCGTCGTTCCACGTGTACCCGGGCGCCGAGCACGGCTTCAACTGCACGGACCGCGCCTCGTACAACCAGCGCGCGGCGGCGCTCGCGCACGGCCGCACGTTGACCTTCCTCGCCGAGCACCTTTAAAAAGGCACGGCCGCGGGCCCGCCACGCCGGGCCCGCGTTATGCTCGCACCATCGCCACGCGTGACAACGGGGGGCCGCGATGCACTCGGACTATCTCGCGCATGATGCAATCGGCCTCGCCGCGCTCGTGCGCGAGCGCCGCGCCAGCCCGCGCGAACTGCTCGACGCCGCGATCGGCCAGGCCGAAGCGGTCAACGGCGCGATCAACGCGATCGTGCTGCAGGACTACGAAGCCGCGCGCCAGCGTGCGGCGGCCGCGCCCGAGCCGGGCGCCGACGCGCCGTTCGCGGGCGTCCCGTATCTCGTCAAGGATCTCGGCGCGGCGGTCGCCGGGCTGCCGCTGTCGATGGGCAGCCGGCACTACCGTTACTTCGTGCCGGCCGACGATTCGCCGGTGATCGCGCGCAGCCGCGCGGCGGGCCTCAACGTATTCGGCAAAACCAACACGTCCGAGATCGGCCAGATGCCGTACACGGAACCGGAACTGTTCGGTGCGTGCCGCAACCCGTGGAACCTCGATCACACGCCCGGCGGTTCGAGCGGCGGCGCGGCGGCAGCCGTCGCGGCCGGCATCGTGCCGCTCGCGCATGCGTCCGACGGCGGCGGCTCGATCCGCATTCCGGCGTCGTGCTGCGGGCTGTTCGGCCTGAAGCCGAGCCGCAACCCGGTGCTCGTCGACCTGCCGTCGAACGGCGAACTCGTCGTCCAGCACGCGGTGTCGCGCAGCGTGCGCGACAGTGCGCTGCTGCTCGACGTGACGACCGGCCAGACACTGCCGCCCGGCGCGCCCGGCACCTTCCTCGGCGCGCTCGATACGCCGCCCGGCCCGCTGCGGATCGGCCTCGTCATCGATCCGATGCTCGCGCCGGCGCTCGCCGACGACACGCGCGCGGCGCTCGACGATGCGGCCGCGCTGCTCGAATCGCTCGGCCATCACGTCGAGCCGGCGACGCTGCCAATCGACTACGCGCGCGCGGCCGAAACCTTCCTGACGCTGTGGGCGACGATCGCCGAGGACATGGTGCTCGGCGCGCGCGAACTGACCGGTCGCACGCCGCGGCGCGGCGAATTCGAGGCCGCGACCTGGGCGATGGCGGTGGTCGGCCGCCGCCTCGCGCGCACGCGGCTGCCCGACGTGCTCGAATGGCAGCGCCAGCTCACCGTGCAGGTCGCCGGCCTCGTGTCGCGCTACGACGCGATCCTGTGCGCGTCGCTCGCCGGGCCGCCGGTGAAGATCGGCGAATTGCAGCCGACGCCGTTCGAATCCGCGCAGATGAAGCTGCTCGCCGCGCTGCCGGTGAAACCGCTGCTGAAGGAAATGCTCGCGAAGTCGTCGGAGAAGGCGTTCGCGTGGGCCGGCTGCACCGAGCTGTTCAACCTGACCGGCCAGCCGGCGATGTCGGTGCCGCTGTACTGGAATGCGCGCGGGCTGCCGATCGGCGTGCAGTTCGCCGCGCGCCATGCCGACGACGCGTTGCTGCTCCGGCTCGCGCGGCAGCTCGAACAGGCGCGGCCGTGGTTCGACCGCCGCCCGCCGCTGATGCAGGCGCAGCGCTGACGCGCGCACGTTTGCGCCACGCGTCACGCGCCACGATAAAAAAAGCCCCGCCGGCACGAACCGGCGGGGCCGTTGCGCATGCAACCGCGTGACGGCGCTTACACCGCGAGCCGTTCGCAGATCGTCCGCGTCGCGGCCGCTGCGTTCAGCGTGTAGAAGTGCAGCCCCGGCACGCCCGCGTCGATCAGGCGCTGGCACAGGCTCGTGACGACGTCCGCGCCGAACGCACGGATCGACTCGCGATCGTCGCCGAAGCTCTCGAGCCGGCGCGCGACCCAGCGCGGCACTTCGGCGCCGCACATCTCGGAGAAGCGCATCAGCTGCGAGAAGTTCGTGATCGGCATGATGCCCGGCACGATCGGCACGTCCACGCCTAGCTTGCGCGCATCGTCGACGAAGCGGAAATACGCATCCGCGTTGAAGAAATACTGCGTGATCGCGGAATTCGCGCCGGCTTTCACCTTGCGCGCGAAATTCTCGAGATCGGCTGCGGGCGAACGCGATTGCGGGTGGTACTCCGGGTAGCCCGCGACCTCGATGTGGAACCAGTCGCCATGCTCGGCGCGGATGAAGCTGACGAGCTCGGACGCATAGCGCAGCTCGCCGACCGCGCCCATCCCCGACGGCAGGTCGCCGCGCAGCGCGACGATGTGCCGGATGCCGTGCGAGCGGTACTGGTCGAGAATCGCGCGCAGGCTGTCGCGCGACGAGCCGATGCACGACAGGTGCGGCGCGGCCTCGAGGCCGTCCTTCTGCATGTCGAGCACGGTATCGAGCGTGCCCTGCTGCGTCGATCCGCCGGCGCCGAACGTCACGGAGACGAATTTCGGCTTCAGCGGCAGCAGCTGCGCGCGCGTGGCGCGCAGCTTGTCGACGCCGTCCGCCGTCTTCGGCGGGAAGAATTCAAACGAGAGTTCGATCGGTTTCATGATTCGATGGGGTTGGGCCCGTGCCCGCCCTCAGCCGATGTCGCGCTGGCCGAAGATCAGGGCGGACAGCAGCCACGACACGATGCTGTACAGGATCGAACCGAAGAACGCGGACCAGAACCCCGACACCTCGAAGCCCTTCAGCAGCGACGACGCGAACCAGAAGCACAGCGCGTTCACGACGAGGATGAACACCCCGAGCGTGACGATCGTGACGGGTAGCGTCAGCAGGATCAGCACCGGCCGGATCACCGTGTTGATCAGCCCGAGCACGACCGCGATGATCAGCGCGGTGCCGAAGCTCTTGATGTGGATCGACGGCACGAGGTACGTGATGATCAGCAACGCGAGCGCGTTGATGACCCAGGTGAGGATGACGCTCATGGAGGGCTCCGGTTCGGTTGTCGATCGGTACGATCGGTGAGCGCCGCCGCGCCGTGCGCCCGCAACGGGCGCGCACGGCGCGGCGGCAGCGCATCAATAGCGGTAGTGGTTCGGCTTGAACGGGCCGTCCTTCTGCACGCCGATGTACGCGGCCTGCTCGTCCGACAGCACCGACAGGTTCGCGCCGATGCGCGCCAGGTGCAGGCGCGCGACCTTTTCGTCGAGATGCTTCGGCAGCACGTACACCTTGTTCTCGTACTGCTCGCCGCGCGTGAACAGTTCGATCTGCGCGAGCGTCTGGTTCGCGAACGAGTTCGACATCACGAACGACGGGTGGCCGGTCGCGCAGCCGAGGTTCACGAGGCGGCCTTCGGCCAGCAGGATCACGCGCTTGCCGTCCGGGAAGATGATGTGGTCGACCTGCGGCTTGATGTTTTCCCACTGGTACTGGCGCGTCGACGCGACGTCGATTTCCGAGTCGAAGTGGCCGATGTTGCAGACGATCGCGTTGTGACGCATCGCCTTCATGTGATCGTGGTTGATCACGTGGTAGTTGCCGGTCGCCGTCACGAAGATGTCGGCCTTGTCCGCCGCGTATTCCATCGTCACGACGCGGTAGCCTTCCATCGCCGCCTGCAGCGCGCAGATCGGATCGATTTCGGTGACCCACACGGTCGCGCCCAGGCCGCGCAGCGATTGCGCGCAACCCTTGCCCACGTCGCCGTAGCCCGCGACGACCGCGACCTTGCCCGCGATCATCACGTCGGTCGCGCGCTTGATGCCGTCGACGAGCGACTCGCGGCAGCCGTACAGGTTGTCGAACTTCGACTTCGTGACCGAATCGTTCACGTTGAACGCCGGGAACGGCAGGCGGCCGTCCTTTTCCATCTGGTACAGGCGATGCACGCCGGTCGTGGTTTCTTCGGTCACGCCCTTGATGTGCGCGAGGCGCTTCGAGTACCAGTTCGCGTCGACGTCGAGGTGCGCCGCGATCGACTTGTACAGCGCGACTTCTTCCTCGTTGGTCGGCTTCGCGATCACCGAACGGTCCTTCTCGGCCTTCGAGCCGAGGATCAGCAGCAGCGTGGCATCGCCGCCGTCGTCCAGGATCATGTTCGCGAATTCGCCGTTCGGCCATTCGAAGATGCGGTGCGAGAACTCCCAGTATTCGTCGAGCGATTCGCCCTTGAACGCGAACACCGGCGTGCCGGCTTCGACGATCGCGGCCGCCGCGTGATCCTGGGTCGAGAAGATGTTGCACGACGCCCAGCGCACGTCCGCGCCGAGCGCCTTCAGCGTCTCGATCAGCACGCCCGTCTGGATCGTCATGTGCAGCGAACCGGCAATGCGCGCGCCCTTCAGCGGCTGCTGCGCCTTGTATTCGTCGCGGATCTGCACGAGGCCCGGCATTTCGGTCTCGGCGATGTTCAGTTCCTTGCGGCCCCAGCCGGCCAGCGCCATGTCGGCGACGACGTAATCGTGGGAAGCCTTGGAATCGATAATGGCGTTCATCACGCCCTCCTTTCTAAAAAGTTTCTAGATTGGTGACGTGAGCGCCGTTCAGGAAGCGGGGCCGGCGCGGAACAATCGCTGCACGGCTGCTTGGTGAAGCCTTCCGAGCCTGGCGGACGCTGGATGGTCCGTCGCAACGCTCCTCGGAAAACGGAGGGGATTGTAGCAAATCGGCGCGCGAAATGCGCAAGCGCCGAGCAACCGCGGCACGGGCGCGCGGCGTCGGCGCGCGCGGCCGTTCCAAAGGGTCAGGACTCCGCGCCGACCCACGCCTGTTCGCGCAGCCGCGCACGCAGGCGCGCGACGGCCTGGCTGTGCAACTGGCACACGCGCGATTCGCTCACCTCGAGGACCGCGCCGATCTCGCGCAGATTCAGACCCCGTTCGTAGTACAGCGACATCAGCAGCTTCTCGCGCTCCGGCAGCCGCTCGATCGCCTCGACGAGCGCCTCGCGCAGGTGCTCGTCGAGCAACGCCGACAGCGGATCGGCGTGATCGACGCGATAGCGGTCGAGAAACGGCTCGTCGTCGGCCGCGCGGTCGAAATCCTCGTAGTAGATGAGCTGGCTGCCGTGCAGGTCCTGCAGCATCCCCTGGTATTCGTCGAGCGGCATGTTCAGGTGCTGCGCGATCTCGGTCTCGCTCGCCGAGCGGCCGAGGTGCTGCTCGACCTGGTGCACCGCGTGCTCGACCTCGCGCGACGTCTTGCGCAGGCTGCGCGGCAGCCAGTCGTTGCTGCGCAGCTCGTCGAGCATCGCGCCGCGGATGCGCTGCGTCGCGTAGGTCTCGAACTGCGCGCCCTGGTCTTCCTTGTAGCGGCCGGCCGCGTCCATCAGGCCGATCATGCCGGCCTGGATCAGGTCGTCGAGATCGACGCTCGCCGGCATCTTCGCGACGAGCTGCAGCCCGAGGCGGCGCACGAGCGGCGCGTATTGCGCGAGCACGTCGGCCTGGGACATCTTTCCTTGAGCGTTGTACATCATGGCTCCCTCCTTCGGGTGGCGCTCACGCGGCGTGTGCCGCGCCCGCCTCGTACGACGGCTTGCCGCCGGCGTGGACCGCGCGGCCCGCGCCCGAACGCGGGCGCATCGGCCAGTACAACAGGTCGGCGGCAATCTGCCGGTAGTCGCGCGCGGCAGCCGACGACGGGAACGCGTCGACCACCGCATGCATCAGTTCGCGGGCGTGCTCGACGAGCGGATCGGCGCTCACGCAGCCCGCGTCGGCGATCGATACGGTCAGGTAGCGGCTCGCGACGCCCGCGAGATTGTCGAAGGCCGTCTTCGCGTCCGCGTGGCTGCCGACCTGGTTGGTCAGCACACGGAACTGCGCGAACGCGTGCGCGAAATGCAGCCGCTTCATGCACGCGTACGCCTCGGTGATCGCCTGCGCGGCGACCCGCGTGACGACCAGCACGTCGTGGGCTTCGCGCGCGAGCGCCGAGAACGAGCCGTCGGCGCCGAGCTGCGCGTCGACGAGCACGATGTCGGCCGGGCCGTCGATGAAGTCGCTCAGTTGCGCGTCGCTGTAGCCGGCGCGCGCGAGCCGCGCGGCGCCGCACAGGCCGAAGCCGGCCGCCACCCGCGTGCGTTCGCCGTCGCGCAGCCACGCGCCGGCGAGCGTCGCGCTGGCCGAATGCACGTCGGCGCGCTCGTCGACGACGAGCACGTCCTTGCCGAGCGACGCGAGCGCCGCCGCGAGGTTCACCACGGTGGACGTGCAGCCGACGCCCGCCGGGCCGCCCGTCACCGCGACGATGCGCGACGCGCGCCCGGCCAGCAGGCGCCGCAGCCCTTCTGCCTGGTCGATGATCCGTTTATCCAAATCGCACCTCGTGCAGCTCGGCGGTGGAACGTGCGGTCAGTGCGGAAAGCAGCGTCGGCATGTCCTCGTCTTGCGGCACGAAGGGCGAGCCGTCGCGCGGCACACAGAACGCGCTCTTCAGCAGGAATCGGGTCGATGCGACGTACAGGTTCTCCGGCACCTTCTGGCCGGTCGACACGTAGTGGACCGGCAGCTTGTAGCGGATCACCGTGTCGAGCACGCCGCCGAGGTGGGTCGCCTCGTCGAGCTTCGTGAGAATGCAGCCGGCCAGGTTCGGATGCTCGCCCGCGCTGCGGTACGCCTGCACGACTTCGTTCAGCGTGTCGCCGTGGCTCGTCGCGTTCAGCAGCAGCAGGCGCTGCACCGGCGCGTTCGCGCCGTGCAGCATCGCGATCTGGTCGGACACCGCGCGGTCGCGCTGGCTCATGCCGATCGTGTCGATCAGCACGATATGCTTGTTGCGCAACTCGGACAGCGCGAGCGCGAGGTCGCCCGCATCCTTCACCGCGTGAACCGGCACGCCGAGAATCTTGCCGAAGATGCGCAGTTGCTCGTGGCCGCCGATCCGGTAGCTGTCGGTGGTCAGCAGCGCGACCTTGCTCGCGCCGAAGCGCATCACGCAGCGCGCCGCCAGCTTCGCGGTGGTGGTCGTCTTGCCGACGCCCGTCGGCCCCATCAGCGCGAACACGCCGCCGCGCTCCATCAGCGCGTCCTCGCTGTCGAGCACCGGCAGGTTCGACGCGAGCACCGACTGCGCCCATTCGGCGGCCTGCTCGAAAGTCTGCGCGCCGTCGCCGGACGGCAGGTTGTCGACCAGCATCCGCACGAGCTGCGCGGAGAAGCCGGCCGCGAACAGGTGCTTCGTCAGCGCGCCGTGAACGGCGCTGCGACGCTGGCGGTCGTGCCACATCAGGCTGTCGAACTGCTCCGCCATCATCCCGCGCAGCTCGCCGAGCTCGTGCATCACGGTGTCGTTGACGATCCGCTCGATGCGCGACTTCACCGCATCGGCCACCGCGGCGGCCGTGTCCGCGGACAGCCGCGCGCGCTCCGTCGCCTTGCCGGCGTACGCGACGCCCGTGTCGGGGGCGCGCTTCGTGGCGGCCGCGGCTTGCGGCGCGGGCGCGCTCGCCCGCGGCTCGGCCGGCGCCTGCGCGCGAGCCATCAGCGCGTCGCGCTGCTGCGTCAGGCGCTTCGCGTGCTCGACCAGCCACGGCGCGGGTTCGGAAGGAGCGGCCGGGGCGCCGGCGGCCGGCGTACCGGCGGTGGGCGTACCGGCAGTCGCCGCCGCGATCGAAGACGCCGCCGCCGGCTCGTCCGCATCGATCGACGAAGCGTGCCCGTCAGCCTCTTGCGCGTCGGCGCTCGCGCCGAACACGGACGAGAACACGTCCGGCAGCCCGCCTGCGCCCGCCGCATACGGATTGACGGCCGGGCGCGGCGCGATGCCCGGGCGCGACACGATGCCCGGCACGGCGGCGGCCGGCACGGATTCCGGCTGGCGCGACGTCGCGAGACGCGGACGCGCGGCCGGCGGCGCCACCGCGGCGAGATCCGAATCGGCGAGTGCAACGATTTCGACACTGCCGTCATCGAGCGTGCGGTTCGACAGCACGACCGCGTCGGCGCCGAGCGCCTCGCGCACGAGACGAAGTGCGTCGCGGCTCGTTGCGCCGGTGAATTTGCGAATGTTCAAGCGGAACCCCCGATGACGTTAACGACTTTGATCGTGCGCGTGTCCGGCACTTCGGCATACGACAGCACTTTCAATTGCGGCAGGCTGCGGCGCAGGAAACGCGCGAGCATCGCGCGCAGCGCGTGCTGCACGAGCAGCACGGGCGGCAGCCCGAGATTCTGTTGACGCAGCATCGCCTGCTGCGTGCCGGTCAGAAGGTTGTGCGCGAGGCCGGGTTCGAGGCCCGGGTTCGCGCCGGTGGCGAGCGCCTGCGACAGCACGCGCTCCAGATTCGCGTCGAGGCCCATCACCTGCATTTCGCCGGCGCCCGGATACCACTGCTGCGTGATCGCGCGGCCGAGCGAGAGCCGCACCGCGGCCGTGATCTCGTACGCGTCGCCGCGGCCCGCATGCTCGGACACGGCCTCGAGAATCGTGCGCATGTCGCGGATCGGCACGCCTTCCTCGAGCAGGTTCTGCAGCACCTTCTGCAGCGTCGTGAGCGAGATCGTCTTCGGCACGAGATCCTCGACGAGCGACGGCGCGTCCTTGCCGGTGCGCTCGACGAGCGCCTGCACTTCCTGGCGGCCGAGCAGCTCGGCCGCGTGCTGGACGACGAGATGGTTCAGATGCGTCGCGACGACCGTGCTCGCGTCGACCACCGTGTAGCCGTACACCTGCGCCTGCTCGCGCAGCGCGACGTCGATCCATACGGCCGGCAGCCCGAACGCGGGATCCTGCGTGACGGCACCCGGCAGCGCGGCCGTCACCTGGCCCGGGTTGATCGCGAGCCACTGGCCCGGGAACACTTCGCCGACGCCGATCTCGACGCCCTTCAGCGCGATCCGGTACGCGTTCGGCCGCAGTTCGAGGTTGTCGCGAATATGGATCACCGGCGGCAGGAAGCCGATTTCCTGTGCGAATTTCTTGCGGATGCTCTTGATGCGCTTGAGCAGCTCGCCGTCGCTGTTCTTGTCGACGAGCGGAATCAGCCGGTAGCCGACTTCGAGGCCGAGCGGGTCGATCAGCTGCACGTCGTCCCACGTCGCTTCGTGGCTGTCGGCCGGCAGCACGGCGGGCGGCGCGATGTCGGTCACGTCGCCGGCCGCCTTGCGGGCCGCCGCGCGCCTCGTCTGCGTGCGCGCCAGCCAGATCGCGCCGCCGCCGAGCGCGAGGAACGCGAAGTGCGGCATCCCGGGGATCAGCCCCATCAGCGCGATGATCGCGCCGGTGATGTTCAGCACGCGCGGGTTCGTGAACAACTGGCCGGTGATCTGCGTGCCGATGTCCTCGTCGGTCGCGACGCGCGACACGATCACGCCGGCCGCGGTCGAGATCACGAGCGACGGGATCTGCGCGACGAGGCCGTCGCCGATCGTCAGCAGCGTGTAGTTGGTGCCGGCCGCGGCGAACGACATGTCGTGCTGGACCATCCCGACGATCAGCCCGCCGATCACGTTGATCGCCATGATGATCAGGCCGGCGATCGCGTCGCCGCGCACGAACTTCGACGCACCGTCCATCGACCCGTAGAACTCGGCTTCCTGCGATACCGCGAGGCGCCGCTTGCGCGCCTGTTCCTCGTTGATGAGGCCCGCGTTCAGGTCGGCGTCGATCGCCATCTGCTTGCCGGGCATCGCGTCGAGCGTGAAGCGCGCGGACACTTCGGCGATCCGCCCCGCGCCCTTCGTGATCACCATGAAGTTGATGATCATCAGGATCACGAACACCACGATGCCGACCGCGAAGTTGCCGCCGACGAGGAAGTGGCCGAACGCCTCGATCACCTGGCCGGCCGCGTCCGGCCCGGTGTGCCCTTCGAGCAGCACGACGCGCGTCGACGCGACGTTCAGCGACAGGCGCAGGAGCGTCGAGAACAGCAGCACGCTCGGGAACGCCGCGAAGTCGAGCGGCTTCATCGTGTACATGCTGACGAGCAGCACCATCACGGACAGCGCGATGTTGAACGTGAACAGCAGATCCAGCAGCAGCGGCGGCAGCGGCAGGATCATCATCCCCAGGATCATGCAGATGAGGATCGGGCCCGCGAGCGCGCGCAGGTTCGTGCCCGCGAACGGGTTCGGGCGCTTCGCGAACAGGCCGGTGGTCGGGGTGCTCATGCTGCGTTCCCTTGCTTGCCGAGCGTGTCTTCGGCTTCTTCGCGCTCGTCGTCGGCGGACACCGACGCGCCCTTGTCGAGTTCGGCCGGCACGTCGAGATCGACCGGCACCGCCGGGAACGCGCCGCCTTCCGAACGGAAGCGCTTGAGCTGGTACACCCACGCGAGCACTTCGGCGACCGCCGAGTACAGCGAGCCGGGGATCTCGCGCTCGAGTTCGACGTTGTGATACAGCGCACGCGCGAGCGGCGGCGCTTCGAGCAGCGGCACGTTGTGTTCGGCCGCGAGCTCGCGGATGCGCGCGGCGACGAGGTTCACGCCCTTCGCGACGACCTTCGGCGCGCGCATCTCGCCGTCCGTGTATTGCAGCGCGACCGCGAAGTGCGTCGGGTTCGTGACGACCACGTCGGCCTTCGGCACGGCCGCCATCATCCGGCGGCGCGCGATCGCGCGCTGCTGCTGGCGGATCCGCCCCTTCACGTGCGGATCGCCTTCGTTCTCGCGATGCTCGCGCTTCACTTCTTCCTTCGTCATGCGCAACTTCTTGTTGTACTGCCAGAGTTGGTAAGGCACGTCGAGCCCGGCGACCACCAGCATCCCGGCGACCGTCGTGCCGCAGCACACGGCGACCAGATGCAGCGCATCGGGCAGCGCGGCGCCGAGCGGCTGCGTCGCGAGACCGAGCAGTTCGTCCTTGCTGCGCCAGATCGCGATGCCGCCGATCCCGCCGACGACCAGCGTCTTCGCGATCGACATCCCGAGCTGGATCGGCCCCTGGATCGAGAAGATCCGGCCGAGGCCCGAGATCGGGTTCAGGCGGTCGAACTTCAGCTCGAACGTCTTTGGCGAAATCAGCCAGCCGCCGAGCGCCATCGGCGCGAGCAGCGCGGCGACGCCGGTGAGCGCGAGCAGCGGCAGCAGCGCGGCGAAGCCTTCGAGGCTCGCGCTGCCGGCCGCCGACAGCATCCGGTTGGTGTCGAACGCGGTCGCGCGATCGAACGTGAACGCGCCGCGCAGCATCGCCTGCAGATGGCCGCCCGACGGGCCTGCGAGCAGCCATGCGCCGTAGAACCCCGCCGCGAGCAGCGCGAACGAAGCCAGTTCGCGCGAACGCGCGACCTGCCCCTCCTCGCGCGCCTTCTCGCGGCGCCTGGGAGTGGCGGCTTCGGTCTTGTCGAGATCGCTCTCGTCTGCCACGGGGCCTCCGGTCGGGTACGGCGGAATGCCGCTTTCCAGTGACACCGATTATTCATGGAGGCGTCAAACGCCGATCGGTCGAGCAAAGCCGGGAAAGGGGGGTATTTCGGGGAATCGGGCGAGCCGCCGCAAACGCTGTCGGATCGGGGGCGCAACGATGCGACGCGCGGCGGAAAACGGTCCGGCGGGCGTATGGCGACGCGGTGGTCGCAAGCGGAGCGGCTGCGGCGTAATGCGAGGGGGGAACGGTGAAACGACGGGCGGGAAAGACGGGGGAAACGTGGCCGGACGAAATGGGGCCGGGGTCTCGGGTCTCGGGTCTCGGGTCTCGGGTCTCGGGTCTCGGGTCTCGGGTCTCGGGCGTCGGGAGTCCGGAGTCGGGCCCCGCGCGTCGCGACAGGCCAGCGGCCGCCGGCCCGAACGACCTGCAAGACCTCGGCGACCTAAGCGGATTCGCCTGCCGCCGCCCGCTGCAGCGCATCGAGATCGAGCTTCTTCATCGTCATCACCTGCGCCATCACGCGCTCGGCGCGGGCCGGGTCGCCCGTCATCAGTTCGGCCATCTGCACGGGCACGACCTGCCACGATACGCCGAAGCGGTCGCGCAGCCAGCCGCATTGCTGCGCGCGCTCGTCGCCGCCTTCGGACAGGCGCGTCCAGTAATGGTCGATCTCGTCCTGGTCGCGGCAGTTGACGACGAACGACACGGCCGGCGTCATCTGGAACGCGGGGCCGCCGTTCAGCGCGACGAACGCCTGCCCGTCGAGCTCGAACGCCACGGTCATCACCGCGCCCTCGGCGTTGCCGGACGCGTGCGCGCCGGCCTTGCCGTAGCGCGCGACGTGCACGATGCGCGCGTTGTCGAACACCGATACGTAGAAACCGGCCGCCGCCTCGGCGTCGCGGTCGAACCACAGGAACGGCGTGATGCGCTGGATACGCGAGTTCATGGCGTTGTCTCCTCGATGTCGTGCCGGCACCGGTGCCGGTCTTACATCGTAGGCGCTATGCCGGCGCCTGGCAGCGATCCGGTTCGTAGCGCCCGCCCGGCACGCCGGAATAAAAAAGGGGGCGATCGCTCGCCCCCTCGTTCCTGCGTCCGGCCGTGCCGCGTCAGAACGCGACGAACGGCTGCGCGCCGCCGCTCGCGGTCTTGTCCATCCCGAAGTAGATCGTCTTGCCGTAGAAGTGCGGCATGCCGATGTCGAGCCAGTTGGACGAGCCGAACGGGCCCGCGATGTCGTTGAACGCGAACGTCGACGGGTTCGAGAACAGCGAATCCGCGTTCGCGACCGTCATCGACACGGTGCCCGACGCGCCGTTCTGGCCGCTCAGCGTGGCCGAATAGGCGGTCGTGGCCGACGGGCAGTAGAACTCCGTATTCCTCGAACAGACCGTTTGCGCCGAATCGTTGAAGAAATACGCGTTCGAGCCCGTATCGAAGAACGCGGTCACGTTGCGCCCCTGGAACGTCGCGCTGACGTCGCCGGTCGTGGTCGACGTCATCACCGTCTTGCCGCTCAGGTTCGGCAGGCCGAACGTCAGCGTGCCGGTCGCGCTCGCCTGCCCGCTGGGCGAGATGTCGGGCATCTGCACGCTCACGCCGTCGTTGTTCGCGAACCGATGCACCGGGTTGGCCACCTGCTGCGCGAGCGGCACGAGCGCGACCGTGCAGCTCGCGTTGTCGCCGTTCGGGCACGCGTAGTAGTTGTTGCTCGTCGACGTCGACGTCGCGCAGGTCGTGCCGCAGTCGTACGGCGCCGGCCCGATGCCGAGGATCCCGTTCGCGCCGAGCGCGCCGGTCGAGTTGGCCGACGCGCCGCCGTTCGTGCACGAGCTCGGCACGTTCGTCGTGCCGAGGTCGCCGATGATCTGCACGGGCAGCGAGCTCGCCTGCTCGGCGCCGATCGACAGGTCGACGGTGCGCACCGACCCCCACGTGTAGCTCGACACGAACTTGCCGCATTCGGCGACCGGCGCGCCGCCGCTCGTCACCTGCGGCAGGCTGTCGTGGACGCCCGCTACCGCGCTGCCGACGAGCCGCAGCCCGTAGGACGCGGTATCGACGAGCACGTTGTTGACGATCTGGCAGTTCGACGTGCCCGGCACGCAGACCTTCACGCTGATGGTCGGGATGTTGATCACGTTCGCGGCGCCCGCGCCGACCGTGATGACGGCCGTGTTGCCGCTGTTGCCGTCGGACCCGCCCGAGCCATTGCCGCCGGTGTTGCCGTTGTTGGCCGAACCGCCGCCGCCATCGCCGCCGCCGCATGCCGTCACGAGCACGGCCGTCGCGGCCAGGAGGCCCAGCACGCCGAGCCAGCGCTTGAATGTACGAGGAATGCTCAAGATCGCTCTCCCGCTGTCACTGGATATCGGTGCCGGCCACGCCGGCCGGCAGCGCCGACGGCAGCCATGCCTGGCCGGAGAAGGCGCCCATGTGGCCGCCCGTCCGGATCACGAGGCCGCTCGTCTCGACGGCCACCGGCGCGCGCCAGCCGCGCGCCCGATGCGCGGCCTCGACGCCGGCGGTGTACTGCGGGAAATAGCTGCCGAGCAGCGACGCGAGATCCGGCATCGTCGGCCCGCGCCACGCGAGGCCGAACACGCTGCCGGCGGCCGACGTGTATTCGTGAATGACGGTGCCCGATCCGAGCGTGATCTCACGGACGGTATAAGCGGCCGTGCTCGTCTGCACGCCGTCCGCCGAGCGCATCGCGCGCTGCAGCGCACGCACGGTGGCGGCCTGATCGTCCGCCGGCGGCGACATCGGCGCGCCGCCCAGTTCCGCGTGTGCGTGGACGGCCCACAGCACACCCATTGCAGCCGTCGCATGCGCGACGGTCCAGCCCAAGCGTTTCAGCTTCACGTTCCCCCCCACGGGACTGGCTTCGTTGCCGACGGCGCCGCCATCGGCCCACGCCGCCTGCCAACTTATGAATCTTACGGATGACGCTACGTTGCTGCTGACGCGTAGTATGCCTGCGGAGGGTGGCCAAGTGTCAATTCGACGCAGGATCACGCCGCGCCGCGCAGGGGCGGCGCGCACGGAAAAACGAGGCGGGGACGGGGAATGCACGCATCGGGCGGCCCGCGGAACGGGGCACGCGGATGCGCCGCGGCAGGATCAGAAACCGAGGCTCGCGAGCAGGTCGTCGACCTGCCCCTGGTCCTGGACGACGTCGGATTTGCCTTCCGGCGCGATCTGCGGGCCGTTCAGCAGCGATTCGGGGCTGCCGGTCGCGCTCATCTGCTCGGCCGCGAGCGCGGCCGCGGTGGCCGCGAACTGCTCGCGCCGCTCCGGCGCGATGTTCTCGACGAGCACGGTGAGGAGCTGCTGCTCGATCAGGTAGACCATGTCCATGATCTTCTTGATCACCTGCCCGGTCAGATCCTGGAAATCCTGCGCGAGCATGATCTCGAGCAGTTGCGCGCGGGTCGCCGACGTCGACTCGGGCAACGTGCGCAGGAACGCGCGCGTATCGTCCATCAGCTCGCGCACTTCCGCGTGCTCGATCGGTGCGGCGTACCACTGCGCCCAGCGTGCGTCAAGCGCCTCGGCCTCGTTCTGCACGCGCTCCTGCATCGGCTTCGCGATCTCGATCGCATTCAGCACGCGCACCGCGGCCTGCTCGGTCATCGTCGCGACGTAGCGCAGCCGGTCGCGCGCATCGGGCACGGCTTCCGCCGCGCGCTCGACGTGCTTGTCGAGCCCGAGCTCGCGCATCGAATCGCGCAGCGTGCGCGTGACCTGGCCGATGCGCGCGAGAATGCGGTCGCTCGGGAAGTCGGCGCCTTCTGGATGGCTGTCGGCGCTGAACCCCGCGCCGGCGAGCGCCGCATGGATCGGCTCGTTCACGTCAGCTCCCGGCTTTCGCCATCTTGTCGATGATCTTGTTCAGCTTCTCGTCGAGCGTCGCGGCCGTGAACGGTTTCACGACGTAGCCGCTCGCGCCGGCCTGCGCGGCCGCGATGATGTTCTCCTTCTTCGACTCGGCCGTGACCATCAGCACCGGCAGGTGCGTGAGCGTCGCGTCGGCGCGGATTTCCTTCAGCATCGCGAGGCCGTCGAGGTTCGGCATGTTCCAGTCGGAGATCACGAAGTCGAAGCCGCCGCCGCGCAGCCGCGCGAGGCCGGCCGCGCCGTCCTCGGCTTCGTCGACGTTCGTGTAGCCCAGTTCCTTGAGCAGGTTGCGGACGATCCGGCGCATCGTCGGGAAATCGTCCACCACCAGGATTTTCATGCTCTTGTCCATCGTCGTTCCTTTCCAGATTCGTTTCCGTCGGGACGCGTATCGTGGCACGCGCCCCGTGACATTCCCTTCACACGCGCTGCACGCGGTCGCCCATCGTCGCCAGGCGCGCCATCACGCGGCGGCTCATGTCGGCGAGCGGCGCGACCTCGTCCGCGCCGCCGAGCGCGATCGCCTCGCGCGGCATCCCGAACACGATGCAGCTCGCTTCGTCCTGCGCGAACGTGTGAGCGCCCGCGCGTTTCATTTCCAGCAGGCCGGCCGCGCCGTCGCGGCCCATCCCGGTAAGGATCACGCCGATCGCGTTCTTGCCCGCGTGCGTCGCCGCCGAGCGGAACAGCACGTCGACCGACGGGCGGTGCCGGTTCACCGGCGGCTCGTCCGACAGCTGCGCAATATAGTTCGCGCCGCTTCTCGCGAGCAACAGGTGCGCGTGGCCCGGCGCGATGTAGGCATGGCCGGGCAGCACGCGCTCGCCGTGCTCGGCTTCCTTCACCGCGATCCGGCACAGGCCGTTCAGCCGCTGCGCGAACGACTTCGTGAAGCCCGGCGGCATGTGCTGCGCGATCAGCACGGCCGGTGCGTCGGGCGGCAGCGGCGTCAGCACTTCGCGGATCGCCTCGGTGCCGCCCGTCGACGCGCCGATGATGATCAGCTTCTCGGTACTGACGAGCGGGTTGTTGATCATCGGCGCGGCCGCGGCGCTGTCCGCCGTGCGGGCGGCGGCCTGCGGCTGCGGCGCCTGGCGCACGCGCGCGCGCGACGCCGCGCGGATCTTGTCGGCGAGCTTTTCCGCGTAGTCGAGCATCCCGTCGCGAATCCCGACGCGCGGCTTCGTGACGAAATCCACCGCGCCGAGTTCGAGCGCGCGCAGCGTGATTTCCGAGCCGCGCTCGGTCAGCGACGACACCATCACGACCGGCATCGGCCGCAGGCGCATCAGCTTCTCGAGGAAGTCGAGCCCGTCCATGCGCGGCATTTCGACGTCGAGCGTGAGCACGTCCGGGTTGTGCTGCTTGATGAGCTCGCGCGCGACGAGCGGATCGGGCGCGGTCGCGCACACCGTCATGTCGGGCTGGCTGTTGATGATCTCGGTCATCAGGCTGCGGATCAGCGCCGAATCGTCGACGCACAACACTTTGATCTTCTGCACTGCGGTCATGCCTCCTGCTTTCTTGATAGGGTCGCCGCGTACGGGGCGCCCGGGCTCCCGGCATGCGGGTTCGCCGTCCGCGCGCCGCCGCCGCTGCCGGCCGGTGCGGCGCCGCGCGCGCCGAACAGCTCGATGCGCGGGCGCGCCGGTTGCGGTGGCGCAGGCCGCTTCGCGGCGAACAGCTCGACGTGCGCACGCGTGCGCGCGGTGCGGGCGCGATCGGCCTCGCGCGCGAGCGCGGCTTCGCGCTCGGTCACGCCCGGCACCTGCAGCCGCAGCTTCTTCACCATCGCGCGCCCGCTGTGCGGCATGAACGCGACCTTACGCGGATGCACGCCCTGCAGGTCTTCCGCGGTGATGCGGATGCGCTCGAGCGCGAGGTAGCGGCGCACGAAATCCGCGTTGCGATCGCCGATGTTGATCGTCGTCATCCCGGCCAGCACGGCCGCGCCGCCGAACACCTTCGCCTCGATGCGCTCGCGGCGCCCGCCGGCCTTGATCAGCTCGTTGATCAGCACTTCCATCGCATACGCGCCGTAGCGCATCGATTCCGACGCGGCCGCGCCCGGATCGGCGCCGTCGTCCGGCAGCATGAAGTGGTTCATCCCGCCGATACCCGCGTACGGGTCGTGCAGGCACGCGGCGACGCACGAGCCGAGCACGGTCATCAGCACCATGTCCTCGGCCGTCGTGTAGAACTCGTTCGGCAACAGCTTCACGCCGGGGCGCTCGAAGTGGTTGTCGAAGTAGCGATTGGTCGCGATCGGCAGTGCGCTCATCCGCGCTCTCCATAGGCGAGCACACCGCCCGCGGCCCGCGCGCGCGACGGCGTCGCGCTCGCCGCGCTCGCCGGCGCGCCGCGCGGCCGTGCGCCCTGCGCGGCGTCGCGCGTCAGTTCGTACACCGTCTGCCCGCGCAGCCGGAACGCCTGCGTCACGTACGTGAAGTTCTCCGAATGGCCGGCGAACAGCAACCCGCCGGGCTTCACGAGCGGCTCGAAGCGCGACAGCACCTGCCCCTGCGTCGGCTTGTCGAAATAGATCATCACGTTGCGGCAGAAGATCGCGTCGAACGGCTTCGCGATCCCGTAGTCCGCATCGGTCAGGTTCAACTGTTCGAAGCGGATCATCGCGCGCAGCTCGGGACGCACCTTCACGCGGCCGGCCTGCGCGCCCGTGCCCTTCAGGAAGAAGCGCTTCAGCCGCTCCGGCGACAGGTGCTTGACCTGGTCGTACGTGTAGATGCCGGCTTCGGCCTTCGCGAGCACCTGCGTGTCGAGATCGGTCGCGAGGATCGACGCGCTGCGCGCAGCCGTTTCGCCGAGCGCCTCGATCAGCGTGATCGCGATCGAGTACGGCTCCTCGCCGGTCGACGCCGCCGAGCACCAGACCGATACCGGCGCCGGCCGCGCTTTCACGAACTCGGACAGGATCGGGAAATGGTGCGCCTCGCGGAAAAACGCGGTCAGGTTGGTCGTCAGCGCGTTGGTGAACGCTTCCCACTCGAGCGGATCGTCTTCCTGCTCGAGCAGGTCGAGGTAGTCGCGAAACGTGTCGAGGCCGCGCGCCCGCAGCCGTCGCGCGAGACGGCTGTAGGCCATGTCGCGCTTGTGCTCGGACAGCGAGATGCCCGCGCGTTGGTGGATCAGCGCGCGGATCCGGGCGAAATCCGCGCCGGTGAACGCGAAGTCGCGCCCCGGCTCGCCCGCGCGAGGCGAGGCATCCGGTGCATCGGGTCGAAACGGCGCGCGCGCGTGCGACATGGTTTAGAAGGTCTCCCAGTCGTCGTCGGACGCGCCGGCGGCCGCCAGCGCCGGCTTCTCGCCGTTCAGCGCCGGGCGCACGAGCGCGGGTTTCGCGGCCGGCTTGTCCGCCGGTGCAGCCGTCTTCGCGAGACGCGGGCCGTAACCGCCCGCCGCAGCGGCGCCGCGGGAAGCCGCTGCGTCCTTCTGCGTACGCGCGGCGGCATCGGCCTCGCGCTTCGGTTCGGGGGCGGCGACTGCGGCAGCCGCACGCGACGCCGGCGCGGCGCGGCGCGCCGCCGGCTGGGTCGCCGCCTGCGGCGCCGGCAGCGCGGCGACCGGTGCGTGGCCGCGCGATTCCGACGGCAGCGCGGCCGGTTCGTGCGCGACCGGCCGCGCGACGCCGCGCGCCGGCGCGAGCGCGATGCCGCCCGCGACGCGCCAGCCCGACACGATCGCCTTCATCTGGCGCGTCTGCTCCTCGAGCGACGCGGCCGCGGCGGCCGCCTGCTCGACGAGCGCCGCGTTCTGCTGCGTGACCGCATCCATCTGGCCGACCGCGCGATTGACCTGCTCGATGCCGGTCGACTGCTCGTCGGACGCGGCGCTGATCTCGCCCATGATGTCGGTCACGCGGCGCACGGCCTGCACGATCTCGTCCATCGTCGAACCGGCGCGCGCGACGAGCGCCGAGCCGCTGTCGACCTTCTCGGCCGAATCGCCGATCAACTGCTTGATTTCCTTCGCGGCGCTCGCGCTGCGCTGCGCGAGCGAGCGCACCTCGCCCGCGACCACCGCGAAGCCGCGGCCCTGCTCGCCGGCGCGCGCCGCTTCGACGGCCGCGTTCAGCGCGAGGATGTTGGTCTGGAACGCGATGCCTTCGATCGTGCCGATGATGTCGACGACCTTGCCCGAGCTCGCCGCGATGTCCTGCATCGTCGACACGACCTGGCCGACCACCTCGCCGCCCT
The DNA here is from genome assembly GCF_001532755.1 of Burkholderia sp. MSMB2157WGS. Lineage (NCBI taxonomy): Bacteria > Pseudomonadati > Pseudomonadota > Betaproteobacteria > Burkholderiales > Burkholderiaceae > Burkholderia > Burkholderia sp. MSMB2157WGS. The sequence continues at coordinate 205,194 of NZ_LPJG01000005.1, read as the reverse complement.
GCATCGCGATGTCCGACGCATTCACCGCGAGCTGGCTCGCCTGCCGCGCGTTTTCCGCGTTCTGTCGCACGGTGCCCGTCAGTTGCTCCATGCTCGACGCGGTTTCCTGCAGCGATGCGGCCTGCTCCTCGGTGCGCTGCGACAGGTCGGTGTTGCCGGTCGCGATCTCGCGCGCGCCGACGTCGATCGACTCGGTGCCGCGATGCACGGCCTGCACCATCGTCGTGACGGCGTCCTGCATCCGCTTGATACCGCCGAACAGGCGGCCGATCTCGTTGGTGCTGAACACGCTCACCGGCTGCGTGAGATCGCCGCCGGCGATGCGCTCGAAGTGCGCGATCGCGTCTTCCAGCGGCTTGACGATCAGCCCGCGCAGCGCGAAGCGGATCGCGATCACGACGACGAACGCGATCGCGATGCCGGCCGCGATCAGCGCGATCATCATCGAGATCTGCGACTGCGTCTCGGCCTGACGTTCTTCCGCGCGCTTCTGCAGCGCCGCGATCACGGCCGCCGCCGTCTGGTCGAACGCGACGAACATCGGGCTGATCTTCGTGTCGGCGATCGCGTGATACGCCCCCATGTCGCCCGCGCGCGCCGCGGCGAATTCGGGCTCGACGCCTTCCTTCACGATCGTCGTATACCGTGCGGTGAGCTCGTCGACGAGCGCCTGCTCGATACCGGGCTTCGGCGTCGACTGGAATGCCTGCCAGTTCTGGTTCGACTTCGCATACAGCGCCTGCGCGCGCTCGAGCACCTTCGCGGCCTCGGCCGCATTGCCGGCTTCGGTCAGCGTACGGAAGCGGTCGAGCGCCACGCGCGAGCGCAGCAGGTGCGCGGCCGTGTCGTCGAGCGTATGGATCGCCGGCAGGTCGACGTGCGCGATCTCGTCGAGCGAGCGGCTCGCGTGATTCAGCGCGTAGAGGCCGAGCCCGCCGACCGCGGCGGTCAGGCACACGAGGATGAGTCCGACCGCCGTGAGCGTCGTGCGGATCGACCAGTTATGCAACATTGCAGATTCTCCCGAAATTGCTGCGCGCGCGGCGCGCTTACCCGCCGAGCGTCTCGATCAACGCCATTTCCCGGCTCGACATCAGCTTCTCGATGTCCATCAGGATCAGCATCCGGCCGTCGACCGTGCCGAGGCCCGTCAGGTACTCGGTCGTCAGCGTCGCGCCGAACTCCGGCGCCGGCATGATCTGGTCGGTCTGCAGCGTCAGCACGTCCGACACGCCGTCGACGACCATCCCGACCACGCGGTTCGACACGTTCAGGATGATCACGACGGTCTGGTGGTCGTACTCGACGCGGCCCAGGTGGAACTTGATCCGCATGTCGACGATCGGCACGATGATCCCGCGCAGGTTGATCACGCCCTTGATGAACTCGGGCGCGTTCGCGATGCGCGTGACGCTGTCGTAGCCGCGGATTTCCTGCACTTTCAGGATGTCGATCCCGTATTCCTCGTCACCGAGCGTGAACACGAGGAATTCCTGGCCCGTCGCGTCGCCGTGTTCCGCGTCGCGGCGATTGGTTGCCGCGTTCGCCGCGGCCGGATTGATCATTTGGACTTCAGCAGACACGTTTGCCCCCAATCGGTTGATGGCGAGAATCAGAACATCGCGAGCTCGGCGCCGGCACGGGCGCCGTGCGTCGCACGGGTTTCGCGGTTCAGCGCCGCGACGTCGACGATCAGTGCGACGCTGCCGTCGCCGAGGATGGTCGCCGCCGAGATGCCGTGCACCTTGCGGTAGTTGGTTTCGAGGTTCTTCACGACTACCTGCTGCTGGCCGACCAGCTCGTCGATCAGCATCGCGAAGCGACGCCCCTCGGTTTCCATGATCGTGACGATCCCCTGCGTCGGGTCGGTGCGCGCGTCGTCGACCGAGAACACCTCGTGCAGCGCGACCAGCGGCAGGTATTCGCCGCGCACGCGCACCACGCGCTCGCCGTTGCCGACCGTGTAGATGTCGTCGTTCGACGGCTGCAGCGACTCCATCACGAAGTTCAGCGGCAGGATGAAGATCTCGCTGCCGACCTTCACCGACATCCCGTCGAGGATCGCGAGCGTGAGCGGCAGCACGATCCGCGTGGTCGTGCCGCGGCCGGCCTGCGACGAGATCTCGACGTGGCCGCCCATCGACTGGATGTTGCGCTTCACCACGTCCATCCCGACGCCGCGGCCCGACACGTCGGTCACCGTCTCGGCGGTCGAGAAGCCCGGCGCGAAGATCAGTTGCCACACTTCGTCGTCGCTGATGTTCTCGGAGATCTGCATGCCCTGCTTCGCGGCCTTCGCGAGGATCCGCTCGCGGTTCAGGCCCGCGCCGTCGTCGCTCACCTCGATCACGATGTTGCCGCCGTGATGCGCGGCCGACAGCACGAGCTGGCCGACCGCGTCCTTGCCGGCGGCGACGCGCCTGTCGACGGTTTCGATGCCGTGGTCGAGGCTGTTGCGCACCAGGTGCGTGAGCGGGTCGATGATCCGTTCGATCAGGCTCTTGTCGAGCTCGGTCGCCTGGCCGAACGTGACCAGTTCGACCTGCTTGCCGAGCTTGCCGGCGAGGTCGCGCACGAGCCGCGGGAAGCGACTGAACACGTAGTCCATCGGCATCATGCGGATCGACATCACCGCTTCCTGCAGGTCGCGCGCGTTGCGCTCGAGCTGCGCCATCCCGTTGAACAGGCGGTCGTGCAGCGCCGGATCGAACGCGCTCGCCGTCTCGGCCAGCATCGCCTGCGTGATCACCAGTTCGCCGACGAGGTTGATCAGTTGATCGACCTTCTCGACGCCGACGCGAATCGAGCTGCCTTCGGCGCCGGCCGCGGCCGCGGCGGCCGGGCGGGCGCGCTTGTCGTCGTGGTGCGCGGCGGCCGGCGCCGCGTGGTCGGCCGGTTGCGGTTGAGCGTGCTGTTGCGGCTGCGGCTGCGGCTGCGGCTGCGGTTGCGCCGCGACCGCGGGCGGCTCGGCCGGCGCCGGCGCGGCCGGCTGCGGTGCGGCAGCCTGCGGCGCGAATACCTCGACGCGCGCGGGCTGCGCGGCGGGGGCCGCTTCGACCGCTTCGGCGGCGTCCTGCGCGACGGCCGGTGCCGACTGCGCGGCCGGCGCCGTGCCGTGCGCGACGCGGATCTGGCTTTCGTCGATCACGAAACAGCACACCGCGACGATATCGTCGGACGGCACGTCCGATTCGACCCACAGCGACAGGTCGGCGCCCGCTTCCTCGCGACCGACGATCCGGCCGAGGTTGCCGAGTTCTTCGGTGAGCAGCGCCTGGTCCTTCGCGTCGACGCCGACCAGCGTGATCTTCAGGTGCGGGCCGCCGGCGCCGGCGTCGGCCGCCGGATGCGCGGCCGCGACGGCCTGCTCGACCACATGGTCGGGCGCGCGGTCGCCGCCGGCGGCCGGCGCTGCGGCGGGTGCGGCCGCCGGCGCCACGGCTGCGGCAACCGGGGCGGCCGGCGCGGGCTCGGCTGCGGCAGCGGGCGCACCCGCCCCGCTTTCGGCCTGCAGCCGCTCGAGCTTCGCGCAGATCGCCGCGGCGGCCGCCGCGTCCGGTTCGGCGCTCGCGCGGTAGTCGACGAGCTGGTCGGACAGCACGTCCTTGGTCTCGAGGAACGCGTCGACCATGTCCTTGGTCAGCGTCAGCTCATGGTTGCGCGCGCGGTCGAGCAGCGATTCGAGGATGTGCGTCGTATCGGTCAGCGCGGAAAAGCCGAACGTCGCCGCGCCGCCCTTGATCGAATGCGCGGCGCGGAAGATCGCCGCCAGATCCTCGGGATCGGGCGAATCGACGTCGAGATTCAGCAGCAGCTGCTCCATCTGCGCGAGCAGCTCGTCCGCTTCGTCGAAAAAGGTCTGGTAGAACTGAGTGATGTCGAGAGTCATGCCCGGTCACCGGTTGAATTCGTCGCGTTCATGTCAGGAGGCAGCCGGCTCGGACAGCGTGGCGACCAGATCGACCAGCACGCCCGGGTCGATCGGCTTTTCGATCCAGCCGGTCGCGCCCGCGTCGCGTGCGGCGTCCTTGAACGCGTCGCTGCCCTCGGTCGTCAGCACGAGGATCGGCGTGTCCGCGTACGCGCTCAGCTTGCGCAGCGCGGCGATCACCTCGAGCCCGCTCTTGCGCGGCATGTTCTGGTCGGTCAGGACCAGGTCGTACGGCGCCGTCGCCGCCATGTCGAAGCCGGCTTCGCCGTCCGGCGCCACCGTCACGTCGTAGCCGGCCTGCGCAAGCGTGGCCTGCAGCAGCGCACGCATGGTCGCGGAGTCGTCGATGGCGAGAATGGTTCGGATCATGTCTGTCTCGGAAACGTCAGGGTTTCGGCGCCACGGCGACGGCGCTCGCCACGACCGGACGCACCGCCGGCGCCGGGCCGCCGAGCTGCTGCGCGAGCAGCTTCGAGCCGGCCGCGTCGGCGGACAGCGTCGTCGTCGTCGCGTCGTCGCGCATCAGCGCTTCTTCGGATTTGCGATTCAGCACGATCACGCTGATCCGGCGGTTTTCCGGATCGAGCGGATCGGCCTTGTTCAGGTTCTGCGTCGATGCGAGGCCCAGCACGCGCAGCACTTTCGCCTCGTCCATGCCGCCGGAGATCAGCTCGCGGCGCGACGCGTTCGCGCGATCGGCCGACAGCTCCCAGTTGCTGTAGCCGCCCTCGCCGCCCGCGTACGGCACGGCGTCGGTATGACCCTGGACGATGATCCGGTTCGGCACGTCGTTCAGCGTCTTGCCGATCTCGCGCAGGATGTCGCGCATGTACGGCTCGACGTGGTCGCTCGACATCGCGAACATCGGCCGCTTCTGCGTATCGACGATCTCGATGCGCAGCCCCATCAGCGTCGAATCGATGCGAATCTGCTGCTTGAACTGGCGCAGCGTCGGATTGGCCTCGATCGCGGCCATCAGCTTGATCTGCAGGTCGTGCAGGCGCGCCTGCTCGAGCCGTTCGAGCGCGCCCTGCGCCTGTGCTTGCGCATGCTCGTCGACCGGCTTCGCGACGCGCTCGGCGAGCGACGTCGTGCCGTCGGTGCGGCGCAGCGTGCCGGCGTCGACGCTCGACAGGTCGCGGCCGCCGCCGTTGATGATGCTCGAGTCCTGCGAGCTGCGGTCGCCGCTGCCGAGAATCGCGGCCTTCAGCGGCATGTTGAAGTATTCGGCGATCCCCTTCAGCTGCACCGGCGTGACCGAACTCAGCAGCCACATCAGCAGGAAGAACGCCATCATCGCGGTCATGAAGTCCGCGTACGCGAGCTTCCATGCGCCGCCGTGGTGGCCCTTCTTCGCCGGGGCCACCCGCTTGACGACGATCGCGCGATCCTTGCTCTTGCTCATCGGTCGCTCCGCGTCACTTCGCCTTCACGCGGCGCACATGTTCTTCGAGCTCGGAGAACGACGGGCGCTCGGTGGAGAACAGCACCTTGCGGCCGAACTCGACCGCGATCGCCGGCGCATAGCCGTTCAGCGTCGCGAGGATCGTCACCTTGATGCACTGGAACATCTTGGTCGACTCGGCGACGCGCTGCTCCGCGAGGCTCGCGAGCGGCCCGATCAGCCCGTACGACAGCAGGATCCCGAGGAACGTGCCGACCAGCGCCTGCGCGATCATCGCGCCCAGCACCGCGGGCGGCTTGTCGGCCGACGCCATCGTGTGCACGACGCCCATCACGGCCGCGACGATGCCGAACGCCGGCATCGCGTCGCCGACGCGCATCAGCGCGTGCGCCGGACCTTCGCCTTCCGCGTGGTGCGTCTCGATCTCCTCGTCCATCAGGCTTTCGATCTCGAACGCGTTCATGTTGCCGCCCACCATCAGGCGCAGGTAGTCGGTCAGGAATTCGACGATGTGGTGATCGGCGAGGATCTTCGGGTATTGCGTGAAGATCGGGCTCTTTTGCGGATCGTCGATGTCGGCCTCGAGCGTCAGCGTGCCTTCCTTGCGTGCCTTCGCGAGCAGCACGTAAAGAAGCGCCATCAGCTCCATATAGACGTCCTTCGTGTATTTCGAGCCCTTGAAGAGCGTCGGCAGCACGCGCAGCGTGGCCTTGATGGTCTTGCCGCCGTTGCCGAGGATGAACGCACCGACGCCGGCGCCCACGATCATCAGGATCTCGACCGGCTGGATCAAGGCGCCCAGATGCCCGCCTGCCAGCGCATAACCGCCGAAGACGGACAACAGCGTCACGAGTGTTCCCACGATAATCAGCACTGCCTGTCCCTCACGAAAGACCGGCGGGGAGACCGCCGTTAAACAGGTTTACGGCAGTCGGCAGGAAAACTTTCGCGGCCGCGCGGCGGCGGCCCGACGGTGTTTACCAGAGCAATGCGCGGACGATTCGCGCGGCCCGCGGGCGTCGCCCGTGCGCCGCTCGCGCCCCGTCCCGCCTTGCCCGGCCCGGCGCTCAGGCCGCGGCGGCGGCCAGTTCGGCGCGCGCGGCGGCGGCCTTGCGGGTCTTGCCGGCGCGCGACGGCGGCTGGCACAGGCCGCACACGAAACCTTGATGCGGATCATGCGCATGCGCGACGAAGTGGCCGCCGCAGCGCGTGCACGGGGTCATCTGCAGCATCCCAGAGTCGAAGAAGCGCACCAGCGTCCATGCCCGCGTGAGGCTCAGCGCGGCCTCGTCGCCGGACAGGTTCACGTGCTCCAGATAGAGCCGGTACGCCTTCACGATCGACTGGATCGGCTCGCAGCGGCCGTGGTCCTGCATGAACCGGTAGATGTTGTAGAACAGCGACGAGTGGATGTTCGGCTGCCACGTCATGAACCAGTCGGTCGAAAACGGCAGCATCCCCTTCGGCGGCGACACGCCCTTCAGTTCCTTGTACAGCTTGATCAGACGGTCCCGCGACAGGCTCGTCTCCGCCTCCAGCAGCTGCAGCCGGGCGCCCAGTTCGATCAGTTCGATGGCGAGGGTGATTTCCTTCACCTCGATCACGACGCTTTTGCTTGCCATGGTGATAACCGTCCGCTTGACGTTGTTCGAATGAATGGCCGATACGCTGCCGGCCGGCGCGGCACGCCGGGACAGACGCAAGGGCGGGATGGATCAGCGGACGCCTTCGACCTGCTGCCCGGCCATCAGGATGGCCGAGTGGGCGTGCGTGACGACGTCGCTGCGGCCCTTGTCGGCGAGCGACGACAGCAGCGCGTGATCATCGAAGCGGAAGCGGCACAGCATCTGGTTCGACGCGGCCAGCTTCACGGTCTGGGCGAGCGTGAGGTTGGCGAGCACGTCGGCGAGTTCCTGGGAAATGCCCATGCGGAACATGCCCATCGCCTTGTCTTCCCGCAGCAGGCGCTGCGCGAGGAGGAGGTACGACAGGTTGACCTCTTTGATCTCACTGAGCATTTCGCTGGTAGCGCTCATGATTCCCCCGTTAAAAAGCTTTGCTTTGGCCATTCATGTTATGAAAACGTTTGCTCGATCGATGCGCAGCGGGCGCTCGATCGGCTCGTTTATAGTCTTACAGGGCGAATTTTGGCCAAACGGGATTTATGTCGGTATCAGCGAAGTGGCGTATGCCATGCAGGATTTGTCTGTAAACCGTGTAGGAATTTTTCCGACAAGGCGAATTGAAAGGGAAGGGCGGAAAAGCGGGTTGCAACGCGAATTCGGTTGCACGGGGTGGATGGCCGCGGCGCGCGTGGCGCAAGGCTTGCCGGCAGGGCTGCCGACAATCGGATCGGTAAAAATTATAGTGCTTTTTCACGATAGCGCAACAATAGTTATGGCTGTCGCGATTCCCGATTCCGCGCCCTTTTTCTCGGGGTTTTCGCGTATTTCATCGTGTAACAAGCCTTAAGTGTTTGAAAAAACACTCGAACCCCGCAGGGCGATATCGATAATGAACTCCAATGGGCGGCGGCACGAGCCGTGCCGGCCCGCCCCGCAGCTTGCCGACCGGCGCCCCGCGCACCCCGCCCGCGGCCCGGCCACGTACCGCGAACCGCGTGCGTCGGCAAGTTCCGCCACCTTGTACGGATCCGCATCGGCGCCGTCGCGCCGTCGGATCGACACAGGAGAACACCCATGCGAATTGCCCAGATCGCGCCGCTTTACGAAGCCGTCCCGCCGAAACTCTACGGCGGCACCGAGCGCGTCGTGTCCTACCTCACCGAGGCGCTCGTCGAACTCGGCCACGACGTGACGCTGTTCGCCAGCGGCGACTCCGTCACGTCGGCCCGCCTCGAGGCGGCGTGGCCGCGCGCGCTGCGGCTCGACCCGTCGGTCCGCGATTCGATGGCGCCCCATATGCGGCTCCTCGAGCAGGTCGCCCGGGTCGCGCACGAATTCGACGTGCTGCACTTCCACCTCGACTACCTGCCGTTCCCGCTGATGTCGCGCCTCGACACGCCGTACGTGACGACGCTGCACGGTCGCCTCGACCTGCCGGAGCTGCAGCCGGTGTTCGACGCCTTCCCGGATTCGCCGGTCGTGTCGATCTCGAACAACCAGCGCAAGCCGCTGCCGCAGGCCGCGTGGGCCGGCACCGTGTACCACGGGCTGCCCGACACGCTGCTCACCCCGCAGCACGTGAAGCCCGAATATCTCGCGTTCCTCGGCCGGATCTGCCCCGAAAAGCGTGTCGACACCGCGATCCGGATCGCCGCGCAAAGCGGGCTGCCGCTGAAGATTGCCGCGAAGGTCGACAAGGCCGACGCGGACTACTTCAAGGAAGTGATCGAGCCGCTGCTCGACCAGGCGCATGTCGAATTCATCGGCGAGATCAACGAAGCGCAAAAGCCGGCGTTCCTGTCCGGCGCGAAGGCGCTGCTGTTTCCGATCGACTGGCCGGAGCCGTTCGGCCTGGTGATGATCGAGGCGATGGCCTGCGGCACGCCGGTCGTCGCGTTCAACCGCGGCTCGGTACCGGAAGTAATCGAGGACGGCGTGACCGGCTTCATCGTCGAAGACGTGCAGGGCGCGGTCGGCGCGCTGCACCGGATCGACAGCCTGTCGCGCAGCGCGATCCGCGCGCGTTTCGACACGCGTTTCAGCGCGAAGGCCATGGCGCAGCGTTACGTCGAAACTTACGAATCGCTATGCGCGGCAACCAAGCAACCGGCATTGCGCCGGGTTGCGGGCGCCTGACACGGAAATCCGCACGGAAAATATTCCGGTAAATCCGCGCCGAAATCGGCGCGCAAAACAAAAGAGCCGCATCGTCGATGCGGCTCTTTCTATTCGGCTTGCGCTCACTCGATCAGGAAACGATCGCGGTTTTTGCCGGCGATCCAATTCGGCGGCTTGCCGCGCCCGCTCCAGGTTGCACCCGACTTCGGATCGCGGTATTTCGGCGGCAGCGGCGCCTTCTTCGGCGGACGCCCGCGCCGCGCCCGCTCCGCGAAGCCCAGGTCCTGGGCCGTCAGGCCATACTCGGCAATCATTCGCTGGACATCGGCAATCACCGCTGCCACTTCCTGGCGGCGCACGTCGTCCGCCTGGGCCTGCAGATCGGCGATCTGCGCCTTGAGTTTCGCGTATTGAGACATTTTTCGACTCCCCTTTTCGATGATGCGGCCCCGGCGAATCCGGCCGGGACACCAACATCCGTTACGTCGTCCGCACTGCCGCCCTGCCCTTCGAAATTAATGCTGCCATCTTTAACCGAATCGCCTATATCGAGAATGCGGACTTATTCTAATAAAAGGCATTCGTCAGCCATTCAAATTTAACAATCGTTTACCCTCCTGCGCCCGATTCATTTCCTATAATCCAGACCAATTCCGGACGACGGAATAAATTCGTTGCGTCGTTCGGGGTCTTCAACCCACTTGAACGAGGTCCTTAGATGAATCTTTCTCAGCGTCTCGCTGCAGAGGTATTCGGCACGTTCTGGCTGGTGCTCGGCGGGTGCGGAAGCGCCGTGCTGGCCGCCGCCTTTCCGGGCCTCGGCATCGGCTTTGCCGGCGTCGCACTCGCCTTCGGCCTGACCGTACTGACGATGGCATTCGCAATCGGCCACATCTCGGGCTGCCACCTGAACCCGGCGGTAAGCGTCGGCCTGACGGTCGCCGGCCGCTTCCCGGCGCGCGATCTCGTGCCGTACATCGTCGCGCAAGTCGTCGGCGCCACGCTCGGCGCGTTCGTGCTGTACCTGATCGCAACCGGCAAGCCGGGTTTCGACGTCGTCGGCAGCGGCTTTGCGACGAACGGCTTCGGCGATCGCTCGCCCGGCCATTACTCGCTCGCCGCATCGTTCATCTGCGAAGTCGTGATGACGGGCTTCTTCCTGTTCGTGATCCTCGGCGCGACCGACAAGCGCGCGCCGGCCGGCTTCGCGCCGATCGCGATCGGGCTGTGCCTGACGCTGATTCACCTGATCTCGATTCCGGTCACCAATACGTCGGTGAACCCGGCGCGCTCGACCGGCCCGGCGCTGTTCGTGGGCGGCGACGCGATCGGCCAGCTCTGGCTGTTCTGGGTCGCGCCGCTGATCGGCGCGGTACTCGCAGGGATCATCTACCCGCTGGTCGCCGGGCGTGACGACGCCGTCGACCTGCTGCCCGCATCAGCTCGCACAAGCGAATAAAACGTTACGGGGTCAAGCGAGCAGAGCAGCGAGCCTCACGCTGTCGAAGAACATCGAGGCAGGCAATTTCGACGGGCGCCCCTGGCGCCCGTTTTTCATTGCTGCACGGAAAACGCCGCCGGCGCGGGCGCTCAGGACGCGACGACGTCGTCTTCGAGCGAGAACAGCGTGCGCAGGTGGCGGGCGACGCCCGCGTCGAAGTTGTTGCCGATCCGCGGGATGTGGGGCAGCCGCGCCACCAGGTCGGGGTTCGCGTTGTTCATCATGAATGCGTGACCGGCGGTTTCGAGCAGGTCGATGTCGTTCATGTTGTCGCCGAACGCGATACAGTGGCCGGCGTCGATGCCGAGCCGCGCGAGCACCGTGCGCAGCGCGCGCCCCTTCGACACGTTCGCGGTCATGACTTCGAGGCAGTCGGGCAGCGAGTACGTGACGTACAGCGTATCGCCGAACTGCACGCGCATCTGCTCGGCGACGACCGCCAGATCGGCCGGTTCGCCGATATACAGCACCTTCGCAATCGCCGCGCCGTCGTGCGCGGCCATGTCGATCACTTCGTACCGGAAGCCCGAATCCTGGTGGAATTCGAGCAGGTGCGGCGCTTCGCGGTCGATCAGCCAGCCGTCGTTGGTGAACAGGTTGACGATCACGCGGCCGTGCGCGCCGACGACTTCCGGCTGCACCAGGCTGCGCACGACCGCTGCGTCGATGTCCTGCGCGTGGATCGTCGTGTCGTCCGGCGCATGCACGCGCGCGCCGTTCGACGTGATCAGGTACGGCCGAATGCCGAGGACATCGCGAATGCCGGCGACGTCCGCATAATGGCGCCCCGTGGCGATCACGAACTGCACGCCGTCGCGGTCGAGCCGACGAACGGTGTCGATCGTGTACGGGTCGAGCTGGTGGTCGCTGTTCAGCAGCGTACCGTCGAGATCGGTGGCGATGACTTTGTACATGGGACGGGAGAGTGGCGCTCGCGGCACGGAGGAAGCGTCATTTTAACGTCGTGCCCGACAGCGCGCCGGGCGGTTGCCGGGCCCGCGCCGCTTGACGCGCTGCTGCGGCGCGGCATCTGCTGCACGCGCCGCTCACCTTAATCGCCCTCCGCGGCCCTGGCCGACTTGGCCGATCTGGCCGAACTAGCCGCCCTCCGCCGCCCGCAACGCCTGCAGCGCGAGCCGCAGCGCACCATGCGCCGAATCGTCGAGCGGCGCGCGCAGCCGTGCGGCGTGCCGCGCCGGCACGGCCGGCGCGAGCGCGTCCGCCAGCCCACCGCACAGCGCGACCGGCAGCGCCTGCTGCGGATCGAGCGCGTCGATCATCTTGCCGATCTCGTCGCCGGCTTGCGCGATCAGCGCGCTCGCGACCGGATGCGCGCGGTGCGCGAACACGATCGGCGCAAGACGCGCGTAGGCCGTCTGGTTCGCGTCGCACGACCACTCGACGAGCGCGTCGCGGTTCTGCGCGCCCGTTTCCGCAAGGAGAGCCGTGGCGAACGCGTCGCGCGGCACGCGACCGTCGAGCGCCTGTTGCGCATAGGCGAGCGCGCGCACGCCGAGCCACGCGCCGCTCGCCTCGTCTCCGGACGGAAAGCCGAAGCCGCCCGCGATCCGGCACGCGCCGGTCGCATCGAGCGCCGCCGCGATGCTGCCGGTGCCGAGCGCGACGATGAGCCCCGGCGCGCCGCCGTGCGCGCCGACGACGGTCGTGTACGCATCGCTCTCGATCGCGAGCGCGCCGAGCGGCGCCTTGGCGCGGAACGCGGCGAGCCACGCCGCGTTGTTGACGCCGGCGAGCCCGCAGCCGAGCGCGCACTGCGACCACTCGAACACGAGACCGGCCTGCGAGAACGCGTCCGCGCAGGCCGCGCCGATCGACGCCCAGGCGCGCTCGATACCGAGGCCGAGCCCCGACGGACCGCCGCGCCCCTGCGCCAGCTCGCGCCCGTGCCGGTCCGCCAGCACCGCGCGCGTGCCCGTGCCGCCGCCGTCGATGCCGATCGCAAAAAGTAATGCCGCCATGCCTTCATCCCGCTGATTCGAACAGGCGCCAAGCTTAACCGGATCGGCGCCGCGCGCCCATCTGCCGTTCGGCCGGCTATCCCGCCAAAAGGGCTTCCGCTATGCTGGCGCGATCGAATCGACACTGAAAACGAGGCAGACGATGTCGCAGCGGTGCAACTGGGTGAAGACGGAAGCGGACGCTCACTATCACGATACCGAGTGGGGCGTGCCGTCGCACGACGATCGCCACCTGTTCGAAATGCTGATCCTGGAAGGCGCGCAGGCGGGGCTGTCGTGGTCGACGATCCTGAACAAGCGCGCGGGCTATCGCGAAGCATTCGCCGATTTCGACGTCGACGCCGTCGCGCGCTTCACGCCCAAGCGCATCGAGAAGTTGCTGGAGAACCCGGGCATCGTGCGCAACCGCGCGAAGGTCGAAGCGGCGGTGACCAACGCGCGCGCGGTGCAGCGCATACGAGAAGAGCACGGGTCGCTCGCCGCGTTCCTGTGGTCGTTCGTCGGCGACACGCCGGTTCAGAATGCGTGGCAGTCGTACCGCGACGCGCCCGCGTCCACCGAACAGTCCGACGCGCTCAGCAAGGCGCTGAAGGCGTACGGTTGCAAGTTCGTGGGCTCGACGATCTGCTATGCGCTGATGCAGGCGACCGGCATGGTCAACGATCACGAAGCCGGCTGCCCTTGCCACGCACGATGCGCGGCGCTCGGCGGCAAGCAGTCGGCACGCCGGCGCAAGGCGGGCTGACGGCGCCAGTGCAAACCCGGTACGGACGCCGCGCCGCCGCCCTGCGGCGGGGGCACCGTCCGCCGGCCGCTCGTGACTTGCCGTTCGGCCGTTACCGCGCCGCGCGCGACAACGCCGATACGACCGCCCGCGCGCTCCGCGCAGCTCGCACGCGTGCGCTGCGCTTCTTCACCCAGATGCAGATGCCCGTCACGCTCAGCATCGCGATCACGATGCCGAGCACGCTCACGGCGACACGTCCGGCGACACCGGCGATCCGCCCCGAGTGCAGCGGAAACTGCGCCTGCATGAACAGGTCGCCGGCCGAACCGCGGCCCGGCACCTGCGCGGCGACGGGCTTGCCGGTCACCGCATTCCAGTACAGCCACGCGTTGCCGAGCCCGACGTCGCCATGGTCGTTGCCGGGCGTGAAGAACCCGACCGCATAGGCATTCATCGCCGGGGCGAACAGCAGCGCACCCGGCGGCGCGGCGATTCCCGCGTCGCGGCCGGCCGAGCGCGCGATCTCGACGATCCGCTCGCGCGGCAATACCGGGCTGCCCGGCGGGGCCGGCGGGAAATGTTCGGGATTCGTGTACGGCGTTTCGGCGAGCGGCGACACCAGCGAGACCAGCGGGCGCACGACGGGCACCGCAAGGTTCATCGAAATCGACGTGACCGCGACGATGAGCAGCAGCCCCCACACCCACACGCCACCCGAGCGGTGCAGGTCGAACACGAGCGGATAGCCGCCGCGCCGCACGCGGAACGCGAACGACTTGCGCCAGCTTTTCAGGTTCGGAAACGCGAGCACGAGCGCGATCAGGCTGTCGATCGCCCACACGATGCCGACGACGCCCATCACCCAGAACCCGAAATTGATCCCGCCGTACACGGGCAGGAACAGCGAGTAGTGCAGCCGGTAGATGAACGGCATCAGGTCGAGCCGCGCGAGCGACGGCGCGCCCCATTCGCGGCGGCCCTGCACCGTGCCGGTCGCGGGATCGACGGCGATCTGGCTGAAACCGAGTGCGTACGGCTGGCCGGTTGCCGGATCGGTACGCGGCATCACGCCCGCCTGCAGCGTGTGCCCCGGTTCGATCGCGAGCGGCAGATAGGTCACCTGCACGCGCGGATCGGCGGCCTCGATGCGCGCCGCGAGCTCGAGCGGCGCAAGCGGCGCCGCGCCGCTGCGCGCGATATAGAAATCCGGGTTCAGCGCCGCATCGAGTTCATGGTCCCACGCGATCAGCGCGCCGGTGAGCCCCGCGACGAACAGGAACAGCGCGATGGCGAGCCCGAACCAGCGGTGCAGGCGCACGAGAAACGGTCGCAGGAACGCGTTCATCGCGTGCGCGGCGAAAGAAAAGCGGGCCGGCACGAGCGGCGGCCCCGATTCGACGAAATGCAGTTCATTTGATGTCGGGCGCCGCGCAACGATCGTCCGGCCGGGTCGGGCGAGGCCGGATGCCCTTGTACGCGGCATGGAATTGTTGCGCGGTTGGCGGGTTTTGATACGATGCGCGACATTTTAACGCAATGCGAATGATTCTTACTCGCATTTTTACTCGCTCGCCATGACCGTCTGCCTCGCCCGCCCGCCTGTCCGTCCACGCCGCGTGGCCGCCGCTCTCGCCTGCCTTGCCGCGTCGCTCGCGCACGCGGACGATTCGCCCGGCGACGCCGCGGTACTGCCCGCCCTCAACATCACGGCCGCGCATGATTCGCCGCAACACTTGACCGACACGATCTCGACGGGTGCGCTCGGCACCCGCCGCCAGCTCGACACGCCGTTCTCGACGACCATCGTCACGTCGGAAGAGCTCGAGGCCCGCCAGCCGTACAAGCTCGGCGACGTGTTCGCGAACGACGCGTCGGTGTCGGACAACAGCGGCGCCTACAGCGCCTGGGCCAGCTACATGACGGTGCGCGGCATGCAGCTCGACTGGCAGAACGGCTACAAGATCGACGGACTGCCGTTCGTCACGTACGGCATCACGATGCCGTACGAGCAGCTCGATCGCGTCGAACTGCTGAAGGGGCTCGGCGGCTTCCTGTATGGCTTCGTGACGCCGGGCGGCGTCGTCAACTACGTGACGAAGCAGCCGGGCGCCGAACCGGTGCGCAGCGTCGACATCGGTTACCGGAGCACCAACGTGTGGACCGAGCATGTCGATCTCGGCCAGCGCTTCGGGCCCGACCACATGTTCGGCGCGCGGCTGAATGCGACCCACGAGGAAGGCAAGACCTACAACGACGGCAACATCCGCCGCGACAGCGTGTCGCTCGCGCTGCAGGCGAACCTGACGCGCGACCTGTCCGTGTCGTTCGGCGCGCTGTACCAGGACCGCCGCACGACGGGCCAGACGCCGTCGATCTTCACCGGCAGCTATCCGGGCGGCGCGCTGCCCGCGACGATCAGCGGCGGATCGACGAACCTGGGCGGCAAGGACCAGTACCTGAACACGAACCTGCAGCTCTATACGACCGGGCTGCAATACCAGCTCTCGCCCGACTGGCAGCTCGACGTCACGTACAGCTACAGCAAGGCGACGCGCCGGCGTAACGAAAGCACGCTCTACCTGCAGGACGCGGCCGGCTACTACACCGACAGCCGCTACGTCGGCATGGAGGATCACCGCTTCAGCCAGTGGCGCGCGATGGTCGAGGGCAAGGTACGCACGGGCCCGTTCAGCCACCAGATCGTGCTCGGCGCGTCGTGGCAGAAGCAGGCGAACGACTATTCGGCGAACAGCGTGTTCGTGCCGCTCGGCGCCGGCAACCTCTATGCGCCGAATCCGTACCGCTACGAGAGTCCGCACGGTTTCATCCAGTACCGCACGAGCGAGATCGTGCAGAAATCGCTGTTCGCGAGCGACACCGTGCAGTTGACCGAGCGCTGGTCGGTGCTGGCCGGCGTGCGCTACATGAACTACACGCAGCGCGCGTTCCAGGCGAGCGGCGTCGAGGACCCCGGCTATCGCCAGAACGGCGTAGTGACGCCGACCTTCGCGGTGATGTTCAAGCTCGCGCCGACGACCACCGCGTACGCGAGCTACGCCGAGTCGCTCGAGCCCGGCAGCCGCGTGAACGACGTCTACGCGAACGCGGGCCAGGTGCTCAAGCCGTTGCGCAGCAAGCAGTACGAGCTGGGGATCAAGAGCGAGCACGCGCGCTGGAGCGCGACGGCCGCGCTGTTCCGCATCGAGCGCAGCGCCGAATACGCGAACGCCGCGAACGTCTACGTGCAGGACGGCGAATCAATCATTCAGGGGATCGAGGTCGGCGCGCGCGCGAAATTCGGCGCGCACTGGAACGCGGGCGTCGACACGATGCTGCTCGACGCGTGGTACGCGAACGGGATCGGCAACAATGGCAACCGCGTGGCCGGCGCGCCGCGCTTCGTGCTCGCCGGCGACCTCGGCTATGCGGTGCCGGGCGTGCCGGGGCTGACGCTCGGCGTCGACGCGAAATTCACCGGCGCGACGCCGCTGCGCGCGGCCGGCGGCCTCGACGCACCGGGCTTTCTCGTCGTCAACGCGGGCGCCCGTTACCTGACGCGGGTCGGACGGCACGACGTGACGCTGCGCGCATCGATCGACAACGTGTTGAACCGCCGTTACTGGGAATACCAGTACGCGGACTACGTGAAGCCGGGCGACCCGCGCACAGTGAGCCTGAGCGCGAAGATCGATTTCTGAACGCCGCGGCCGGCGGCCGCAACCCGCTGGCCGCAGGGTCTCGCCAGCCGGCGGGAACACCCGCGCCGCAATGGCCCCGGGATTTTCCCGGCCCGCAAAAGCAAAACGGCGGAGCGGCCTCTTTCGAGGCACACTCCGCCGTTTTGCGGCGAACCGGCAGACGCTCTTAGTGGAGCTTCTTCGGCAGCATCTGGCTGCGCAGACGCTTGTGCAGGCGCTTGACGGCTGCTGCCTTCTTGCGCTTGCGGACTGCGGTCGGCTTTTCGTAAGACTGGCGCTCACGCAGTTCAGCGATCAGGCCATTTTTTTCGATAGCGCGACGAAAGCGGCGAATCGCCACTTCGAACGGCTCGTTTTCTTTCAGAAGAATCGTCGTCATGTCGTTCCTAAATTGCTTAAACGGTCAAAAACGTAGCGGCCAAGCGCCACGCACCGGCCATCCGAGCGTCCCCACAACAGGCGAAACGAGCGGAAATACGGCCTCGGAGGCCGGAAAAGAGAGGCGGAAAGCACCGCGAGTACGCTTCACAACCGCGTGCAGCGCCGCGTTTGACTGCCAGCAGACATGCCGAAACCGGCAAAGGCGTGACAGAAAATCTCAATTCAGCCCGCCATCATAGCAGGGAATCACAGACAAAACCACCCTTTTGTCGGTCGTGTGTGGACAGCGTCGCGACTGCGTCTCCGCGCCTGTTTCTGCCCCATTTAATCCGGCGCCGTGCTGCGCCGGTCCGAATTGACAAAGAAGGATAAAAAATCGGGCCGAATCTGCAAGCGCCCCTCAAGTTTTGTTTTGGTACGCCGAAATCCTGCTCTGAGGCGGCCAGCAATGAACGAGTGCTTCCGCCGACGCCAAAACGGCTTTCCAGGGCTTTCGGCTTACACAGGAGATTTTTCCATGCTCGGAATTAACAGCAACATCAACTCGCTGGTTGCACAGCAGAACCTCAACGGCTCGCAAAACGCCCTGTCCCAGGCCATCACGCGCCTGTCGTCGGGCAAGCGCATCAACAGCGCAGCGGACGACGCGGCAGGCCTCGCGATCTCGACCCGGATGCAGACCCAGATCAACGGTCTGAACCAGGGCGTGTCGAACGCCAACGACGGCGTGTCGATGATCCAGACGGCATCGAGCGCACTGTCGTCGCTGACGAACAGCCTGCAGCGTATCCGCCAGCTGGCCGTCCAGGCGTCGACGGGCACGATGTCCACGACCGACCAGGCAGCACTGCAGCAGGAAGTTGCGCAGCAGATCCAGGAAGTGAACCGTATCGCGTCGCAAACGACGTACAACGGCACGAACATTCTCGACGGCTCGGCAGGCATCGTGTCGTTCCAGGTCGGCGCGAACGTCGGCCAGACGATTTCGCTCGATCTGAGCCAAAGCATGTCGGCTGCGAAGATCGGCGGCGGCCTGGTGCAGAAGGGCCAGACGGTGGGTACGGTGACGGGCCTGTCGCTCACGAGCGCCGGCGCATACACCGCTTCGGGCGCGACGATTACCGCGATCAACGTGATTTCGGACGGCCAGGGCGGCTACTCGTTTACGGACCAGAACGGCCAAGGCATCACGTCGGGCGCCGCAACGGCCGTCTTCGGTTCGAACGCAACGGCCGGCACGGGCACGGCAGTCGGCGCACTGTCGCTGCAATCGGGCGCAACGGGTGCGGGCACCACGGCTGCACAACTGACGGCAATCAACAACGCCATCGCCCAGATCAACGCCGTCAACACGCCGAAGACCGTGTCGAACCTCGACATCAGCACGGTCAGCGGTGCGAACGTCGCGATGGTGTCGATCGACAACGCGCTGCAGACGGTGAACAACGTGCAGGCGGCACTGGGCGCGGCACAAAACCGTTTCACGGCAATCGCCACGGCGCAACAGGCGGAATCGACCGACCTGTCGTCGGCACAATCGCAGATCACCGACGCGAACTTCGCGCAGGAAACCGCGAACATGTCGAAGAACCAGGTGCTGCAGCAAGCAGGCATCTCGGTGCTCGCACAGGCGAACTCGCTGCCGCAGCAGGTCCTGAAGCTCCTGCAGTAACCGCGTAGCAACTCACGGCCGGGCCCCGCGTAACGCGCGGCCCGGCCGCAGGCACTTGGCGCGCGGGGCGTTGCTCCGCCGCCAGGTCTTCATCCAGAACTTCCCGGATCACCCGCCGCACGGAGCAACACGATGTCGACGATCAATCCCGCCGTCACCGCCGCCAACAACTCGGCCAACAGCGCGCTGCAGCAAGCCGCCCAATCGATCATCAGCGGTTCGACCGGCAACTCGTCGATGGACGTCAACTCGCTCGTGACGGCACTCGTCAATGCGAAAACCGCCGGTCAGGCCGCCGCGCTCAACGCGCAGCAAAGCAGCGACAACACCCAGATTTCCGCGTACGGCGCGCTGTCGGCTGCGCTGAGCGCACTGCAGGCCAGCCTCACGACGCTGTCGAACGGCTCGCTGCAGAACACCTTCACCGCGACCGCGAGCAGCACCGGCCTCACCGCGACCGCGGGCGCCGGCGCGGTGGCCGGCAGCTATTCGGTCGGCGTCACGCAGATCGCGACGTCGCAGTCGCTGTCGTCGGCCGCGTTCGGCGCGTCGACCGCGCTCGGCACCGGCACGATGACGCTGTCGCTCGGCAGCCAGTCGTTCACCGTCGACGTGAACAACACCAACAACACGCTGTCCGGCATCGCCGCCGCGATCAACTCCGCGACCGGCAACCCGGGCATCGTCGCGTCGGTCGTCAACGGCAGCGACGGCGCGCACCTCGTGCTCAGCTCGACGCCGACCGGCGCGGCGAGCACGATCGGCGTCGCCCTCAGCAACGTCGCGAGCGACAACGGCCTGTCCAGCCTCGGCGTCACGTCGACGGCCAGCACGACGGGCGGCCAGTCGACGATCGCGTCCGCGAACGGCAGCGCCGCGTGGAAGCAGAGCACGGCCGCACAGGACGCCGCGTTCACGATCAACGGGATCGCCGGCACGAGCGCGAGCAACACCGTGACGAGCGCGATCACCGGCGTCACGCTGAACCTGACCAGCGCCGCCGTCAGCGCCACGCAGCCGCAAACGTTGACGGTCGCGACCGACACGAAATCCCAGGCCGCCGCGATCAACAACTTCGCGACGCTCTACAACACGCTCGTCACGACGATGGGCTCGCTGTCGAGCTTCACGTCCGGCGCGTCGTCGCAAGGCCCGCTGCTCGGCGACTCGACGCTCAACACGATCAAGAATGCGCTCGCGTCGATCGTCGCGAGCGGCGTGAACAGCAACGGCTCGACGGTCAACCTCGCGTCGATCGGCGTCACGCTGCAGGCCGACGGCACGCTGAAGGTCGACAGCACCGCGCTCAACGGCGCGCTGCAGAACAATCCGACGGGCGTCGCGTCGCTGTTCAACTCGACGAACGGGATCGGCGAGCAGTTGACGACGAACATCACGAACTACACGAAGACGAACGGTTTGATCGCCGCGCGCACGACCGCGCTCAGCAACGATCTGAAGAACGTCGCCCAGCAGCAGACGACGCTGACGAACTACGCGGCACAGCTGACCACCCAGTACCAGGCGCAGTTCACCGCGCTCAACACGCTGATGGCGACGATGAACAGCAACTCGCAATACCTGACCCAGCTGTTCGGCGGCGCGAACAGCGGCGGCGCGCTGGCGAACAACAAGAGCTGACCGCTAGCCGGACAGGAGAGCCTCGATGGAACAGACCGAACTGATCGCCCGGATCGACGCGCTGACCGACTCGATCGAACACGCGGCCACGATGGCCGACTGGGCCGAGGCCGTGCGCCTCGCCGATGCGCGCTGGCAGCTCGTCGCGCTGCTCTCGACCGATCAGCCGCCCGTCGGCATCGCCGCGATCCGCCGCATGCAGGTCAGCAACGACCGCATCTTCGCCGACGCGCAACGCGCGCAGCAGGAGCTGACCGACGAATACCAGGCGGCGATGAGCCGCGTGCAGGCCGTCGGCCAGTACCAGAGCATCGCGAGCCGTTGAGACGCGCCGCGCGACGTGCTCGACGCGCGCGCCGCCCACCCGACAACAAGAACTACACGCTGATGTGAGGGCGTGCTCGTTCGCCTCCCCGCCCGCCTCGTGCGGGCGTTTTTTTGGGTGCCGTCAGGCCGTCACGCCTGCGTCTACGCGACCCAATCGGCGGAATTGGCCGCGCTTTTGACACCATCTCGCCGGTTCGGTGCGGCCACTCGTTACAGATAATGGCAAACACCGAACAACCGCGCCCCTTGCCATGCTCCCACTCGACTCATCCGACCGCGCCACACTCAGCCCGGAGCAGCAGTTCGAGCAAGATATCGCGCTCGTCATGCAGAACGCCATCAAGCACCATCACGACGGCGCATTGAGCGATGCGGAAGCCTTGTATGGCGCGATCCTCGACGCCATGCCGGAACATGCAGACGCGAACCACAACCTCGCAGTACTGCTGGTCGACACCGATCGGCCCGCCGACGCGATTCCGCACTTCGAAATCGCACTGGGAGCGAACCCGGGCAACGGCCAATGCTGGGTCAGCTACATCAACGCGTTGTTCCGGGCAAACCAGACGCCGGCGGCATGGGTCGCCGTCGAAATGGCACAGCAGCGCGGCGTGCACGGCCCCGCCCTGGACGGCCTGATCTCGCAAATGGCCACGCCCACCGTGACGTTCCCGACGGCAGCCGCCGCAGGTCCGGCCGCTCCGGCCAGCATCACGCTGACCATTTCGTCAACGCGGCAACTCGACGAAAGCAAGAAGGAGAACGTGCCCGCGGAGCACGTGCGCAAGGCACCGCTGTCCAGCCTGCGCAAGCACGCCGCCCTCTTCGACAAGCGGCGCTCGGCGGAGGCGCTCGCGCTTGCACGGCGGCTCGTCGCGGACTATCCCGATGACGGCGCGTGCTGGCGCACGCTGGCGGTCTCGCTGTACAAGGAACGGCAATACGTGGAGATGGCGGACGTCGCCTATCGCGCACTCGAAACCCTGCCCGGCGACCTCCTGTTACGCACGCTGCTCGCCGACACGCTGCGCCTCATGACGCGGCACCAGGAAGCGGAAGTCCAGTGCCGCGCGATCATTGCGGCGCAGCCGACGCACATGGAGGCGCACCGCATTCTCGGCATCGCGCTGCACGGGCTGCGACGCCAGCAGGAAGCCGTCGCGGCATGTCGACGCGCCGTGGAACTGGCGCCGCACATGGCACCACCAAACGGCGCACTCGGCTTCGTGCTGCTCGATCAGGGCGCTGCGCGGGAGGCGGTCCCCTGGCTGCGACGCACCATCGAAATCGATCCGAACGACAGCGTGTCGCACAGTTCGCTGCTGTTCAGCCTGATTCACGACGACGCCAACACGCCCGAAATGCTGCTCGACGCGCATCGCGCGTTCGGCAAGCAGCATGAAAGACATGCGTTGCCGAAAAAATACGCCAATTCCCGCGACCCCGAACGCCCGTTGCGGATCGGCTTCGTGTCCGGCGACTTGCTGAACCATGCGGTCGCGCACTATCTACTGCCCGTCGTCGAACACCTGAGCCGCGACCCGAACCTGTCGCTGCACTTCTACTACAACTTCGTGATCGACGATCACGTCACGGCGAAGCTGCGCGCGTACTCCACCACGTGGCGAACCGTAACAGCGCTGAGCGATGCCGCGCTCGCGGAACAGATCCGCGACGATCGTATCGATATCGTAATCGATCTCTCCGGTCACACTGGTCGCAACCGCCTGGTTGCGCTTGCGCGCAAACCCGCACCGTTGCAGGCATCGTGGATCGGCTACCCGGGCACGACGGGCATGCGCACGATCGACTACTACCTGAGCGACGGCGTCGTCACGCCGGCCGGCGAACTGGACGAACAGTTCGTCGAGAAGATCGTGCGCATGCCCGCACTGGCGCCATACGCGCCACCCGCGAACTGCCCGCCCGTCAACGGCTTGCCAGCGCTCCACAATGGCTACGTCACCTTCGGCAGCTTCAACCGGCTCAACAAGTTGCGCCAAGACGTGGTTGCACTGTGGGCCGCAGTGCTGCGCGCGAAGCCTGACGCGCGGATGGTGATCGGCGCGATCGAGCAGGATCTCGATCGCGAGACGATCGCCGGTTGGTTCGCAGCCGAAGGCATCGATCCGGCACGCCTGACCTTCCAGTCGCGCGCGACCATCGCCGTCTATCTGCAGCAGCATCACCATGTCGACATCTGCCTCGACACCTTCCCGTATGCCGGCTCGACGACGACGCTCAACGCGCTGTGGATGGGGGTACCGACCGTCACGATCGCCGGACGATCGATCCCGACCCGAGGCTCCTCAAGCTGGCTCAAGCGGGTCGATCTCGACGCCTTCGTCGCATACGACAAAGACGAATTCGTCCGCAAGGCCGTCGCGCTGGCCGGCGACCTCGACACGCTGCAGGCGCTGCGCACCAGCCTCCGCGATCGCTGCCTTGCATCGGCTCCGTTTCATCCGGACGTCGTCGCGCAGGGGCTGTCGGTCGCGTTGCGAATGATGTGGCGGCGATGGTGCGCGGGCGAAGCACCGGTCTCGTTCGATGCCGTCCTGCCCGACCCGCCGACATCGGCGCACATCGAACAAGCGACCGGCTGAACGG
Source organism: Burkholderia sp. MSMB2157WGS (assembly GCF_001532755.1). NCBI lineage: Bacteria > Pseudomonadati > Pseudomonadota > Betaproteobacteria > Burkholderiales > Burkholderiaceae > Burkholderia > Burkholderia sp. MSMB2157WGS. Next base: position 181,579 of record NZ_LPJG01000005.1, on the reverse strand, counting down.
CCTGACAGCCCCAGGATGTTCGACCGGCCGGCCAGGGCAGACCATGGCATTCCCGTGAATTGGCTCGCAAACCGCCCCCTGCTCGGTCAATCGCTAGTGCAACACGCGCGCTAGAGTGTTCTCACGATCAACGGTGTGCGCATTGGCGCTCGAGACGTACGACTTCGGGAACGCATCATGGACAAGCTCATACCCGTCACACAGCCCTACATGCCTCCACTGGACGAGTTTCTCCCGTATCTGAACCAGATCTGGGAGAGCAAGATCGTCACCAACGGCGGGCGCTTCCATGCGGAGCTCGAGCGAGCGCTGTGCGAATTCCTCGGTGTCGAGCACATTTCGCTGTTTTCCAACGCGACGCTCGCGCTGATCACGGCGCTCCAGGCGATGAAAATCACCGGCGAAGTCATCACGACGCCGTTCAGCTTCGTCGCCACGACGCATGCGCTGCACTGGAACGGCATTCGCCCCGTGTTCGTCGACATCGATCCCGTGTCCATGAACCTCGATCCCGGGCGCATCGAAGCGGCGATCACGCCGCAGACCACCGCGATCCTGCCCGTACATGTCTACGGCTATCCGTGCGACGTCGAGGCAATCGAGCGGATCGCCGACACCTACGGCTTGCGTGTGCTCTACGACGCCGCCCATGCGTTCGGCGTGCGGCGCCACGGCCGCTCGGTGCTCGAATTCGGCGACATGTCCGTACTCAGTTTTCACGGCACCAAGATCTTCAATACGTTCGAGGGCGGCGCACTCATCTGCCGCGATGCAAAGACGAAGCGACGCATCGATCATCTGAAGAACTTCGGCTTCGTCGACGAAGTAACGGTGATCGGCCCCGGCATCAACGGCAAGATGAACGAGGTGCAGGCGGCCTTCGGCCTGCTGCAGCTCGAACACATGGATCGAATCGCGGACGGCCGCGCGCGCGTGGACGAGCGCTATCGGGCGGCATTGAAGAACGTGCCAGGCCTGCTGCTGCCGCCGGTGCCCGAGCACTGCACCCGCAACCACTCGTACTTTCCGGTGCGCATCACCCGCGACTTCCCGGTGACGCGCAATGCGCTCTACGATGCGCTGCGCGCGAACAACGTCGCGGCGCGCCGGTATTTCTATCCGCTGATCAGCGAGTTCCCGACCTATCGCGGCCTGCCGTCGGCGGCGCGCTCGAATCTGCCCGTCGCCAGCGACCTCTCGCACCAAGTGCTGTGCCTGCCGATCTATCCGGCGCTCACCGCGCGCGATCAGGATCGCATCATCAACATCGTGCTGGCCGAGGCAGGTCTGACGCAACATGCAAGCTGAACGCCGGCTGGCCGTCATGCAGCCGTACTTCTTCCCGTACATCGGCTATTTCCAATTGATGGCCAGTGTCGACACGTTCGTCGTGTTCGACGACGTGAGCTTCATCAATCGCGGCTGGATCAATCGCAATCGCATCAACGTCAACGGTGCGGCGCACATGATCACCATGCCGTTGCGGCAGGCCAGCCAGAACCGGCTCATCTGCGATATCGACGTGGCAGACGACGCAAACTGGCGGCCCCGGATCCTGCGCACGATCCATCAAAGCTATGCACGCTCGCCGCATTTCTCGCGGGTGTTCCCGATCATCGAGCGCATTCTGATGCACGACGCACGCAACCTGGCCGATTTCCTCGTGCATGGCCTCATCGCGCTGCGCGACCACCTGCGGCTCGACACACACATCGTCGCGACGTCGCGACGCTACGAGAACGCATCGTTGAAGGCACAGGCGCGCATCATCGACATCGGTCGGCAGGAGCGCGCGGCTGTCTACGTGAATCCGGTCGGCGGGCAAGAACTGTACGATCCGCATGCGTTCGCCGCCGCCGGCCTGCAACTGAAGTTCCTGACACCTGACCTCGCGCCATACACCTCCGTCCGCGGCCCGTTCATTCCCGCTCTGTCGATCATCGACGTGTTGATGTGCAACGACGATTCAGCGATCGACCAATTGCTGACGGGCGCCACCTTGTCATGAAAGACGATCTCCACACCACCCTCATCCGTCACTACGAGTCGTGTCTCGAACGCCACGGCGATACGCATCGCGGCGTGGACTGGCCCAACGCCGAGGATGCCGACACACGCTATCGCGTGATGCTCGAGCTGGTGCGGCCCGGTTCGACGCCAGCCGCACTGCTCGATTTCGGATGCGGGGCGTCGCATCTGTACCAGTACATGCTGGACCACGGCATCGACGGGCTGAGCTATGCCGGGCTCGATGCGTCTCCGGCATTCTGCGACCTGTCCCGGCGCAAGTATCCGCACAACGACTACCAATGCGTCGATGTGCTCGCAGAACCCGACCGGCTAGGCGAATACGACTACATCGTGATGAACGGCGTCTTCACCGAGAAACGCGAGCTCGGCTACGACGAGATGTTCGAGTATTTCACGCGCGTGTTGCGCGTCGTGTTCCCGAAGGCGCGCAAAGGCATCGCGTTCAACGTGATGTCGAAGGAGGTCGACTGGGAGCGCGACGACCTGTTCCACGTGCCGGTCACGCAGTTGACGCACTTCCTGTCGCGCGAGCTGTCGCGCCACTATGTGCTGCGCCACGACTACGGGCTTTACGAGTACACGACGTACGTGTACAGGGAGCACAACTGATGGCAAACGTCATTCTGTTCGGCCTGCAAGACTATGCAGAACTCGCGCACTACTACCTTCAGCACGATTCGCCGCACACGGTGGTCGCATTCTGCGTCAACCGGCAGTACTTGCCCGAGAGCCGAACGTTCAGGGGCCTCCCCGTGATCGCATTCGAGGACGTCGCCGAGTCCCATCCTCCGGGCGACTTCAGTTTCTTCGCGCCGATGTCGCCGAAGCGGATGAACCGCGAACGCGAGAAGATCTTCAACGACCTCAAGACACGCGGCTACCCACTGATCAGCTACGTGAGTTCGCGCGCCACTGTCTGCCACAACACGATCGGCGAGAACTGCTTCATCCTCGAAGACAATACCCTTCAGCCGTTCACGACCATCGGCAACAACGTCGTGCTGTGGAGCGGCAACCATATCGGCCATCACGGGCGCATCGCCGATCACGTGACGATGACCTCGCACGTCGTCATGTCCGGCCATTGCGATATCGGTGCGTACAGCTTCGTGGGTGTGAACGCCACGCTGCGTGACGGCGTGACGATCGGTGAAGGCACGTTCATCACGATGGCTGCCGCGATCACGAAGTCGACGGAACCGTGGTCGGTATACAAAGGCAATCCCGCGGTCAAACTGGCAATGGCCAGCACTGATCTGAAACTCTAGGAAAACCCATGGCAGGCATACGGTGGGACAAGCAGGGGCTGATCTATAAGCCCGATGCACGGCTGCCCTGGGCGAAATCGCACGCACAAATTCCGACGGTAGCAGGGGGCGACGGCGATACGCTGCAACTGCTGTTCAGCAGTCGCGACGCGGACAATCGCAGCGCGATCGCCAGCATGGCCGTGCGTACAAACGCACCCGCCGAGATCGTGTCGATCGGCCCCGATCCGGTACTGCCGCCGGGTGCGCTCGGCACGTTCGACGACTGCGGCACGATGCCGTCGTCGGTCGTGGAGCACGAAGGCGTCCGCTATCTGTATTACATCGGCTGGAACGTGCGCAATACGATTCCGTACCACAACGCAGTGGGCCTCGCGATCAGTGAGGACGGCGGTCATCATTATCGGAGACTGTTCGAGGGGCCGGTGATGGATCGCACGGCCGACGAACCGCACTTCTGTGGCACCACCTGCGTCCGGATCGAAAACGGCATCTGGCGCAACTGGTACCTGTCGTGCACCGGCTGGACCCTGGTCGACGGCAAGCCCGAAGCGCGCTATCACCTGAAATACGCGGAATCCCGTGACGGCATTCACTGGTCGCGCGGCGGCCGCGTCGCGATCGACTACCTGGACGGTCACGAAGGCGGCCTGGCTCGCGCGTCGGTTCATTTCGACGGCACCCGTTACCGGATGTGGTTCTGCAAGCGCAGCCACGACGGGTACCGCGAGCGTTCGTCGGTCAGCTACCGGATCGGCTATGCCGAATCCACGGACGGTATCACCTGGCATCGCCGCGACGAGGAGGCGGGACTCGACGTATCACCGAGCGGGTGGGATGCGTTCATGGTCGCCTATCCCGAAGTCGTGCAGGTCGGCGAGCGCCTGTACATGTTCTACAACGGCGACGGTTTCGGTGCGAGCGGGTTCGGGTACGCGCAAGCGCGGATCGGTAGCGGAATTCAGGGCGAGACAACATGGACGTGATCGCAGGTAACTTTCGCGAACTAGGTTATGCGGTCGTTGCACACAGCACGCTGCAGTCGGCGATGAGCGCCGTGCGGACGAAATTCGAGCAGCACTTCATCCCGAGATTCGGCGACGACACGACGCGCAACCGCAACATCATCAAGCTGCTCGCTGAAGATATCGATGTGAAGCGCTTCTTCTGCTCGCCGGAGCTGGCTGCCGCGCTCGACCGTCACGTCGGCATCGTCATGCCGGTGCAGACAGGCCCGATCGTCACGCACTACACGGCGAACGATCGCATCGGCAACAACTACGGGCTGCCGTATCACCAGGACTGGCCGAGCATGGGGACATCCTCTCGCGGCGTGATCGCGTGGACGTCGCTCACGGACATCCGCCCCGGAGCGCCCGGACTACGCATCGTCCCGGGCAGCCATCGGCGCGGACTGTGGGCGGGAGAACAGACCGACCGCGGCTATGTACTCCACGATCAGGAGATCGATGGCGCCTGCGACCTGGAGATCGACGCTGGCCACGTGCTCTTCATGTCGCCCTATCTCGTGCATCGGACACTCACCAGCGACGCGGTCGACTGGAAACTGTCGCTGTCGTGCCGCTTCGACGATTTCGCGTGCGATCAATGGAGTCACCGCGGGTTCGTGAGCGCTTACCGCACCGCTGTCGACCGGCAAGCCTATCTGTCGGGGTTCTGAGCACGGCACGCGGTGCCGCGGGCCGTGGCGATCGGCGTACGAAGATACAGTTCCATAATCCCGCGTAGTTCTGCACCGGGTGCTTGCTCGCGATGGTCAGACCGAACTCGCCGAGACGGCGCGTAAGCAGATCCATCTTCGCGTCCTCGATCTCGATCCGCAGTTGCCTGCACGCACCCAGGCCCTGCGTCGCATCATCGATGAGCGGGACCTCATGCCCGTCGACGTCGATCGTGACGTACTCGAACCCCGCCGCCATCCGAGCAATCGCTTGCTCGGCGCGAGCCAGCGCAACATGAGTTCGCGCACCGTCGTCTCGATGACGTGCCGATCGAAACCGAACGCTTGCGCGCGAGTCAACGCTTCCTCGCTCACGAGACTTTCAACAGCGACAAACTTCCAGCCATTCATGACGGCCTTGTTCGATTTCATGCATGGCTGGAACGCGTGTCCGCTGCTCCCGATCGGACCTCCCCCGAGAACGCGTTGATTCTAGCGATGCGCGATCGATTCGAAGCGTTGAATCGATTCAGCAAACCCGGGGCAATTCGCGTCGTTCGCGCGAAGAGCCAGCCAGTGCGGGACGGCGAGCACGACCCGCGGCGTGCAACGATCGCTGCTGGGTTACGACATGCCGCGGATTCGAGCCATGCGTTCGGATCGCGGCGGATCGTACCGACGGGCCGTGAACTCGCAGACCGAGACCATCGCTGCGCACCCAATGCCGGCGTGTTCAGACATCGTCAAGATGCGTGCCCGGCCTAAATTCGGTGTCAGACCTGCCGTTATAGCTAAAGCAAGGAAGACGTCATGCAAGAGACAGGCATTCGTCAATTACGACCGCTTGCGCATACGCCGGATCCTGCACGGTGGAACGGGGGGGCAACGCTTGGCATGAAACGGTTTCATGCCGTACCCGCACGGCCACCGGAACGCATGCCGGGTGTCCGCCTTGCCCCGTCAAGGGTTCATTACAGCGTGCCCGACGCGGGCGAAACCGGCGCCCCGGTGCGTCTCCCACGTACCGGGCAAATATCAATCAACAAACACTGAGAGAACTCAATTCATGCGTAACAAACTGATCACACTTGCGGCCATGGTTCCCCTGATGTGCGACGCAGCGACGAGCGTCGTGATTGACGCGAAGGCCAATTGCCTCTCCAGCTACGTCGGGACCGTATCTGGCGGCACACCGGTCAAACTCACGCTCGCTGGCGGCCGGTATGCAGTTTCGCTCACGTCGAACTCGATGAGTTGCAGCGGCGGCGCGCTGGCGAACGGCTGCAACATCGACACGGCGTTCATGCAAGGTGGCTTCGGCAACATTCGGTGGGGCGGTACGGCCACGGCACGCCCCACCGTCATCGAGATGCCCTCGAGCCTCTCGAACGTCTACGTTTATGTGAGTGACGATTACTGCGGCGACAACTCGGGACAGGCAACGTTGCTGATTCAACCCGCAAACTAAGCAACCCTCGCACGGCTCCGGCGGCCGGGCAGCCTGCCTGGCATCACCGCGATACGAGATGACCCGACCCGTCGAGCCGTGCATGATTCGCACCGTTGTCGATCACCATTGCGCCCGGCTCATCACGTCGGGCGTCGTGCATCGAAGGGCACGTGGGTGGCTTGTACGTGACGATAGTCGGACAAGCGCGCGACCATTTCGGTCATCAGGTCAAGTGGTACGCAGTGTCGCATCCGCGATCACGCGCCCGGCCGCGATATATGCGGCAAACGTCTCCCGCAAGCGCTCAGCCATCTGAATCCAGCTGTCGCCACGCCCGCGCCGGAACAGCCGCACCGTGCCCGGATACCACGGCGAATCCTCACGGTCGTGCATCCACCGCCAGTCCACGTCCTGATTCGGCAGCAGCACCCAGCAAGGCTTGCCGAGCGATGCGGCCAGATGCGCGGTCGACGTGTCGACGCACACCACGAGATCGAGTTGCGCGACGATCGCGGCCGTATCGGCGAAATCGTCGATCTCCGAGCCCAGGTGCAGCAACGGCAAGCCGCCCGGCGGATGCCGCGCCTCGTCCTCGCCCTGCCCCTTCTGCAGGCTCACGAAATTCACGCCCGGCACGCTCCACAGCGGCGTCAGCAATGCCAGCGACGGCAGCGAGCGGTGCGCGTCGTTGTGATGCTTCGGATTGCCTTTCCACACGAGGCCGACACGCGGGCCGACCGGCAGCGCGTCGAGGCGGGCCCCCCAGTGCGCGACGCGCGCCGGCTCGGGGACGAACCGCATCGGCGGCGGGATCGTGTCGAGCGTCGTGCCGGCGTGCATCGGCGCGCTCAACAGGCTCGTCCAGTAATCGAATTGCGCGGCCTGCGCGGTAGCCGTTTCGTGATCGAGCACCGCGTCGACGCCGTCGACCGTCGCCATCAGCCGATGCAGCGCCGGCTGGCACGCGAACACCACACGCACCGCCTGCCGTGCGCGAAACTCCGCGAAATAACGGCTGAACTGCAGCATGTCGCCGAGGCCGTCCTCCTGCCAGACCAGCAACGTCTTGCCGGCCAGCGGCTCGCCTTGCCATTGCACGCACCGCAGCACCTCACGGGTCCGGCGATGCACGAACGTCGACTGCTCGTAACGGGATTCGTAGCGACGCCACCCTTCCTCGAACCGTCCGCGGCTGAGCAGCAGCGTCGCCAGCCCGAAGCGCGCGTCGTCGTAGTCGGCGCGCAGCTCGAGCGCGCGACGGTATGCGCGTTCGGCTTCGTCGAGGCGGCCCGCATGCGCGAACGTCGTGCCGAGGTTGTAGTGCGCCTCGGCCATCTGTGGCGCGAGCGCCAGCGCGTCGGCGAACGCGATGGCCGCTTCGTCGTGGCGGCCCTGCGCACGCAGGACGCAGCCGAGATTGTTGTGCGCCTGCGGCAGGTCGGGTCGGCAGCGGATGGCGTCGCGATAGGCCGCTTCCGCTTCGGGCAAACGATCGAGGTTCTGCAGCGCGATACCGAGGTTGTAATGCGCTTCCGGATGATCCGGACACAGCGCTATGGTCTGCCGGCTGGCCGCCTCCGCTTCCGGCAGCCGCTGCATGTCGACGAGGATCGCGCCGAGATTCGCGTGCGCGAGTACGTGATCGGCGCGAACGGCGATCGCGAGCCGATACGCGAGCTCCGCCTCCGCCGGCCGGGCCAGGACACGAAGCAGGTTGCCGAGATCGGTCAGCACATCGGGCGACCGCGGCTCGATCGACAGTGCCTGCCCGAATGCCTGTTCGGCCTCGTCGAGCCGGCCGAGCGCTTCGAGTACCTTGCCGAGCCGGTGATGGTGCGACGCGCGTAGCGGCGTGACCGACGCCAATTGCCGGCGGGCGATCACCTCCGCCTCGGGTAGCCGCCCCTGCGACACAAGTAGCGCGCCAAGTCCTTCGTATGGCGGATCGAACGCCGGCATGGCATCGATCGCGCGTCGCCACCAGGCTTCCGCGTCGGCCATCCGGTTCAGGCCAAGCGCGCACACGGCCGCGACGTGCAGCGCCGCAATGGCCGGCGCGGGCGCATCGAGCAGCGGCGCGACGCGCGACAGCGCGTCGGCGAACCGTCCGTTCTGGCACAAGGTCGCGGCTTGCTGGGCAAGCGCAGATTCGTCGGGGGCTGGCTTCGTCATGAGCGGAGGCTGGGGCGGTTCGTCGCGTCCGGCGGCATCGCGGCGGTACGCCGTGCGCGGGAGTGCGACGCGCGGTTCGCCGTTTTGGCACGGACGGCTTCGCATCACCGGCTACCGAAGCAGATGCGGCTACGGTGCCGCGATTTGAGCTCGTTGCAGGCGGTTGTTCAACCGATTGACCACGTCGTGCAACGCCGGCCATCGCATTGCGGCGCCGCTGCCGGACACGCGAGGCGCGCCGTGAGTCCGGATGATCCGATGCTCAGGCGGGCGTCGTAGCGCTCGGGTCGCGGGACGCACTCATTGCACGATCCTTCGCCTCCTGTAGCGCTGCGAGCGTGTCGAGCGCCCGCCCTTCGTCGGCAGTCAGGTCGACAAGAAACGCATCGTTGTTCTCTTTGATCCAGCCGAGTGGCATATCCCACCACGCGAGTTGCAGCAGTTGTTCGCGCACTTTCTCCGAGAAACGGAAGCGAATCAGGCGCGCGGGCGATCCCGCGTAGATTCCATATGCCTCGGTACGGAAATTGGGCGGAATCACGGCTCGTGCACCGATCACGCAGCCGCTTTCGATTCGACTGCCACCAAGAAACAACGCTTCGTCGCCAATCCAGACGTCGTTTTGGATCACCGTGTCCTGGTATTGCGGCATCGGCACACTTTCAAGGCCATTACCGTAGATGCTGAACAGACTCGTGGAGATGGTTCGCATTTCGTGCTGGCCATTCAACAGAAATCGCAGACGCATTCCGCCGGCAACGTTCTTGCCGATCACAAGTTTCTGATGCCCTTGGTCATACTTAGCGATCGACCCCACACCGAGTCCTGAGCACCGGCCGATTTGAAAGGTGCCGACCTGGGCCTCTTCATCAAGCCAGTCGCGGAAGAAATTGTTCGGAATGGTCGAAAAGGCACCATCGCGGTAGCCCAGTACGATGAAATGCTTCGCCCACGGATGGTCGGACAGTACACCAATGCAATCGTCGGAGGTCGTAACGTTCATACGCGGTCGCAGGTTTGCCGGCGCAGCGGCTCGATGCCGGGGCCGCCGGGAACAGGATGGGGTAGCGGCGCGGCACATCGGCCGCGATCATGGACGATGCAGTATAGAAAGCATGCGGAATCGATTGACGACGAATAAGAGTGGCGTTCTGACTTCTGTTCCGTCGATCGAGTCGGCGTAGTCGCGAGCCGGCGACGCGGCATCGCAGGCGCGGAAACAGGCACGGCGGAACGTTGTCGTTGCTACTTTGACGCACCGCTCTCGCTCAGCTCGACGAACACCCGCCGCAACTGCTCGAACTGCACGAACTCGACGAACTGCAGCTCGACGACGAGCAACTGCTGTCGGACGAATCGTACGACGTGCCGCCGCCCGCTTTCGCCGCGGCGACCGGCGGCACCGGCGAGGCGGCCAGCACCGTGCCCGAATACGCCGACCACGCGGTACCGGCCAGCGCGCCTGCCCCGAACAGCGCGGCGGTCCACAACAGCGGGTCCGGATCGTCGCGTTCTGCGTCGCGTGTCCCGCCCGTTTCCTGCGCGTTGCGCGCATGCGACGCCTCACGCGCGGCCCGCGGATCGTGCGCAGTCCGGCGCTCGAGCAGCGCGGCGCGCCCGGCCGCCGTGGCGCCGCCGCGCCCGAAGCCGGTCAGTCGTCGCGCGACGATCCGGTACGCGATCGCGAACACCGCCATGCAGATGCCGAGCAGCAGCACGGGCCGACCGCGGCTCAACCCGACCGCGAGCTTCGCGGCGCCGGTGCCGAGCACGAGCAGCACGATCGCGCGCGCGGCCAGGCGCGACGCGCGCAACTCGCCGGGCGCCCAGAACCAGCCCTGCGCCCGCATCCCGTCGACCACCTCCTGCGCATACCCGGCAAGCCGCTCGCGAAACACGCCGTAGCGCACGGTGCCGGACGGTTGCTCCTCAAGCCACACGCAGTGATCGTCGTACCGGCCCGCGCGTTCCGGATCCGCGATCTTCACGTAACCGCCGTGCCGGGGAAGGGTCCACAGAACGACCGCGCCCGCATGCGCGAGCCACATCGTCACGACTTGCGCGACCCGCGCTTCGCCGCCGGTGAGATAGGCGACTTCGTCGGCGCTCAACCCGGACGAAGCCTTGCGCGTACGCCGCCCCCAGCGACGGACGCGAAATTCGAGGGCCTGGAGCGCGACGATCAGCAGCAACGCAACAACACAGGCCGGCACGTAGAACGCGAGAAACTGCGGCCCCGTGTAATTCAGCACGTTGAAGTCCTGCGCCGATGCGCATGTGGCGGCGACGCTCGCGGCCGCCGCCGGCCACGCGAGTTTCGGCAGACGGTTGCGCCATGCACGGCGCGGCGGCGCGGCGGCCGTGCCGTCAGGCTGCTGCGCCTCCGCCTTCGCATCGGCCGGCCGATCGACGGGACGCGGCCAGATCGATGCCGGCGGCTCGCAGCCGAACAGCCGGCGGTAGCTGTCGAGCGTGTCGCGATAGCGCTGCGCGTACACGGTGGCCTCGTCCGGCGCGCCGGTGCCGGGCATGTGGTGCAGCGGCGCGCGCAACACGCCGGCGCAGAACACATCCCAGTATTCGAGCGTGTATTGCAGATGGAAATGCCACGCGGCATCGACCGCGACCGACGGCGTGACCGGATGCCCGGCCGCCTGTGCGAGGAACGCGAAGCGCTTGTATTCGTCGATCACGGCCAGCGCGTGGTCGCGCGACCAGCCTTCGGCTTCGGCGAGGCGCCGGCTGTACGGCAGCGGCGCGTGAGGATCGTCGGGGGAATACGCGTGCAGACGCGCAAGCAGCGCCTGCTGTGCCTCGGTCGGCGCGCACGCGGCGACTGCGGTCGAGGTAGACGGGATGGCAGCCATCGGGAGTCGGCGCGATGCGCGGACGGCCGCCGCGATCGACGCTTGGAGTGGTCGTTGCGGGCGATTCTCGCACAACGGCGAGGCACCGCGGCGGCGTGCCGCGCGCATCTGGGGCTGCTCGCCGCGCCACAAGTCAGAAACCGAGCTGCGCGAGCGTGATGTCGAGCGCGGCCGCGACTTTCTTGCGCATCGACTTGTGCAGCTTCTCGCGCTTTTCCTGTTTCGCGTAGTCCGATCGGCTAATGCCCATCCGCCGCACGACCTCGGCCCGCGTCAGGCCGAGATACCCGCGCCACGCGCGCGTCGCCACGTCGACCGTTGCGCTGCCGACTGCGTGCGGAATCGAGTCGCGAGCTTCGTCGCGCTGCACCATGTATTCCGCGTAGGGGATCATCACAAAGGCCGGCGCCCCGTCCGGCACGCTGATGAGCTGAGCGGAAAGGGATTTGCTCATCCGATGATCGGCGCCGTCGCTTCTACCTTTGTTCAGTAACTTACTCATGACGCTCGATTGAACTGGCCGCGCTCATCTGTATAAACTGCCACCAACCATCGCATCCCACCAAGTCAGGCGCAAGCAAAGCTGCCAGTAATACAGCAAAGTCAATCATTCATAGCCCATCGTAGGCTTAACTACCGTACGCACTGGGTCGTTCAAACGACAGCGTTAAAAATCAACAGGAAAATACTTATGGCGGAGCGTCGTTCGTCGGATTGCGAAAGGGTGTTGAATTCCTGCCTTGAGACTCTTCAGAACCGCGTTTCTATGGCGTGGAAGGGTCGTGAGAAAGAAGCCTTGATCTCGCTTGTCAGAGTTCTCGACTATGTCGCAGCGGCATCGATCTGGGGATTGGGAGTCCACGATGAGACATCTACATCGAAGACAAGAACGAACCCGAGATTTGCGCTCATGGGTGCGGCGGCCGCGCTGCGGCCGTTCCTTTCTGCAGTAAAGAACCTACCCGGTGGGGTTCCATGGGGTCCCAGCCAACTCCAAGTACAGCAATACTCCTATTCCTATCTCCACACTTGCGGTGAATTGATATTCCTGCGTCGTATGGCCGCATTGGAGCACTATGGCCTAGCCACTTCAGAACGCGAGGGGGCGGGTCAGTTTCGGATTAAGGCGGTAGCGGGCGCGCGCGAACGAGCTCTGATGGCTGCCTCCCAAGCGCTAGGGACACGTCGCCCCGAAGTTGATGTACCCGATACCGACGTGGACTGGTCTCGAGTTCACGCTCGGATGGCGAGCTACGTGGACACACCGGATGATTGGTCCATCTGCTATGAAAATGACTCGGAGATTGTGTCGATCTACCGCAATGCGGCTCGGCAATTTGGTCACGGCTTCTTCGAGGCAGAGGCACTTCCGGATGATGTGATCATTGGCGACAGGAGCTTCGGAGAGTGGAAGCACGCCTGCGAGCAAGCTTTGGGACGAATCCTTGCGCACATGAATTTCGCACGCCTACTCCAGAAGAAAATTCCAACAATTAACTTGAGGGACGTTCTTACTATTTTCGCCAGGAAAGACGATCTAAGGGATGTTTGGGAAGAAGCTGGAATTCCTGAAGCACTGATCCCTGCCACCATGAAGGCACTAACTCTGGACGTCGACGGATTGGACGACTGGGATAAAGCATTTGAGACACCCACCCCCTTTTATGTGGATCTCGGTAAGGATTTTGCGCTACTTCCTTGTTTTGGCGCTCTGATTAATCCGTACTTTGCGCTCTTCCGACACCTGAGGCAATTTTACAAGGCCGACTGGGATCGAGGGGTCGATCGCCGCGAAGAAGCTTTTCGCGCTGACTTAGCACGTTTGTTCACTGAGCCGAGATTTATTGTGCCGCCTCAAGGATTTCGACTTCAGCGCGCGGACGGCACTATGCTGACGGACATTGATGCCATCATAATTGACCGGGGATGCGGATCGGTCGCACTTGTGCAACTGAAATGGCATGACGTCTTCGGTTTCTCATTATCAGAAAGAGAAAGTCGTAGGCGAAATATTATCAAGGCCAATGATTGGACCTCCAAGGTCTCCGAATGGGTCGGCAGCAGATCATCGCAAGAGATCCTGCAACAGTTTCGGATCGACATACCTGTCTCTGATCGTCCCCCGCTTCTCTACGTCATCGCCAGATACATGGCTCGGTTCTCCGGGGCCGAAGACCAAGATACCCGGGCATTCTGGCTTGGTTGGCCAGAAATAGAGAATACCGAAAAAAACGCATTTACGACCTCGGATCCCTTAGAATTTATACCGATGCAAATAATGCGGGATCAGAAGAAATACGAATCACCCTTTACGCAGAATTTGGTTTTTCAGTTCCCGGATCTTGCAGTGAACCTAGAGATAGGTGCGTCGCCATGAGCTACCCTACTCATGGCCCAAGGGGTTGGACAGGTGGGAAACGATGGAAATGGTGCAACGATACTCGCACCTAGCAGCGGACCAGCCGGCACAATGGGTCGCGCCACTCACAGCCGAAACGACGACGGCGTCAGCTGCAAACCGGCCTATCAGACCGTGACCGCCGCGTGGCAGAAGGCCTTGAGGCCAGCGGTGATACGCGGCTTCCGTTGGCACGATCTGCGGCACACCTAGGTGAGCTGGCACGTGCAGCGCGGCGCGCCACTGCAGGTGTTGAAGGAGTTGGGCGGCGGGGCAACGCTGGAAATGGTGCAGCGGTACGCGCACCTGTCAGCCGACCACTTGGCGTATTGGTCACGCCGCTGACGGACGAGCCGGCGCCGGTGCTAGCTGCAATTTAGCTGCAATGAGTCTGTCCGACGAAGGAAGGAAACCGCTGAAAGCCTGACTAGACTTGGCGCGCCCGGCTGGGATCGAACCAGCAACCCCTGCCTTCGGAGGGCAGTACTCTATCCATTGAGCTACGGGCGCGTGAGACAGTGAAGCGACCCCATATACAGGCCGCCCACGATCGGCAAGACGGCAAGGATACCCGGTTTCCCATGACGCGTCCACCTCGCCCGCCGAATCGCCGTCGGGCGAGCCTGCGTGCGGGTAAACACGCGCCATCGCACCGCTCGCCGTGATGTAAACGTTCCGTCTATAATCGTCCGTGCTTCATTGGACTGCCATTTTGCCGTTGCACCGCGCTCACAATTCCTATTCACGGAGACGAGGCAAGCATGAGCGAAGCACCCCACGAATCTCCCGTCAAAACCCCCGGGCAGCTGATTGCCGTCATCATCGCGTCGTTCGCGATTCCGATCGTCCTGATCGTCCTGTTCGCCAATTACGCGAACCATGCATTCCGTTCCGGCGCCGGCACGGACGCGCTGTCCGACGAGCAGGTCGCCGCACGTATCGCCCCGATCGCGAAGGTCGACGTGAAGGACGCCAACGCACCCCGCACGTACAAGACGGGCGAGGAAGTCTACAAGGCCGTCTGCGTGACCTGTCACGGCACCGGCGCCGCCGGCGCGCCGAAGTTCGGCAACAAGGACGACTGGGCGCCGCGCATCTCGCAGGGCTTCGACACGCTGCTGAAGACGGCCCTCGCGGGCAAGGGCGCGATGCCGGCGCGCGGCGGCACGAGCCCCGACGACGTCAGCGACTATGAAATCGCGCGCGCGATCGTCTACATGGCGAACAACGACGGCGCGAACTTCCCCGAACCGGCCGCACCGGCCGCCAACGCGGCACAGGCCGCCAGCGGCGCACCCGCGTCGGGCGCCGACGCGTCGAACGCGCAGGCCGCCGCCGCCATGGCTGCGATCGCCGCGATCCCGAAGGCCGGCGAAAAACCCGCGGCCGCCCCGGCCGCCGCCGATGCGGCAACGGCCGGCAAGGCGCTGTACACGTCGACCTGCCAGGCCTGCCACGCGGCCGGCGTGCTCGGCGCGCCGAAGTTCGGCAGCAAGGAAGACTGGGCGCCGCGCCTGAAGGATTCGATGGACACGGTCTACAACTACGCGCTGCACGGCAAGGGCGCGATGCCGCCGAAGGGCGGATCGAACGCGTCGGATGCCGACGTGAAGGCGGCCGTCGACTACATGGTCAACGCGGCGAAGTAACGGTCCCGCTCGGCCATCCGTAAAAAACCCCCGCGACGCACGCGCATCGCGGGGGTTTCGTTTTCGTGCGGCCGGTTCGTCGCGCCGACGTACGCGCGGCGGCGGCGCCGCGTCACTTCTGCAGCAACGCCTTCAGGCTCGCGAGCCGGTCCTTCGGCGACATCGGCGCCTCTTCCGGCGTCGGCGGCGGCGCTTCGTCGAGTCCCATCTCGGGAATGAACCGCGACGGT
The DNA here is from genome assembly GCF_001532755.1 of Burkholderia sp. MSMB2157WGS. Classification (NCBI taxonomy): domain Bacteria; kingdom Pseudomonadati; phylum Pseudomonadota; class Betaproteobacteria; order Burkholderiales; family Burkholderiaceae; genus Burkholderia; species Burkholderia sp. MSMB2157WGS. Next base: position 165,833 of record NZ_LPJG01000005.1, on the reverse strand, counting down.
TCGCACACGACCGTCTCGCGCGCCCGCTTGCGCTTCTTGCACCAGTTCAGGTGCAGGCTGCGCTGCGCGCGGGTGATCGCGACGTACATCAGCCGGCGCTCCTCCTCGATCCGTTCGTTGTCGATCGGGCCGTCGTCCTCGCTACCGCCGCGGTGCGGCATGATGCCTTCCTCGACGCCGACCAGGAACACGTGCGGATACTCGAGGCCCTTCGACGCGTGGACGGTCGACAGCCGCACGGCGTCCGGATCCTCGTCCTTGCCTTCGAGCATCGACATCAGCGCGACGGTCTGAATCAGGCCGAGCAGGTTCTTGCCCGTATCGGCGAGCCCGTCCGCGTTGTGGAAACCGTCGGCCTCGCCGTCGACGGCGTCCGTCTCGGGCTTCGTACCCTTGCGCTTCAGCCATTCGAGGAATTCGAGCACGTTCTGCCACTTCGACTGCGCCTGCCGCTCGTCGAACGCGTCGTACAGGTACGCCTCGTAGTGGATCGCCTCCATCATGTCGTCGAGCACGACGGTCGCGGGCTCCTTGTCCGCGCGCTCGGTCAGGCGCTGGATGAAGTCGCAGAACATCCGCAGCGGCTCGACCTGGCGCGCCGACAGCCGCGCCTCGATCCCGCCCATGTACACGGCCTCGAACAGCGACACCTTCGCCTGCCCCGCGAACGACCCGAGCGCCTCGAGCGTCGTGTTGCCGATGCCGCGGCGCGGCGTCGTGACCGCGCGGATGAACGCGGGATCGTCGTCGGCGTTCGCGATCAGCCGCAGGTACGCGCACAGGTCCTTGATCTCGGCCTTGTCGAAGAACGACTGGCCGCCCGACAGCACGTACGGAATCCGCTCGCGCCGCAGCACCTGCTCGAAAATCCGCGCCTGGAAGTTGCCGCGGTACAGGATCGCGTAGTCGCGGAACTGCGCGCGCCGCTCGAACTTGTGCGCGGACAGCCGGAACACGACCGATTCGGCCTCGTGTTCCTCGTCGTTGCACGCCGTGACGGTGATCGAATCGCCCATCCCGTGCTCGGACCACAGCTTCTTCTCGAACAGCTTCGGGTTGTTCGCGATCACGTTGTTCGCGGCGGTCAGGATCCGCACCGTCGACCGGTAGTTCTGCTCCAGCTTGATCACGTGCAGCTTCGGGAAATCCTTGCCGAGCTGCGCGAGGTTCTCCAGCGTCGCGCCGCGCCAGCCGTAGATCGCCTGGTCGTCGTCGCCGACCGCCGTGAACGCTGCGCGCGGGCCCGCGAGCTGCTTGAGCAGCTCGTACTGGCACGCATTGGTGTCCTGGTACTCGTCGATCAGCAGGTAGCGCAGCTTGTTCTGCCAGCGGTCGCGCACCTGCTCGTTCTTCGCGAACAGCTCGGCCGGCAGGCGGATCAGGTCGTCGAAATCGACCGCCTGGTACGCGTGCAGCGTCGCCACGTAGTTGCGGTAGACCAGCGCGGCCTGGTGCTCGTCCTCGTTGGCCGCGATCGCCATCGCCTCGTCGGGCATGATCAGGCCGTTCTTCCACAGCGAGATGATGCTCTGGATCTTGCGGATCAGGCCCTTGTCGGTCGTGCCGAGCTGCTCCTGGATCATCCCGAAGCAGTCGTCCGAATCCATGATCGAGAATTGCGGCTTCAGGCCGACGTGCTCGGCCTCCTGGCGCAGGATCTGCACGCCGAGCGAGTGGAACGTGCAGACGGTGAGTTGATTGACGGGCACCTTGCGGCCTTCCTTGCCGGGCGTGGTGAGCGTCTTGCCTTCCAGCAGCTTGGACACACGCTCGCGCATTTCGGCGGCGGCCTTGTTCGTGAACGTGACGGCGGCGATATGGCGCGGCTCGAAGCCTTTCGCTTCGATCAGGTGCGCGATCTTCTGCGTGATCACGCGGGTCTTGCCGCTGCCCGCGCCGGCGAGCACGAGGCAGGGACCGTCGAGGTAGCGCACCGCTTCATTCTGAGCGGGATTGAGGCCTGCGGACATGATGGCGGATGGTGTTGCTGGTTGACGGCGGAACGCCGGGAGGATGCCGTGCGCGGCAAGCTGGCGAAGCAGGCGCACACGCAGGCAGGACGCGCATGTTAACACGTCGGCGGCGTGTATTTCGGGCGCGCCGCAGGGCAGGGGCGCGCAGGCTTGCCGGGCGGGCGCCTCCTGTCCGTTCGCCGGGGGCGCGCCTGTCCGTTCGGCCAATCCGGCCCCGTCCGCGCTGCGATCGGACACAATACGCACTCCCCCGGCGCCACCCGCCGGCCCGCTTCAAATTCTCCTGAGCCGTCACCGGATCGATCTCATGGAATACCTGCTCGCCGCCGCCGCCGTCGGCCCACCGCTGTCCGTGCGGTGGCATTGCATGCGCGGGCGCCGCGGCAGCCCGAGGCTGCCGCCCCGCGCGACAGTGTGGCTGGAGACGGCCCGCTCCGGGGCTGGCTGGCCGCCACGGCTCGCCGCGCGCCGCGCGTCAGTTGGTCACGCCGTACGGCGCCCATCCCGCGCAAAATGCCGGCATGCCTCGTGCAAACGCCGCATCGCTTCGCGCGTTTCGCCCGACGCGTCTGTGCAAGCGGCGGCGCCATGCCAAAATAGCCGGTCGTCTCCGTGCCGTTTCGGCGCGCCATCCTTTAATTTCCTTCGCAGCCAGGAATTGCCATGTCGTCATTGCTCAGGATTGGTTTGATGGGTTTCGGTTTCGCCGGCGCGACGTTCCACGCGCCCGTGATCGCCACGAGCGGCCGCACTGAAGTCGCCGCGATCGCGACGGGTCAGTCCGATCGCGCGCACGCCGCCTATCCGGGGGCGCGCATCGTCCCCGACCTCGACACGCTGCTCGGCCTCGACGACATCGAATGCGTGGTGATCGCCACGCCGAACGACACGCACTTCACGCTCGCGCGCCAGGTGCTCGAAGCCGGCCGCCACGTGGTCGTCGACAAGCCGGTCACGCTCACCGCCGACGAGGCGCTCGCGCTCGCGCGGCTCGCGAACGCACGCAGCCGGTTGTTCGCGCCGTTCCACAACCGCCGCTGGGACGGCGATTTCCTCACCGTGCGCCGGATCGTCGACTCGGGCGAGCTCGGCCGCGTCACCTGCTTCGCGTCGCACTTCGACCGCTTCCGGCCGACGCCGCGCACGCGCTGGCGCGAGGAGCCGGCCCGCGGCGGCGGCCTGCTGCTCGACCTCGGCCCACACCTGATCGATCAGGCGCTCGTGCTGTTCGGCACGCCGGACACCGTGAGCGCCACCGTCAAGACGCGCCGCGACAACGGCACGGCGCCCGATTTCGTGCACCTGCTGCTCGGCTATCCGGACAAGGACGTCGCGCTGCATGCGAGCGCGCTGTCGGCGATCGAGCCCGCGCGCTTCACGCTGCACGGCACGCGCGGCAGCTACCAGAAGTTCGGGCTCGACACGCAGGAAGACCAGCTCAAGGCCGGCCTCACCGCCGACGACGTCGAATTCGGCGGCGGCAATCCGCCCGGCCTGCTGCGCGTGCTCGACGGCGACGTCGAAGTCGAACGTCCGGTGCCGACGCTCGACGGCCAGTACGCGGAGTTCTACCGCGCGCTCGCCGCATCGATCCGCGACGGCGCGCCGTTCCCCGTCACCGCGCAGGACGCGGTCGACGTGATGACGATCATCGAGCTCGCCGCGCAAAGCGAGCACGACGGCCGCCGGCTGCCGTTCGTGCGTCGTATCGTCTAATCGTTGCCGGCCGGGGCGGCGCCGCCGCGGCCGGCATCCCACGCCATGCGCCACGCACCACGCACCGCAGCGTCTGCCGCCCGCGGCCCCGGCGACTCGGCGACTCGGCGACTCGGCGACTCGGCGGCTCGGCGGCTCGGCGGCTCGGCGGCTCGGCGGCTCGGCGGCTCGGTGGCGCGGCGGCTCGGTCGGCTCGGTCGGCTCGGTCGGCTCGGTCGGCTCGGTCGGCTCGGTCGGCTCGGTCGGCTCGGTCGGCTCGGTCAGCTCGGTCAGCTCGGTCAGCTCGGTCAGCTCGGTCAGCTCGGTCAGCTCGGTCAGCTCGGTCAGCTCGGTCAGGTCGGTCAGGTCGGTCAGGTCGGTCAGCTCGGTCAGCTCGGCGGCATGGCGGCATGGCGTCTCAACATTCCGTTACAAATGGTGCGGGAACGAAAGTCAGCGGTCGTCCGGTCTGACGCGTTTCTCGAAAATCGATCCGACACCCATCCGTCAGGAGAATTTGATGCAACGGTTGATTCGCGCAGCGGCATGCTGCGTCCTGGTTTCCTCGCTCGCGGCCTGCATCGTGCAGCCGCAGCGGCCGGCCCGGCAGGCGCCCCCGCCCCGACCGAATCCGCAGGTCGTCGCGAACGACCGCATGCAGGAGGTCCAGGGCCGGATCGACAACCTGCACCGCCGCATCGACGCGCGCGTGAACGGCGGCTACTACCCGCCGCCGTATGGCGCGCAGTTGCACCACCGCCTCGACGTGATCCGCCAGGAAGCGAGCGACATGGCGGCCCAGCACAACGGCGGCCTGTCCGGCGACGAGCAGCGGGTGCTGAACCAGGAACTCGACACGGCCGCACGCGCGATCGGCGAGTAACGCGCCGGCGCCTGCCGGAGCGGATGACGCGGCGGCGCCCAGGGCCGCCGCTTGTCGCGAAGCGACATTCTTTTGCCCAAATTGACAATGCCCACCCGCTCGCGTACAGTCGCCCGCACGCGTCGGGAGAGCGTGCGACCGGGTGTTCCGACACCGGTTGCGCCGCCGAAGGGGCACACCCGCAAACTCTCAGGCAAAAGGACCGACCGCGTCGGGGAACCGCGTCCGCGCACTGCGCGCGCAATACGTTCCCCGCACTCTGGAGAGCGGCAGTAGCCCGCAGCGCATTGGCTGCGCGGGCAAGCTGCCCACCGAAGGGGCGCGCGCTCGCCGGGCTTGGCCCGAGCGCAATCTCTCAGGTATCGAGGACAGAGGGGCATGTACCGGATTGCTCGAGGCCATCGGCCGCGGCGGTCGGCACATGGCCGTTCTGATCCGCGCGCAAGCGCCTTGCCTGAGGCCTCGATGACTGCACTGAATCACACCCCGCTCAACGCCGCGCACCGCGCGCTCAATGCCCGCATGGTCGACTTCGGCGGCTGGGACATGCCCGTCAACTACGGCTCGCAGATCGAAGAACACGCGGCCGTGCGCACCGACGCCGGCATGTTCGACGTGTCGCACATGTGCGTCGTCGATTTCACCGGCAGCCGCGTGCGCGCGTTCTTCGAGCATGCGATCGCGAACCACGTCGGCAAGCTCAAGACGCCCGGCAAGGCGCTCTACTCGTGCCTGCTCAACCCGCAGGGCGGCGTCATCGACGATCTGATCGTCTATTACTTCACCGAAGAATTCTTCCGCGTGGTCGTCAACGCCGGCACCGCCGAGAAGGACATCGCGTGGTTCAACCAGCTGAACGAGCAAGGCGGCTACGGCCTGACGATCGCGCCGCGCCGCGATTTCGCGATCGTCGCCGTTCAGGGCCCGAACGCCCGCGAAAAGGTCTGGGCGACGGTGCCGTCCGCACGCGCCGCCACCGGCGAGCTCAAGCCGTTCAACGCCGCGCAGGTCGCCGGCACGCCGTTCGGCGATCTCACCGTCGCGCGCACCGGCTACACCGGCGAAGACGGCTTCGAAGTGATCGTCCCGGCCGTGCACGTCGTAGCGCTGTGGAATGCGCTGCAGCAAAACGGCGTGCGCCCGTGCGGGCTCGGCGCGCGCGACACGCTGCGCCTCGAGGCCGGCATGAACCTGTACGGCCAGGACATGGACGATACCGTCTCCCCGCTCGACGCGGGCCTCGCCTGGACGGTCGACCTCAGCGCGCCGCGCGACTTCGTCGGCCGCGCCGCACTGGAAGCCAACGGCACGCGCGCCGCGTTCGTCGGCCTGATCCTGCAGAAGGAAAACGGCAAGGCGGGCGGCGTGCTGCGCGCGCACCAGAAGGTCGTCACGCCGCACGGCGAAGGCGAGATCACGAGCGGCACGTTCTCGCCGTCGATGCAGGAATCGATCGCGTTCGCGCGCGTGCCGACGGCCGTCCAGATCGGCGACACCGTCCAGGTGCAAATTCGAGACAAGAATCTTCCCGCGCGCGTGGTAAAACTGCCGTTCGTGCGCAACGGCAAGGTCCTCGCTGCGTAACGACCGAGAAGCGGCCGGGGCCGCCTCCCGGCAAGCCGGGAGATGGCGCCCGGCGCAACCCCATCCGGCGCACCATGGCGGCGCGCCAGCAGAACGAACACACCTTTTTATCCAGGAGCATCCGATGAGCAACGTCCCGGCCGATCTGAAGTACACCGACGAACACGAGTGGATCCGCACCGAAGCCGACGGCACGCTGACGGTCGGCATCACCGATCACGCGCAGAGCACGCTCGGCGACATCGTCTTCCTCGAGCTGCCCGAAGTCGGCAAGTCGGTGACGGCGGGTGACGCCGTCGGCGTCGTCGAATCGGTGAAGGCGGCATCCGACATCTACTCGCCGGTGTCCGGCGAAATCGTCGAAGTCAACGAAGCGGCCACCGATGCACCGGAAGGCGTGAACAGCGACGCGTACGGCGTGTGGCTCTTCAAGATCAAGCTCGCGGCCGGCGCGTCGACCGACAAGCTGATCGACGCCGACGCCTACAGCAAGCTGATCGACTAATTTCCCTACCCGAACCGCGCGGCGCCGGCCTCGGCCCGCGCGGGACCAGAGTCACGCCATGAAGCTCGAACACCCGGACCGCCTGATGAACCGCACGCCCCTCTCGCTCGCCGCGCTCGAAACGCACGACGCGTTCGCCGAACGCCACATCGGCCCCGACGCCGCCAGCCAGCAGGCCATGCTCGACACGCTCGGCTTCGCGTCGCGCGCCGCCCTGATCGACGCCGTGATCCCCGCGTCGATCCGCCGCGCCGAAACGCTGCCGCTTGGGCCCTTCGCGCAGCCGAAGAGCGAGGCCGAAGCCCTCGCCGCGCTGCGTGCGCTCGCGGACAAGAACCAGGTGTTCCGCTCGTATATCGGCCAGGGCTACCACGACACGCACACGCCGGCCGTGATCCTGCGCAACGTGCTCGAAAATCCGGCGTGGTACACGGCCTACACGCCGTACCAGCCCGAAATTTCCCAGGGCCGCCTCGAGGCGCTCCTGAACTTCCAGCAGATGGTGGCCGACCTCACGGGTCTCGCGATCTCGAATGCCTCGCTGCTGGATGAAGCCACCGCCGCGGCCGAAGCGATGACGCTGCTGCAGCGCACCGGCAAGCCGAAGTCGAACGTGTTCTACGTCGCCGACGACGTGCTGCCGCAAACCCTTGAAGTGATCCGCACGCGCGCGCTGCCGGTCGGCATCGAGGTCAAGACGGGCCCGGCCGCCGACGCCGCGCAGGCAAACGCGTTCGGCGTGCTGCTGCAGTACCCGGGCGTGAACGGCGACGTGCGCGACTACCGCGCGCTCACCGAAGCGATCCACGCGGCCGGCGGCCACGTGGTCGTCGCGGCCGACCTGCTCGCGCTCACCGTGCTGACGCCGCCCGGCGAATGGGGTGCGGACGTCGCGGTCGGCAACACGCAGCGCTTCGGCGTGCCGATGGGCTTCGGCGGCCCGCACGCCGCGTATCTCGCGGTGCGCGACGAATTCAAGCGCCAGATGCCGGGCCGCCTCGTCGGCGTGACCGTCGACGCGCAGGGCAAGCCCGCGCTGCGCCTCGCGCTGCAGACGCGCGAACAGCACATCCGCCGCGAGAAGGCCACGTCGAACGTGTGTACCGCGCAGGCGCTGCTCGCGATCATGGCGAGCATGTACGCGGTCTACCACGGCCCGCACGGCCTGAAGACGATCGCGCTGCGCGTGAACCGCATCGCGGCGCTGCTGGCCGCCGGCGTGAAGCAGCTCGGCTTCGCGACCGTCAACGACACGTTCTTCGACACGCTGACGATCGATACCGGCGCGCGCACCGCGCAAGTCCACGCATTCGCGAAGAGCAAGCGCATCAACCTGCGCCGCGTGAGCGACACGCAAGTCGGCGTGTCGGTCGACGAAACGACGACGCGCGACGACCTCGCCGATCTCCTCGACGTGTTCGCGCAGGCCGCGGGCGGCACCGCGCCGGCCGTCGATGCGCTGGACGCGGGTCTCGACGGCGTCGCCGCATTGCCGGCCGGCCTCGAGCGCACGAGCGCGTACCTGACGCACCACGTGTTCAACCGCCATCATTCCGAAACCGAAATGCTGCGCTACCTGCGCAGCCTGTCGGACAAGGATCTCGCGCTCGACCGCTCGATGATCCCGCTCGGCTCGTGCACGATGAAGCTGAACGCGACGTCGGAAATGCTGCCCGTCACGTGGCCCGAGTTCGGCCGCATCCACCCGTTCGCGCCGGCCGAGCAGACCGTCGGCTACCGCGAGATGATCGACCAGCTCGAACAGATGCTCGTCGCGGCCACCGGCTACGCGGCCGTGTCGCTGCAACCGAATGCGGGCTCGCAGGGCGAGTACGCGGGCCTGCTGATCATCCACGCGTACCACGCATCGCGCGGCGAAGGCCATCGCGACGTGTGCCTGATCCCGGCGTCCGCGCACGGCACGAACCCGGCGTCCGCGCACATGGCCGGCATGAAGGTCGTGGTCGTCGCGTGCGACGCGCAGGGCAACGTCGACATCGCCGACCTGAAGGCGAAGGCCGAGCAGCACTCGAAGAACCTCGCGGCGATCATGATCACGTATCCGTCGACGCACGGCGTCTTCGAGCAGAACGTCCGCGAGATCTGCGAGATCGTCCACGCGCACGGCGGCCAGGTGTACGTCGACGGCGCGAACATGAACGCGATGGTCGGCCTGACCGCGCCGGGCCAGTTCGGCGGCGACGTGTCGCACCTGAACCTGCACAAGACCTTCTGCATCCCGCACGGCGGCGGCGGCCCGGGCGTCGGCCCGGTCGCGGTCGGCGCGCACCTCGCGAAGTTCCTGCCGAACCAGCGCTCGACCGGCTACGCGCGCGGCGAGGAAGGCATCGGCGCGGTGTCGGCCGCGCCGTACGGCTCGGCGTCGATCCTGCCGATCTCGTGGATGTACATCGCGATGATGGGCGCGAAGAACCTGACCGCCGCGACCGAAACCGCGATCCTCAACGCGAACTACATCGCGAAGCGCCTCGCGCCGCACTACCCGGTGCTGTATTCGGGCCCGGGCGGGCTGGTCGCGCACGAGTGCATTCTCGACCTGCGGCCGATCAAGGAAACGAGCGGCATCAGCGTCGACGACGTCGCGAAGCGCCTGATGGACTACGGCTTCCACGCGCCGACGATGAGCTTCCCGGTGCCGGGCACGCTGATGGTCGAGCCGACCGAATCGGAATCGCAGGAAGAACTCGACCGCTTCATCGCCGCGATGATCGCGATCCGCGAGGAAATCCGCGCGGTCGAGGAAGGCCGCGCCGATCGCGAGGACAACCCGCTGCGTCACGCGCCGCACACGGCCGCCGTCGTCACCGCGAACGAATGGCCGCATGCGTACTCGCGCGAGCAGGCCGCGTACCCGGTCGCATCGCTCGGCACGAACAAGTACTGGCCGCCGGTCGGCCGCGCGGACAACGCGTACGGCGACCGCAACCTGTTCTGCTCGTGCGTGCCGGTGTCGGACTACGCATAACGCGCGTCACGCCCGGAGCCGACCGACGGTGACCGCACCGCACGCAACCCCGGTTGCGTGCGGTTTTTGCGTTCGTCGGGCCGACCGGTTCACGTTCATCCGCCAATCCGGCTAACATCACACGCGATCCAGCCAATGAAGGAGTTCCGCATGGTGCGTCCGATGTTTCCGGGCCATGGTGCAACAGAGCGGCGGCCGCGCACGCGCGCAGGCCGTTCCGTGCCGATGCTCGTCGCGTCGCTGTCGCTGGCCGCCGCCGGCCTCGGCATGTCCGGCCGTGCGCACGCGGCGATGAATTTCTGCGCGGCGCCGGCGCTGCAGGCGAGCGAGACGACGCAGGCCGAGCCAGGCGTGCAGGCGCTGATCCGCAGCGTCGACGCACGCATCGGCGAGCAGCCGAAGGCGATGGCGCGCGTGCACACCGAAGGCACGCTGCCGCACGAAGGCATCTACGACCAGAGCGCCGCCGCGCTCAAGGACATGGACCTGATGCGCGATGCGGCGCTCGCGTGGCGCGTGACGAACGCGCCGCGCTACCTGCAACTCGTCGACCGCTTCCTGTCCGCGTGGGTCTCGACCTATCAGCCGAGCTTCAACCCGATCGACGAGACGCGCTTCGAGAGCCTGATCGTCGCGTACGACATGACCGCGAGCGCGCTGCCGGTGAAGACGCGCAACGCGGCGGCCGCGTTCATCGCCAAGCTCGGCGCCGGCTATGTCGCGCAGGTCGACGCGCAGAAGCGCCCGCTCACCGGCACCTGGCGCAACAACTGGCAGAGCCACCGGATCAAGCTGATCGCGCTGTCCGCGTTCACGCTCGGCGACCGCAAGATGATGAACGCCGCGCAGCGGCTGTTCGTCGAACATCTCGCCGACAACATCGGCCCGGACGGCAAGACCTGGGATTTCGAGGAACGCGATGCGCTGCATTACGCGGTCTACGATTTGCAGCCGCTGGTGACGGCCGCGCTCGCCGCGCGCCGCTTCAACCGCAACTGGCTGCGCGAGCGCGGCGCGAACGGCGCGACGCTCGCGGCCGCGCTCGACTGGCTCGTGCCGTATGCGCTCGGCGAGAAAACGCACGAGGAATTCGTGAATTCGCCGGTGCCGTTCGACGCGAAGCGCCGCGAGGCCGGCCTGCCGGGTTACACGGGGCAGTGGGACCCGAAAAACGCCACCGAACTCTTTCATCTGGCCGCGCGGCTCGACGGGCGCTATGCCCGCGTCGCGCAGCAGCTTTCCCCAACGCCGCCCGCATGGCTCGCCGCGTGCCTGCCATTGCAGGCGCGCTAGCTTCATTCTTATCGCAAGGCAGGTATCGAAATGGCAGTCAGCGTGTTTGACCTCTTCAAGATCGGCATCGGTCCGTCCAGTTCGCACACGGTCGGACCGATGCGCGCGGCGCTGATGTTCGTCCAGGGCCTCGAGCGCGACGGGCTGCTCGACGCGACGGCCCACGTGAAGGTCGAGCTGTACGGCTCGCTCGGCGCCACCGGCAAGGGCCACGGCACCGACCGCGGCGTGATGCTCGGCCTGCTCGGCGACGCGCCCGACACCGTGGATCCCGACACGATCGACGCGCGGCTGGAAGACGTCCGCAAAACGAAGCAGCTCGCGCTGCTCGGCACGCATCCGGTGCCGTTCGTGCTGAAGGACAACATCGCGTTCTACCGCCAGGCGCTGCCCGAACATCCGAACGGGATGAAGCTGCGCGCGAGCGACGCGAACGGCGCGGTGCTGGTCGAGCGCACTTACCTGTCGGTCGGCGGCGGCTTCGTCGTGACGGCCGGCGCGCCGAACACCAAGGTACTGAGCGCGGCCGAGCAGATGACGCACCCGTTTCGCACCGGCGCGGAGCTGCTCGCGCTGACCGCATCGACCGGCAAGTCGATCGCGCAACTGATGTGGGAAAACGAGCGCGCATGGCACACCGAGGAAGAAACGCGCGACGGGCTGCTGAAGATCTGGGCCGTGATGCAGTCGTGCGTGTCGCGCGGCTGCGGGATCGGCCATCCCGATGCCGACGGCAACCTGCCCGGCCCGTTCCAGGTCAAGCGCCGCGCGCCGCAGCTGTACCGCACGCTGACCGGCAGCCCGGAGCGCGCGCTGCAGGACCCGCTGTCGATGATCGACTGGATCAACCTGTACGCGATCGCGGTCAACGAGGAAAACGCGGCCGGCGGCCGCGTCGTCACCGCGCCGACCAACGGCGCGGCCGGCATCATCCCGGCCGTGCTGCATTACTACACGCGTTTCACGCCCGGCGCGAACGAACAGGGCGTGATCGACTTCCTGCTGACGGCCGCCGCGATCGGCATCCTCTACAAGCTCAACGCGTCGATCTCGGGCGCGGAAGTCGGTTGCCAGGGTGAAGTGGGTGTCGCGTGCTCGATGGCGGCCGGCGCGCTGGCGGCCGTGCTCGGCGGCACGCCGCAGCAGGTCGAGAACGCGGCCGAGATCGGGATGGAACACAACCTGGGCCTGACCTGCGACCCGGTGGGCGGGATGGTGCAGATCCCGTGCATCGAGCGCAACGCGATGGCGTCGGTGAAGGCCGTCAACGCGGCGCGCATGGCGCTGCGCGGCGACGGCTCGCATTACGTGTCGCTCGACTCGGTGATCAAGACGATGCGCGAGACGGGCGCCGACATGAAGACGAAGTACAAGGAAACGTCGCGCGGCGGGCTCGCGGTGAATATCGTCGAATGCTGATGCCGACCCCGGCGGCGACGCGGGATGGACCGATATCCCGCATTGCCGCCGGCACGGCGCCCGACGCTAGTCGTTCAGCCAGTTCTCCAGTCGCAGCCCCGGATAGCTGACGAAATCCCGCTCGTTGTTGGTCACGAGGACGACATCGAGCGACACCGCATGCGCGGCGATCAGTTTGTCGAGGTGATCCTTCTTCCGCTCGCGGGTGGCGTCGCGGATCGGGCCATACGCTTGCGCGGCCGCGGCGTCGAACGGCGCGACGGGAATATCCTCGATCAATGCGGCGAGATGGCGGCGCTCCCGGGCCGGACTCGCACATGCGGTCACGCCGTACTCGAGCTCCGCATAGGTGATCGCCGACATGACGACGTCGCCCGTGTAGCACTGCGCGAATCGTTTCGCGACCTGCTCCGGCTGATGCTTCATCAGATAGATGCACATGTTGGTGTCGAGCATGAAGCGCGGCATCACAATCCCTCGCGTTCGGCCTGCTCCTGATCGCCGCGCCCTTCGGCCATGAAGTCCGGCCCGAATTTCGCGAATTTCTGCAGTACCTGCGTCAGCGGCCGCCGCATCGGCCGAATCCGGATTTCGTCACCGACGCGCTCGATTTCCAGTTCGATGTCGCTGCGTTCATAGGCGAGGTCCGCCGGAATTCGCACGGCCTGCGAGTTGCCGTTCCTGAATACCCTCGTGGTATGCATGTCGATCTCCGCTCGGATGTACATTGTATGTACATTATCCGATGCGGGCGAAGATGTAAATCCATGTGTGTACATAAGCCTCCCGATGGCGTTCCGCTCGATACGTGAGCGTCAACGCCCCCGCTGAACGCCGACATGCCGATTCGGCGTCGGGCTCAACATCCATGGCACTCACTTTCCGCCGTCGCACGAACGCGCACAAGCTGGCCGACCCGCCCAGCGTTCCGGCACTTTTCGGCGGCCGGCGTACCGGCGCTCGGCCAACCGGCGTAAGCTGTACGTCCCGCTACCCAAGGGAGACGGCTGCCCATGTCGCATTCCAAGGATCTCGAGCCGCGCGCCACCACCGGTGCGCGACTGCTCGTCGATGCGTTGCTCGCCAATCACGTCGAACGCGTGTTCTGCGTGCCGGGCGAGAGTTTCCTCGCCGTGCTCGATGCGCTGGCGGACGACACCGCCCGCATCCAGACGGTCGTCTGCCGCCACGAGGCGGCCGCCGCGAACATGGCCGAAGCGGTCGGCAAGCTGACCGGCCGCCCCGGCATCGCGTTCGTCACGCGCGGGCCGGGCGCGACGCATGCGTCGATCGGCGTGCACACCGCGTTCCAGGATTCGACGCCGATGATCCTGTTCGTCGGTCAGTGCGCACGCGAGCACCTCGACCGCGAAGCCTTCCAGGAAATCGACTACCGCCGGATGTTCGGCCAGATGGCGAAATGGGTCGCGCAGATCGACGATCCGCGCCGCATCCCCGAATACCTGAGCCACGCGTTCCACGTCGCGACGTCCGGCCGGCCCGGCCCGGTCGTGCTCGCGTTGCCGGAGGACGTGCTGTCCGACGCGTGCGCACCGCAGCCCGTCGTGCCGGCTGCGAAACGCATCGCGGCGGCGCCGTCGGCCGCGCAGATCGACGAGCTGCGCGAACGGCTCGCGCGCGCGGAACGGCCGTTCGCGATCGTCGGCGGCAGCGGCTGGACGCCCGACGCCTGCGCGAACCTGCGCACCTTCGTCGAACGCTGGCAATTGCCGGTCGCGTGCGCGTTCCGCTACCAGGACACGATCGACAACGCACACCCGAACTACGCGGGCGACGTCGGGCTCGGGATCAACCCCGCGCTCGCGAAACGCATCCGCGATGCCGACCTGCTGCTCGTGATCGGGCCGCGCCTCGGCGAAGCGACGACCGGCGGCTACACGCTGCTCGACATCCCGAAGACGCGCCAGACGCTGATCCACGTGCATCAGGGCGCGGACGAACTCGGCCGCGTGTACGCCGCCGACCTGCCGATCGTCTCCGGCATGCCCGAGATCGCCGCGCCGCTGGCCGCGCTCGAGCCGCCCGAGCGGCCCGCGTGGGCCGGCGCGGCCGCCGACGCGCACCGCGCGTACCGCGAATGGCATGCGCCGCTGCCGATGCCCGGCGACGTGCAACTCGGCGACGTGATGGTGCAGTTGCGCGAGCGCCTGCCGCACGACGCGATCCTGACCAATGGCGCGGGCAACTATGCGATCTGGCTGCATCGCCACTTCGCGTACCGGCACTTCCGTTCGCAGCTCGCGCCGACGAGCGGCGCGATGGGCTACGGACTGCCGGCCGCGCTCGCCGCGAAGTCGCTGTATCCGCAGCGCGCCGTCGTCGCGCTCGCCGGCGACGGCTGCTTCATGATGGCCGGCAACGAGCTCGCGACCGCGATGCAATACGGGCTGAACATCGTGGCGATCGTCGTCAACAACGGCCATTTCGGCACGATCCGCATGCATCAGGAGCGCAACTACCCGGGGCGCGTGCACGGCACGGGACTCACGAACCCGGATTTCGCCGCGTATGCACGTGCGTTCGGCGCGCATGGCGAGACGGTCGAGCGCACCGCCGATTTCGCGCCCGCGCTCGAGCGCGCGCTGACCTGCGGGTTGCCCGCGGTGATCGAGATCCGCATCCCGCAGGACGCCAGCACGCCCGCCGCGACGCTCGAGCAGATCCGCGAGCAGGGCCGCCGCGCGCGTAGCGCATGACGATGGACATGCGCACCGCGCCGCCCGTCGCCGCGCTGTCGCCCGACGACGCGCTGACCTGCCCCGGCACGCTGCTCGCGCCCGACGGCATGCTCGTCGCGCCGTACGACCTCGAGCACGGCGACACGCACGCCGAAGGCCACGTGCCGGCCGCGCCGGCGCTCGGCCTGCTGCACGCGGCCCACCGGCCGTTCCGCCTCGATTACGGCGACGCGCGGCACGTGCACGTGATCAACGGGATGGGCGTCACGCTCGGCGACTCGGTGATCGGGCTGACGGCCCTCGCCGCGCTGCGCGCGGCCCATGCGGACCTGCGCTTCACGCTGTACCGGCCGGCGCGCGCGCCGCGCTATGTCGACGCGCTGTACGCGCTCGCGGCCGACGTCGTCGCGCCGTCACGCACGCTGCCGTGCGCGGCCGACGCGCTGCCCGCCGACGCGCACTGCATCGACGTCGGCAATCACCTGTACTGGCCCGCATTCGCGCGGCTGCCCATGATCGATTTCTTCCTCGACGCGCTCGGCGTCGATCCGGCCGCGGTGCCGGCCGCTGCAAAGCGCAACCGCTGGCTCGCGCGGCTGCCGCTGCCCGCGCTGCCGGCCGCGTGGCAGCGGCCGTACGTGCTGTTCTGCCCGAATGCGAGCACCGCGGTGCGCAGCGTGCCGCCCGCGCTGTGCATCGGGTTCGTGGAGCGGCTCGCGCAGCGTTACGGGCTGCCGGTGGTCGGCTTCGGCCCGCTCGCGCATCCCGCCTACGTGGACGTGAGCCGCGACGCGACCGACACCGCGCGCTTCATCGCGTGGATCAAGGGCGCGAGCCTGCTGTTCGCGCCGGACACGGCGGCCGTGCATCTCGCCGACGGTTTCGACGTGCCGACGCTCGCGTGCTTCACGACGATCGGGCCGGCATCGCGCGTGCGCGACTATCCGCACTGCGTGCCGGTCACGCTCGACGTGCCGGCCGAATTGCACGGGCTGCATCGCAGCGAGCGGCCGGACGATCTGGCGGCGGTCGAAGCCGCTTACCGCGCAATCGACTGGGACGCGCTGGCGTGGCCCGCGCCGCGCGACGCGGCGGCAGCGGCCATCTGAGCGAAGCCGGCGCGGCGGCGAGCGGAACGATCGAATCGGCAGCGCGCCCGACGCCAGTCCCCGCCGCGAGCGCCACACCGGGCGCCCGGCACACCGTGCCGAGCGTCTCACGCGCGATCGCGCAGCGTCTCCGACGGCCGCTTGCCGAACAGGCGCCGGTAATCGGTCGCGAACTGGCTGAGATGCCAGAAGCCCCATGCCTCCGCGACGTCCTGCACCGAGCCGGCCGCGCGCCCGCACAGGTCGCGCCGCGCGCCGTTCAGCCGCAGCGTGCGCAGGTAGGTCGCGGGCGCCATCCCGAGTACGTCCTGGAAGCAGTACTGCAGCGTGCGCCGGCTCACGTGCAACTGCTCGCACAGCTCGGGCACGCCGACCGGGCGCGTGCGATGCGCGAGCACGTAGTCGCGCGCCTGGTCGACGAGCCAGCGGCGCGTCGACGGCGCGCTGCCGCTGCCGTCGTCGGCCGGCTGCGCGCACGCGTCGAACAGCGCGGCCAGCACTTCGGCCTGCAGGTCGTCGCGCTGCGCATCGGGCAGCGGGCCGGCCATCGCCACCGCACCGTCGAGCCGGCGGCCGAGCAGCGCGCACAGGCGCGCGAGCCGCGCGTCGCCGACCTGCATCACGCGCTGCGTGAACAGCCGCTCGTCGAGCGCGCGATGCTCCACTTCCTCCGCATAGCGACGCAGCACGTCGCCGCGCACGACGACGCCGTAGATCGAGAACTGCGCAGGCGTCACGAGTTCGAATTCGACGTTGCCGGGCCGGAATGCGAGTGCGCCGGGGCCGATGCGGCACGCATCGATGCGTGCCGAGCCGTCGCACACGAGCGGGATGCCGAACCAGTACGCGTCGCCGCGCACTTCGCACGCCTGGCGCAGCAGGTGGCTGGTCGATTCGCGAAACAGCTTCATCGTGTCGAGCGGCAGCTCGGTCAGCGTGCCGACGAAACGGCCGGCCGCGAGCTGGTCGTAGGTCTGCCGCCAGCCGATCAGGTTGCGCGCCTGCTCGTCCGCATCGTGCGCGACGCTGACGACGGCCTGCCCGGCGAACGCGTCGTCGCCCTGCGCGCTGCGCCGCGTGTCTTCGGCGGTCGGTTCTTCCGTACACGCCACGTGTTGATCCATCGTGTCCTCCCTCACCTGCGCGGAACCCTGCGTATCACGCAAGTCCCGTGCCGAACCGCACGGCCCGGCGCGCCCCGCCATTCCACGCTGTCCGGCCAATGCGCGCCATGCGGGCGCACCCGAAGGCGGCACGTCGCGCACGCCGCCGGTGCGATCCGCGCGGCGACCGCGCATGCGTGCCGCCGCCCGAGCCGGATGCCGACGCCCGGATGCCGACGCCCGGACGCCGGCTACCGGGCCGGCTTCAGCCGCACGACCCGCGTGCCGCAATTGCCGTATGCCTGCGCGATCGCCAGTTCGACGATCGCGCTGCCCGCCGCCCACGGCGCCGCGTCCGCTTCCGGCAAATCGGCGCGCAGCGTGGTGCGACCGTTGATCCGGTAGCGCAGGCCGCGCACGAAATCGACGAACAGCAATCCGACCCCGCTGCCGTCGCAGGCGGCCGCGTCGATCCAGCCGCCGTCGCCGTCATGCGCGGCGGGCAACGCGAACCGCAGCGTCTTCGTATCGATCACGCGCACCACCGGCAGCAGATCGCCGTGCTCGCTGCGCCGGCTCTGCACGATGTCGCAGGTCATCGACGCACCCGCGCCGGACGCCGTGCCGACGAACATGAACGGTTGCGATTCGACGAACTGCCGTACGCCGATGCTCAGCCGCGTGGTCACGGCGTCGCTCATTCGCTCGGCTTCGTCGGCGACGCCGAAGCGGTGTTGCGCGTCGAGTTCGCCCGGATGGAATACCGGGTGACGCGGAAAGGATCGGGGCGGTTCTGCCATGCCGGGAGTCGTCACATGCATCGGTGCACCGTGCCGTCGCGCATGCGCGACGGCCGGCAGCGTGGCCGGCGCCGGCCGCCGGAAACGCGACCGGCGCCGGCCGTCGAACAGGGAAATCGAACCGGGCGGCGTGCCGGGCCGACCGGCTCCGGCACGCCGCCGCGGCAGCGGCGATCAGAAGAACCCGAGCGCCTCGGCCTGGTAGCTGACCAGCAGGCACTTCGTCTGCTGATAGTTCGACAGCGCCATCTTGTGCGTCTCGCGACCGATGCCCGACTGCTTGTAGCCGCCGAACGCCGCATGCGCGGGGTACAGGTGGTAGCAGTTGGTCCACACGCGGCCGGCCTCGACCTCGCGGCCCATCCGGTACGCACGCGTGCCGTTGCGCGTCCATACGCCGGCGCCGAGCCCGTAGAACGTGTCGTTCGCGAGTTCGATCGCTTCCTGCTCGTCCTTGAACGTCATCACCGACGCGACCGGCCCGAAGATTTCTTCCTGGAACACGCGCATCTTGTTGTTGCCGAGCAGCATCGTCGGTTTCACGTAATAGCCGGTGCCGAGTTCGGCGGCCGGCGCCGTGCGCTCGCCGCCGGTCAGGCATTGCGCGCCCTCGCCTCGGCCGATGTCGATGTACGACAGGATCTTGTCGAGCTGCTGCTGCGACGCCTGCGCGCCGATCATCGTCTGCAGGTCGAGCGGGTGGCCGGACTTGATGCGCTCGACGCGTGCGACGGCCTTCTCGATGAAGCGTTCGTAGATCGATTCCTGGATCAGGATCCGCGACGGGCACGTGCACACTTCGCCCTGGTTCAGCGCGAACATCGCGAGCCCTTCGAGCGCCTTGTCGAGGAACGCGTCGTCCTGGTCGAGCACGTCGGCGAAGAAGATGTTCGGGCTCTTGCCGCCCAGTTCGACCGTCGACGGAATCAGGCTGTCGGCCGCCGCGCGCAGGATGTGCTTGCCGACCGGCGTCGAGCCCGTGAACGCGATCTTCGCGATCCGCTTGCTGGTCGCGAGCGCTTCGCCCGCTTCCTTGCCGAAGCCGTTCACGATGTTGATCGCGCCGGCCGGGAACAGGTCGCCGATCAGTTCCATCAGCACGAGCACCGACGCGGGCGTCTGCTCGGCCGGCTTCATCACGACGCAGCAGCCGGCCGCGAGCGCCGGCGCGAGCTTCCACGCGGCCATCAGCAGCGGGAAGTTCCACGGGATGATCTGGCCGACCACGCCGAGCGGCTCGTGGAAGTGGTACGCGACGGTGTTGTCGTCGATTTCGGAGATGCCGCCTTCCTGCGCGCGAATGCAGCCCGCGAAATAGCGGAAGTGGTCGATCGCGAGCGGCAGGTCGGCCGCCATCGTCTCGCGCAGCGGCTTGCCGTTGTCGATCGTCTCGGCCACGGCCAGCAGCTTCAGGTTCTTTTCCATCCGGTCGGCGGCGGCGAGCAACAGGTTCGCGCGCTCGGCGACCGACGTCTTGCCCCACTTGCGGCGCGCCGCATGCGCGGCGTCGAGCGCCAGCTCGATGTCGTCGGCGCCGGAGCGCGGCACGCGGCAGAACGGCTGGCCGTTGATCGGCGACACGTTCTCGAAATACTCGCCCTTCACGGGCGCCACCCACTTGCCGCCGATGTAGTTGTCGTATTGCTGGCGGTACGGGTATTCGACGTCGAGGCCCAGTTGCTTCAGGTCAAACGGGTTCATACATGTCTCCTGTTCATCGTGCTTGTGTGAGTACAGCGCCGGTTGGAATGCGCTGGTCCCGTTTACGCAACATGCGTGCCAAACGGAACGGGCGCACGTCGATCGCGGCCGGCGCGCGTCGCTCCGTGCGGTGTTCACGCACGCAACACGGCAGGTGTACCGATTCTGAACACCGCGGTTGCGCAGCGAGGTGGCCGGTGTTCGGAATTTCCACAGTGGGCGGCGGTGCGTTGCCGCGAATGCGCGCCGCGCCGCGTGGCATGTCGCTTGCGTGCGAATCGCGGATCCCCACGCACGGCGCACACGCCGACCGACACCATGACCGATCGCGGCCCCCTGACCGACGATGCCATCGCCTTCATCCGCGAGCAGGCTTTCCTGATCGTCGCGACCGCCGACGCGGCCGGCAACGCCGACTGTTCTTACCGCGGCCGCCAGCCGCGCGCCGACGGTTCGTTCGCGCCGCTCGTCGATATCCCGGACCGCCGCACGCTGGTGCTGCCCGACTTCGCAGGCAACAACCTGCTCAACACGATCGGCAACCTGCTCGTGAATCCGGCCATCGCGCTGCTGTTCGTCGATTTCGTGCGTCGGACGACCTGGCTCGTGCAGGGCCGCGCGACGCTCGACGAGGATGCGCAGCGGCACGCGCGCCTGTGGCCGGATGCGTTGCGCTATCTGGTGATCGATGTGGCGTGCGCGCAGGCGCGCGCGGATGCGGCCCTGCCGCCGCTCGTGCTGGCGTGACGCGCAGCGGGTGAAGCGCTGACCGACGGACCATGCGGGCGGCTGCGCCTACTGGAATGTCGAGGTGCCGAAGCGCCGATGACCCGAGGCATCGAAGCGCCGACGTGCCGACGTGCCGACGTGCCGATGGCCCGAAGCACCGATGCACGATGCACCGAAGTGCCGAAGTGCCGAAGCGCCGAAGCGCCGAAGCGCCGAAGCGCCGAAGCGCCGAAGCGCCGAAGCGCCGAAGCGCCGAAGCGCCACGATACAACGCTCACCGCCCGTGCGTCTCCGCACAGGCCGGTTCGATCCGGCTGCTGCGCGCCGACGCATCGGTGAACGCGCGGCCTCCCGCCTCGTCGTCCGTTTCATCGCCCGCCTCGTCTCCGTCGGCGGCCGGCCGCCCGCCGAGAAACCCGAACACCACCGCCGCGCACAGCACCGTGACGACGGCCAGCCCGGCCAGCAGCCGATCGAACGCGTGCGTGTAGCTCGCGATCAACGCCGCGCGACCGACGCCCGGCAACGCGGCAGCCGCGCCCGCGAGATCGCCGGTCGCGAGCCGCGCGGCGGCCCGCAGCGTCGCGTCCGGCGTGCCGGCCGCCCCTGCCGCGTGCGCCAGCCCCGCTTGCGCGAGCGCGGCCAGCACCGCGCCGACGATCGCCAGCGCGATCCCCTCGCCGGCCACGCGCGTCGTGCTGAAAATGCCCGTCGCCATCCCCGCGCGCGCTTTCGGCACGACGCTCACCGACAGCCCGTCCATCAGCCCCCACGGCATGCCGGCGCCGACGCCGATCGCGAGCATCGGCGCGATCGCCGCCGGCCCCGCGCCGCCGCGCAGCGCGATGCCGAGCCAGACGAGCCCGGCCGCCGCGATCAGCAGCCCGAGCCCGGAAATCACGCCGGCCGACAGCCAGCGCGTGAGCGTCGCCGCGCCGAGCGGCACCACCAGCATCGGCGCGGAGATCGCGAGCATCAGCCAGCCCGCGTCGATCTCGCTGAAGCCGTCGATACCGATGAAGCGCAGCGGCAGCACGACGAGCAGCACGATGTAGCAGCAGCAGGTCGACACCGGCAGCACCTGCACGCCGACGAAGCGCGCGATGCGGAACAGCGACAGGTCGAGCATCGGCCGCGCGACGCGCGTCTCGATCGTCACGAACGCGCACGCGCCGAGCGCCGCGCCGGCCAGCAGCGCGATCACGAGCGGACTCGACCAGCCGCGCGCGGGCGCCTCGATCACGCCGAACGTGAACAGCGTCAGTGCGGCCGTGAACGCGGCCGTGCCGGGCCAATCGAGCCCCGTCGCGTGCGGATCGCGCGACTCGTGCATGCGCGGCAGCCCGAACGCGAGCGACAGCACGCCGGCCACCGCGCTCGTCACGAAGATCGCGCGCCAGCCGTAATGCCCGATCAGGCCGCCGGCGAGCACGGGCCCGAACGCGAGCCCGACCCCGAACGTCGTGCCGAGCAGGCTGAATGCGCGCGTGCGCGCCGCGCCGTCGAACTCCTGCGCGAGCGCGGCCGTGCCGCCGGCCAGCGCCGCGGCCGCCGCGAGCCCTTGGGCGGCGCGCAGCAGATCGACCGCGAGCATCGACGGCGCGAACGCGAGCGCGACCGACATCAGCGTGAAGCCGCCGACCCCGATGGCAAACAGGCGCTTGCGGCCGAACTGGTCGGCGAGCGCGCCCGACGCCATCAGGAAGCTGCCGAACGCGAGCATGAACGCGTTGGTGATCCAGTTCATCGCGACCGGGCTGCCGTGCAGGTCGCGGCCGATCGCCGGCGTCGCGACCGCGCCGCCTGAAAACGACAGCGGCAACGCGACGGTGGCCATGCAGACGGCGGCCAGCACCCACGCGCGCCGGCGCGCCGCCAGCGCCGAATTGGCCGAAACAGGGTGATCCATCATCGCTCCTCGAAAAGCCGGCGCGGATGCGCCATCGGAGCGACAGACGATAAATCGGATTCAATCCGCGAAAAACCACGCGAAGCTCCGCATATAACGGACTAAAATTCCGCAATACCTCTGCCAGCGTGCGTCGCCGCACGTCCTTCGATTCGATGGAAAGATGGAAAACCTCACCGGCATCGTCGCGTTCGTGCGCACCGCCGAAGCGCTGAGCTTCGTCGCGGCCGGCCGCGCGCTCGGCATCTCGGCGTCCGCGGTCGGCAAGACCATCGCGAAAATGGAGCAGTCGCTCGGCGTACGGCTGTTCAACCGCACGACGCGGCGCGTGACGCTCACCGAAGAGGGGCGGCATTTCTACGAGCGCTGCCAGCGCATCCTCGAGGATTTCCGCGACGCGGAGGCGACCGTGACGGCGTCCGCGCAGCGCCCGCGCGGCAAGTTGCGCGTGAGCCTGCCGGTGATCGGCTACCGCTTCCTGCTGCCGGTGCTGCCCGAATTCCGGCAGCGCTATCCGGACGTCGAACTCGATCTCGATTTCAACGACCGGATGGTCGACGTGGTCGAAGGCGGCTTCGACGCGGTGATCCGCAGCGGCCCGCTGTCCGATTCGAGCCTGATGTCGCGGCGGCTCGGTCCGTTCGCGTTCGTGCTGTGCGCGACGCCCGCGTATCTCGCGCAGGCCGGCACGCCGCGCACGCCGCGCGAGCTCGAAGCGCACGACTGCGTGCGCTATTGCTTCCCGACCACCGGCAAGCTGCAGGACTGGGCGCTCGCGGCCGACGACGGCACGCCGCTCGCGCTGCGCACCGCGATGACCTGCAACAACATGGAGGCGCTGCGCGGCGCCGTGCTCGCGGGGCTCGGCATCGGCTACATGCCCGACTTCCTCGCGCGCGACGCGCTCGAACACGGCGCGCTCGTCACCGTGCTCGACGATTACCGGATCGCGCCGGGGCAGTTCTCGATCGTGTGGCCGTCGAGCCGGCAGTTGTCGCCGAAGCTGCGCGTGTTCGTCGATTTCCTGTGCGAGCGGCTGTTCAGGTAGTCGGATGATGAGCAACTCAAGACTAGTGAGTCAGCAAAGCGAGGATGATTAGCGCTGTGGATATGATCGATCTGTATGCCATACACGAGCAAAAAGCCCGGGAAGGCCTTCTGACAATTCACCCCTCTCGATGGCTATACACCGGCCGCCAGTTGGGGCGAGGCGGCGTATTCGAGCTTCTCTCTCGTGGAAAACAAGAAATTCGAATTGGCGATCAACTCATTGAACGCTTCGGGCAACTTCATGACGCAGGCTTGAACAGCAAAGTGCGCCATAAGCATGACTACTACTTCGCTACACCGGAGATTGCCGACCGATACCGCAAATATGTCCCACGAGATCGCGGGCTTGAATGCGCTGTCCGAGACGTGTTATCCGTACGAAACCCCACTGCTCAAGCCGAAGTTCATACCCGGGTTGGCTACGTCGATCTGCTCCTTCCTACCGCGGTTATAGAAGTAAAAAGCTTCGTCAAATGGAAGCATGCTCTCGGACAAGTACTTGCATACTCGAGTTACTACCCGGATCGACGCAAAGTAATTCATCTCTACATTCCCGGCGCTCACCGCCCGGAGCTAGTCGAACAGCTAAAAATTTGTACCGAATTTAACGTGGATATCACGTATCAAAACCTTCTACCGAGTAGACTCGGCCCTATGTCGAGACTTGGTCAGGAATTTAGCCCTCGGGATACAACGTGTGCATGAAATGCAAGTGCACGGCACGTCGTTAGCGCGAGTAAATTCGTTGGATTAAAACTCGTCTGTCTGATACATACCCACCGTCATCTACGACTAAGTTATCGTCCGTCCCAATCCGGCACAGTCGCGCTGTCACGCCGCGCCGATCCGCTCCGCTTCGGCCGGCGGCGGCAGCGCGTCGCTGTCGTCCTTCAGCCCGACGCCCGTCAGCCCGAGGCGGCGCGCATGCGTCATCAGGTAATGCAGCTTGTGCGCGGCGGCCGCGTGCGGCAGCCCTTCGGGCCGCACGTTCGAAATGCAGTTGCGCAGCGCGTCGTGACAGCCGACCTTCGGCGCCCACGTCAGATACACGCCGAGGCTGTCCGGCGAGCTCAGCCCGGGGCGTTCGCCGATCAGCATCGCGACCACCTTCGCGCGCAGCAGCTCGCCGATCTCGTCGCCGAGCGCGACACGCGCCTGCGTCGCGACCACCACCGGGCCGATCCGCCAGCCGTCCGCGTCGAGCCGCGGCCGCACGGCCTGCAACAGCGGCAGCGCCTGCTTCGCGGCCGCGAACGCAGACAGCCCGTCGCCGACCGCGAACACGACATCGGGCGCCTCGTCGAGCGCCGCCCCGTAGCCGGCCAGCAGCCCGCGGCTGTCGTCGGACAGCTTGCGGCCGAGATCGGGCCGGCGCAGGTAATGATCGCGGTCCGGCGCGGCGCTCTGCACGCCGAGCGTCGGCAGCAGGCCGGCCGCCTCGATCTCGCGCCGCAGCGCGTCCGCGTCGAGCGGCTGGTGCACCGCGTCGCGCGCCTGCGCATGCGACAGGTTGAAGGCCAGCAGCGGCGCGGTCGGCAGGCTGTTGCCCGCGCGACCGAGCGCGATCCGCGCGTTCGTGAACGACTTCAGCTGCGCCCACGGGTTCTTCTCGACGGCGTCGCTCATGCGGACACCCCCATCCAGTCGTTCGCGCCCGCGAGCAGCGGCACGCGTGCCGTCGCCGCGCGCAGCGCGCCGTGCGCGTCGGCGATCTCCATCGTCTCCAGCCATTCCTCGAACTCGGGCGCGCGGCGCAGGCCGAGCACCTCGCGCACGTAGAGCTGGTCGTGGAACGACGTGCTCTGGTAGTTCAGCATCACGTCGTCCGCGCCCGGAATCCCCATGATGAAGTTGATGCCGGCCGCGCCCAGCAGCGTCAGCAGCGTGTCCATGTCGTCCTGGTCGGCTTCCGCGTGGTTCGTGTAGCAGATGTCGCAGCCCATCGGCACGCCGAGCAGCTTGCCGCAGAAGTGATCCTCGAGCCCCGCGCGGATGATCTGCTTGCCGTCGTACAGGTATTCGGGCCCGATGAAGCCGACCACCGTGTTCACGAGGAACGGCTCGAACTTGCGCGCGACCGCATACGCCCGCACCTCGCAGGTCTGCTGGTCGACGCCGTGGTGCGCGTTCGCCGACAGCGCGCTGCCCTGGCCGGTCTCGAAGTACATGAGATTGTTGCCGACCGTGCCGCGCTTGAGCGACAGCGCGGCTTCGCGCGCCTCGCCGAGCAGCGCGAGCGAGATCCCGAAGCTCGCGTTCGCCTTCTCGGTGCCCGCGATCGACTGGAACACGAGATCGACCGGCGCGCCCTTCTCGATCGCCGCGATCGTGTTGGTCACGTGCGTGAGTACGCACGACTGGGTCGGCACGCCGTAGCGTTCGCGGAAACCGTCGATCATCGCGAGCAGCTTCACGATCGCCGCGAGGCTGTCGGTGGCCGGGTTGATGCCGATCATCGCGTCGCCGCAGCCGTACATCAGCCCGTCGAGCATCGATGCGGCGATGCCCTTCACGTCGTCGGTCGGGTGGTTCGGCTGCAGCCGCACCGACATCCGGCCGGCCAGCCCGACCGTGTTGCGAAAGCGCGTGACCACGCGGCGCTTGCGCGCGGCCGCGATCAGGTCCTGGTTGCGCATCAGCTTCGACACGGCCGCGACCATCTCGGGCGTGAGGCCCGGCGCGATCCGTTCGAGCGCGGCGCCGTCGGCCGCGGGCGACAGCAGCCAGTTGCGGAAATCGCCGACGGTGAGATGCGAGATGTCCGCGAACGCCTGCGCGTCGTGATCGTCGACGATGAGGCGCGTGACCTCGTCGTGTTCATACGGGATCACGGCTTCGTTCAGGAACGCCTTCAGCGGCACGCCCGCGAGCGCGATCTTCGCGGCGACGCGCTCCTCCTCGCTCGCCGCCGCGACGCCGGCGAGCTGATCGCCGGAACGCAGCGGGCTCGCCTTCGCGAGCAGCGTCTTCAGGTCCGCGAAGCGGTACGTGCGCGGACCGATCGTCTCCGTATAGGACATCGTTCGAATCTCCTTGCCAAAAGCCGACGGCGCGCCCGTTCGACGGGGCGCGCCGGATGCCGTCAGGAACGGCCTTTCACTTTCACCTTCGCCTGCACCGTCGGCATCGCTCACTCCTCCAGCAGCGCGTCGCCGGGCGCGCTCGCGCGCTGCGCGCGGGTCGCGAGGAAGTACGCGTAACCGACCGCGAGGAAGCCGACGAACACCAGCGCGACCAGCCCGTTGAAATACACCATCGTACCGAGGCAGACCAGCGCCGCGAGGATCGCGAATGCCGGGAAGATCGGATACAGCGGCGCGCGGAACGGCCGCTCCAGGTTCGGCTGCGAGCGGCGCAGCTTGAACAGCGCCGCCATGCTGACGATATACATCACGATCGCACCGAATACCGACATCGTCACGATGTTCGCGGTGAGCGTCTGCCCGCCGAACTGGATCAGCTCGTCGCTGTAGATCGCGGCGATGCCGACCACGCCGCCCGCGAGGATCGCGCGATGCGGGGTCTTGAAGCGCGGATGCACCTTCCCGAGCCACTCCGGCAGATAGCCTTCGCGCGCCAGCGCGAAGATCTGGCGCGAATAGCCGAGGATGATCCCGTGGAACGACGCGACGAGCCCGAACAGCCCGAGCCACACGAGCATGTGCATCCAGCCGCTGTTCTCGCCGACGATGTACTTCATCGCCTGCGGCAGCGGGTCGTTGATGTTCGCGAGCTTGGTCCATTCGCCCGCGCCGCCGGCGAACACCATCACGCCGATCGCGAGCGCCACGAGGGTCAGGATCCCGGCCACGTACGCGATCGGAATCGAGCGCTTCGGGTTCTTCGCTTCCTCGGCGGCCATCGCGACGCCTTCGATCGCGAGGAAGAACCAGATCGCGAACGGAATCGCCGCGAACATCCCGTGGAACGCGCCCACGCTGAAGTGATCGGCGCCCGACCAGCCGCCCTTCGTGAAATTGCTCCACGCGAAGCCCGGCGACACGACGCCCATGAACACCAGCAGCTCGAAGATCGCGAGCAGCGTGACGACGAGCTCGAAGGTCGCGGCGATCTGCACGCCGACGATGTTCAGCGCCATGAACACGAGATACGCGCCCATCGCCGCGTGTTTCGGTTCGAGCCCCGGAAACTGGACGTGCAGGTACGCACCGATCGCGAGCGCGATCGCGGGCGGCGCGAACACGAACTCGACCAGCGTCGCAGCTCCTGCCAGATAGCCGCCGGTCGGGCCGAACGCGCGGCGCGCATACGCGAACGGGCCGCCCGCGTGCGGGATCGACGTCGTCAGCTCGGTGAAACTGAAGATGAAGGTGGTGTACATCGCCGCGACGAACAGCGCGGTGATCACGAAACCCAGCGTGCCGGCGCTCGCCCAGCCGTAGCTCCAGCCGAAGTATTCGCCGGAAATCACGAGGCCGACCGCGATACCCCACAGTTGCCAGGTCCCGAGCGTCTGCTGCAGCGCGGGCTGGCCGGGCGACCTGGCGCCGGCGGCGGGCCGGCCATTCGACTCTGCTTTCATCGGACTCTCTCCTCAAGGGCGCCGGGCCTGCACGCCCGCGCGACTGAGAATCGATGCTAGAGAGTCATTAAACGACGTGTTATCGAAATTCGGCAAAGATCGCGGCTGACGTTTCGCTTGCGAAAACGCCGGCCGCGCATGTGGCCGCGCCGATCCGGCCGCGCAGCGCGGGCCGGATCGGCCGTGCTTACTGGCCGCCGCCGCGCTGGTTGAACCAGCGGTCGAGCAGCTTGCCGGCCGCCTCGCGGCCGCCGAGGCCGAACGACAGCGCGACCGCCACCGCGATCGCGCCGAGCACGAGGCCGAACGCGAGCTGGACGATTTCGTTCGCGATGCCCATCGCGCGCAGCCCCATCGCGAACACGAGGCCGAGGATCGCGAATTGCGCGATGCGCGCGAACAGCACGCTGTGCTCCCGATCGGCCTGCTCGATCACGCGGCGCGCGAGGCCCGCGAGCCACACGCCGATCACGAGGATCACGCCGCCCATCAGCACGTGGCCGCCGAACTCGATGAACAGCGTGACGACGTCGCGCACCTGCGAGAAGCCGAGCCGGTTCGCGGCCTCGACCGCCGCGAACAGCATCGCGAAGAACACGATCAGCCGCGCGACCAGCACCGACGGCTGCAGGATGCCCGAGAACACGCGCTCGACGCCGAGCACGGCCGGCAGCCCGTCCGCGCCGGCGGCTTCCAGCAGCTTCTGCGCGAGCGACGCGACGAAGCGCGCGAAGTAGAACGTGACGAGCACGATCACGATCGCCGCGACGATGTCCGGCACCGCGCCGAGGAACTGGTTCAGCATGTTGGTCGCGGGAATCGAGATCGCGTCGATCTTCAGCGCGTCGAGCGCGGAGATCAGCGTCGGCACGAACACGAACACGTAGACGATCGTGCCGATCAGGCTCGACACGCGCACGGGCGTCGGGCTGTCGATTCCTTGCGTGAGGCGGTCGGCGCCGGCGGCGACCAGCAGGTTCGTCACGAGACCGCGCAGCACGCGCGCGACGACCCAGCCGACGAAGCCGATCACCGCGGCCGCGAAGATGTTCGGCACGATCGCGAGCAGCTTGTCGACCATCCCCTGCACCGGCGAGAGCAGGCCCGACAGCGCGAACGACGCGAGGATCGCCGGCAGGAACATCAGGATCACGAGCCAGAACAGCACGTCGCCGAGATAGCCGCTCATCGGCTGCATGCCGGCGCCTTCGGACAGCTTGTCGTCGATCTTGCTCGCCTTCAGCGCGCGGTTCGCGAGGCTGCGCAGCAGCGACGCGATCAGCCACGCGATCAGCGTCAGCGCCGCGCCGCCGATCAGGTTCGGCAGGTAGTTGACGATGTGCGTGACGAGCAGCGAGAACGGATTGGAGACCGCGTACAGGTTGAGCACGTTGAAGATGCCCACCGCGGTGACGAGCAGCACGAGCCAGAACAGGCCGCCGGCGATGATGCGTTCGACGCACGCGCCCTGGCCGGTACTTTCGTTGATCCGCTGATCGACCTTCAGTGCGTTGAGCAGGCGCAGCGCGCCGGCCCGCACCGCCACGGCGATCAGCCAGCCGATCACCAGGATGCCGATCGCGCCGGCGATCTTGGGCAGGTATCCGCCCAGCGTGGTCTGCAGCGACGTGATGAAGCTGGAAGCATCCATTTCTTCTTCTCCCGAAAACGTGGTGGTGCGATTGAACATCGACGAACGACCTGCGTACTTCGAAAAAGCGTGCTGCCCCGTCCGAGCAACTTACCCGAGAAAAATGACGCAATCACCCGATTTCACCGTCTTTAACTTTAGTTCTAGATTGCGGCGGGGCAAGACCCCATTTCGATGAAATAAAAAGGGGCAGATTTCGGACCACTACGCATTTCCGCAAGATTTGTCCATTCGGGCCGTGCTACCGTGGCGTCGGTTCTTGCCCCGGACACGCCGATGCCTGCATCCGAAACGAAGACCGAGCCGCCCGCGTGGGTCCGCTACGCAGCGAGCGTGGCGCGCGTTCACGCGTACATCGGCGCGCATCTCGACGGCCCGCTCGACCTGAATCGGCTCGCGGAAATCGCGTGCCTGTCGCCGTATCACTGGCAGCGCGTCTATCGCGCGCTGTACGGCGAGTCGATCGTGTCGACGGTGCGGCGGATGCGGATCGTGCGGGCGTCCGAGGATCTGGTCTGCACCGAGCGGCCGCTCGACGAGATCGCGCGGCGCGCGGGCTACGGTTCGACGCACGCGTTCGCGCGGGCGTTTCGCGACGCGTACGGCGTGCTGCCCGCGCAGCACCGGCGCACCGGCCGCCACCGGCCGATTTATCCGTTACAGCGAGGAGAGGAAGACATGTTCAAGCACGAGGTCGAGATCCGGCGCTTGCCGGCACTGCGCGGCTACGCGGTGACGCACACCGGCGCGTACATGAAGGTAGGCGACGCGTTCGGGCAGATCGGCGCGTGGGCCGGGCAGCACGGGCTGATCGGCCCGGGCGCGAAGATGATCGGGATTTTCTACGACGATCCGGACACGACGCCCGAAGCGCAGTTGCGCGCGAAAGCGTGCTGGATGCCGGCCGACGGCGCGCCGGACGTGGCGCCCGCGCCGCCGGTCGAGCGCGTGACGATCGCCGGCGGCGAATACGCGGTGCTGCTGCATACCGGGCCGTATGCGGACCTGAAGACGGCCTACCAGTGGCTCTACGGCGACTGGCTGCGCCACTCGGGCCGCGAAGCCGCCGACGCGCCGCCGTTCGAGCTCTACCTCAATACGCCGATGGACACGGCGCCGGCCGACCTGCTCACCGAAATTCACCTGCCGCTGCGCTGAGCGACGGGCCGGTGCGCCGGCCGTCGAACGAAGCGCGCCGGCCGGTGCGTATGCCTGGCAGGCGCGAACTCGCGGAGAGGCTCAAGCCGCCTGCGTCCCGCAACCGGGACAGAACCGCGCGTCGGTCGCCAACGCCGCATGGCAGCGGCTGCAGGCCTTGCTGCGTTGCGCCGCGCCGCACTGTGCGCAGAAGCGTGCATCGGCTGCGTTGAGTGCGCCGCAGCCCGCGCACGCGAGCTGGCTCAGCGGCACGTTGCCACCCTGGCCGCCTCGCCCTCCACTGGCATCGGCCGGCGCCTGCCAGCCCCAGCCGTGGTGATCGCGGCCGCGCGCATCGTGGCCGCCATGGCCGCCCTGACGTGTCCCGCCGTGATATCCGCC
Organism: Burkholderia sp. MSMB2157WGS; assembly: GCF_001532755.1. Lineage (NCBI taxonomy): Bacteria > Pseudomonadati > Pseudomonadota > Betaproteobacteria > Burkholderiales > Burkholderiaceae > Burkholderia > Burkholderia sp. MSMB2157WGS. The sequence continues at coordinate 134,662 of NZ_LPJG01000005.1, read as the reverse complement.
GTGATATCCGCCGTGATGCCCGCTACCGGGGCCGCCGGGGCTGCGCTCACCCCGGTTTCCGCCGCTGCCGTGCCCACCGAGAATCCGTTTCAGAAAGCCCATCGCCCGCTCCTCAACGTTCGGCCCGGGCGCCGCCGAACGCCCCGGAGGACGACAGCAGCCGCAAGCCGTTGGCCACGACGAGCAGGCTCGCGCCCGCGTCGGCGAAGACCGCCATCCACATCGTGCCGAGCCCCGCGACCGTCAGGCCGAGGAACACGACCTTCACGCCGAGCGCGAAGCCGATGTTCTGCACCAGCACGCGGTGCGTCGCGCGCGACAGCCGCACGAACGCGGGAATCTTGCGCAGGTCGTCGTCCATCAGCGCGACGTCGGCCGTCTCGATCGCCGTGTCGGTGCCCATCGCGCCCATCGCGAAGCCGATGTCGGCGCGCGCGAGCGCCGGCGCATCGTTGATCCCGTCGCCGACCATCCCGACCGCGCCCGCGCCGCCCGCCGACAGTTCCTCGACCGCCGCGAGCTTGTCTTCCGGCAACTGGTTGCCGCGCGCGTCGTCGATGCCGGCCTGCCGCGCGATCGCCTGCGCGGTATGCGGGTTGTCGCCCGTCAGCATCGCGGTGCGGATGCCGAGCGCATGCAGATCGGCGATCGCGTCGCGGCTCGTGTCCTTGATCGTGTCGGCCACCGCGAAGATGCCGAGCACGCGCGTGTCGTCGACCAGCACGACGACGCTCTTGCCCTGCCGCTCCAGCGCGTCGAGCTTCGTCTCCAGCGCCGCCGAGCAGCGCCCGAGCTCCTCGACGAGCCGGTGATTGCCGAGCCAGTAGCGCATGCCGTCGATCGTGCCGCGCACGCCGCGCCCGACGATCGCTTCGAAGTCCTGCACGTCGGCGAATGCCGTCGTGCCGGCGTCGCGGGCCGCGGCGGCGAGCGCCTGCGACACCGGGTGATCGGAGCGCGCGGCGAGGCTCGCGCCGAGGTGCCGCACGCGCGCCGCATCGGCGCCGTCCGCATGCACGTCGAAGTCGGTCTGCACCGGCTTGCCGTGCGTGATCGTGCCGGTCTTGTCGAGCGCGAGCCACGCGAGCTTGCGCCCTTCTTCCAGATAGACGCCGCCCTTCACGAGAATCCCGCGCCGCGCGGCCGCCGCGAGGCCCGACACGATCGTCACCGGCGTCGAGATCACCAGCGCGCACGGGCACGCGATCACGAGCAGCACGAGCGCGCGGTAGACCCAGTCGTGCCACGCGCCGCCCATCGCGAGCGGCGGCACCACCGCGACCAGCAGCGCGACCGCGAACACGATCGGCGTGTAGACGCGTGCGAACTGGTCGACGAAGCGCTGCGTCGGCGCCTTCGCGCCCTGCGCTTCCTCGACCGCGTGGATGATCCGCGCGAGCGTCGAGTTGGCCGCGACGGCCGTCACGCGGTATTCGAACGAACCCGATTCGTTGATCGTGCCCGCGTACACCGCGTCGCCGGTCGTCTTTTCGACGGGCAGGCTCTCGCCGGTGATCGGCGCCTGGTTGACGGTCGAGCGGCCCGCGACGACTTCGCCGTCCAGTCCGATCCGCTCGCCCGGCTTCACGCGCACGACCGCGCCGAGCGCGACCTGCGCGGCCTCGATCGTGCGCCACGCGCCGTCGGCCTGCCGCACGGTCGCGGTATCCGGCGCGAGCCGCATCAAGCCCTGGATCGCATTGCGCGCACGGTCGAGCGACTTCGCCTCGATCAGCTCGGCGATCGTGAACAGCACCATCACCATCGCGGCTTCCGGCCACTGGCCGATCGCCATCGCGCCCGTCACCGCGATGCTCATCAGCGCGTTGATGTTCAGGTTGCCGTTGCGGATCGCGATCCAGCCCTTCTTGTACGTGGTGAGCCCGCACGCGAGCACCGCGGCGAGCGCGAGCGCCGCCGACAGCCACACCGGCAGCCCGGCCCAGGTCGCGCCTTCGGACGCGAGCGCGGCGACGCCGGCGAGCGCCAGCGGCCACCACGGCTTCGCGGGCGCGGCGGCGACGCGCGCCGCCGGGGCGCCGGCCGTGGCGGCCTCCGGCGTCATGCCGAGCGTGCGGATCGCGCTTTCGATCGCCGGCTGCGCACCGGGCACGTGCTCGACGGTCAGCATCCGCTGCATCAGGTTGAATTCGAGCGCCGACACTTCGGGCATCCCGCCGAGCTTCTTGCGGATCAGCGTTTCCTCGGTCGGGCAGTCCATCTGCATGATCCGGAACGCGGAGCGCACGTGGCCCGACGCGGTCGCCTGCGCGACCGGCAGCGGCGCGAGCGTCAGCGCGGCCGGCGCGCAGCATGCGCCGGCCGCGTGGTCGTGGTCGTGGTCGTGGTCGTGGTCGTGGTCGTGGTCGTGGTCGTAGTCGTGGTCGTGACCGGCATGATCGTGCGCGGCGTGGCCGTGCGAGCACGTGGCGCCGTGCACGTGCTCGTCGTCGCCGGCATGGGCGTGATCGTGATCGTCACCCGCCTCGCCATGTGCCGCGTGAGCGTGCCCGTGGACGCGATCGTGGTCATGGCCGTGCGCGCGCTCGCCGGCCGCCGGCGCCGCGTCGGCAACGGTCGCCGTCTGCGTGTCGCACGATTCTGCGCAGCAGGCATCGGCGCCGTCGGCCTGACGGTGTCGTGGGTCGTGGGGACGCTGGGCGTCGGTCATGACAACCTCCTTCGTGGCTTGACGGTGTAGAGTTAACACCCTGAAGCCACTACAAGGTCAACCCTTACACGGGAGAAAGGCATGAAGATTGGCGAACTGGCCAAAGCGGCCCGCTGCACCCCCGAGACGATCCGTTTCTACGAGAAAGAGGGGCTGATGCCGGACGCGGAGCGCACCGATTCGAACTACCGCAACTACACCGACGTGCACGTCGAACGGCTGCGCTTCATCCGCAACTGCCGCGCGCTCGACATGGCGCACGACGAAATCCGTGCACTGCTGCAACTCACCGACACGCCGGCCGATCGCTGCGATTCGATCAATTCGCTGCTCGACGATCACATCGGGCACGTCGATGCGCGCCTCGCGGAATTGATGCATCTGCGCGACCAGCTCACCGAATTGCGCCGCCGTTGCGTCGGCGAGCATTCGGTCGAGGATTGCGGAATCGTGCACGGCCTCGCGACGATGGAAACCGTCGCGCCCGCCGCGAAGCGCTCGCACCTCGGCTGAAACCCTTGCCAAACAAGATAGTCCAGTCGAGAATAGTTATATTATTACTAGATATATTTTGACTATTCATGTCTACGAGTCGCCCGTCCCCGCTCGCGCTGGCCATCCTTGCGACGCTCACCGAAACGCCGATGCATCCGTACGGGATGCTGCAGCAACTGAAGGCCCGCGGATACGACGAAGTCGTCAACGTGCGGCAGCGTACGAGCCTGTACCAGACGATCGACCGGCTGCTGCGCGACGGGCTGATCGCCGTGCACGACACCGAGCGCGACGGCGCGTTTCCGGAGCGCACGCTGTATGCGCTGACCGAAGCCGGGCACACGGCCGGGCAGGCGTGGTTGCATGCGCTGCTCGCGGAGCCCGCGCGTGAATTCCCGGCGTTCGGCGCCGGCCTCGCGTTCCTGCCGCTGCTCGACGCGGAAGATGCGCGCCATCAGCTCGAACTGCGAATCGCACGGCTCGACGCCGAGCGCGAGCGGCTGGAAGCGCTGCGCGCCACCGCGCAGGCCGACCAGGTGCCGCGCCTGTTCCTGCTGCAAAACGAGCATGCGCTCGTGCTGCTCAATGCGGAGCTCGACTGGGCGCGCAGCGTGGTCGAACACCTGAAGATCGGCGCGCTGCGCTGGGTGGACGGCTGACGCGTCGCGCCGGCCGCTTCCCGTCGGCAACGGGAATCGCCCCCGTCAAAGCACCTTGCCGGGATTCAGGATCCCGCGCGGGTCCAGCGCGGCCTTCAGGCGGCGCATCAGCCCGATTTCCGCGTCGCTGCGCGTGTGCGCGAGATAAGGCCGCTTGAGCACGCCGATCCCGTGCTCGGCCGACACCGAGCCGCCCATGTCGCGCACCACCGCATACACGCAGTCGTCGATCGCATCGGCGTGCGCGTCGGTCATCCCGGCCGGCGACACGCCGATATGCACGTTGCCGTCGCCGACATGGCCGAAGAACAGGCACGTGAGCGCGGGCCAGCGCGCCCGCAACGCCGCCTCGCAGCGTTCGGCGAACGCGCCGAGTTCACCCGTCGGCAGACTCACGTCGAAGTTGACGAGATGGGGCAACGCGTCGATCGCCAGGCCTTCGCGCAGCGTCCACAGATCGCGCGCCTGCCGCTCGGAGCTCGCAAGTACCGCATCGTCGACGAGCGCCGCATCGAACCCCTCGGCCAGCGCCGTTTCGAGCGCATGGCGCGCATCGCCGCCCGGCGCGCTCGTCGCGCATTCGATCAGCACCGCGAAACCGCCGTCCCCGACGAACGGCGCCGACACGCCCGGCGTATGACGCGCGACGTAGTCGTAGAACGACGGCCACATCGCCTCGAAACTGACGACCTCCGGCAGCGCGCGCACGCGGTTCCACAGCCCGACCACCGCATCGTAGTCGCACACGCGGCAGAGCGCCGTGGCCGGCGCCGCGAGCGACGGGTGCAGCCGCAGCACCGCGCGCGTGACGACGCCGAGCGTCCCTTCGCTGCCGACGAACAGCTGCTTCAGGTCGTAGCCCGCATTGTTCTTCAGCATCCGGTTCATCGACGACACGACCGTGCCGTCCGCGAGCACGACCTCGAGCCCGAGCACCTGCTCGCGCATCATCCCGTAGCGGATCGCGCGCGTGCCGCCCGCATTGGTCGCGAGCATGCCGCCGATCTGGCACGAGCCGCGCGCGCCGAGATCGACGCCGAACGTGAAGCCCGCCGCTTGCGCGGCGTCCTGCACCGTCTGCAGCGGCGTGCCCGCGCGCACGGTGATCGTGCCGGCCGCCGCGTCGAGCGCTTCGATGCCGGCGAAGCGCTCCATCGACAGCACGACCTCGCCGCCCAGCGCGACCGCGCCGCGCGCGAGCCCCGTCAGCCCGCCTTGCGGCACGACCGGCTGGCCGAGCCGCGTGCACGCCGCGAGCGTGCGCGACACGTCGTCGACGCTGCGCGGGCTCACCAGCGCACGCGGCCGCACGCCGGGCGGCTCGTTGTACGCGGTGAAGTAACGCGGATCGATATCGGCTGCGCGCGTGACGAGCGCGTCGCCCAGTTCGGCGGCGAGCACGGCATCGACGGCATCGTCCGGTTCGCGGCCCGCCGCGCGCGGGTTCGGGGTCGGCATCGTGCTCGGCCCCGCTTACTTCGTCGAAATGTCGATATCGCCGAAATACTTCAGGCCGAGCGACTTCACCGTGCCGTCCGCCTTCAGCTTGTCGATCGCCGCGTCGAGCTTCGCCTTCAGCGCATCGTCGCCCTTGCGCAGGCCGAACGCGATGCCGCTGCCGAGAATCTTGTCGTCGTGCACCGGCTGCCCGACGAACGAGAAGCCCTTGCCGTCCGGGCGCGACAGGAAGCCGCGCTGGCCGGACGGCGCGAGCACGAGCGTCGCGTCGAGGCGGCCCGCGACCAGATCCGCATACGCCTGGTTCTGGTCCTGGTACGCGACGACCGCGACGCCGGCCGGCTCCCAGTGCGCCTTCGCGAAGGTTTCCTGGATCGACGCCTGCAGCACGCCCACGCGCTTGCCCTTCAGCGACTCCGGCGTCGGCAGCAGGCCGCTGCCGGTGCGCGCGATCAGCTGGGTCGGCACGCGATAGATGATCGTCGTGAAGTCGATCGCCTGGCGCCGTTGCTCGGTGGCGTTCATCGCCGAGTTGATCGCGTCGAACTTGCGACCCTTCAGCGCCGGGATCAGCCCGTCGAACGAGGTCTCGACCCATTTGCACGACAGCTTCGCCGTCTGGCAGACGGCATTGCCGACGTCGATGTCGAAGCCCTGCAGGTCGCCGTTCGGCGCCTTCGATTCGAACGGCGGGTATTGCGCTTCGAGGCCGAAACGCAACGTCGGCGCATCGGCGAGCGCCGCGCCGGAGCCGATTGCGCACGCGAGTGCGAATGCGAGTTTCAGGGTGGTCGTGTGCTTCATCGTGATCTCCTGTGTCTGGTCGAGGCGAGGTGCCCGTCGCCGGATGCCCGTCGCCGGATGCCCGTCGCCACTCTTTACAGCGAACGCAGCCGCCGCGCGCCTTCGACCAGCGTCGCGTCGTCCTTCGAAAAACTGAGCCGGATCACGCCGGCGTCGGTGCCGTCGGTATAGAACGCCGACAGCGGAATCGTCGCGACACGCGCGTCGCGGATCAGGCGCAGCACGAAATCGCTGTCGCTTTCATCCGAGAAGTGGCGAAAGCGCGCGAGCATGAAGAACGAGCCTTCGCTCGGCAGCAGCTCGAAACGCGAATCGGCCAGCTCGCGCGCGAGCAGGTCGCGCTTGGCCTGGTAGAACGCCGACAGGCCGAGATAGCTGTCCGGCCGCGCGAGAATTTCCGCGAACGCGACCTGCATCGGCGTGTCGGCCGAGAACACCATGAACTGGTGCACCTTGCGGATCTCGTCCATCAGCTCGGCCGGCGCGAGGCAATGGCCGACGCGCCAGCCGGTCACGTGGAACGACTTGCCGAACGACGACACGATCACGCTGCGCTCGGCCAGTTCGCGGTGGCGCGCGACGCTCTGGTGCCGCGCGCCGTCGAACACGACGTGTTCGTAGACTTCGTCGGACAGCACCACGATGCCCGTGTCGCGCGTGATCTGCGCGAGCCGCTCGAGATCGTCGGCGCAGAACACCGTCGCGGTCGGGTTGTGCGGCGTGTTGACGATGATCATCCGCGTGCGCGGCGTGACGGCCGCGGCCACCTCGTCCCAGTTCACGCGAAAATGCGCGGGCGACAGCTTGATCGCGACCGGCGTCGCCCCCTGCAACCGCACGATGGGCGCATAGCTGTCGAACGACGGCTCGAAATAAATGACCTCGTCGCCGGGATGCACGAGCGCGCTGATCGCCGCATAAAGCCCTTCGCTCGCGCTCGCGATCACCGTGATCTCGGTGGCCGGGTCGTAGCGCGCGCCGTACAGCGCCTCGGTCTTCTCGGCGAGCCGCTCGCGCAGCGCGATCACGCCGGCCATCGGCGCGTACTGGTTGTGCCCGTCGCGCATCGCGCGCGCGACGCCTTCGACGAGCGCCGGATCGGGCGCGAAATTGGGGGCGCCCTGCGACAGGTTCAACGCGTCGTGTCGAGCAGCCAGTTGGCCGATCACCGTGAAGATCGTCGTCCCGACGTCGGGCAGTTTCGAACGGGGCGCGGTCGCGCTTCGCATGACTCCTCCTCCTGATGTCCTTCGGGCGGGCCGCGCCATGTGCGGCCCTGCCGTCTGCCGCATGATTTAGCCCCAGCCAATATCGATGGACAATCGAAAGTTCGTCATGGCGGCCATGCATTTTTCTCATGGCCCGCGGCGATAAGCCCTCGGCGGCAAGGCCCGCCCGGACGCCCGATATGCGAATCGGGCATTTCCCCTACGAAACGCTACGCGTGCGCCGCCGCGAGGTAAGCGAGCAACACGGCCCGCAGTTCGCGGCGTTGCGCGGCGAAATCGAGCGCCGGCCCGAGCGTCAGCAACGCCTGCGACAGCCCGCCGTAGCAGATCGTATGGGCCATCCGCGCGAGCCCGTCGAGCCGTTCGGCCGGCGGCGGGTCGGCCGCGTGGGCGAGCGCGTCGCGCCACAGCGCGACATAGGCGTCGTAATGCCGGCGATAGGCGGCCAGCGGCGACACCTGCCGCTCCAGCACGAACAGCGCGCTCCACAGCGCCGCGTCGGCGGCGATCGTATCGACCTGGAGGTCGACCAGCGCGGCGGCGAGCTCGGCCCGCGGCGCGCCGCGCAACCGCTGCACCGTGTCGCGCAGCCGGTCGGCCAGCGCCAGCACGCGGCGGTGGATGCAGAGCGCCGCGAGGCTCTGCTTGTCGCCGAAATACTCGTAGAAGGTGCCGATGCTGACGCCCGCGACGGCCGCGATCTCGCGGATCGTCGCCTTCGCGTAGCCGCGTTCGAGCAAAAGCTGAACGAACGCCTGTTGCAGCGCGTCGGAGCTCGCCTGCGCGCGCGACTGGCGCGGCCGGCGGCGCAACGCGGGCGCGGGTTGCGCCGCCGGCGAGCCGGGCGGCGCCGGAACCTGAACATGTCGCGGCGGCATATTTGCTACTCTGAATTCAGCAGGGAAGACGTTTCACCGGAAGCCGGAACCCGCGCCGACGCGCCCTCCGTGCGGCGCGACGCCGGCCGACCGCGAAGCATGAGACCGGAGACCATCGCGATGACCGACTCGACTCACGCCGTCACGAACCAGTTCGACGAACTCGTCGACTATAACCTCTTCGCGACGGATCTCGCGCTGCGCGACGCGCTCGCCCGGGCGGGCGCCGACTGGGCCGTGCCGCAGCTCGACGCGTACGGCGCGTGGCTCGGCAGCGCCGACACCGCGCGGCTCGCCGACGAAGCGAACCGCCATACACCGGAACTGAACGCGTTCGACCGGCGCGGCCGGCGCATCGACCGCGTCGATTTCCATCCCGCATGGCACGCACTGCTCGGCCGGTATCGTCGCGAAGGCTTCGTGTCGCTTGCATTCCGCGACGCGCGCCGCGGCCGCTGGGCCGCGACCGCCGCGGGCTTCTACCTGCACGGCCAGATCGAGGCCGGCACGCTGTGCCCCGCGACGATGACGCAGGCCGCGATCCCCGTGCTGCAGAAGGAGCCGGCGCTGTGGGACCTCCTGCGCGACAAGCTCTATAGCGACGACTACGATCCGCGCGACGTGCCGGTCGCCGACAAGCGCGCGATCTGGTTCGGCATGGGCATGACCGAGAAACAGGGCGGCTCCGACGTGCGCGCGAACACGACGCTCGCCACGCCGGTCGGCGCGGGCGGGCGCGGCGGCGAATACCGGCTGCGCGGCCACAAGTGGTTCTTCTCCGCGCCGATGTGCGACGCGCACCTCGTCGTCGCGCGCACCGAAGCCGGCGGCCCGTCGTGCTTCTACGTGCCGCGCTGGCGGCCGGACGGCACGAAGAACGCGGTCGAGATCCAGCGGCTGAAGAACAAGGTCGGCAACCGCAGCAACTCGAGCAGCGAGATCGAGCTGAACGACGCGTGGGGAATCATGCTCGGCGACGAAGGCCGCGGCATTCCGACCATCATCGAGATGGCCACCTACACGCGGCTGAACTGCGTGCTCGGCAGCGCGGCGATGCTGCGCCAGGGCGTCGTGCAGGCGATTGCGTACACGCGCCAGCGCCATGCATTCGGCCGCGCGCTCGCCGAGCAGCCGCTGATGCGTACCGTGCTCGCCGATCTCGCGCTGGAGAGCGAAGCGGCGCTGTCGCTCGCGATGCGGCTCGCCGACGCGTTCGAACGCGACGACTCGCCGCGCGAACGCGCGTGGAAGCGGATCGTCACGCCCGCCGCGAAATTCTGGGTCTGCAAGCGCGCGGTCGAGCTGACCGGCGAGGTGATGGAAGTGTTCGGCGGCAACGGCTACGTCGACGACGGCCCGATCGCGCGCCTCTTCCGCGAGGCGCCCGTCAACTCGATCTGGGAAGGCTCGGGCAACGTGATGTGCCTCGACGTGCTGCGCGCGGTGTCGCGCGAGCCCGACGCGGCCGCCGCGCTGTTCGACGAACTCGCCGGCCTCGGCGCGGGCGAACCGCGCATTCGCGCGGCGCTCGACGCGTTGCGCGCGATGCTCGCCGCCCCGGCCGACACGCTCGAAGCGTCGGGCCGCGTGTTCGCGCAGCGGCTCGCGATCGTCGCGCAGGCGTGCCTGCTGCGCCGCGATGCGCCGGCGGCCGTCGCCGACGCGTTCGTCGCGACGCGGCTCGCCGCCCCCGACTGGGGCCGCATCGCCGGCGGCTTCGATCCGCACGCGATCGACGTCGCCGCGCTGCTGCAGCGCGCGTACCCGGCCTGACGCCGGCCCGCTCCCCCGAATCCGCAGTCGTTCGCCCGCCCCGGAGCCTCGATGAACCTCGTCGCCGCCCTCGACCGCGCCGCCCGCGCGACGCCCGACAAGCCCTTCCTCGTCAACGAATCCGCGACGATCACGTATGCGGCCGCACGCGAGCGTTCGCACCGCGCGGCGGCCGTGCTGAGCGCGCTCGGCGTCGCGGCCGGCGATCGCGTCGCCGCGATGTGCTTCAACACGCCGGCCTTCGTCGACCTGATGTTCGGCGCATGGCGCCTCGGCGCGGCATTCGTGCCGATCAACCACAAGCTGCAGGCGCCGGAAGTCGACTACGTGCTCGAACACAGCGGCAGCAAGGCCCTGCTGTTCGACGTGGCGCTCGCGCCGGTGGTCGAGCGCATCGTGCATCCGGCGCGGCGCCTCGTGACCGAGGGCGAACTCGACGGCGTGCCGAACTTCGACACGATGTGCGCGACGATGGACGGCCTCGCGGGCATCGAGCCGGCCGACGACGACATCGCGCAGATCCTCTACACGTCCGGCACGACCGGCCGCCCGAAGGGGTGCGTGCACAGTCATCGCACGGTGACGCTGGCGGCGATGCAGGCGGCGCTAGCAACCGGAATCGGCCGTCACGAGCGCACGCTGATGGCGATGCCGATCTGGCATTCGTCGCCGCTGAACAACTGGTTCGGCGGCACGCTGTACGCGGGCGGCACCGTCGTGCTGCTGCGCGAATACCATCCGCTGCGCTTCCTGCAGACCGTCGAGCGCGAGCGCGTGACGCTGTATTTCGGCGCGCCGGTGTCGTATACGTTGCCGCTCGACACGATCGACGGCTTCGCGGCATTCGACCTGTCGAGCGTGCGCGCGTGGCTGTACGGCGGCGGCCCGATCGGCGCCGCGCAGGCCGAACGGCTCGCCCGCGCGTACCGCAGCCACGCGTTCTTCCACGTGTACGGGATGACGGAAACCGGGCCGGCCGGCACGACGCTGTATCCGGACGAGCAGATCGCGAAGGCCGGCTCGATCGGCCGCCAGGGCGGCCCGGGCGTCGACCTGCGGGTCGTGCGGATGGACGGCGTCGATGCGCGGCCGGGCGAAACCGGCGAGATCTGGCTCAAGGCCGCCAGCACGATGCTCGGCTATCTCGACGACGCGGCCGCGACGCGCGCCGCGTTCACGCCGGACGGCTGGTATCGCACCGGCGACATCGCACGGATCGATCAGGATGGCTATCTGTTCATCGTCGACCGGCTGAAGGACATGATCGTCACCGGCGGCGAGAACGTCTATTCGAAGGAAGTGGAGGACGTGCTCGGCGCGCATCCGGACATCGCCGAGGCGGCCGTCGTCGGTGTCCCGCATCCGGACTGGGGCGAGACGGTCGTCGCGCACGTCGTGATGCGGGCGAACGCGGCGCCCGATGCGGATGCGCTGCGCGCGTTCTGCGGCGAGCGGCTCGCCGCGTACAAGGTCCCGCGCGAGTTCACGTTCGTGCAGGCGCTGCCGCGCACGCCGACCGGCAAGCTGCAGAAGTTCCTGCTCCGCGTGCGCGGCGAGTAGCCGCGCTCGCGCCGATAAAAAAAGCCGCATGGTTCGTGACCATGCGGCTTTTCAGATACCCGAGCGGCCGGGCAGCGACCTTCGCCGCCGCCCATGCTTCGGCACATCGCGACAGGCGGCTTACTTCCCGCCGATGCTCTTCAGCGGCTTCCAGTCGCCCTTCTCGACCTTGTACATCGTGATGCCGCCGTTCTTCAGGTCGCCCTTCGCGTCATACGCGACGTGCGTCGACGTGACGCCGGCCATGTCGGTCTTCGCGAGCACCGGCAGGTACTTCGCCGGATCGGTCGAATCGGCCTTCTTCATCGCGTTCAGCATCGCCATCGCGCCGTCGTACGCGTACGGCGAGTACGTCTGCACGTCTTCGCCGAAGCGCTTCTTGTACTTGTCGGCGTAAGCCTTGCCGCCCGGCATTTCTTCCAGCGGCAGGCCGGCCAGCGACGCGATCGTGCCTTCGGCCGCGGCGCCCGCGATCTTCAGGAACGTCGGCGTCTTCACCATTTCGCCGCTCATCAGCGGTGCGGTGATGCCGAGCGCCTTCATCTGCTTGACCATCGGCGCCGCCTGCGAATCCGCGCCGCCGTAGTAGACGAGGTCCGGCTTCGCCGCCTTCAGCTTCGTCAGAATCGCCTTGAAGTCGACTGCCTTGTCGTTCGTGAATTCACGGTCGACGATCGTCGCGCCGCCGGCCTTCGCGGCCTTCTCGAACTGGTCGGCGAGACCCTGGCCGTAGGCCGTGCGGTCGTCGACGATCGCGATCTTCTTCATGCCGAGATCCTTCGACGCGAACGTGCCGGCCACCGAGCCCTGCTGCGTGTCGGACGTCATCATGCGGAAGGTCGTCTTGTAGCCCTGCTGCGTGTATTCCGGCGCCGTCGCCATCGCGATTTCCGGAATGCCCGCGTTCGCGTAGATGCGCGACGCGGGAATCGTCGTGCCCGAGTTGAAGTGGCCGAGCATGCCCTTGATGCCGTCGTCGACCAGCTTCTGGGCGACCGTCGTACCCGTACGCGGGTCGGCCTGGTCGTCCTGCGTGTCGAGCACGAATTTCACGGCCTTGCCGCCGATCTTCGGGTTCGTCGCGTTGAAGTCTTCCAGCGCGAGCACGATCCCGTTCTGCATATCCTTGCCGTAGTGCGCCTGCGCGCCCGTCATCGGCCCTGCGTAACCGATCTTCACGTCATCCGCATGGGCCGTCCCCGCCAGCGACATGACCGCGACGAACGTCGCGCCTGCCACCTTTTTCATCGTGTGTTGCATAGCATCTCCTTGGTACCAGGGTAAATGGAGCGGCTTCGGGATCGCCTTGCCGCTTCCTTTGTTTGATCCGAACGGCAAGGATGGTCAGCCGATCGTCATCAAATTCGCATTGCCGCCCGCCGCGGCCGTGTTCACGCTCACCGAGCGCTCCGTCAGGAGCCGTTCGAGCGCGTAGTCCTCCGCGTCGCCGTTCTCGAACGCGCCCACCGACACGCCCTGCACCGACACGATCGGGCCCGGCCGCTGCGCGACGTCCTTCACGAGCGTCTGCAGCTCGTCGCTGTCGCCTTCGAACAGCACCGCGTCGAACGGCGCGTCGGCCTGCTTGCGCACGGCCGCGTGCGCCTTCAGCGACGCCGGCAGCGCGGCGACCAGCGCCTCGCCCGCCGCGCCGGCGAACAGCGCACGGTTGCCCGTCGCCAGCACCGCCGCGAACTGCGCACGCGCGCCGCCCGGCGTGGCCGCGACACACAGCACCGTGCCGCGCGGGCCGAGTGTATACGTGTTTCGCTCGCCCGTCGGGCCGGTCAGCACGGCGGTCGCGCCGGCCGGCACCTGCGCGAGATAGCCGTCGCAACGCGCGGCCAGCACCGGCTCGCGCTGCTCGATCAGCCAGTCGCGCAGCGTCGTGAGCGCCGCCGCCGGGTTGCCGCGCGCATCGCTTTCGGTCGCGCCGTCCGCCACCAGCGACTGCGCGAGCGCGCGCGGCAGGCCCGACGGACGCGTCGCGAGCAAGCGCTGCAGGTACAGCGCGCCGCCGGCCTTCGGGCCCGTGCCCGACAGCCCCTCGCCGCCGAACGGCTGCACGCCGACCACCGCGCCGATCACGTTGCGGTTCACGTAGATGTTGCCCACGTGCGCATTCGAAATCACGTGCGCGATCGTCTCGTCGATCCGCGTGTGGATACCGAGCGTGAGCCCGTAGCCGGTCGCGCGGATCTGCTCGAGCAGCTTGTCGAGCTGGTTGCGGCGGTAGCGCACCACGTGCAGCACGGGGCCGAACACTTCACGCTTCAACTCGTCGATGCTGCCGATCTCGATCAGCGTCGGCGGCACGAACGTGCCGTGCGCGCAGGCATCGGGCATCGGCAGTTGCGTGACCGCGTGGCCCTTGTCCTTCATCGCCGCGACGTGTGCGTCGATCGTCTGCTTCGCTTCGGCGTCGATCACCGGGCCGACGTCGGTCGACAGCCGGTCGGGGTTGCCGAGCGCCAGCTCGTGCATCGCGCCCTTGAGCATCGTCAGCGTGCGGTCCGCGACGTCGTCCTGCAGACACAGAACGCGCAACGCCGAACACCGTTGACCGGCCGAGTCGAACGACGACTGCATCACGTCCGCGACGACCTGCTCCGCGAGCGCCGACGAGTCGACGATCATCGCGTTCTGGCCGCCCGTTTCGGCGATCAGCGGGATCGGCTTGCCGTCCGGATCGAGGCGCGCGGCGAGCGTCTTGTTGATCAGGCGCGCGACTTCGGTCGAACCCGTGAACATCACCGCACGCGTGCGCGGGTCGGCGACCAGCGCCGCGCCGACGGTTTCGCCCGTGCCCGGCAGCAGTTGCACCGCGCCGGCCGGCACACCGGCCTCGCGCAGCAGCCGCACGGCTTGCGCGGCGATCAGCGGCGTCTGTTCGGCCGGCTTCGCGAGCACCGTGTTGCCGGCGGCGAGCGCCGCGGCCACCTGGCCCATGAAGATCGCCAGCGGGAAGTTCCACGGGCTGATGCAGACCACGGGGCCGAGCGGACGGTGCGTGTCGTTCGAGAATTCGCCGCGGATCTGCGCCGCGTAGTAGCGCAGGAAGTCGACCGCTTCGCGGATCTCGGCGATCGCGTTCGGCAGCGACTTGCCGGCTTCGCGCACGATCAGGCCCATCAGCGTGTGCATCTGCGCTTCGAGCAGATCGGCCGCGCGCACCAGGCAATCGGCGCGCGCGTCGACCGGCGTCGCCTGCCAGATCGGCGCGGCGGTCACCGCGTGCGCGAGCGCCGCGCTCACGTGTTCGGCCGTCGCTTCGCTGACCGTGCCGACCACGTCGCGCAGGTCGGCCGGGTTGCGCACGTCGCGCGCCGGTGCGTCGGCGAGCGCGTCGTCGGCGAGCATCGGCGCCGCGCGCCACGGATGGTGCGCGCTCGCGAGCAGCGCGGACGACAGCGACGCGAGACGGTGTTCGTTCGACAGGTCGAGGCCCATCGAGTTGGGACGCTCGTCGCCATACAGGTTGCGCGGCAGCGGGATCTTCGCGTGCGGCGCGCCGAGCGGCACGACCTTCGATGCCTCGTCGACCGGATCGGCGACCAGTTCCTTCACCGATACCGTCTTGTCGGCGATGCGGTTCACGAACGACGTGTTCGCGCCGTTTTCCAGCAGACGGCGCACGAGATACGCGAGCAGCGTCTCGTGCGTGCCGACCGGCGCGTACACGCGGCACGGACGGTTCAGCTTGTCGCGGCCCGTGACTTCCTCGTACAGCGGCTCGCCCATCCCGTGCAGACACTGGAACTCGTACTGGCCCGGGTAGTAGTTGTGGCCGGCGAGGTGATAGATCGCGGCGAGCGTGTACGCGTTGTGCGTCGCGAACTGCGGGTACACGGCGTCGGGCGCCGCGAGCAGCTTCTTCGCGCACGCGAGGTACGACACGTCGGTGTAGATCTTGCGCGTGTAGACCGGATAGCCCTCGAGGCCGTCGACCTGCGCCCGCTTGATTTCGGTATCCCAGTACGCACCCTTCACGAGGCGGATCATCAGACGGTGACGGCTGCGGCGCGCGAGATCGATCAGGTAGTCGATCACGAACGGGCAGCGCTTCTGGTAGCCCTGCACGACGAAGCCGATGCCGTTCCAGCCCGCGAGCTCCGGATCGAAGCACAGCGCCTCGAGCAGGTCGAGCGACAGTTCGAGACGGTCGGCCTCTTCCGCGTCGATGTTCAGGCCGATGTCGTAGCGGCGCGCGAGCAGCGCGAGCGCACGCACGCGCGGCAGCAGCTCGCTCATCGTGCGGTCCTGCTGCGAGCG
Source organism: Burkholderia sp. MSMB2157WGS (assembly GCF_001532755.1). NCBI lineage: Bacteria > Pseudomonadati > Pseudomonadota > Betaproteobacteria > Burkholderiales > Burkholderiaceae > Burkholderia > Burkholderia sp. MSMB2157WGS. Next base: position 118,863 of record NZ_LPJG01000005.1, on the reverse strand, counting down.
CGAGTAGCGCGCGTGCAGCGCCGACAGCTTGATCGAGATGCCCGGGCCTTCGTAGATGCCGCGGCCGCCGGCCGCCTTGCCGATCGCGTGGATCGCCTGTTCGTACGACGCGTAGTAGCGCTGCGCATCCTCTTCGGTCGTCGCCGCTTCGCCGAGCATGTCGTACGAGTAGCGGAAGCCGCGCGCTTCGTACTTGCGGCTGTTCGCGAGCGCTTCGGAGATCGTCTCGCCGGTGACGAACTGCTCGCCCATCAGACGCATCGCCATGTCGACGCCCTTGCGGATCAGCGGCTCGCCGCCGCGACCGATCAGGCGCGTGAGCGCCGACGACAGACCCGCTTCGCTGTTGGTCGTCACGAGCTTGCCGGTGATCATCAGCCCCCAGGTCGCCGCGTTCACGAACAGCGACGGCGCGTGGCCGACGTGCGAACGCCAGTCGCCCTTGCTGATCTTGTCGCGGATCAGCGCATCGCGCGTCGCGCGATCGGGAATGCGCAGCAGCGCTTCGGCGAGGCACATCAGCGCGACGCCTTCCTGGCTCGACAGCGAGAACTCGTGGATCAGCCCTTCGACGCCACCGCCCGAGCTCTTCTCGCGCAGCGCCTCGACCAGCTTCGTCGCGAGCGCCTGCACGTCCGCCTGCAGGTTCGTGGGCAGACGCGCCTGGCCGAGCAGGAACGGCACGCATTCCGGTTCCGGACGGCGGTACGCGGCCGTGATCGCCGCGCGCAACACCGATTGCGGCTGCACGTTCTGCGCGAATTCGAGGAACGGATGCGGCGAGTTGTCGTCGTCGCCGTCCGCGGCCTGCCCGTCGGCGAGCTCCGTCACGCCGCTGTGGCCCGACAGCTCGGGCGGCAACTGGCCGTGCTCGATCCGCTCGAGATACGCGAAGATCGCCTGCTTGATCAGCCAGTGGGGAGTGCGCTCGAGACGCGCGGCGGCGTCCTTGAGGCGCGAGCGGAGAAGATCGTCGACTTTGACGCCGAGAGTCGTGCTTGCCATGGTGGGTTCGTGCGCCGGTGCGAGGCCGGCTGTGTGGTGTAAGAGGATGCGCGAAATCCTACGGCACGCAATAAAAAGGTGCAACCAAATTGAGAGATAGGTTGCACCCGCAAGTTAGTCAATATAATCAGACACTTATGCGGTTGCAACCTAGGGGTTGCCCGTGGTCCCGGGATCGGTATTTTCCCTGATCGGGCCGGTTCGGCGAGCGTGTGCAACCGTCGGCCTGCGCAAGCGCGGCCGAAAACGGGTTGCACTGGGGTGACAGGATGCGGTGCCGACCCGGCATCGGGGCAAGCGACGGGAAACGACGATTCGGGGGCGCCGGCGGCACGGGTTACCGGCATCCGGCCGCGGCCCGCGCGACGGCCGCGCGGAGGCCGCTCAGATATCGAGCGGATCGACCTCGACGCTCCACCGCAGCACGCCCTTCAGCGCGCGCAGTTCCGGCTGCCACGCGCGCAGCGCATGCTGCAGCGCCGCCCGCGACGCGCTTTCGAGTAGCAACTGCGCACGGTGGACGTTCGCGACCTTCACGATCGTCATCGGCACCGCGTCGTACACGGTCACGCGATCGGCGCCCGGCAACCCCGGCAACGCGGCCGCGGCCTGCAGCAGGAACGCGAGCGCCGCGTCGAGCGTGCGCCCTTCGGCGCGCAGCAGCGCCTGGTAGACGAACGGCGGCAGGTGCGCGTCGCGACGCTCGCCCAGCGTCGAATTCGCGAAGCCCACGTAGTCCTGCCGCCCGAGCGCGTGGTACAGCGCGTGACGCGGATAGCGCGTCTGCACCAGCACCTCGCCCGGCAGCCCGGCGCGCCCCGCGCGGCCGCTCACCTGCATCAGCTGCGCGAACAGCCGCTCGCTCGCGCGGAAGTCGTGCGAGAACAGCGCGGTATCGGCATTGAGCACGCCGACGAGCGACACGCGCCGGAAATCGTGCCCCTTCGCGATCATCTGCGTGCCGACCAGGATGTCGACCTCGCCCGCGTGCACGTCGGAAAAAAGCGCCTGCGCGCTGCCCTTGCGGCGTGTGCTGTCCGCGTCGATGCGCAGAATCCGCGCGCCCGGCACGGCCTCGGCAAGCGCCTCCTCGATGCGCTGCGTGCCGCGACCGAGCGGCGCGATGTCGACGTTCCCGCACTCGGGGCACGACCGCGGAATCCGCGCTTCCCAGCCGCAGTGATGGCAGCGCAGCGCGTGCTCGGGCTTGTGCAGCACGACGTACGCGCTGCAGCGCGGGCAGCCGGCCACCCAGCCGCATGCGTCGCACGCGAGCTGCGGCGCGTAACCGCGCCGGTTCAGGAACACGAGGCTCTGTTCGCCGCGTTCGAGCCGCGCCTTCAGCGCCGCGACGAGCGGCCCCGACAGCCCGCCCATCGACGCGCGCCCGCGCCGCCGCTCTTCTTCGAGATCGATCAGCCGCACGGTCGGCAGCGTCGCGTCGGCCACCGCGCGACGCGACAGCGTGAGCCGCGTGTAGCGCCCCTGCTCGGCCAGCCACCAGCTTTCGAGCGACGGCGTGGCCGAGCCGAGCACGACCGTGATGCCGAGCTGTTTCGCGCGCCACACGGCCAGATCGCGCGCCGAATAGCGCAGCCCTTCCTGCTGCTTGTATGCGGGCTCGTGCTCCTCGTCGACGACGATCAGCGCGAGCGTCGGCATCGACGCGAGCACCGCGAGGCGCGTGCCGAGCACGATCCGCGCGCGGCCCGTGTGGGCAGCGAGCCAGTTGCGCGCCCGCTCGCCTTCGGCGAGCCCGCTGTGCAGCGTGACGATCGCGTCGTCGGCGAGCGCGCCCGCGAAGCGCGCGCGAAACGCGGCCTCGAACTGCGGCGTCAGGTTGATTTCGGGCACGAGCACGAGCGCCTGTGCGTCCGGGCGCGCATCGAGCAGCGACGCGAGCGCGTGCAGATAGACCTCGGTCTTGCCGCTGCCCGTCACGCCGTGCAGCAGGAACGGCGCGAAGCCCTGCGCGGCGCGGATCGTGTCGAACGCCTCCGCCTGCTGGTCCGTCAACGCCGGCGGCACAGCGCGTCCACCGCTTGTCGACAGGTTATCCACAGGGTTGACCACAGGCGCATCGGCCCAACCGATCTCCTCGACGGCCACCCAGCCGCGCGCCGCCCAGTCGTCGAGCGTCGCGACCGCCTTCGGATGCAGCACGCGCGCATCGGGCAGCGTCAGCGAGCCGGTATCGACCAACGCCTGCGCGAGCCGGCGCAGCGCGGCGCCGCGCGCCGGCAACGCGTCGGGCAGCGCCGCGCGGCCGGCTTCGGTCGGTAGGTAGCGCACCTCCGGCGCGAGCAGCCGCCCCCAGCGCCCCGCGTCGCGCAGCGCCTGCGGCAGCGCCGGCAACGCGACTTCGCCGCGCCCGCGCTGATAGTAGTCGGCGGCGAACGACACGAGCGTGAGCCAGTCCGCCGACAACGGCGGCAGGTCGGTACAGATCGCCTCGACCGCGCGCAGCCGCGACGGCGGCACATCGGTGTGAGTGGTGACTTCGCAGACGAGCCCGACCGCCTGCCGCTTGCCGAACGGCACCTGCACGAGCGTGCCGGGCACGGGCGGCGGCTGCACGTCGCAGCGGTAGTCGAACAGGGTCGCGAGCGGATGGTCGAGCGCCACGCGCAGGTAGACGCCGCTCATCGACACGCTCCGGCAGCGGCGGCACGCAGCGCACGGACGGCTTGCACCCGCGCCCGCATGGCGACGGCGAACTTAAAGTAAAACTTCAGATTCGGCGCTAAGTTTTGGATTCGCATTAGGAATCGCCGTATACCCTGCCCAGCCTGTGGATAACTTTGTTGAGAACTCGCCGCTCAACGGCCGCAACGCGCGCGGGGCCGTGCTTTCCGCTGTTTTTCACCGTTTGTCGCCGGCCCCCGCGAAGCCTTATTCCATAAGGCTGCTATTCAAATTACCGAACAATAGCGAGACAAATTGACCGATACGGGGCTCTACCGCGCTGCAACGTGGAAAATGTGTATAAGTCAAGTCTTGACAAGCATCGAATCGGCGACCGGAGCGGGGTTGCGTCCTGTTTAGTTTCAACGACGAAACGCCGTCATTCCGCAACGCAGCATGACGGCGCTTGCATTCAGCGCGCCGCTCCGCTACGGATCGCGCGGCTGTGGGTATGCACTTCGTCGACGAGTTCGGCGACGTGATCGGGCGACGTGAATTGCGAAATACCGTGCCCGAGATTGAACACGTGACCCGGATGGTTGCCGTAGCTGTCGAGCACCGCGCGCGCCTGTTCGCGCACCGTGGCCGGCGGCGCGAACAGGATCGTCGGGTCGAGGTTGCCCTGCAGCGCCACGCGCCCCGCGACGCGCTCGCGCGCGGCGCCGAGGTTGACCGTCCAGTCGAGCCCGACCGCGTCGACGCCGGTCGCCGCGATCTCCTCGAGCCACAGCCCGCCGCCCTTCGTGAACGTGATCACCGGCACGCGCTCGCCGTCGTGCTCGCGCTTGAGCTGCGACACCACGCGGCGGATGTAATCGAGCGAGAAGCGCTGGTACGCGCCGTCGGCCAGCGCGCCGCCCCACGTATCGAAGATCATCACGGCCTGCGCGCCCGCGTCGATCTGCGCGTTCAGATACGCGGCCACCGCCTGCGCGTTCACGTCGAGGATCCGGTGCATCAGGTCGGGGCGCGAATACGCCATCGACTTCACCGTGCGGAAATCGTCCGAGCCGCCGCCTTCGACCATGTAGCACGCGAGCGTCCACGGGCTGCCCGAGAAACCGATCAGCGGCACGCGCTGACGGCCCTGGCCGTCGGTGAGCGCGCGGCGGATCTCGCGCACGGCGCCCGTCACGTAGCCGAGCGTCTCCTCGATGTCCGGCACCGCGAGCTTCGCGACGTCGGCCTCGGTGTGCACCGGATGCGCGAACTTCGGCCCTTCGCCGGCCTGGAAGTCGAGACCGAGCCCCATCGCGTCGGGAATCGTCAGGATGTCCGAGAACAGGATCGCGGCGTCGAGCGGAAAGCGCTCGAGCGGCTGCAACGTCACTTCGGTCGCGTAGTCGGGATTTTTCGCGAGGCCGAGGAAGCTGCCGGCGCGCGCACGCGTCGCGTTGTATTCGGGCAGGTAGCGGCCGGCCTGACGCATCAGCCAGATCGGCGTGTAGTCGGTCGGCTCGCGCAGAAGCGCACGCAGGAAGGTGTCGTTGAGCAGGTTATGGGCCACGGTAGGAGCGACGATGCGAAGGCAAAGCGGCATTTTACCGGACAGCCGCGATCGGACTGCGCATGCCGGTGCGATGGCGGCCATATGACGCGCGCGATGGCTCCGTTATGATCGGACGCTCATATCGAACCGAACCAAGGAGGAGACCGATGAAGACATTCGCCACGCTCGCCGCAGCCGCATGGCTGTGCTGCACCGCCGCACACGCGCAGACCGCGGCCGGCGCCGCCACGACTGCGCCGGCCGCCGGCACGCGGCTCGACGACGTGCTCGCGCGCGGCGCGCTGCGCGTGTGCACGACGGGCGACTACAAGCCGTATTCGTACCACCGCGCGGACGGCCGCTTCGAGGGCATCGACATCGACATGGCGGAATCGCTCGCGAAATCGCTCGGCGTGAAGGCCGACTACGTGAAGACGAGCTGGTCGAACCTCACCAACGACTTCGTCGCGAAGTGCGACATCGCGGTGGGCGGCGTGTCGACGACGCTCGAGCGCCAGAAGCGCGTGTTCTTCACGCAGCCGTACGCGGTCGACGGCAAGACGCCGATCGTGCGCTGCGCGGATGCCGACAAGTACCAGACCGTCGCGCAGATCGACCGGCCCGAGACGCGCGTGATCGTGAATCCGGGCGGCACCAACGAGCGCTTCGCGAAGCAGTTCTTCACGCACGCGAACCTCGCTGTCTATCCGGACAACGTGACGATCTTCAAGCAGATCCTCGCGGGCAAGGCCGACGTGATGGTGACGGATGCATCCGAGACGCTGTTGCAGCAAAAGCTGAATCCGGGCCTCTGCTCGGTGCATCCGGACAAGCCGTTCCAGTTCGGCGAGAAGGCGTACATGGTGCCGCGCGGCGACGTCGTGTTCCAGCAGTACGTCGACCAGTGGCTGCATCTTGCGCTGTCCACCGGCGAATATCAGGCGATTTCGGACAAGTGGCTGAAGTAGGCGCGCCCGCGCCGCGGCGGCCGGACACGGGCACCGCCCCCGCGGCCGCCGGGCGCCGACATCTCGCGAGGCCCGGCAGCCGGCGTGCCGTCGTTACACTTTCCCTTCGCGCCGCAGCGCCCGCCCTCGGCGCAAGATTCGCGGGATTGGCCGAACGGCCGACTTTCGCGCATTCCGATCACGTTTCAAAATCTTTCCGACGAATGAATCGTCGTGCGCGGTATCGATCACGCCGTGCACTTTCTCGCGTGCAAATCGGCAATTCATCGCGCCCGATACGCGTGAAAAACGCATCGCGCGCATACCTTGAAAACGAGACGGAAAATATGGGTAAAAATGACCTTTTTCAGGACCCCGAAAACAGCAAAAAATCCCGGAAAGCCTTATCTGGCGGGCGTTACAACCTGAAACACTTTGTTACCGCGACGGGTCATTAATTCGCCCACAATGGCCTCAACGGTTTCAACACGGATGCGGTCTCGTGTGCCAAGTGTGAGCGGACGCGAAGCGCTGCGAGCCAGTCGGTCACGTACCGAAGCCCTTCCGAGGGGCATCCCTGTTGGAGTCGTTTCCGGCCCCCCGCCGGATCCGGTTTCATCTTTGGTCTCCTCGCGCTAACCCCGTAGCGTGTGGTTTTTAGCGGGCTAATAAGCCCGCTTTTTTTCGTCCATCGAAAACGTAGCGACTTGCACCGGGCGGCCCGCAGGCCGCCCTGTTTGTTCCGCACGTTCCCGCATCGTCGCGCTTCACGCGGTCTTCTGCACGTCGAGCTTCAGCTCCTCGATCATCCGCTCGCGCATCACGAACTTCTGCACCTTGCCCGTCACCGTCATCGGCAGTTCGTCGACGAAGCGGATATAGCGCGGAATCTTGTAGTGCGCGATCTGCCCGTTGCAGAACGCGCGCACGTCGTCCTCGGTCATCTGCTCGTCCGCGCGCAGCACGATCCACGCGCACAGCTCCTCGCCGTACTTCGGATCGGGCACGCCGAACACCTGCGCGCTCTGGATCTTCGGATGCCGGAACAGGAATTCCTCGATCTCCCGCGGATAGACGTTCTCGCCGCCGCGAATCACCATGTCCTTCAGGCGGCCGACGATGTTGCAGTAGCCGTCCTCGTCGAGCGTCGCGAGGTCGCCCGTATGCATCCAGCCGTCGACCAGCACCTCGCGCGTCTTCGCATCGTCGTCCCAGTAGCCGAGCATCACCGAATAGCCTTTCGTGCACAGCTCGCCCGTCGCGCCGACCGGCACGATCTCGCCGGCCGGATCGACGATCTTCACTTCGAGATGCGGCTGGATGCGGCCGACCGTCGTCGTGCGCTTTTCCAGCGGATCGTCGGTCGAGCTCTGGAACGACACGGGGCTCGTCTCCGTCATCCCGTACGCGATCGTGATTTCGGAAAGATGCATCTGCGACACGACGCGCTTCATCGTCTCGATCGGGCACGGCGAGCCGGCCATGATCCCGGTACGCAGCGTCGACAGGTCGAATTTCGCGAATTCCGGATGGTCGAGCTCCGCGATGAACATCGTCGGCACGCCGTGCAGTGCGGTGCACCGCTCTTCGGCCACCGCCGCGAGCGTCGCGACCGGGTCGAACGCTTCGCCGGGGAACACCATCGCGGCGCCCTTCGACACGCACGCGAGCACGGCCAGCACCATCCCGAAGCAGTGATAGAGCGGCACCGGGATGCAGAGCGAATCCTGCTCGGTGAAACGCATCGCCATCGCGATCGAGCGCGCGTTGTTGACGACGTTGCGGTGCGTGAGCGTCGCGCCCTTCGGGCTGCCGGTCGTGCCGCTCGTGAACTGGATATTGATCGGATCGTTGGCCGCGAGCGTCGCGCCGATCGCATCGAGCAGCGCCGGATCGACGGCCTGGCGGCCGCGCGCCATCACGTCCGCGAAGCGGAACATGCCGGCGGGCGCCACCTCGCCCATCGACACGATCGTGCGCAGGCTCGGCACGCGCGCCGCGTGCAGGTCGCCCGGCGTCGCGGTCGCGAGCTCCGGCGCGATCGTCTGCAGCATCTCGACGTACGCGGACGTCTTGAAGCGCTCGGCCGAGATCACGGCCTTGCAGCCGACCTTGTTCAGCGCGTATTCGAGTTCCGACAGCCGGTAAGCCGGATTGATGTTGACGAGCACGGCGCCGATCCGCGCGGTCGCGAACTGCGTGAGCAGCCATTCGCTGCGGTTCGGCGACCAGATGCCGACGCAGTCGCCCTTCACGATCCCGAGCGCCGCGAGCCCGGCGGCCAGCACGTCGACCTCGTTCGCGAACTCGCGCCAGGTCCAGCGCACCTGCTGCTCGCGGAACACGACGGCCGGACGGTCGGGAAAGCGGCCGGCCGTGTCGAGCAGGAACCGGCTGATCGTCGCTTCGGATAGCGGCACGTCGGTTGCGCCGCGCACGTAGGACAGTCCGTTTTCGGGCGCGATCAGCGCCCCCTTGCCAAGGTCTGCTGCCATCGATGTCTCCGTCCGTTTTTGTCTGATCGGCCCGCGCGCGCACCGCGCCCGCCGCCGCCGCAACGATCGCGACGGCCGGCCTCACCGCGGATGATGCCGCGCTTCGCTGACGATACTCTGACATCGAATCGCGGCGCACGGGTGAAATAGCACGACCGGACGATACGATCCTGCCCGCAAAAAACGGACGAAAACGACGGACGAAAAAAAGCAGCCCGAAGGCTGCTTTCTTTCGCGAGATACGCGTCGCGGCTCAGTGCCGGCTGCGGATCTTCGCCAGACGCTGGATCGCCTCGAGCTGCGCCATCGCGGTCGCGAGCTCGGATTGCGCTTTCGCGAGGTCGAGATCCGACTTCGCGTTCTGCAGCGTTTCCTCGGCACGCTTGCGCGCTTCCTCGGCTTTCGCCGCGTCGAGGTCCTTGCCGCGGATCGCGGTATCGGCGAGCACCGTCACGGCGCCCGGCTGCACTTCGAGAATGCCGCCCGCGACGAACACGAATTCGTCGTTGCCGCCCTCGACCTCGATGCGCACCGCACCCGGACGAATCCGGGTGATGAGCGGCGTGTGGCCCGGCAGAATGCCCAGCTCACCCGTTTCGCCCGGCAGCGCGACGAATTTCGCCTCGCCCGAGAAGATCTGCTCTTCCGCGCTGACGACGTCTACTTTGATGGTTGCCATATCGACTCCAATCTCATCCACGGGTTGAGCGTATTGCGACCGGCGCGGGCGGCCGGAATACGAGTCATCGCTGACTCATTGCTCCGGCCGGCACACGCCGGCTTGCGACTCACTCAAGCCCTTACTGGATCTTCTTGGCCTTTTCGAAGGCTTCGTCGATCGTGCCGACCATGTAGAACGCCTGTTCCGGCAGGTGGTCGCACTCGCCGTCGACGATCATCTTGAAGCCGCGGATCGTTTCCTTCAGCGGCACGTACTTGCCCGGCGAGCCCGTGAACACTTCAGCGACGTGGAACGGCTGCGACAGGAAACGCTGGATCTTACGCGCACGTGCGACCGACAGCTTGTCTTCCGGCGACAGTTCGTCCATGCCCAGAATCGCGATGATGTCGCGCAGTTCCTTGTAGCGCTGCAGCGTCTGCTGAACGCGACGGGTGATCGTGTAGTGCTCTTCGCCGATCACGTTCGGGTCGATCTGGCGCGACGTCGAGTCGAGCGGGTCGACCGCCGGGTAGATACCCAGCGAAGCGATGTCACGCGACAGAACGACGGTTGCGTCCAGGTGGCCGAAGGTGGTCGCCGGCGACGGGTCGGTCAAGTCGTCCGCAGGGACGTACACGGCCTGAACCGACGTGATCGAGCCCTTCTTCGTCGACGTGATGCGCTCTTGCAGCTTGCCCATTTCTTCAGCCAGCGTCGGCTGATAGCCCACTGCCGACGGCATACGGCCGAGCAGTGCCGACACTTCGGTACCGGCCAGCGTGAAACGGTAGATGTTGTCGACGAAGAACAGCACGTCGAGGCCTTCGTCACGGAAGTGCTCGGCCATCGTCAGGCCGGTCAGCGCGACGCGCAGACGGTTGCCCGGCGGCTCGTTCATCTGGCCGTACACCAGCGCGACCTTGTCGAGAACGTTCGAGTCCTTCATTTCGTGGTAGAAGTCGTTCCCTTCACGGGTACGCTCGCCCACGCCCGCGAACACGGAGTAACCGCCGTGTTCCTTCGCGATGTTGTTGATGAGCTCCATCATGTTGACGGTCTTGCCCACGCCTGCACCACCGAACAGGCCAACCTTGCCGCCCTTCGCGAACGGGCAGATCAGGTCGATGACCTTGATACCCGTTTCGAGCAGTTCGGTCGACGGCGACAGTTCGTCGAACGCCGGCGCCTTCTGGTGGATCGAACGCGTATGTTCGCTTTCGATCGGGCCGGCTTCGTCGATCGGACGGCCGAGCACGTCCATGATTCGGCCGAGGGTCGGCTTGCCGACCGGCACCGAGATCGGCTTCGCCGTGTTCTTCACGGTCAGGCCGCGGCGCAGGCCGTCGGATGCACCCAGACAGATGGTACGGACCACGCCGTCGCCCAGCTGCTGCTGGACTTCGAGCGTCAGTTCCGAGCCATCGAGAATGAGCGCGTCGTAGATCTTCGGCATGCTGTCGCGCGGGAATTCCACGTCGATAACGGCGCCGATGCACTGTACGATCTTGCCTTCTACCAAAGCAGCAGTACTCATCGCTTTTCCTTTAAATACCTGATTCTTTACTCGCGCAAAGGCGCAGTTGTCGTCCCGGGCGCGCGCTTAAACAGCGGCTGCGCCGCCGACGATCTCCGACAGTTCTTTCGTGATCGCGGCCTGACGGCTCTTGTTGTAGACGAGCTGCAGTTCGCTGATCACCGTCTTCGCGTTGTCGGACGCGGCCTTCATCGCGACCATGCGCGCCGATTGCTCGGACGCCATGTTTTCCGCGACGGCCTGGTACACCAGCGCCTCGACGTAACGCACGAGCAGTTCGTCGACGACGGCCTGCGCGTCCGGCTCGTAGATGTAGTCCCACGACGTCGCCGGCGTACCGTCATCGGCTTCGAAGTGTTCCGACGACAGCGGCAGCAACTGCTCGATCACGGCTTCCTGCTTCATCGTGTTGACGAAGCGCGTGTAAGCGATATAAACCGCCGACAGCTTGCCTTCCGAGTACAGATCGAGCTGCGTCTTCACGGCGCCGATCAGCTTGTCCAGGTGCGGGGTGTCGCCGAGGTGCACGACCTGCGACATCACCTTCGCGCCGAAGCGGTTCAGGAACCCGAGGCCCTTGCCGCCGATCGCGGTGGCTTCGACCTTCTGGCCCTTCTCTTCCAGCTCCTTGAACTTCTGCACCGTCGCACGCAGCACGTTGGTGTTCAGACCGCCGCACAGCCCCTTGTCGGTCGTGACGAGGATGATGCCGGCCGTCTGCGCGCCGTCGTTCGCCACCATGAACGGGTGGCGGTACTCCGGGTTCGCACGGCTCATGTGCGCGGCGATGGCACGGACCTTGTCCGCATACGGACGAGCGGCGCGCATGCGTTCCTGCGCGCGACGCATCTTCGATGCAGCCACCATCTCCATCGCCTTCGTGATCTTGCGCGTGTTCTGCACGCTCTTGATCTTGCCGCGAATTTCCTTCATTCCAGCCATAGCTTGCTCCTTTGCGCCCCGTGTTAGCGCTTCAGCGCTCACTCGGGGCTCATGCATCGCTCACCGAAGCGGCGCGGGCACATCAGCCCCCGCGCGGCCTCGGTGTGTCACTCGCGGATCAATAGGCACCGGACTTCTTGAAGGATTCGATCGCCGCGCGCAGCGCGCCTTCGTCGTCCTTCGAGAGATCCTTGGTGTCTTCGATGCGCTTGATGAGGTCAGCGTGGCTGGTCTTCAGGTTGTCGCGCAGGCCCTTCTCGAACGGCAGCACTTGCTTGACGTCGAGATCGTCGAGGTAGCCGTTGTTCGCGGCGTACAGCGACACGGCCAGTTCCCACACCTGCAGCGGCTGGTACTGCGGCTGCTTCAGCAGTTCCGTCACGCGGCGGCCGCGCTCGAGCTGCTTGCGGGTCGCTTCGTCGAGATCCGAGGCGAACTGCGCGAATGCCGCGAGTTCACGGTACTGCGCGAGGTCGGTACGGATACCGCCCGACAGCTTCTTCACGACCTTCGTCTGAGCGGCGCCACCGACGCGCGACACCGACACGCCGGCGTTGATTGCCGGGCGGATGCCTGCGTTGAACAGGTCGGTTTCCAGGAAGATCTGGCCGTCGGTAATCGAGATCACGTTCGTCGGAACGAACGCGGTCACGTCGCCGGCTTGCGTTTCGATGACCGGCAGTGCCGTCAGCGAGCCGCTCTTGCCCTTCACTTCGCCGTTCGTGAACTTCTCGACGTACTCTTCCGACACGCGAGCCGCACGCTCGAGCAGACGCGAGTGCAGATAGAACACGTCACCCGGGTACGCTTCACGGCCCGGCGGGCGGCGCAGCAGCAGCGAGATCTGACGGTATGCCCAAGCCTGCTTGGTCAAGTCGTCATAGATGATCAGCGCGTCTTGGCCGCGGTCGCGGAAGTATTCGCCCATCGTGCAGCCGGCGTACGGTGCCAGGTACTGCATCGCAGCCGAATCCGATGCCGAAGCGGCGACGACGATCGTGTATTCGAGCGCGCCCGTTTCTTCGAGCTTGCGCACCACGTTCATGATCGACGAAGCCTTCTGGCCGATCGCGACGTAGATACAGATCAGGTCCTTGCCCTTCTGGTTGATGATCGCGTCGAGCGCCACCGCGGTCTTGCCGCACTGACGGTCGCCGATGATCAGCTCACGCTGGCCACGGCCGATCGGCACCATCGCGTCGATCGACTTGATGCCCGTCTGCACCGGCTGCGACACCGACTTACGCCAGATCACGCCCGGGGCGATCTTTTCGATCGCGTCGGTCAGCTTCGCGTTGACCGGGCCCTTGCCGTCGATCGGGTTGCCGAGCGCGTCGACCACGCGGCCGACGAGTTCCGGGCCAACCGGGACTTCGAGAATGCGGCCCGTCGTCTTGACGATGTCGCCTTCCGAAATGTGTTCGTATTCGCCGAGAATCACCGCGCCGACCGAGTCGCGCTCGAGGTTCAGCGCGAGACCGAACGTGTTGCCCGGAAACTCGAGCATTTCGCCCTGCATCACGTCCGACAGGCCGTGGATACGCACGATACCGTCGGTCACGGAGATCACGGTGCCCTGGTTGCGAACGTCTGCGCTCGCTTCAAGGCCCTGGATCCGGCTCTTGATCAGCTCGCTGATCTCAGAGGGATTGAGTTGCATTATTCGCTCCTGATAGTCAATTCTGTTGCGTGCCGGCGTGGCGCTCAGGCGGTCAAGGCAGCCTGCATCGATGCGAGGCGCGCGCGAACCGAGGTGTCGAGCACTTCGTCGCCGACCGTCACGCGCACGCCGCCGATCAGCGACGAATCGACTTCGACCGTCGGTTTCAGCTTGCGCTTGAACTTGCGTTCGAGGCCCGAGACGAGACTGTCGAGATCCGCGCCGTTCAGCGGGAACGCGCTCACGATCTCGGCGTCGGCTGCGCCTTCACGTTCGTTCTTGAGCGCCTCGAACTGCTCGGCGATTTCCGGCAGCAGCGCGATGCGATGATTGTCGACCAGCATCTGCACGAAGTTCTTCGCTTCGGCGCCGGCCGCGAGCGGCGACTTCACCGCAGCAAGCAGCAACTCGGCTACTTGCGTGCGCGTCACCTTCGGGCTCGACGCGACCGACAGCACTTCCGGCAGACGCGCAACCTGGGCCAGCTCTTGCACGAGCGTGGACCAGGCGGCGATGTCACCGCCCTCGGCCACGCGGAACAGCGCTTCTGCGTAAGGGCGGGCGATGGTTGCAAGTTCGGCCATGATCAGAGCTCGGCTTTCAGTTGATTCAGCAGTTGGGCGTGGGCCGTTTGATCGACTTCGCGCTTCAGGATCTGCTCGGCGCCCTTCACGGCCAGCGCGGCGACTTCGCCACGCAGCGCTTCGCGCGCCTTCACGATTTGCTGTTCTGCTTCCGCCTTCGCCTGGGCGACGATGCGGGCGGCTTCAGCCTGGGCGTTGGCCTTGATTTCCTCGGCGACCGCCTGTGCACGCTTTTCGGCGTCGGCGATGCGCTGCTGGCCGTCGTTGCGGGCCTGCGCGAGTTCCTGGTCCACGCGCTTGTGCGCTGCGTCGAGTTCCGCCTTGCCCTTCTCGGCGGCGGCGAGGCCGTCGGCGATCTTCTTCGAACGTTCGTCGAGGGCGTTGATCAACGGCGGCCACACGAATTTCATCGTGAACCACGCGAGGACCAGGAACACGACCATTTGCGCAAACAGAGTTGCGTTGAGATTCACGGTGTTTCCTTATCTGCTATTCCGGAAAAATGAAACGGTAAGGCGCTCATCGAGTTGCATTCGATCAGCGCCCCAAGTCTCCGTTCCGCCCTGCGCCGGCTCACGCCGGACGCATATTTCCGAGGAACCTTAGCCTGCGAGCTTCGACAGGAGCGGGTTCGCGAACGCGAACAGCATTGCGACACCAACGCCGATCAGGAATGCAGCGTCGATCAGACCAGCCAGCAGGAACATCTTCGTTTGCAGCGGGTTGATGAGTTCCGGCTGACGTGCGCAGGCTTCGATGTACTTGCCACCCATCAGCGCGATACCGATACAGGCGCCGATTGCACCCAGGCCGATGATGATGCCGATACCGATGGCGGTCAGACCCTGGATGTTGGCGATGTAAGCTTGCATGATCACTCCTTTGTGAAAAGACTTGGAACTGAGATTTAAAAAACTAAAACGAAGACTCTTTCTTGCACGCCGCGCTTAGTGCTTGTCGTGCGCCTGGCCGAGATACACCAGCGTCAGCATCATGAAAATGAATGCCTGCAACAGAACAATCAGAATGTGGAAGATTGCCCAGACGCTACCCGCGATCACATGACCAACGAAGCCGAGGAACGTTGCGTCGCCACCGAAGCTCCACATGCTGCCGAGCAGGGCGATCAACAGGAACAACAGCTCACCCGCGTACATGTTGCCGAACAGCCGCATGCCGAGCGAAACGGTCTTTGCAACGTATTCGACGATGTTGAGCGCGAGGTTCGGGATCCACAGCAGCGGGTGGCCGCCGAACGGGGCCGACAGCAGCTCATGCGCAAAGCCGCCCGCGCCCTTGATCTTGATGCTGTAGTAGATCATCAGGACGAACACGCCGAGCGCGATGCCGAGCGTGCCGTTCAGGTCGGCCGTCGGGACGATGCGATGGTGGGAAATCACGTCCGACAGACCGAGCAGGCCGATCACGCGGCCCGGCAGGTCGACCGGGAGGAAGTCGAGGGAGTTCATCAGCGCAACCCACACGAACACCGTGAGGGCGAGCGGCGCGATGAAGGTACGATTGCCGTGGACGATGGCCTTCGACTGGTCTTCGACCATTTCGACGAGCATCTCGATCGCGCACTGGAAACGGCCCGGCACGCCCGACGTCGCCTTGCGGGCGGCCAGACGCAGCAGGATGATCGTCACGATGCCGCAAACGATCGACCAGAACAGCGTGTCGAGATTCCAGACGTGGATGTCGAAAATCGACGTCTGATGCGAGGTGGAGAAATTCTGCAAGTGGTGCGCAATGTACTCGGACGGATCCGGACCGCGCGTGCCTTCGCTAGCTGCCATATCGTTAATGCCACCCAAATTGTCGAAAATCGTTTTGCCCGTTCCGCAACACGCTATTGCGGGAACGAGCCGGTGCGGTTCGTTGTCGAACCCGCACGCTGCTTGTTCCTTACCGCCAGGCCAGCGCGATCCAGTACGTCTTCAGCACGACGAGGTACGTGACGAGGAACGGCACCCAGTGCACGCCGGCCCAGCCGAACGCCACTGCGGTGAACATTCCGATCGTCAGAGCCAGTTTCAGGGCTTCGCCCATCACCCAGCTCATCACGGTGGCCGAGCCACCGGCCTTCAGTCGCGCCACGAATACCGCACTTGGCACCCAGCCGATCGCTCCGCCCAGAAACGCGGATTGCGCAGCGGCGCCCGGCGACTTCGAAAACAGCCACCACGCCAGCGTTGCAACCAGGGACAGGACCACTTGCGCGAACACCACCTTGTAGGGGGTCACGCGCGAGGGCTTGCTCACGTTCGGGCCGAACAGCCTTTCGGCCTCTGCCCGCGTCAGCGGAACGATGTTGTTATCTTGCTGCTCGACATCCCAGTCGTCGGATTCACGCCGCTCGCAGGCCGCCGAAGCGGTGCGTTGCGTGCGCTGATCATCGTGCCTGTCGTCCGGCGCCTGACCCGCCATCGCAATCTTCCGCAGAATCCTTGAACCCGACCCCAAGCTTTCTGAAAGCTTTCAGGGGTGCCTAGCTAACAAATCCGGGCGATTGTAAGCGATAGTTGCAAGTGATTCAAGGCTTTAGACGCGACAAAACCTGCATAAAACGACGCCTCATGATGTGAAAAAACACCCGATTCGACGACGTACGATGACAGTTGTAAGGTCAGTTTTTTGCACCGGTATTTCTTGCGCGAAAAAGTCCGGCGACGAGGGGAAATCGCGGGAAACGATGCCCGATGCGGACCGGGAGGAAGCGGTGCGATCGCTGCCGCGAATTCGCTGCAATGCAACCGTCGGGAACGGCTCGGTGCGACGCTGCGGAAGGAGCACGACATCGTGACCGAACCGCCGCACGCGACGCGCGAAATTCGACCGGTTGTTCGCGCATCGATTCATCCAATCAGTTGTCGCGCCGCCACAGAGGTTCGATTGTAGATTGCAGCACTTATCAACAGCCGTCGATCACCTCGAACGCTGTGCGCCCCGCCACTGCCCGAACGATACGCCCGTGCCGCACCCACCGGCCTCGCTCAACCGTGCATGAGCAGCCACGCGCCGAGCGCCGCGCTCGCCAGCGCGAACGGAATCGAAACGAGGTGGAACGGCAGCCACATGCGCGGCTCCTTCGCGAGACGTACCGCGATCAGGTTCGCGAGCGAGCCGATCGCGAAACCGAAGCCGCCGACCGATACGCCGAATGCAAGCGCGCGCCAGTCGTGCGTGAATTCCGACAGCAGGATCGCGGCCGGCACGTTGCTGATCGCCTGTGACAGCACGGCGCCGGCGGCATAGACGCGCAGCGGCGAATCGAGCTGCGCGTGCGCAATCGCGTCGTGCACGACAGGCAGCGCAGCCGCACTGCGCAACACGACGAACATCAGCACGAAGATCAACAGCAGCAGCCAGTCGATCTTCAGGACTGCATCGCGTTTGACGGCGAGCAGCACGATCGCGACGCCGACGAGGCCCGGCAGCGGACGGTGCGCATCGGCGAGCAGCACGAACGCGGCGAACAGGACCGCCGCGATCAGCGCGTGCATGCGTTGTACGGGAAAGGCGGCAGCGTCGCCGGACAGGTCGAGCGGCTTCGCGCGAAACATCAGTGCAGTCAGCACGAGCAGCAGCGCCATCGTCGCGACGGCGAGCGGCCCCAGCGTGACCACGAAGCGACCGAACGACACGCCGCTCAATTGCCACAGGAAAAGATTCTGCGGATTGCCGAGCGGTGTCGCAACGGACCCCGCATTGACGGCCAGCGCGACGACGATCACGAGCCGCCGGAACGGCAACGGTGTCAGCGCGCGCAGCGACACCATCAACGGCACGACGACGAACAGCGCGACGTCGTTGGTGAGCCACATCGACAACACCGCGGCGAAGCCGACGAGCAGCATCGCAAGCCCGCGCTCGGAGTGCACGTGATGCACGATGCGATGCGCGAGCCACATCAGGCAGCCGGACAGCTCGAGCGCCTTGGTCAGCATCAGCAGGCCCGCGAGCGTCGCGACCGTCTGCCAGTCGACGCGCTCGGCGAGCACCGAAAATGGTTGCGGACGCACCCATTGCAGCACGATCAGGCCAAGCGCGAGCACCGACAGCACCGGTTCCTGCGCAAGCCAGCCGAGCCACCGGCGCGGCGCCGGTGTGCCCATCTGTTCCATGGATTGCCCGTTACTCTTCGGTCGCGACGTTGCCGCGCAGTCGCGCGAGAATGCCTTCGAGCGCATCGAGGTTGCCGAAGTCGATCAGCACCTGCCCTCGCCCGCGGCGGCCGAGCTTGATCTTCACCGTCGACGCGAGCAGATCGGACAACTCCTCTTCGAGGCGACGCGTATCGCGGCCGCCGTCGTCCTTCGCACGCGCCTTCACGGCCGGCGCTTCCTTCGTCGTGTGCGCGACGAGCTTCTCGGTCTCGCGCACCGACATGCGCTTGTTGACCACCTGATGCGCGAGCGTGATCTGCGTGGCCGCATCGACGGCGAGCAGTGCGCGTGCGTGCCCCATGTCGAGATCGCCGGCCAGCAGCATCGTCTGCACCGGCGACGCGAGGTTCAGCAGGCGCAGCAGGTTCGACACCGCACTGCGCGAACGGCCGACCGATTCGGCAGCCTGTTCGTGCGTGAAACCGAACTCGTCGAGCAGGCGCTGAATTCCGTGCGCCTCTTCAAGCGGATTCAGATCCTCGCGCTGGATGTTCTCGATCAGCGCCATCGCGGCGGCAGCCTGATCGGATACGTCCTTCACGAGTACCGGCACCTCATCGAGACCGGCCAGACGTGCGGCACGGAAACGCCGCTCGCCCGCGATGATCTCGTATTTGTCTGACGAAATAGGCCGTACCAGAATCGGCTGCATCACGCCCTGCGCGCGAATGCTTGCCGCGAGCTCCTGCAGGCTACCCTCGTCCATCCGCGTGCGCGGCTGGTACTTGCCGGCTTGCAGCTTGCCGAGCGCGAGCGTGTTCGGCGCCCCTTCGATCTTCACCGCTTCGGTGATATCGGCACTGCCGCCGAGCAGCGCTTCGAGGCCACGTCCCAAGCCCTTCTTCTTTGGTACCGCGTTCATGTCTTTCTTCCTCGCTTCGCTCATGTCCGGATCACGACACCTCGAACGCGCGCACGCGCTCGATCATCTCGGCACCGAACTGGATATACGCCTGCGCGCCGCGCGAACTGCGGTCGAACACGACGCCCGGCAACCCGTAGCTCGGCGCTTCGGCCAGGCGCACGTTGCGCGGAATCACCGCGTCGAACACCTTGTCGCCGAAGTGCGCCTTCAGTTGATCGGAGACTTGCTGCTGCAGTGTGATGCGCGGATCGAACATCACGCGCAGCAAGCCGATGATCTTCAGGTCGCGGTTCATGTTTGCGTGAACCTGCTTGATCGTGTTGACGAGGTCCGACAGCCCTTCCAGTGCGAAGTACTCGCACTGCATCGGGATCACGACGCCATGCGCCGCGCACAGCCCGTTCAGCGTCAGCAGCGACAGCGTCGGCGGGCAATCGATCAGCACGAAATCGTAGTCGTCGGCCACGCGCTCGAGCGCGGCCTTCAGGCGGCGCTCGCGGTTGTCGATGCTGATCAGCTCGATCTCGGCGCCGGACAGCTCGCGGTTCGCGGGAAGCACGTCGTAAGTGACGCCCTCCGGACGCACACGTGCGTCGGCCACCGACACGCCGTCGACCAGCACTTCGTACACGGTCGCTTCGCAGGCGGCCTTGTCGATCCCGCTGCCCATCGTCGCGTTGCCCTGCGGGTCGAGATCGATCAACAGGACTCGTTGCTCCTGCGCTGCAAGGCTTGCGGCGAGATTGACCGATGTCGTCGTCTTGCCGACGCCCCCCTTCTGGTTCGCAACGCAGAAGATCTTTGCCATCGTTGGTGTGTTCCCTTTACCTTCAAACAAACGGCGCGCTACCGCGCGCCTTCAATTCGCCTCGTCGACGGCCACTTCGAACAGATGCCGCTCTGCATCGAGCATCGGCACCGCCAGCCGGATCGTCTGCTTCACGCGGCTGCCTTCCGGCAACCGCGCAATCTCGTCATCCGGGTGAACGCCCTTCATCGCCCAGATCGACCCGCCCGGCGCGACCAGATGTCGAGCAAGTTTAACGAAGTCGGACAGGTCCGCGAAGGCGCGGGATACGATCATGTCGAATTTTTCCGGCACTTCGACACCCGGCTGCAGCGATTCGACCCGCCCGGTGACGACCGACAGGTTCGCGAGCTTCAGCTCCGCGCGCATCTGCGTCTGGAAGGCAGACTTCTTCTGCACGATATCGTTCAGCGTGACCTGCCAGCCCGGCTCGACGATCGCCAGCACGATACCGGGCAGCCCGCCGCCCGAGCCGACGTCGAGTACGCGTGCCGACGTCCGGCCGCGCAGATGCGGGACGATGGAAAGCGAATCGAGGATGTGCTGAATCAGCATCTGCTTCGGGTCGCGGATCGCGGTCAGGTTGTAGACCGCGTTCCACTTGCCGAGCAGCGCGACATAGTCGAGCAGCTGGTTGCGTTGTGCATCCGTCAGCGTCAGGTCGAGTGCCGCCGTACCTTCGACGAGCATCTGTTCCAGTACGTCCCGATTCACCGCCGGCGCGCGACGCGCCGTCATTGTTGCGTCGGGACGCTGCCGTCCCCCTGCTCCGCGGCTTCCGCGACCGTGCCGTTACGGCGGCCCAGGCCGCGACGCTTCAGATGCACCATCAGCAGCGAGATTGCCGCCGGCGTGACGCCGGAAATGCGCGATGCCTGCCCGATCGTTTCCGGGCGGAACTCGTTGAGCTTCTGGCTTACCTCGAACGACAGGCCTCGAACGTCGCGGTAATCGATACCGTCCGGCAGGCGCGTGTTCTCGTTCGCGTCGTTGCGCTCGATCTCGGATGCCTGGCGCTCGATATAGCCCTGATACTTGATACCGATTTCGACCTGCTCCTTGATCTGCTCGAGCAGCACCGGATCATCGGTCAACGGCTCCGCAGGGCCGCACTCGCCGCCCTTCAGCCCGCACACGCCGTCGTAGCTCACGCCCGGCCGGCGCAACAACTCGGCAAGGCTGTATTCGTGATCGATCGCCTTGCCGAGCAGCGCGGTCGCCTCTTCCGCGGGCAGCGTCTTCGGCGTCACCCACGTCGACTTCAGGCGTTCGGTTTCACGTGAAACAGCGTCGCGCTTCCGGCTGAAGGCATCCCAGCGGGCGTCGTCGACCAGTCCAAGCTCGCGGCCGATCTCGGTCAGGCGCATGTCGGCGTTGTCTTCGCGCAGGCTCAGACGATACTCGGCCCGGCTCGTGAACATCCGGTACGGCTCGGCCACGCCGCGCGTGACGAGATCGTCCACCAGCACGCCCAGATAGGCTTGATCGCGACGCGGGCACCACGCGTCCTTTTCCTGCACGTAGCGGCCCGCATTGAGGCCGGCCAGCAGCCCCTGTGCTGCCGCTTCCTCGTAGCCGGTCGTACCGTTGATCTGGCCCGCAAAGAACAGCCCATTGATCGCCTTCGTCTCGAGCGACGCCTTCAGCGCGCGCGGGTCGAAATAGTCGTATTCGATCGCGTAACCGGGGCGCAGGATATGCGCGTTCTCGAGGCCGCGCATCGAATGCACGAGCTCGAGCTGGACGTCGAACGGCAGGCTGGTCGAGATCCCGTTGGGGTAGAACTCGTTGGTCGTCAGCCCTTCCGGCTCGAGAAAGATCTGGTGCGATTCCTTCGACGCGAACCGGTGGATCTTGTCCTCGATCGACGGGCAATAGCGCGGCCCGACCCCTTCGATCACGCCTGTATACATGGGCGAACGATCGAGACCGCCGCGAATGATGTCGTGCGTGCGTTCGTTCGTATGCGTCACCCAGCACGGCAGCTGTTGCGGATGCTGCTCCGCGCGGCCCAGGAACGAGAATACGGGGATCGGATCGAGGTCGCCCGGCTGCTCGTCGAGCTTCGAAAAGTCGATCGTGCGACCGTCGATACGCGGCGGCGTACCGGTCTTCAGCCGGCCCTGCGGCAGCTTCAGCTCCTTCAGGCGCGACGACAGCGACACGGCCGCCGGATCGCCCGCGCGGCCGCCCGTGTAGTTGTTCAGGCCGACGTGAATCTTGCCGTCGAGGAACGTACCGGCCGTCAGCACGACTGCGCGAGCGCGGAAGCGGATGCCGATCTGCGTGACGGCGCCCACCACGCGGTCGCCTTCGACCATCAGGTCGTCGACGGCCTGCTGGAACAGCCACAGGTTCGGCTGATTTTCGAGCCGGTGGCGGATCGCGGCCTTGTACAGGATACGATCGGCCTGCGCACGTGTCGCGCGCACGGCCGGGCCCTTCGACGAATTGAGGATCCGGAACTGAATACCGCTTTCATCCGTCGCGGCGGCCATTGCGCCGCCCAACGCGTCGACTTCCTTGACCAGATGGCCCTTGCCAATGCCGCCGATCGACGGATTGCAGCTCATCTGCCCAAGCGTTTCGATGTTGTGGGTCAGCAGCAGTGTCTTTGCGCCCATACGGGCGGACGCCAGCGCGGCTTCCGTGCCGGCATGACCGCCACCGACGACGATGACGTCAAATTCTGTGGGAAAAAGCATGGTGGATTCCGTACGCAGAGCAGCGCACGAACCTATCTGAGAAATGTATGGGCCGAATTATAGCGGGTTCGCTTTTCGCCCGAAGGCCGTCCGAATGGTAGGGTCTGTGCATTTCGGCGATTTTTTGCTGTGGGCGCGCGAATTTGGCGTGCCGGGCGGCTTCGGCGGTGCTCACGACCGGTTAAACGCACGTCATCGTGCCTGTGCCAAACCCGGTTAATCACCACGCCAGCATGCGCGGAACCGCTGACCTGACCGATGTCTGTGCCCCCGCAATCCACCGGCCGCGACGCCCTGTGCCCTCCTCCACACAGCGTTTCCGATGGTTGTCCGGAGACTTGTCCACTGAAGCCCAACGCATCGGCGACCTGTGGAACAAGCCTGTGCGGCGTCGCACAGCGCCTCCGACTATTCCTGCGCGACTTATCCCCGGTCCCGAACCGGCGATACTTCGACACCTTGCGATCTCGCCAAACAAAAACGGCGTGTTTCACGTGAAACACGCCGCTCGTTCCCCCCCACCACCTCAAATAATCAAGCCGTCTTTTTCGCCAGGCCGAGATATGTCTCGATCACCCGCGGATTCCGGGCGAGTTCGGCCGCAGGCCCTTCCAGCGCAAACTCGCCCGTCTCCAGCACATAGCCGTAGTCGGAGATCTGCAGCGCCGCCCGTGCGTTCTGCTCGATCAGCAGCGTCGCCACGCCGGTACCGCGCAACGCGCTGATGATATGAAAGATCTCCTTCACGATCAGCGGCGCCAGCCCCAGGCTCGGCTCGTCGAGCATCAGCAGGTCGGGCTTGCCCATCAGCGCACGTCCGACCGCCAACATTTGCCGCTCGCCGCCCGACAGCGTACCGGCCGCCTGCCTGCGGCGTTCCTTCAGCCGCGGAAACAGCGCGAACACGTGATCGAGTTGATCGAGGAAGTTCGCTTCCCCCGCCTGCTTGCGCCGATATGCGCCCAATACGAGGTTGTCCTCGACCGTCATCGTGCTGAACAGCTCGCGCTTCTCCGGTACGAGACACATTCCGCGCGCGACGCGCTGCTCGACCGGCAGCGCACCGACATCGTTGCCGCGATACACGACCGCGCCCGACGCGTGCCCCGTTATCGGCAGCGCGCCCATGATCGCGTTCAGCAGCGTCGATTTACCGGCCCCGTTCGGGCCGATCACGCTGACGATCTGCCCCGCTCCGACCTTGATGGCAGCACCGTGCAGCGCCTCCACCTTCCCGTACCGCACTGCCAGGCCGCGTACTTCGAGAATCGGCATCGTCGTGTCCGTCATCACTCCACCCCGCCCAGATACGCTTCGAGCACGGCCGGGTCCTGCTGCACATCCTGCGGCAGCCCTTCCGCGATCCGCGTACCGAACTCCATCACCACCAGCCGGTCGGTGAGGTTCATCACGAAATCCATGTCGTGTTCCACGAGCAACACGCTCATGCCTTCGGCCTTCAGCCGCCGCAGCAGGTCGGCGAGTTGCTGCTTCTCCTGGTAACGCAGGCCGGCAGCCGGCTCGTCGAGCAGCAGCAACGTCGGATCGCAGCACAGCGCCCGTGCGATTTCGAGAATCCGCTGCTGGCCGAGTGCCAAGCTGCCCGCTTCGTCGTACATGTGCTTCTCGAGCCCGACGCGGCGGATCTGGCGCGCGGCTTCGGCCAGCAACTGCGCTTCCTCGCGCGCATTGAGCCGCGCGATGCTGCGCCACACGCCCGTATGGCCGCGCAGATGGGCGCCGATCGCGACGTTCTCGAGCACCGTCATCGCCGGCAACAGCTTCACGTGCTGGAACGTGCGACCGATGCCGCGGCGGACGACCTGACGCGACGTCAACCCGTCGATGCGCTCGCCACGAAACGTGATCGCACCGCCGGTCGGCTTCAGCACGCCGGTCACGAGGTTGAACGTGGTCGACTTGCCCGCGCCGTTCGGGCCGATCAGCCCGACGATCTGCCCCGCTTTCACGTCGAAGCTGACATCGTTGACGGCCACGAGCCCGCCGAACTGCTTGCGCGCGCCGTCGACGACGAGCAGCGGCTCGCCGGGCACGGGCTTCGCGCGCTGCGGCAGCGGATCGGCCTGCTCCGGCACATGCGCACGCGGCCCGCGCGGGAACAGTCTCGCGACGAACGGCCATACGCCCTGGCGCGCGTACTGCAGCAGCAGCACCATCAGTACGCCGAACACGATGATCTCGAAGTTGCCTTCCGAACCGAGCAGCTTCGGCAGCAGCGTCTGCAGGTAGTCCTGCAGCACGGTGAGGATCGCCGCGCCGAGTACCGCGCCCCATACGTGCGACACGCCGCCCACCACCGCCATGAACAGGAATTCGATCCCGTGGTTCAGGCCGAACGGCGTCGGGTTCACCGCGCGCTGCAGGTGCGCGTACAGGAAGCCCGATACCGCCGCGAGCACGGCCGCGTAGACGAAGATCACCACGCGCATCCACGCGGTGTTCACGCCCATCGCCTCGGCCATCACGCCGCCGCCGCGCAGCGCGCGGATCGCGCGGCCGGGCCGGCTGTTGAGCAGGTTCTGCACCGACACGATCGCGGCCAGCACCACGGCCCAGATCAGGAAATACAGGCTGCGGCCGCTTTCCAGCCGGATGCCGAACAGGTTCAGCGCCGGAATCCCGTTGATCCCGTCGTACTTGCCGAGCAGTTCGAGGTTGCCGAACAGATAGAACAGCGCGAGGCCCCACGCGATCGTACCGAGCGGCAGGAAGTGCCCGGACAGCCGCATCGTCACCGCGCCGAGCATGAGCGCGACGAGCGCCGTCAGCACGACGCCGACGATCAGCGCGAGCCACGGCGACACGCCGTACCGCGTCGTCAGGAACGCGGTCGCATACGCGCCGATGCCGACGAACGCGGCCTGCCCGAAGCTCGTCATCCCGCCGACGCCCGTCAGCAGCACGAGCCCGATCGCGACGATCGCATACAGGCCGATGTAGTTCAGCAGCGTGATCCAGTACTCGGGCACCTGTAGCGCGCCGGGCAGCACCGGCAGCGCGAACAGCACGACGAGAAACAGCCAGAAGGTCTTGTTGCGTACCATCGTCTTCATCGCATCACTCCTCTTCCTCTTCCGCATGCGGCGTCGCGAAGCTCCGCCACAGCAGCACCGGAATGATCATCGTGAACACGATCACCTCCTTGTATGCGCTCGCCCAGAACGACGAATACGATTCGAGTACGCCGACGAGCAGCGAGCCGGCGGCCGCGAGCGGGTAGCTGACGAGCCCGCCGATGATCGCGCCGACGAAGCCCTTCAGGCCGATCAGGAAGCCCGAGTCGTAGTAGATCGTCGTCAACGGGCCGACGAGGATCCCCGACAGCACGCCGAGCCCTGCCGCGAACGTGAACGCGAGCCGCCCGGCTTCGGTCGTGCCGATGCCGACGAGCCGCGCGCCGAGCCGGTTCACCGACGTCGCGCGCAGCGCCTTGCCGGCGATCGTGCGGCCGAAGTACACGTAGAGCGCGCCGATCAGCACGAGCGCCGTGACGACGACCAGGATGCTCTGCACCGAGACCGTCATGCTGCCGATCGCGAGCGACGCGTCCGAGAATCCGGCGGTGCGCGAGCCCTCCGCACCGAACATCACGAGGCCGAGGCCGACCATCGCGAAATGGACGGCGACCGACACGATCAGCAGCAGCAGCGTCGTGCCTTCGGCGATCGGCTGGTACACGAGCCGGTAGACGAACGGCCCCATCGGCACGACGATCGCGAGCGTCAGCGCGATCTGCGCGAGCATCGGCAACGGCTGCGCGGCAAAGCTGCGCGTGATCGCGAACACCGCGAGCGGCAGCAGCACGTAGCGGCTCGCCAGCGTCGCGAGCGTGCGGCCGAGCGGGTGACGGCGTTCGCGATGGCGGATCAGGCCGCCGACTTCCAGCAGAAAGCACGCGATGCCCATCACGAACAGCAGCCAGCAGGTGGCGGGGAATTTCTGCGCCTGCAACGCGGCCAGCGTCAGCGCACCGTAGGCGACGAATTCGCCTTGGGGAATGAAGATCACCCGCGTGACGGAAAACACCAGCACGAGCGCCAGCGACAACAATGCATAAATGGCGCCGGTCGTGATGCCGTCTTGCGCGAGGATCGCCGCAATCGAGAGATCCATACGTTTCGTGTATCGAGAGAATGCTGCGGAGAAACGAAAGGGGGAAAACGCTCGGGGCGCGCGCGAAGCGATCGGCACGTCGCGCGCCATGCGGCGAGCCCGGCGGTTCCAGGCGGCATGGGTGCGGCCGTCAGGCGCGCGACCCCGCCGACGGCACAGGCGGCGCCGTTCGCGCCGCGTGTGCCGGTTTCACGTGATGCTTACTCGGCCTGCAACTTCCACTTGCCGTCGACGATCTGCACCATCACGCGCGCACGCGTGTCGAAGCCGTTGTGATCGGTCGCCGTCATGTTGATCACGCCGTGCGAGACGGGCAGGTCCTTCACGCTTTCGAGCGACGCGCGCAGCGCTTCGCGGAACGCCTCGGTGCCCGGCTGGCCCTTCTTCAGCGCTTCCGGGATCGCCCGCTGCAGCAGCAAGCCCGCATCCCACGCATGGCCGCCGAACGTCGACAGCGAGCCCGCGCCGTAGGCCTTCTCGTACGCGGCCTTGTAGCCGAGCGCCGGCTTCTTCACCGGATTCGAATCGGGCAACTGGTCGGTCACGAGTACGGGGCCGGCCGGCAGGATCTCGCCTTCGCAATCCTTGCCGCACACGCGCAGGAAATCGTTGTTCGCGACGCCGTGCGTCTGATACACCTTACCCTTGTAGCCGCGCTCCTTCAGCGTCTTGGCCGGCAGCGCCGCCGGCGTGCCCGAGCCCGCGATCAGCACCGCATCCGGGTTCGAGCCCAGCAGCTTCAGCACCTGCCCCATCACCGACGCGTCGGTCCGGTTGTAGCGCTCGTTCGACACCAGCTTCAGCCCGTTCTTCGCGGCCGCCGCGTCGAACGTCTTGTACCAGCTGTCGCCGTACGCATCGGCGAAGCCGATGAAACCGACCGTCTTCACGCCGTGCTTCGCCATGTAGCCGGCGATCGCGTCGGCCATCAGCTGATCGTTCTGCGGCACCTTGAACATCCACGCGCGCTTCACGTCCATCGGCGCGATGATCTGCGCGCTCGCGGCAAGCGAAATCGCCGGCGTCTTGCCCTGCGACACGGGATCGAGCATCGCGAGCGAGTTCGGCGTGACGGAGGAGCCGATGATCGCGTCGACGTGGTCCTCGTCGATCAGCTTGCGCACGTTCTGCACCGCGCGGCTCGTGTCGGAGGCGTCGTCGAGCACGATGTACTGCACGCTCTTGCCCGCGATTTCCTTCGGCAGCAGCGCGATCGTGTTCTTTTCCGGAATCCCGAGCGAGGCGGCCGGGCCCGTCGCCGACAGCGTCACGCCGATCTTGACCTGCGCCGACGCCGTCGCCGCCGCACACACGAGGCCCGCGGCAAGCATGGCCTCCATCCATCGATTCATCTTCATTTACGTTGTCTCCAAACGCTGCTCGAAAAAACCACGGGTCGCTCGGGCGGCTCCCGGTCCCCAGAAACAGTTAATATCTTAATTATCCGATCCACCCGCGCCCATGCTCGTTTTCCCGTGACGCCGCGCCCATGCGCCGCATGCCGGCCGAAACGGTCATTCGGCCATCACGATGCGCAGCAGCAATGTCGTCAGGATGAAGAAGGCGAATAAAGGCGGGATCGCGCGGAAAATCGGTGCGTGCGCAACGATGGCGGAAACGGCCGCCATACCGGCCCGATGCGGCCCGGTACGCGCGCGACGAAACGTCGGAAAACCGGCGGCTCATGACGATGCGGATACGGGTGCGAGCACAACGATCGCCGGGGCGTGCATACAGGCCGCAGGACGGCTCGGGACTGCCGCGACGACCCGTCGCGCACCCGATGACGAACGAGCGGCGCCCGCCGCCTCTCCTGCCCCGATCCACCGCGCTGCGCTGCTCATCCAACCGTACTCCCTCTTCTGCATTGTGCTTGTAGGAGAACTGCCGACCGATTTTCCCGACCGCACGGTCGGCGAAAGCCGAGTGTAACGGACGCCTTTCGCGCACGCCAACCGGGTAAGCCCGAAGCGGCTGTGCAGGATTGCGCACCGTCCGTGAACGATCGCGGAAAGGGAAAACGGGGGACGCGGCGAAGCGCGGAAAAGACGCGGTGCGAATGCAAACGCGAGAGACGGCCGTCACGCGGGCCGATGCACCATCGATGGAATCCGTGCACGCAAATGAAAAAGCGCTGTTGGATTCCGTCCAACAGCGCTTTGGGGTCCGGGCACTTTGTGCCTCGATTGTCTCCTCGTTCTCCACCTGCAAATTCGTTTCGCGGTGCATCAGAACTAAGGTGAATCTTAAAGAGGCTTAAGCACCACGACAACTTAGCATTTACCCCTATGGTGCATCGCCGCACGAAAATGGGGCACCAGTCTGCCGCGCGGCGCCGGCCCGAACCTGTCGCGACGCCCTTCCCGGGCGTGCCGGATGGTGCTTCGCATCAACGCGCGGCGACGCGCACGGCCTGCTCACGACGACGCTCTCAACGGCTTGATCCGCGCGACCATCTCGCCGACGATGCCGCGCCGGAAGGCCAGCACGCATGCGATGAAGATCAGCCCGGTGACGATCGTCGCCGATTCGCCAAGCGAATGGAACCACGCGACGCCCGTCGTCGACGCGAGCCATTCGCCGATGTCGCCGAGCCGGTCTTCCAGCGCCACGATCAGCGCGGCGCCCAGCAGCGGCCCGAACAGCGTGCCCATCCCGCCGACGAGCGTCATCAGCACGACGAGGCCCGACATCGTCCAGTACGCGTCCGACAGCGTCTCGAAGCCGAGCACGAGCACCTTCAGCGAGCCGGCCAGCCCCGCGAGCGCGGCCGACAGGATGAACGCGAGCAGCTTGAAGCGGTCGGTGTCGTAGCCGAGCGAGATCGCGCGCGCTTCGTTCTCCTTGATGGCGACGAGCACCTGGCCGAACGGCGAATGGACGACCCGCACGATGAACGCGCACGCGGCGACGACCACCGCCAGCACGACGTAGTACAGCGCGACGTCGTTCGACAGGTCGAGCAGCCCGAACAGGCGGCCGCGCGGCACGCCCTGCAGGCCGTCCTCGCCGTGCGTGAACGGCGCCTGCAGATAGATGAAGTAGACCATCTGCGCGAACGCGAGCGTGATCATCGCGAAGTAGATGCCCTGCCGGCGGATCGCGAACAGCCCGACGACGAGCCCGAGCAGCGTCGCGCCGACGGTGCCGGCCAGCACGCCGAGCTCCGGCGTGAAACCGAGCGTCTGCATCGAATAGCCGGTCGCATAACCGGCCGTCGCGAGGAACATCGCATGGCCGAACGACAGCAGTCCCGTATAGCCGATCAGCAGGTTGAACGCGGCCGCGAACAGCGCGAAGGCGAGCACCTTCATCACGAACACCGGATACGCGCCGATGAACGGCGCGGCGAGCAGTGCGGCGAGCAACACGCCGTAGAGCACTTTTCTCTGCATCATTTTTCCTTGCCGAAGAGGCCCGCCGGACGGAACAGCAGCACGATCGCCATGATCACGAACACGACGGTGGCCGACGCTTCGGGATAGAACACGCGCGTGAAGCCCTCGATCACGCCGAGCAGCAGGCCCGTGACGATCGAGCCGAGGATCGAGCCCATCCCGCCGATCACGACCACCGCGAACACGGTGATGATCATCGGCTGGCCCATCAGCGGCGACACCTGGATCACGGGCGCGGCCAGCACGCCCGCGAACGCGGCGAGCGCGACGCCGAAGCCGTAGGTGAGCGTGATCATCATCGGCACGTTCACGCCGAACGCCTCGACGAGCTTCGGGTTCTCGGTGCCCGCGCGCAGGTACGCGCCGAGCCGCGTCTTCTCGATCACGAACCACGTCGCGAGGCACACCGCGAGCGACGCGACGACGACCCACGCGCGATAGTTCGGCAGGAACATGAAACCGAGGTTGGTCGCGCCGGACAACTGCGACGGCACGTCGTACGGCTGGCCGGACGACCCGTAGATCGACCGGAACACACCTTCGACGACCAGCGTGAGGCCGAACGTGAGCAGCAGCCCGTACAGGTGATCGAGCTTGTACAGCCAGCGCAGCATCGAGCGCTCGATCGCGATCCCGAACGCGCCGACGAGCACCGGCGCCAGCACGAGCATCGCCCAGTACGGCAGCCCGAAATACGACAGGCCCATCCACGCGAGCATCGCGCCCAGCATGAACAGCGCGCCGTGCGCGAAGTTGATCACGTTGAGCAGCCCGAAGATCACCGCGAGCCCGAGGCTCAGGATCGCGTAGAACGAGCCGTTGACGAGCCCGAGCAGCAACTGGCTCAGCATCGCCGGCAACGGAATGCCAAAGATGTCCATCGACTTAGCCGTCAGAATGAGTTTCGTTGCATGCGCAACGTTCATGCGTCGCGCACGCGGGCGGCGCAGCGGGCACGTCGCCGCAGCCGCCACCGTGCGGCGCGCCCGTGCGCGCCGCTACGCGATGCTTACTTCCACAACGCGCAGCGCGTTTCCTGCTTGGTGCCGAACGCCTGTTCGCCCGGAATCGTCGCGAGCACCTTGTAGTAGTCCCACGGCTCCTTCGATTCCGACGGCTTCTTGACTTCCATCAGGTACATGTCGTGGATCATGCTGCCGTCCTGGCGGATATAGCCCTTCGCGTAGAAGTCGCTGATCTTGATCTTCTTCAGCTCGGCCATCACCTTGTCGGAGTCGGTCGTACCGGCGGCCTGCACGGCCTTCAGGTACGTCGTCACCGACGAGTAGTCGGCCGCCTGCAGGCTCGACGGCATCTTCTTCATCTTGCCGAAGTAGCGCTGCGCCCACTGGCGCGACGCCGCATCGCGATTCCAGTACCAGCTGTCGGTCAGCACGAGGCCCTGCGTCGTTTCGAGGCCGAGGCTGTGCACGTCGTCGATGAACATCAGCAACGCGGCGAGCTTCATCGTCTTCGTGATGCCGAACTCCTTCGCGGCCTTGATCGAGTTGATCGTGTCGCCGCCCGCGTTCGCGAGGCCGAGGATCTGCGCCTTCGACGATTGCGCCTGCAGCAGGAACGACGAGAAGTCCGACGCGGACAGCGGGTGACGCACCGCGCCGAGCACCTGGCCGCCGTTCGCCTTCACGACGTCCGATGTGTTCTTCTCGAGCGCCTTGCCGAACGCGTAGTCGGCCGTCAGGAAGAACCAGCTCTTGCCGCCCTGCTTCACCACCGCCGAACCGGTGCCTTTCGCGAGCGCCATCGTGTCGTACGCGTAGTGGACCGTGTACGGCGTGCACTGCTCGTTGGTCAGCGTGTCGGCGCCTGCGCCGATGTTGATGTAGACCTTCTTCTTCTCGGCCGCGACCTGGTTCATCGACAGCGCGGTCGCCGAGTTCGTGCCGCCGACCAGCAGGTCGAGCCCGCCGCGATCCATCCATTCGCGCGCCTTCGACGCGGCGATGTCGGCCTTGTTCTGGTGGTCGGCGTAGACGACCTCGATCGGCTTGCCGAGCACCTTGCCGCCGAAGTCCGCGACCGCCATGCGGATCGCCTCGAGACCGCCCTGCCCGTCGAT
Source organism: Burkholderia sp. MSMB2157WGS (assembly GCF_001532755.1). NCBI lineage: Bacteria > Pseudomonadati > Pseudomonadota > Betaproteobacteria > Burkholderiales > Burkholderiaceae > Burkholderia > Burkholderia sp. MSMB2157WGS. Next base: position 86,702 of record NZ_LPJG01000005.1, on the reverse strand, counting down.
ATCCGCGTAAAGCCCCGACATGTCGGTGATGAAGCCGATCTTCACGGTATCCGCCGCGTGGGCGGCGCCGGCGGTGAACGCGGCGGCCGCGAGCGCGAGACAGGCCTGTGCGAGGGTCTTCATTTTCATTGACGTCTCCTGTTGTTCTGATGCGTTGTGGTTGTTCGAGAGCCGCCACGGCTAGCGGCAACGGAAACGGGGCGGCGTCACACGCCGAGCAGGTCGTGCAGGATCGGCATCTTGCCTTCCAGTTCGGATGCACGGAAATGCTCGACGATGCGGCCGTGCTCCATCACGTAGAAGCGGTCGGCGAGCGGCGCGGCGAAGCGGAAATTCTGTTCGACCATCACGATCGTGTAGCCGCGCGCCTTCAGCGCGACGATCATCCGTGCGAGCGCCTGCACGATCACCGGCGCCAGGCCTTCGGAGATCTCGTCGAGCAGCAGCAGGTTCGCGCCGGTGCGCAGGATCCGCGCGACCGCGAGCATCTGCTGCTCGCCGCCCGACAGCCGCGTGCCCTGGCTCTGCCGGCGCGACGCGAGGTTCGGGAACATCGCGTAGATCTCGTCGAGCGACATCGCGTGTTCGTGCGGCCCGATCAGCGGCGGCAGCATCAGGTTCTCCTCGCACGACAGGCTCGAGAAGATCCCGCGCTCCTCCGGGCAGTAGCCGATGCCGTAATGCGCGATGCGGTGCGTCGCGAGGCCGATCGTCTCGTGGCCCGCGACCTTGATCGACCCGCTGCGGCGGCCCGTGAGGCCCATGATCGCGCGCAGCGTCGTCGTGCGGCCCGCGCCGTTGCGGCCGAGCAGCGTGACGACCTCGCCGCGATGCACGGTCAGGTCGACGCCGTGCAGGATGTGGGATTCCCCGTACCAGGCCTCCAGGCCCGTGATCTCCAGCGCAGGCGTACCGCTCTCGACGCCGCTCAATTCGCGTTCCTCCCGTTCGCTGTGCTTCATGCGTGCGCCCCCGCGAGCGCGGCATCGGCGCTGCCCATGTAGGCCTCGATGACGAGCGGATTCTTCGACACTTCCGCATACGAGCCTTCGGCCAGCACCTCGCCGCGTTGCAGGACGGTGATCGTGTCGGAGATCCCCGCGATCACGTTCATGTTGTGTTCCACCATCAGGATCGTGCGGCCGCTCGCGACCTTCTTGATCAGCGCGGTCACGCGGTCGACGTCCTCGTGGCCCATCCCCTGCGTGGGCTCGTCGAGCAGCATCAGTTCGGGCTCCATCGCGAGCGTCGTCGCGATCTCGAGCGCGCGCTTGCGGCCGTAGGCGAGCTCGACGGTCGGCACGTGCGCGAAATCGGTGAGGCCGACCTGCGTGAGCAGATCCATCGCGCGGTCGTCGAGCCGCTTCAGCGTGCGTTCGCTGCGCCAGAAATGGAATTCGGTGCCGAGTGCCCGCTGCAGGCCGATGCGCACGTTCTGCAGCGCGCTCAGGTGCGGGAACACGGCCGAGATCTGGAACGAGCGGATGATGCCGCGCCGCGCGACCTGCGCGGGCCGCTCGTCGGTGATGTCGATGCCGTTGAAGACGATCTGGCCGGCCGTCGGCGTCAGAAATTTGGTGAGGAGGTTGAAACAGGTGGTCTTGCCCGCGCCGTTCGGCCCGATCAATGCGTGGATCGCACCGCGCCGCACACGCAGGTTGACGCCGTTCACGGCGGTGAAGCCCCTGAATTCCTTCGTCAGTCCGCGTGTTTCCAGAATCGTGTCGCCGAGAATCATGTTCCCTTCCGTACGAAGTCAGGCGAAGCACCGGGAAGCCTGGCGCAAGCGGCCGCGAACGGTCAGCGGATCAGCGGGCTGCCCCCGGGCGCCGTGGTACGCCTCGAGGGTGGTCTCCCGCGCCGACGCGTATGCACATTGCGCAACATTGTCGCGCCGTTGGTGCAGTGCAATCATCGGGATTTGCACTTATAGGGATGGCCGCCTTGTCGGACGCGGCTGTGCACGGTTTTCACCGCGTTTTTTTGATACGTGCATCATCACGCGTTGACCGGTTGCAGGACGTGGCACGCACATGCCGAAAAAAAGCCGCGCGACGGCGCGGCTCGCACGGATCTTGCCGTTCGAGCGAAAGCGACGGCAGCTTGTTTCGCATATCGAAGCAGCGGGCAGTCGCATGACGGCCTGCCGACACGCGTGTCAGCGGGCCGTCATGCTGCCGTCACCGCGGCCTCGGTGCGCACCGGCGTCGTTTCGCGCGCCGCACGGCGGTCGGCACGAATCATGTCGCTCGCGCGCTCGGCGATCATCAGCGTCGGCGAATTGGTGTTGCCCGACGTGATGAACGGCATCACCGACGCATCGACGATCCGCAACCCGGCGATGCCGCGCACCCGCAGCCGGCTGTCGACTACCGCGCGCTCGTCGTCGGCGCGCCCCATCCGGCAGGTGCCGACCGGGTGGAAGATCGTCGTGCCGACGGCGCCGGCCGCCTCGATCAGTTCGGCCTCCGTCCGGTACTGCGGGCCCGGCAGGACTTCCTCGGGACGATAGCGCGCGAGCGCCGGCGCGGACGCGATCCGGCGCGTGAGGCGCAGCGCGTTCGCGGCGACGTGCCGATCGTGATCGGTCGACAGATAGTTCGGCGCGATCGCCGGTGCGCTGCCCGGATCGGCGCTCGTGACGTGCACGCTGCCGCGCGACGTCGGCCGCAAATGGCAGACCGACGCCGTGAAGGCGTTGAAGCCGTGCAGCGGCTCGCCGAAGCGTTCGAGCGACAGCGGCTGCACGTGGTACTGGAGATCGGGGCGCGTGAGTGCGGGATCGTCCGGGTCCGATTTCGCGAATGCGCCCAGTTGCGACGGCGCCATCGACATCGGCCCGCGCTGCAGCAACGCATATTCGGCGCCGATCATCAGCTTGCCCCACCAGTGCGCGGACAGCGTGTTGAGCGTGCGCACACCGTCGACGCGAAACGCCATCCGCAATTGCAGGTGGTCCTGCAGGTTTTCGCCGACGCCCGGCAGATCCTGCACGACGTCGATGCCGAGCGCCTGCAGCCGCCGGCCGTCGCCGATGCCCGACAGTTCGAGCAGTTGCGGCGAATTCACCGCGCCCGACGTCAGCAGCACTTCCGCCCGCGCCCGCGCGACGTAATCGGCGCCGCCGCCGCGGTACTCGACGCCGACCGCGCGCCGCCCGTCGAAGATCACGCGCTGCGCGTGCGCGCCGGTGATCACGGTCAGGTTCGGGCGCACCATCGCGGGCCGCAGGAACGCCTTCGACGTATTCCAGCGCACGCCGCGCTTCTGGTTCACTTCGAAGTAACCGACCCCGGCATTGTCGCCGCGGTTGAAATCGTCTGTGGCGGGGATGCCCGTCTGCTGCGCGGCCTGCGCGAACGATTCGAGGATCTCCCAGCGCAGCCGCTGCTTCTCGACGCGCCAGTAGCCGCCCGCGCCGTGCGCGTCGCTCGCGCCCGCATGGTGATCTTCGCTGCGCTTGAAGATCGGCAGCACGCTGTCCCACGACCAGCCGGCGTCGCCGGTTTCCTGTGCCCAGTTGTCGTAGTCCTCGCGCTGGCCGCGCATGTAGATCATCCCGTTGATCGACGAGCAGCCGCCGAGCACGCGGCCGCGCGGATACGACAGTGCGCGGCCGTTGAGCGCCGCTTCGGGTTGCGTCTTGTACAGCCAGTCGGTGCGCGGGTTGCCGATGCAGTACAGATAGCCGACCGGGATATGAATCCAGTGATAGTCGTCCTTGCCGCCCGCTTCGAGGAGCAGCACGCTGATATCGGGATCCTCGGTCAGGCGGTTCGCGAGCACGCAGCCTGCGGTGCCCGCGCCGACGATCACGTAGTCGAATTCGCCTTCGAGCGTGCGTTGAGTAGTAATCACTGTTTGTCTCCTGTCGACCAGCGTTGGCGCTTCAGCGCCTACGCTGGTCCCATGGCGTGGCCGGACGGAGTCAGCACTCCAACGCTTACTCCATCCCCACGGCGGTCGACCCGAGTTAGTGCTTCAGCCCTTACCCGGCCCCCATGACGTGGCTGGACGAAGTCAGCGCTTCAGCGCTTACTGCGCTCCATGCAAACCTCTTTGTTGTGCACCGCGCGGCGCAATACCGCGCGCATTTTCAGCATAGTGCGTCGCGCCGCGCCTGCGGCCTGCGCGCCACGACCCGATGAAGCGTACTCCCGCGCCCGGCCGCCGATCCAATGAGTTATGCTGAACTGCGTTATAAGCCGCGCTCATATCACGACGATGGATCTCACCCTGCTCCGCGCGTTCGCGACGGTCGCGCGCGAAGGCAACCTGACGCGCGCGGCCGCGCAACTGCACCTGACGCAACCGGCCGTCAGCCTCCAGATCAAGCATCTGCAGGAAACGCTCGGTGTCGCGCTGTTCACGCGCACGTCGCGCGGGCTCGCGCTCACGCGCGACGGCCAGACGCTGCTGCCGCATGCGGAACGCGCGCTCGCCGCCGCCGCCGACGTGCAGCGCGCCGCGGCCGCGCTGCGGCACGAGGTGCGCGGCCGGTTGCGGATCGGCACGATTCTCGACCCGGAGTTCCTGCGGCTCGGCGGCTTCCTGCGCGCGCTGGTCGAGACCCATCCGCAGATCGAGACCGCGCTGCGCCACGGGATGTCGGGCTGGGTGATCGAACAGGTGCGCGCGCAGGCGCTCGACGTCGGCTACTACATCGGCCGGCCGGGCGAGGACGATCCGCTCGACGGCGCGCTGTTCCACACCCTCGCGCTCATGCATTTCGAGTACCGCGTGCTCGCGCCGGCCGGCTGGAAGGAGCGCGTGCAGCGCGCGCACGACTGGAGCGCGCTCGCCGCGCTGCCGTGGATCTGGACGCCGCCGGCGTCCGCGCACCATCGGTTGCTGTCGCGGCGTTTCGCGGACGCCGGCGCGCAGCCGGTGAAGGTCGCCGAGGTCGACCAGGAACAATCGATGCTCGACCTCGTCAAATCGGGGATCGGGTTGACGCTCGCGCGCGATTCGACCGCGCTAGCCGAAGCGCACGCGCATGCGCTGACGATCGTCGAGCGCGTGACGGTGCCGACCGAACTGACGTTCGTGACGCTCGCCGAGCGGCGCGACGAACCGGCGATCGCGGCCGCGCTGCGGCTGATCGAAGCGCAGTGGGCGATATGAGCGTGGCTGATGTCGATGCGGCCGGTCGCGCAGCGGGTTTCGGTGCCCGACGCATTCCGCGGATCGCCGTTGCGGATCGATCGCCCGCCCCGCGTCGTGTCGCCGCGTGCCGTCCGCTCGTCACGCCACCATCGCAGGCTTTTTGCTAGATTGTGCGTTCGCACACCGCGAGACCCCGATTGAAGGAGACCCGCATGGCCCGCAACATCGAGATCAAAGCCCGCGCCCGTGAATTCGACCGGCTGCGCGAACAGGCGGCTCAGCTCGCGACCGAAGCGCCGTTGTTCTATCGCCAGCAGGATTTCTTCTACGACGTGCCGCGCGGCCGGCTGAAGCTGCGCCGCTTCGAGGACGGCACGCCGGCCGAACTGATCTTCTATCAGCGCGACGATCGCGACGGCCCGAAGGCGTCGTACTACACGCGCAGCCCGGTGACGAACCCCGATGCGATGCATTCGCTGCTCGCGACCGCGCTGACCACGCGCGGGATCGTGACGAAGGAACGGCACGTGTACCTCGCGGGCCGCACGCGCATCCACCTCGACCGCGTCGACGGGCTCGGCGATTTCATCGAGCTCGAAGTCGTGCTCGGCCCGGACGACGACGAAGCCGGCGGCGAAGCCGAAGCGCACGAGGTGTTCGCGAAGCTCGGCGTGGCGCAAGACGATCTCGTCGCGGTCGCGTACGTCGATCTGCTGAACGCCGACGCCCACCCCGAAACGGCCTGACCCGGCCCCGCCGACGGCGCCCCGCGCGGGCCGCCCTCGGCGCCGGCGCCGCGGCCCCTTCCCGTCACGCGGCGCCGGGCGCCAGATGCGCGAGCGGTAGCGCGCCGTTGCGCTTGAAGGTCGTCAGCACGATGTTCGAGCGCACGCTGTCGACGCCCGGTACGCGCATCAGCTTCTTCATCACGAACTGCGACAGCGCGTTGAGATCCGGCGCGACGATCCGCAGCAGGTAGTCGGCATCGCCCACCACCGCATGGCATTCGAGCACTTCCGGCAGCACGTCGATCTGTTGCTGGAACTGCTCGATGATCGAATCGCCGTGATGCTTGAGCTTCAGGCTCGTGAACGCGGTCACGCCGAGCCCGAGCTTTTCGGGCCGCAGCATCACGCGGTAGCCTTCGATCACGCCGGCCGCCTCGAGCCGCTGCAGCCGCCGGCCGATCTGCGACGGCGACAGCGGCACCTCCTCGCCCAGCTGCTGATGGGTCGCGCGACCGAAGCGCTGCAGCACGTCCAGCAGCGCGAGATCGAAGTGATCGAGTTCCAGCATGAGTATTCTCCGCATTGATTCTTGATTTAATGCGCGATTATCGCATTATCGAGCAATTCAACGCCAACTATGCGCCCAATCCGCGCGCAGCCCGCTCTACACTTGCATGATCTCAACCCCAGCGTGCAGAGCCTGATCATGTCCACCGTCGTCACCGCGAAACTGCAGGAGCAGTTCGACGCGGGCCTCGAAACCCGCGCCGATTTCACCATCGACCAGCCGCTTCAGCGCTACGGCCAGGTCGACCACGCGGTGTGGAAGCAGCTCTATGCACGCCAGTCGACCCTGCTGCGCGGTCGCGCGTGCGATGCATTCGTCGCCGGGCTCGGCAAGATCGAGCTGCCGGCCGATCGCGTGCCGTCGTTCGCCGACGTGAACCGCCAGTTGAAGCCCGTGACCGGCTGGGAAATCGTGGCGGTGCCGGGCCTCGTGCCCGACCGCGTGTTCTTCGAGCACCTCGCGAACCGGCGTTTTCCCGTCACCTGGTGGATGCGCCGTCCCGACCAGCTCGACTACCTGCAGGAACCCGACTGCTTCCACGACCTGTTCGGCCACGTGCCGTTGCTGATCGATCCGGTGTTCGCCGACTACATGCAGGCGTATGGCCGCACCGCGCTCGCGGTCGCCGACGACGAAGCGGCGCTGGCGCGGCTCGCGCGCCTCTATTGGTATACGGTGGAATTCGGGCTGATCCGGGACCCGCGCGGGGTCGACGGGCTGTCGATCTACGGCGCCGGGATCGTATCGAGCAAGGGCGAAAGCCTGTACAGCCTCGAAAGCGCGGCGCCGAACCGGCTCGGGTTCGACCTCGAGCGCGTGATGCGCACGCAGTACCGGATCGACACGTTCCAGAAGACCTACTTCGTGATCGACGATTTCACGCAGCTGTTCGCGCTCGCCGACGTCGACGGCCGCGCCCTGGCCAGCCGGCTCGCGGCGCTACCCGAATTTCCGGCCGGCGCGGTGCTCGAGACCGACCGCGTGCTGCATCGCGGCACGGGCGAGGGTTGGCCGGACGACGACGACGTGTAATGCGCCGGGTGCCGCGGCGCCCGCCGGCCGCCCGTCGCCGGCTGCCCGTCGCCCTTCCCGCAACTATGAAACAATGAACGACGCCGGCTTCGCCGCGCGGCGCAGCCGCGGGCGGACGCCGTTACCGAACGAGAGGTGCAAGATGATCCACAAGCTCACATCCGAAGAACGCAAGACCCGGCTCGAAGGCCTGCCGCTCTGGACGGCCGTGCCGGGCCGCGACGCGATCCAGCGCCGCCTGCGCTTCGCCGATTTCAACGAGGCATTCGGCTTCATGACGCGTGTCGCGATCAAGGCGCAGGAGATGAATCACCATCCGGAATGGTTCAACGTGTACAACCGCGTCGACGTCACGCTGTCGACCCACGACGCCGACGGGCTGACCGAACGCGACATCGAACTCGCGCGGTTCATCGACGGCGCCGCCGCGCACGCGCAACCGGGCGCCTGAGTATCGCCTCTACCGCCGCGCGTCCTTTCGATGCGCGGCGCGTCAACTTTTCATTTCGCTAAACGTTTTCTAGGATGTACTCAGCGAAAGCCTTCAGCTTTCCAAGCCATCCTTAAGGCGCACGTAAGTCTCGTACGCTTTCCGCGCCTTGGGGTCCAATCCTTCCAGTTGCAGCGCGCTTTCGCGCTGTACAATCAGCAGCGCATACGGCTTGGAGAGCGCGCTGGCCTCTTCGCAGAGTTTGAGTTCGTCGCCGCTCGACGGCGAGCGGGCGCGCCAGAAATTGATCGCGGCTTCTAGGTCGTGGATCGAAATATCGGACATGATTGGATCTAATCGTTCGCTGGCCGCCATGCTTGATGTCAGGCGATGCGGCGTCCCTGTGGAAACGGCTTCGTGCTGTCCGCGTGCCTGAACCGCCAACCCATTGTACTTGAGCGAACTTCATGCGACTCCTTCTGATCGAAGACGACCGCCCCATCGCACGCGGTATCCAGAGCAGCCTCGAGCAGGCTGGCTTCACCGTCGACATGGTGCATGACGGCATTTTTGCCGAGCAGGCGCTGGCACAGAACCGCCACGAACTCGTGATCCTCGACCTCGGCCTGCCGGGCATCGACGGGATGACGCTGCTCACGCGCTTTCGCCAGACCAACCGCCACACGCCCGTGATCGTGCTGACCGCGCGCGACGAGCTGAACGACCGGATCCAGGGCCTGAACTCCGGCGCCGACGACTACATGCTCAAGCCGTTCGAGCCGGCCGAACTCGAAGCGCGCATCCGCGCGGTGATGCGCCGCAGCGGCCCGCACAGCGACATGCCGCGTCCGGAAGTGTCGCTCGGCGGCGTTCGCCTGTCGGGCGTCGACCGCCGCATCTTCAACGACGACAAGCCGCTCGAACTGTCGCCGCGCGAATTCGCGGTGCTCGAGATGCTGCTGCTGCGTCACGGCCGTGTCGTCAGCAAGGCCCAGTTGCAGGATCACCTCACGCACTTCGGCGGCGATCTCGGCGACACCGCGATCGAAGTCTACGTGCACCGCGTACGCAAGAAACTCGAACAGTGCCGGGTCGAAATCGTCACGGTGCGCGGCTTCGGCTACCTGCTGCAGGAAATCCGCCAAACGGCGAGCGTCTGAGCGACGCGCGCGCCGGTCGGCCGCGTGCCGCCGGCGCATGCGCTGCTCCGCGTCGCCGCGCCCGGCGCACGACCGCGCCGCTCCCCGTGAGCGGCGCTTATCCATTTGCCCGTCGAAATGTCCCCTGATCCGGCTGTGACCACCAGCCTGCGCCGCTCGCTGCTCCGGCGCCTCGCCGCGCCGCTGTCGATGCTCGCGCTGATGAGCGGCCTGATCGCCTACTGGCTCGCGTGGCAATACACGCAGCACGTGATCGACCGCTCGCTCGCCGATCTCGCGACCGCCATCTCCAAACAGATCCAGATCGCCGGCCCCGACGCGCCGTTCACGGTGCCGCCGCTCGCGCAGGCGATGTTCTCCGATCCGGCCGAAGCGCTGATCTACCGGATCAGCGACGGCGAGCAGGAACTCGCCGGCGATCCGAAGCTGCCGCTGCAGGGCATCAACGTGCGCCGCATGCATCATGCGTACGTGTTCGAGGCCGAATACGACAACCGCGCGGTGCGGGTCGCGCAGGTGCGCGTCGACAACGTCGAAGGCGGCCGGCCGATGGTCGTCGAAGTCGCGCAGCCGGTGCGGCACCGCTACCGGATCGCGGCCGAATTCCTCGTCGCGATCATGATGCCGCTGCTGCTGTTGCTGCTCGCGGGCTGGGGCATCGTGTGGCGCGTCGTGAACCAGCAACTGGGCCCGCTCACGCATCTGGCCGATTCGCTGAACCGGCAGACCCACACGTCGCTGGAACCGGTCGACGAAACCGACGTGCCGCTGGAGATCCGGCCCCTGACGAGCGCGATGAACGCGCTACTCGGCCGTCTGAAGACCGCGCTCGACGCGCAGCGCAAGTTCATCGCCGATGCCGCCCACCAGTTGCGCACGCCGCTCACCGCGGTGAAGCTGCATGCCGAGCAGGCGGTGGTCGCGCGCGACCCGCACCAGACCTTCGCCGCGGTGCGCGAGCTGCGCGCGGCCGCGGACCGCGCGGTGCGGCTGTCCAACCAGTTGCTGTCGCTCGCGCGTGCCGAGCCGGGCGAACAGGCCGCGCGCTTCGTCGACGTCGATCTCGCGGCGATGGCGTTCGAGACGGGCGCCGAATGGGTGCCGCGCGCGCTCGCGTCGCATGTCGACCTCGGCTTCCAGCGCAGCGACGACGCGGGCGACGACGAGACGCTGATCGTGCGCGGCAACCCCGTGCTGCTGCGCGAGGTGATCGCGAACCTGCTCGACAATGCGCTGAAGTACGTGCCGCTCGCGCGGCCGGACGGCGCGCGGATCACGGTAAACGTCGCGCGCGCCGCGCTCGAGGACAGCCAGCCTGCCGCCGAGATCGTCGTCGAGGACAACGGCCCCGGCGTGCCCGCGAACCAGCAGGCCGACCTGTTCAAACGCTTCTTCCGCGGCGACGCGCAAAGCGGCAACGGCGTCGAAACGGGCGCCGGGCTGGGGCTCGCGATCGTGCACGACATCATCGCGATGCACGGCGGCACCGTGTCGTACGAGGATGCACCGGAAGGCGGCTCGCGCTTCGTGGTGAGGGTGCCGCTCGCCGCGCGCACGGAGAAGCCGGCCGGCGAAACGCCGGCTGCGGCGCCGACGCACTGAGCGATTCGCGGCGGGCGGCCGTCGGTCCGTCGACCGGGCGGCCCGCCGGAGAACGAAAGCGAACGACGGCCCGCTACAACGCGCCAACCGTCGGCCGAAACGACAGCGGCAGCGCGAAATGCGCTGCCGCCTGCATCACTTCCGGTTCTTCTTGTCCTTCGAACCGGACGCGGATTTGCCGTCCTTCTTGTCCTTCTTCTTTTTCTTCTTCCCGCCTTCGTCGGACGTCGCGAGCAACGTGCCGCGGCACGACTCCGCCCCGCAGTGGCACGCGTATTCGCGCTTGAGCTTCTTCGTCAGCTTCGCGTCGATCACGAGGCCGTAGTCGTAGAACAGCTCCTCTTCCGGCGCGATGTCGCGCAGCGCGTGGATGTACACGCGGCCCTTGACTTCCTCGGCTTCGCAGTTCGGCGCGCACGAATGGTTGATCCAGCGCGCGCTGTTGCCGTCGATCTTGCCGTCGATCACGCCGCCTTCGTCGAGTGCGAAGTAGAACGTATGATTCGGCTCGCTCGGGTCGTGCGGATGACGACGCAGCGCTTCCTTCCACGAGATTCGCTCGCCCTTGTATTCCACTACGCGCTCGCCGGCCTTGATCGCCGCCACGGCGAACACGCCCTTGCCGTGTACTCCCGAGCGGCGCACCGCGATCCTGCGTGAACTCATCGAACGAATCCTTGTGAAGACGACTTGTATGGAAGCGACCGCGAACGCGGCCGGGCGCCGCGCCAAACGAAAACGCGGCACCGGTCGGTGCCGCGTCGGGGCATGCGGCGAATCACCCGCATCCTACACGTTCAAGATTGCTTCGTTCAACATCGCGCGCAATATTGCGCGATGCGCTCAGCGCTGGCCGAATGCGACGTCGCCGAACAGCGCCTTGTGCTCGCGCGGCTGCGAGCGCCAGTATTGCGGCGGCGCCGTCACCTGCGCGCCGAGTTCGGCCGCCGCGTGCCACGGCCAGCGCGGGTCGTACAGCATCGCACGCGCCATCGCGACGAGATCGGCATCGCCGGCCTCGATCAGCCGGTTCGCATGCTCGGGTTCGTTGATCAGGCCGACCGCGATCGTCGGCATGCCGACCGCCCGCTTCACGGCCTGCGCGAACGGCACCTGGTAGCCGGGCGACAGCGGAATCTTCTGCAGCGGCGACACGCCGCCGGACGACACGTCGATCCAGTCGCAGCCGCGGCGCTTCAGTTCGTGCGCGAACGCGATCGTATCGTCGAGCTCCCAGCCGCCTTCGACCCAGTCGGTCGCGGACACGCGCACGCCGACCGGCCGGTCTTCCGGAAACGCGGCACGCACGATCTCGAAGATCTCGAGCGGAAACCGCATCCGGTTTTCGCGCGAGCCGCCGTATTCGTCGGTGCGCCGGTTCGCGAGCGGAGACAGGAACTGATGCAGCAAGTAGCCGTGCGCCGCATGCACTTCGATCGCATCGATGCCGAGCCGCGCAGCCCGCCTGGCCGACGCCGCGAAGGCTTCCCGGATGCGGTTCAGGCCCGCGGCATCGAGTGCGAGCGGCGGCGTCTCGCCGTCCTTGTGCGGCACGGCCGACGGCCCGTGCGGCAACCAGCCGCCCTCGGCGACCGGCACGAGCTGGCCGCCTTCCCACGGCGCTGCGCTCGACGCCTTGCGCCCCGCATGCGACAACTGCATCGCGACGCGGACCGGCGAATGCTTGCGGATCGCGGCCAGCACCGGCTTCAGCGCGGCTTCGGTCACGTCGTCCCACAGGCCGAGGTCGCCATGCGTGATGCGCCCGTCGGGTTCCACCGCGGTCGCTTCGATGCACAGCAGCCCCGCGCCCGACAGCGCGAGATGGCCGAGGTGAATCATGTGCCAGTCGGTCGCTTCGCCGCGTTCGGCCGAGTACTGGCACATCGGGGAGATCACGATCCGGTTCGGAAGGGTCACGCCGCGCAGCGTGAACGGGGAAAACAGCGCAGTCATGGAAGCCGCTCGCCAGGAAAGGGAAAGAGCGGACGAGCGTAGCACGCACGCTCGAAGCGTGCAGACGGCGCGATCGACAGTAAGCGGATGGTCAGGTGCGGCCGGCCGGATGCCGGCGATGCGCGGAATGTGCGGTGTCCGGCGACGCGCCGGCCCGCATCGGATGCAGGCCGGGCTCAACCGTTGCAGCGGGCGGGGCTGCCCGCGACGTCAGAGCCCGACGCTGTCGAGCCACTCCGCGAACATGCGCCGTGCGGCCGTCTCGAGCGCGGGGCCGTGCTGCGCGGTATCGGCACGCAGCTGGCGCGCGTCGATGCCGGGCGTCGCGGTGATTTCGCCGGCGTTCGCGATCAGCCACGGTTCGAACCGATCGGTACGGATCTCGGGATGACATTGCAACGCCAGCACGTGCTGCCCCCATGCGAATGCCTGGTGGCGACAGGCCGGCGTCGACGCGAGATGGATCGCACCGCCCGGCAGGTCGAACGTATCGCCATGCCAGTGCAGCATCGACGTCGCCGTACCGTCGAGATGGCGCAACGGCGACGCGCGGCCAGCGTCGGTGAGCGTCAGCGGCGCCCAGCCGAGTTCGTGCCGGGCAGCCGGATAGACGTGCGCCCCGAGCGCCCGCGCGATGAACTGCGCGCCGAGGCAGATGCCGAGGATCGGCAGCCCCGCGTCGATGCGCTGGCGCACGAGCGCCAGGAGCGGCGCGATCGTCGGATACTGCGCATCGTCGTACACGCTGAGCGGCCCGCCGAGCACGACGAGCAGCGACGGCTCGAGCACGTCGAGCACCTCGACCCGCGACGATCCGACATCGACATAGCGCACCCGTCGACCGCGTTCGCCGAGCACCTGCTCGAAGCTCCCGAGATCCTCGAAATGCACGTGGCGGATCGCCACGACTTCAGCGTTCATCATCGGCCTCCCGGTCGATCGACGGACGTCAGCCAGCGAAAATCTTCCAGGTCTTCTTCTGCGTCGCCGCGTCGGCTTCTTCCTGCACCGCGCAGTCGAGACGCAGATCGCTGTCGGACATCGAGATGTCGAGCGCCGCGCAGTGATGCACGGTCTTCTTCGACAGCTTGCCCGGCTGGAAATGCGTGCACGTGAGGCACATGCGTTGCGGCGGCGTCGCGCCGGCCACCTGCAGCTCGCGCAGCGTCTTCAGCAGCGCGCGATACAGTGTGCCCTGCTCGTCCGCGCCGAGCTTGCCGACCGCTTTCGTCAGGAATTCAGGCCATTGCAGTGCCTTCTTCGCGGCCGTGCGGCCACGCGCCGACAGGCGCACGGCCAGTGCCCGGCCGTCGTCCAGCGCACGGCGCTTCTCGACGAGCCCCTTCGTCTCGAGCGTGCTGACCGCATCGCTCGTCGTGGCCGCAGTGAGCTGCGTCTCGCGCGCGATCTCGCCGAGCCGCATCGGGCCCTTGCGCTGCAACAGCAGCACGAGAATCTCGCCCTGCGTCGGCGTGAGGCCAGCGCCTTCCGCCCAATCCCATGCCTCGCTCCGCATGGCCGTGCTCAACCGCAGCAAGCTGTGGGTCACACGTCCCGCAGCCTGGTTCCCGTAAACGCCTTCGCTCATAGTCTTTTCGCTTTTCCGCCGCCCGGTTGGCCGAGCGGCCGTAGTGTGGAGATCGAATCCCGTCTCAAAACAGACGCACGCTCTCGAATGCGTCAGCACGGCCGTCGCGAGGCACACGCGGCGGTCGCGTTCGCGGCGACCGGAGAGACACGCATCGTTTCCGGCATCCGCAAAGCCGACATTCTAAGCGAGAGCGGAAAATCGCACAGCTAAGTTATCCCCTGCACACTGTGGAAAATCACTGGATAACCGCAATTTTTCGTTGTGCGCTCAATGTCGCGTGCCCGCGAAGCAGGGTGCGCCGGTATTTTCCCGTTCGAATCGGCCCCCGGCCGCACGCGGGTGATCCACCGGGTTATCCCGCCCGCAGAGCGTTGACTTTGCAGTGGAATATCGGGTTATCCACAGATTTTCAGGACGACTGGCGACGCGTTCGGCCGGACACGGCAGCGCGCGCCATTCAGCGAATCGCGCCGCGGTCGATCCCGCAATCTGCAAAACATTTTTTCACCCGCGCCAACGTAAGCACTGCTGCCGGACCGTCTCGTTCAGCGATTTTTCCTGTTTGAAAACGGTTCTCAACCACGATGCGTCGTTCACGCGCGCCTTCGCGAGCGCGCCGATCTCGTCGAGCGCCGCGCGCGAACCGAGCGCGGCCGCATGCGGCGCGATCCGGTCGAGCGTGTCGAGGATGTCTTCCGCGATCGTGCGGCGCTCACCCGTCTGAGGATTCACGCAGGTGCCCTCGAGCCCGAAGCGGCACGCTTCGAAACGGTTGAACGTATAGACGAGGTAATCGTCCTCCGACAGCTTCAGCGGTCGGTCGGTCAGCAGGTAGCGTGCGAGCGTCTGGATGTAGCAGGCGATCGCCGCCGCGCGATCGACCGACAGCGGCGTATCCATCACGCGCACCTCGATCGTGCCGTAGCCGGGCTTCGGCCGGATATCCCAGTAGAAGTCCTTCATCGAGTTGACGACGCCCGTGTTCACCATCTTCGTGAAGTACTCCTCGAAGCCGTCCCACGTCAGCACGAACGGCGCGCGGCCCGACAGCGGGAACGCGAACACCGAATTCAGGCGTGCCGAATGGAAGCCCGTATCGACGTTCTGCACGAACGGCGACGACGCGGACAGCGCGATGAAGTGCGGAATGAAGCGCGACATCGAGTGCAGCAGGAACAGCGCGCTGTCGGGATCGGGGCAACCGATGTGCACGTGCTGGCCGAACACGGTGAACTGCTTCGCGAGATAGCCGTACAGCTCGGAGATGTACTGGAAGCGCGGCGCATCGTAGATCTGCCGGTCGCTCCATTGCTGGAACGCATGCGTGCCGCCGCCGGCCAGCCCGACGTTGAGCTGGTCGGCCGCCTTCACGAGCACGTCGCGGATCGCATGCAGCTCGCTGACGGCCTGCTCGTGCGAATGGCAGATGCCGGTCGACAGCTCGATCATGCTTTCGGTGATTTCCGGCGTGATGTTGCCCGGAAAGGTCTCGTCCTGGATCAGCCGCATCAGGTCGGATGCCGCTTTGGTCAGATCGTAATTGTGCGTGTTGACGACCTGGATCTCCAGTTCGACGCCGAACGTGAACGGTTCGGAATTGACGAAGGTTTCGAGTGCCATGGCAGGTTCCGGAATCAGTTGCCGTCGCTGCGTTCGCCGACCGCCGACAGGCAGCGGTAGACGACGAACGGGCTGACGAGCTGCAGGATCACGATCGAGCACATCACGATCGCGCGCAGGTGCGGGTCGAAATTCGGATAAAGCTGGTAGGTGTCGTCGACGAGCAGGTACGACAGCGCGGACATCGGCGTGAGCGCGATGCCGAGCGCGACGCCCTGCTTCATCCCGAGACCGCTCGGCTTCGCGAACGCGACCACGCCGGCCAGCTTCGCGGCGAGCCGCGTGACGATCAGCACGATCGCGAGCAACCCGCCGAGCGCGATGTCGCCCCACGTGAACGACGTGAGCGTCAGCACGAACAGCACCACCGTCAGCAGCCAGCCGGCCGTGCCGAAATGCTCGGGCCACAGCTGCGGCCGCGCTTCGAGGTTCTTCACGATGATGCCGGCGAGCAGCAGCGTGAGCAGCGTCGACAGCTTCAACGCCTGCGCGACGGCAATCGCGAGCATCACGAGCCCGAACAGCGCGACGAACGAATGCTCGTCGCGCATCGTCGCGGTCATGTGGCGGAACAGGTAATTGCACGAACGCGCGACCAGATACGCGACGATGAACGAACCGGCGAGCAGGTAAAGCGGTTGCAGGATCGTCGCGAAAACGTTGCCGTACGCTTCCTGGTGCAGCCAGCTCGTCACGAGCTTGGTCAGCACGATCGCGTACACGCTGTTGAGCGCGGTGAGCGTGATGAGGCGTTGCGACACCTGCCCTTCCGCGCGCAGTTCGGTCTTGAGCTGGATCACCATCGACGGCGACGTCGCGATCGCGATCGCCGACAGCACCAGCGCGACCATCCCCGATACGCCGAGCGCGAGCATCACGAACAGCACGAGCACGAACGTGAGCGTGGCTTCCGCGAGGCTCGACGCGACGAGCCACGGATTGCGCCGGATCCAGCGCAGGTCGAGGCGGCTGCCGAGTTCGAACAGCAGCAGGCCGAGCGCGACGTCCATCAGCAGCCGCGAGGTTTCGTCGGTGCTCGCGTCGATCACGCCGAAGCCGAACGAACCGGCGATCAGGCCGATCACGGCATAGCCGGTGATGCGCGGCAGACGCCACGCGCGATAGCACAGCTCGCCGCACAGGCCGGCTGCAAACAGCGCGAGCCCGGCCCAGAACACGGCATCCGGCGCGAGCGGCCAGTTGGGCAGGAATGAGAACGCCGACTTCATCGTGGTGACTTCTCCTTTGGAAGCAACCGCCAGCGACGCGGGGTCAAGCGACAGGAATGGATACGCGCCGGCTGGGTATTGCCCCGAATGTGATTGTTGTGCTCGACGACGGCGGTACATGGGGTCCGCCTGTTCCGCCACAGGGTGGAACGTCGTTCAGGTTGCCGATCTGGATTGTCGGCCTGGTGTGTGAACGGACTGGCGGACTCGAAGATTCAGATTCGAAATCGTGCCGACCGTTCCGTTGAAGCATGTCCGGCGCCTGGCCGAACGAACGCGAAGGAAACCGATTGTGCCACAGCTTTTTCGTTCCGGAACCGACCGAATCGACTCGCGGCGCTGTGCGGCACCACAGGTTTTTGGTTTCAAAGGTTTACTCGTATATATACGTAGTAGAAGTTAACAAAGGACGCACAGTTCTGTGGATAACTCCAGTTTACGCTGTTGGATCAATGCGTTGGCGAAACCATAACCGGTTGCACAGGCTGTTCGTGCACAGACGTTTGAGTTGAGCAACTTTCGGGCCGCTTCACGGCTGTGCGGAGTTGCCCAGTTTACGTCCACTGTGATTACACACGAAGTGCGCGCGGATTCCGCGTGGTTATCCACAGCATTGCGTGGATAACCTTGCGCGGGAAAATCGGGAAACTGTGAGGAAGACGCGGCCGGTCAGCCCGTCGAACCGACGCGGCGTGCGCGCAGCGCGCGGATCAGGAAGCGGGCGGGATCGACCGCGTCGGCGAGTTCGCGCTCGAGCGGCCACGGCTCGCCTTCGAGTTGCGAGGCGATCAGCTCGGCGCCGAGCGCGGCCCACACGAGGCCGCGCGAACCGAAGCCGAATGCGCCGTAGAGGCCGGGCAGGCGCGGCAGGTCGCGCGCCTGCGCACCGCCGAGCGCGCGGGCGTTCGCGGTGGCCTGCGCTTCGTTGGCGAGCGGGCCGACGAGCGGCAGGCGGTCGCCGACGACCCAGCGGAACGCCACGCGCCCGCGCAGCGTGGCGGGGTCCGGCAGATCGCCGATCAGGCCCGGCAGCAGATGTCGCACGCGTTCGAGGTTCTCGACGTGGCCGGCCGTACGCATCGCGGGATCGGTGTCGTCGGGTTCGAACGTCGCGCCGATCAGCAGCGTGCCGTCGGCGAGCGGGACCGCGTAACCGTCGCCGATCGCCGGGCACGGCAGCGGCGCCGTCGTGCCCGGCGGCAACAGCGTGAGCTGGCCGCGCACCGGTTGCAGCGCGACATGCCGCAGCCCGGCAAGACGCGCGGCGTCGCCCGCGTTCGCGAGCACGACGACGGGCGCATCGGCCAGCGTGGCGCCGGTATCGTCGAGCGCATGCCAGGTGTCGCCCCGTCGTTCGAGCCGCGCGACGCAGGTGGACGCAAGCAGGCGCACGCGCTCGCCGGCCGCCGCATATTGCGCGGCGCACAGCCCGGCCGGCCAGACGGCGCCGCCTTGCGGAAACAGCAGGCCGCCATGCGCGACCGGCAGATTCAGGTGCGCACGCGCGGCATCGGCATCGAGCAGCGTCACGTAGTCGGACGGCGCGCCGAACGCATCGAACGCATCGCGCATCCGCGCGAAATCGTCGGCCGATTCGGCCAGATGGATCATCCCGTGCGTGCTGCGTGCGAACGCATGCCCTGCGCGTTCGAGGGCGTGCCAGCGTGCCAGTGCGTGCAGGAAGCCGCCGCGCGTGAGCCGGCTCGCGACGTTGTCGTCGCGCGTCATCAACGGATGGAAAACCCCGGCCGGGTTGCCCGACGCTTCGCTGGCGATCCGTTCGTGCCGCTCGATCAGCGTGACGTCCCAGCCGCGCGCAGCCAGGCGTTCGACCACCGCGCAGCCGGCGAGGCCCGCACCGATCACGATCGCACGGCGCGCTGCAACGGGCAGTGCACGCGGTGGCTCGTGCCGGCGCGCGCGCCAGCGCGGCGCATATTCGCCGACGAGACGATCGTCGACTTCGCGGAACGTGAAACCCGTTTCGCCGAGCGCGTGTTTCACGTCGTCGGACTTTGCATGGGTCGCAAACGTCGCGTGTTCGCCGGCGATTTTCGCGAGTGCGCGGATCCCGTCGGCCGAGGCCGCGGCGCCATCGAGAAAAAACGCGTCGGCGCGCGCGACGAGCTTCTTCGACAGCTCGATCGCATCGCCGAACGCGAGCGTGAGCACCACGCGCCCTTCGTCGAATTCGAGCCGGTGCAGGCCCGGCACGAGGATCGGCCAAGCATCGATCAATGCATCGGCGTCTGCCGATATGGTTGTGTCTGCAACCATATGCGAAACCGCGCGGCGCAGGTCGTCGCGCGAGAACGGGTGCGGCTCTAGCGCGACGACATGCAGCCGTTCGCAGCGCGCAGGATCGTCGCGCCACGCGGCCCAGGCTGCGAGGAAGCCGGCGCCCGCGCCGAATCGGGTCGTGACGATCGTGAACGTTCGACGGCGCTGCCAGCGCGCGGGCAGCCCGTTGCCCGCGACGAATGCGCGATGCGCGTGCGCGAGCGTGCCCGATGCGCCGCGATGGAACTCGCCGAACTCGGGCGAGACGAGCGTGCCGTCGTCGCGAAGTGCGAGCGTGGCGTAAACAAGTCGGTCGGGCATGCGAAACAAAAAACGTGGCAGCCAAGCCTGGCAAGGGATTGCGGGAGGCCGTCCGACCGGCCGTTGGAAAAGGGCAACGGGGCGACGGACGGGCGGACCCCGCTGCGTATCCTGTCCGGTTGGCGCAGGTCAAAAAACGGGCAATCGACGATTCATTCGGCGAAATACCGATGAAAATCTTTGAAACCCTTGTCGTTATTGGGTTTGCGCTGCGCTATCATAGCAACGCCGTACCGCGGGGTGGCCGCCGGCAAGCCGGAGGGCGCGTCGCGCGGGCCAGGATTCGGCGCTGTGTCGTCGGAGTCTGACTCTCGACGGCACGGTTCGCGCACGTATAATCGGCGCGTTCGCGCTGTTCGTGTCAACCTAACCTGATAAAGGAACCTTAATGAACAAACAGGAACTGATCGACGCCGTCGCCGCCCAAACGGGCGCCAGCAAGGCTCAAACCGGCGAAACGCTGGACACGCTGCTCGAAGTCATCAAGAAGGCCGTGTCGAAGGGTGATGCGGTTCAGCTGATCGGCTTCGGCAGCTTCGGTTCGGGCAAGCGCGCAGCACGTACGGGCCGCAACCCGAAGACGGGCGAAACCATCAAGATCCCGGCAGCCAAGACGGTCAAGTTCACGGCCGGCAAGGCGTTCAAGGATGCCGTCAACAAGCGTTAAATCCGCGCCTGTTCCAGAAAAAAACCCGCCTCTCGGCGGGTTTTTTGTTGGACGCGCGCGGCATTTTCGCCACAGTTCGCGCCGCTCTTGCAAAAATTAACGGTTATTTTTACGAGCCGTTACCACGCGCTTCACGCGTGCACGATCTGCGTGTCGCCGTGATCGTCGTCGTGCGAATCGACGTCCCACGCCGGGAACGGATCGTCGAACGCCGCCCATCCCGTCGCGCCGAGCGCGAACTCCGCATCGGTCAGCAGGCATGCGTCGAGTTTCGCGCGCCACGCATCGGCGTCGAGTGCGATGCCGATCAGCACGAGTTCCTGCCGGCGATCGCCGACCGTGCGATCGTCGAGATCGCCCAGCCATTCGGCGCGGATTTCAGCGAGCAGCTCGTCGTCGTCCGGCCATTCCGCGCGATCCTGCGCGGCCCACCACGAACCCGCCGGCCCGTGCCGGCATACGCCGCCCGCCTGCGACAGCGAACCCGCGATGTCGTTGCGCGTCGCGAGCCAGAAGAAACCCTTGCTGCGCAGCACGCCCGGCCACTCCTGATGCAACAGCGCCCAGAGCCGTGCCGGGTGAAACGGCCGGCGCGCGCGGTAAACGAAATTGCCGATCCCGAATTCGTCGGCTTCGCCGTGCACGTGCGCATGATGGTCGTCCTGGCAGTCGGGGTCGTCGCAATGCGTGTGAGCACGGTCGAGCGACGCGAGCCAGCCCGGCGCATTCGCGGCTTCGTCGAAATCGAAGCGGCCGGTGTTCAGCACTTCGTCGAGCGGCACGTTGCCGAACGTCGACACGACCTGGTGCGCGCGCGGATTGAGGCGCGCGAGGATGTGCTGCAGGCGCGCGAGATCGTCCGCGCCGACCAGGTCGGCCTTGTTGATCACCAGCACGTCGCAGAATTCGATCTGCTCGATCAGCAGCTCGACGAGCGTGCGGTCGTCGTCTTCCGACGCGGCGATGCCGCGCGTCGCGAGCGCGTCGTCGGAGCCGTAGTCGCGCAGGAAGTTGTACGCGTCGACCACGGTGACGAGCGTGTCGAGCCGCGCGATGGCCGACAGCGACGTGCCGTCGTCGTCGACGAACGTGAACGTTTCGGCGATCGGCATCGGCTCCGCGATACCGGTCGATTCGATCATGATCGCGTCGAAGCGGCCTTCGGACGCGAGGTTGCGGATCTCGACGAGCAGGTCGTCGCGCAGCGTGCAGCAGATGCAGCCGTTCGACATCTCGACGAGGCGTTCCTCGACGTGCGACAGCGCCTGCGCATCGCGCACGAGCGACGCGTCGATGTTGACCGCCGCGAGATCGTTGACGATCACCGCGACTTTCAGGCCCGCGCGGTTCGCGAGCACGTGGTTGAGCAGCGTGGTCTTGCCGGCGCCGAGGAAGCCGGACAGCACGGTGACGGGCAACGGCTGTTTCATTGCCGGATTCATGATGATATGCACCAACGGAAAAGATGAAAAAGCGGCCGCGGCGCCCTGCGGGGGCGCGACCGGCCCGCACGCGGGCGAAACGGCGGCGTCAGCCCGCATTGTGCATCAAACGCGCGCCGGCCGGCCGGCGCGGCGTCGGCCGGCGCCGCCGCGCGGCATCACTGCGCGGCCGGAGTAGCCTGGGCGGCCTGAGCGGTCTGCTGGGGCGGCAGCAGCTTCCATTGCGTCAGGATGCCGGCGATCTGCCGCGCGTACTTGTCGCGCAGCGACGGCGTTTCCGAATGATAGGCGCCGACCGCCTGCCACGTGTTGCCGTAGCGGTTCATCTTCTGCCGGAGATGCCACGCGGCGATGTACACGTTCTTGCACGGTTCCATCAGCGTGTCGCGGCCGATCCCGTAGCGCGACAGCGTCGGCAGGTGGATCGAATTGATCTGCATCAGGCCGTAGTCGACCGAGCCGTTCGTATTCTTGTTCAGCGCATCGGGCCGGTTGCGCGACTCCTGCCACGCTATCGCGCGCAGGATCAGCGGATTGACCTGCTGGTATTTGGCTGCTTCGTCGAAACAATCCGCGCGTGCGTTGCCGCTGGCGAACCACGCGCCGGCGGCGATCAACGCGATCGAAGCGAACCGTCTGTTCATCGTGCGGAAACGAAAAGGAATTGCGCGGGGCTCGGGGAAAACCCGTGCCCGTTATTAGTGCGACGAGAAACGCGCCGCCCGTATCATACCGGCAGACCGTCGGAGTGCGACAGGCAGGAATACGAGAGCCCGGTTATACCGCATTTCCGTGTCGGTTCATCGCGAAACGGGAGCGACGACGGAGGCGACGGCCGGCATGCGGAGTGTGACATCGATCCTTACATCTTGCATACGACATGCCGGATACATGTCGTATGTGAGACAGTCTTCGGATCAATGTGATATTTCGGACATGAAAAACTGCTAATGTCGCCTCTTTCGGACCTGGATCCCAGCACTACCGCCGGAAGTGGCCTGAGCCGGCATCGACCCATTCATCCATGACAAGAAATCGCTTCGTTATGCGGCGTATCGCCACGACCCTGCTCGTGGCCGGCATCATCGTCTCGCAGGCCGCCTATGCTCAGGTCACGCTCAACTTCGTGAATGCGGATATCGACCAGGTCGCGAAAGCGATCGGCGCCGCGACCGGCAAGACCATCATCGTCGATCCCCGCGTGAAGGGGCAGCTCAATCTCGTGGCCGAACGGCCGGTGCCGGAAGACCAGGCGTTGAAGACGCTGCAGTCCGCGCTGCGCATGCAGGGCTTCGCGCTCGTACAGGATCACGGCGTGCTGAAGGTCGTGCCGGAAGCCGATGCGAAGCTGCAGGGCGTGCCGACCTATGTCGGCAATGCGCCGCAGGCGCGCGGCGACCAGGTGATCACGCAGGTGTTCGAGCTGCACAACGAATCGGCGAACAACCTGCTGCCCGTGCTGCGGCCGCTGATCTCGCCGAACAACACGGTGACCGCCTACCCGGCGAACAACACGATCGTCGTGACCGACTACGCGGACAACGTGCGCCGCATCGCGCAGATCATCGCGGGCGTCGACAGCGCCGCGGGCGCGCAGGTGCAGGTCGTGCCGCTGCGCAACGCGAACGCGATCGACCTCGCCGCGCAGCTGCAGAAAATGCTCGATCCGGGCGCGATCGGCAACAGCGACGCGACGCTGAAGGTGTCGGTCACGGCCGACCCGCGCACCAACTCGCTGATGCTGCGTGCGTCGAGCGCGTCGCGCCTCGCGGCCGCGAAGCGCCTCGTGCAGCAGCTCGACGCGCCGAGCGCGGTGCCCGGCAACATGCACGTCGTGCCGCTGCGCAACGCCGATGCGGTCAAGCTCGCGAAGACGCTGCGCGGGATGCTCGGCAAGGGCGGCAACGACAGCGGCTCGTCGGCATCGTCCAACGATGCGAACAGCTTCAACCAGAACGGCGGCTCGTCGTCGAGCGGCAACTTCTCGACCGGCACGTCGGGCACCCCGCCGCTGCCGTCGGGCGGCCTCGGCGGCTCGTCGTCTTCGTCGGCGTACGGCGGCGGCTCGTCCGGCGGCGGCGGGCTCGGCACGGGCGGCCTGCTCGGCGGCGACAAGGACAAGAGCGACGACAACCAGCCGGGCGGGATGATCCAGGCCGACTCGGCGACCAACTCGCTGATCATCACCGCGTCCGATCCGGTTTACCGGAACCTGCGCTCGGTGATCGACCAGCTCGACGCACGGCGTGCGCAGGTCTATATCGAAGCGCTGATCGTCGAGCTCAATTCGAATACGTCCGGCAACCTCGGCATCCAGTGGCAGGTGGCGAGCGGCCAGTTTCTCGGCGGCACGAACCTGAATCCGTCGGGGGGTCTGGGCAACAGCATCGTCAACCTGACGGCCGGCGGTTTGACCAATGCCGCCGGCGGGATCACCGGCGGCGGGCTGGCCGCCAATCTCGGGCAGTTGTCGCAAGGGCTCAACATCGGCTGGCTGCACAACATGTTCGGCGTGCAGGGGCTCGGCGCGCTGTTGCAGTACTTTGCGGGCGTGAGCGACGCGAACGTGCTGTCGACGCCGAACCTGATCACGCTCGACAACGAGGAAGCGAAGATCGTCGTCGGCCAGAACGTGCCGATCGCGACCGGTTCGTATTCGAACCTGACGAGCGGCACCACGAGCAACGCGTTCAATACGTACGACCGCCGCGACGTCGGCCTGACGCTGCACGTGAAACCGCAGATCACCGACGGCGGGATCCTGAAGCTGCAGCTCTACACGGAGGATTCGGCGGTCGTCAGCGGCACCACGAACGCGCAGACCGGGCCGACCTTCACGAAGCGCTCGATCCAGTCGACGATCCTGGCCGACAACGGCGAGATCATCGTGCTCGGCGGCCTGATGCAGGACAACTACCAGGTGTCGAACAGCAAGGTGCCGCTGCTCGGCGACATCCCGTGGATCGGCCAGTTGTTCCGCTCCGAAACGAAGCTGCGTCAGAAGACCAACCTGATGGTATTCCTGCGCCCGGTGATCATCTCCGATCGCAGTACCGCGCAGGAAGTGACGGCCAACCGCTACGACTACATTCAGGGCGTGACGGGCGCATACAAGTCGGACAACAACGTGATGCGCGACAAGGACGACCCGGTCGTCCCGCCGATGCCGATCGGCCCGAGCCAGGGCGGCACGGCCGCGGGCAACCTGTTCGATCTCGACAAGATGCGTCGCCAGCAGCTGCAGCGCCAGGTGGCGCCGGTGCCGGCCCAGCCGTTGCCGGAGGCGACGCCCGCGCAGCCGCAGAGCGTGCCGCAGCAGGCGGTGCCGCAACAACCGCTGACCACCGCGCCGGGAGCCTCGCAGTGAGCGACGTGCTCGCGTCTTCCACTCACGACGGCGCGCCGGGCGAACGCCAGCCGCCGTCGCCGCTCGCCGCGCGCCTGCTGCCGTACGGCTTCGCGAAGAGCGGCCAGGTGCTGATCGCGCATCAGCTCGACGACACGCTCGAGGTGTGGATCAGCGAACGCACGAGCGACGCCGCGCTCGCGGAAATCGCGCGCAACTTCGGCTCGATCGCCGTGCATCGCGTGCCGGCCGACGAGCTCGCGCAGGCGATCAACCAGGCCTATGCGCGCCAGGACGGCAGCGCCGCGCAGGTGGTCGGCGAGGTCGAGGGCGAAGTCGACCTGTCGCGGCTGATGCAGGACATCCCCGAGGTCGAGGATCTGCTCGAATCGGAAGACGACGCGCCGATCATCCGGATGATCAACGCGCTGCTCACGCAAGCGGCACGCGAACAGGCGTCGGACATTCACATCGAGCCGTTCGAGAATGCGTCGGTCGTGCGCTTTCGCGTCGACGGCACGCTGCGCGACGTCGTGCGCCCGAAGAAGGCGCTGCACGGCGCGCTGATCTCGCGGATCAAGATCATGGCGCAGCTCGACATCGCGGAGAAGCGCCTGCCGCAGGACGGCCGCATCACGCTGCGCGTCGGCGGCCGGCCGGTCGACGTGCGCGTGTCGACGCTGCCGACCGGGCACGGCGAGCGCGCGGTGCTGCGTCTGCTTGAAAAGGATGCGCAGCGCCTGAACCTCGAAGCGCTCGGGATGGGCCGCGACACGCTCGTGCAGTTCGACAAGCTGATCGCGCGCCCGCACGGCATCGTGCTCGTCACCGGCCCGACCGGTTCGGGCAAGACGACCACGCTGTACGCGTCGATGTCGCGGCTCGAAACCGCGACGACCAACATCATGACCGTCGAGGACCCGATCGAATACGACCTGTCCGGCATCGGCCAGACGCAGGTGAACGAGCGGATCGGGATGACCTTTGCCCGCGCGCTGCGCTCGATCCTGCGCCAGGACCCGGACGTGATCATGATCGGTGAAATCCGCGACCTCGAAACCGCGCAGATCGCGGTGCAGGCGTCGCTGACGGGCCACCTCGTGCTCGCGACGCTGCACACGAACGATGCGGCGTCCGCCGTCACGCGCCTGACCGACATGGGCGTCGAGCCGTACCTGCTCGCGTCGTCGCTGCTCGGCGTGCTCGCGCAGCGCCTCGTGCGCCAGCTCTGCCCGGTCTGCAAGGAGGAGCGGCACGAGGACGGCCGCACCGTGTGGCATCCGGTCGGTTGCGACAAGTGCGGGCATTCGGGCTACGCGGGCCGGCGCGGGGTCTACGAACTGCTGCTGGTCGACGAGTCGATCCGCACGCTGATTCACCGCAACGCGGCCGATGCCGAGATCCTGGCCGCCGGCCGCGCGCAAGGCATGCGCACGCTGCGCGACGACGCGGAGCGTTGGCTCGCGGCCGGCGCGACGTCGCTCGAGGAAGTGCTGCGCGTGACGGGAGGCGCATAGCGCGATGCCGGCATTCCGTTTCGAAGCGATCGATGCGGCGGGACGCGCGCAGAAAGGCGTCATCGATGCCGACAGTGCGCGCAGCGCGCGCGGCCAGTTGCGCACGCAGGGGCTTACCCCGCTCGTCGTCGAGCCGGCCGCGAGCGCGACGCGCGGCGCGCGCTCGCAGCGGCTCGCGTTCGGCCGCAAGCTGTCGCAGCGCGAACAGGCGATCCTCACGCGCCAGCTCGCGAGCCTGCTGATTGCGGGGCTGCCGCTCGACGAGGCGCTCGGCGTGCTGACCGAGCAGGCCGAGCGCGACTACATCCGCGAACTGATGGCCGCGATCCGCGCGGAAGTGCTCGGCGGCCATTCGCTCGCGAATGCGCTGGGTCAGCATCCGCGCGATTTTCCGGAAATCTATCGCGCGCTGGTCGCGGCCGGCGAACACACCGGCAAGCTCGGCATCGTGCTGTCGCGCCTGGCCGACTACATCGAGCAGAGCAATGCGCTGAAGCAGAAGATCCTGCTGGCGTTCACGTATCCGGGCATCGTCACGCTGATCGCGTTCGGCATCGTCACGTTCCTGCTGAGCTACGTCGTGCCGCAGGTCGTCAACGTGTTCGCGAGCACGAAGCAGCAACTGCCGATCCTCACGGTCGTGATGATGGCGCTGTCGGAATTCGTGCGGCACTGGTGGTGGGCGATCCTGATCGCGGTCGCGCTCGTCGTGTGGTTCGTGAAGGCGACGCTGTCGCGCGCCGGGCCCCGGCTCGCATTCGATCGTTGGGTGCTGACCGCGCCGCTCGCGGGCAAGCTCGTGCGCGGCTACAACACGGTGCGCTTCGCGAGCACGCTCGGCATTCTCACCGCGGCGGGCGTGCCGATCCTGCGCGCGTTGCAGGCGGCCGGCGAGACGCTGTCGAACCGCGCGATGCGCGCGAACATCGACGACGCGATCGTGCGCGTGCGCGAAGGCTCCGCGCTGTCGCGCGCGCTGAATAACGTGAAGACGTTTCCGCCGGTGCTCGTGCACCTGATTCGTTCGGGCGAAGCGACGGGCGACGTGACGACGATGCTGGATCGCGCGGCCGAAGGCGAAGCGCGCGAGCTGGAGCGCCGCACGATGTTCCTGACGAGCCTGCTGGAGCCGCTGCTGATCCTGGCGATGGGCGGCATCGTGCTCGTGATCGTGCTGGCCGTGATGCTGCCGATCATCGAGCTGAACAACATGGTGCAGTGACGCGGCGGCCCGCTTGCCGGGCCGCCGCCGTTCAGCGCATGTAGATCGCAGGGGACGGCGTGTTGGCCGGGAGCTGGATTTCGGCGCGGGCGCCGTTGCGGTCGACGACGATCGAGCGCGGGCGCACTTCGGCGAGCTTCGCGCCGGGCGTGACTTCCGCGCCGAGCGACACGGCGCGCGGCGGTTCGCCGCCGATGCCGACGATCGCCGCGCCGCCGTGATCGAGCGCGAGAATGCCGAACAGGTGGATGTCCTGGACGGGATTCTTGTCGAGCTGACCGCCGAAGAGCGCGGCGGCGTCCTCGGTGCGGATCGGCAGCCGCGCGGCGGCGGCGGGCAGCGGCGCTTCGCGGGCCGACAGCGTGACGACCCAGTAGGTGGCCGTCGCGCACAAACCCGCGAAGAGGGCGAGGGATAGGATCCGGATCGAGAGCGCGTTCATGCGCGCTATTGTACGGATGTATATGAAATTTGCGTTGGGTGAAAGCCCTCGGCGATGCGCGCCTTACAATGCGTGCTCCGCGCCCGCCGGTCCGGAAGGTTGCCGTCAGGCAATCGTCCGGTGCGCCGGGTGCGTCACTCAATCGACGACATTTTTTGGAAAGAGGTAGTCAGTCATGCAAACGTGGATCACTCGCCGCAACGCGGCCGTGCGTCGTCAGCGCGGTTTCACGCTGATCGAGATCATGGTGGTGGTCGCGATCCTCGGGATCCTGGCGGCGCTGATCGTGCCGAAGATCATGAGCCGTCCGGACGAGGCGCGCCGCATCGCCGCGAAGCAGGACATCGGCACGATCATGCAGGCGCTCAAGCTGTACCGTCTGGACAACGGCCGCTATCCGACCCAGGAGCAGGGCCTGAACGCGCTGATCCAGAAGCCGACCACCGATCCGATCCCGAACAACTGGAAGGACGGCGGCTATCTCGAGCGCCTGCCGAACGATCCGTGGGGCAACGGGTACAAGTACCTGAACCCCGGCGTGCACGGCGAGATCGACGTGTTCAGCTACGGCGCCGACGGCAAGGAAGGCGGCGAGAGCAACGACTCCGACATCGGCTCGTGGCAATAAGCCGGCGCTGATCGACCCGACGTTTCGTTTCCGCTCTTCATGCTCGCCATTCGCACGACCTCCCGCTGCGGCCGCGATCGCCGTGTGCGTCGCGGGGCGGTGCCGTCCGTACCGGCCGGCGCCGATGGCGGCTTGACGAAGCGCCGTGCGGCGCGGCGTCGCGCGCGCGGCTTCACGCTGCTCGAAATGCTGGTCGTGCTCGTGATCGCGGGGCTGCTCGTGTCGCTCGCGTCGCTGTCGCTGACGCGCAATCCGCGCACCGACTTGCGCGAGGAAGCGCAGCGCATAGCGCTGCTGTTCGAGACGGCCGGCGACGAAGCGCAGGTGCGCGCGCGTCCGATCGCGTGGCAGCCGACCGCGCACGGTTTCCGTTTCGACGTGAGCTCGCCCGACGGCTGGCGCACGCTGCGCGACGACCTGCTGCGCCCGCGCGACTGGGACGGCGGCGTCACCGGCGCCGACATCGATTACCCGGGCTCGGACACGCACGCGAATCGCGTCGTGTTCGGCACCGAGAGCATCGACACGCCGGTGCGCGTGACGCTGCATTCGGCCGCCGGTAGCGCGACGATCGTCGGCACCGGCAACGGCCGCTACGAGGTGCAATGACGATGCGTCGTCGCCTGCCCTTCCCCGTTTCTTCATCCCGCGGCTTCACGATGATCGAGGTGCTGGTCGCGCTCGCGATCATCGCGGTCGCGCTCGCCGCGTCGATCCGCGCGGTCGGCACGATGGCGACCAACGCGTCCGACCTGCATCGCCGGCTGCTCGCCGGCTGGAGCGCCGACAACGCGCTTGCGCAGTTGCGGCTCACGCATGCGTGGCCGGAGGTCGGCGAACAGAGTTTCGACTGCTCGCAAGGCAACGTGCAGCTCGTCTGCACGCAGCGCGTGAGCACCACGCCGAACCCGGTATTCCGGCGCGTGCGGATTTCGGTGAGCATGCCCGGCCGCGCCGGCGTGCTCGCGCAGATGGTGACGGTGGTCGCGAATGAAACCAGCCGTCCGCTCTGACGCGCCGATGCGCCGCCTGTCCGCTCCCTCGGGCCGCCCTGCCCGCGGCTTCACGCTGATCGAGCTGATGATCGCGATCGCGATTCTCGCGGTGGTCGCGATCCTCGCGTGGCGCGGGCTCGACCAGATCATGCGCGGCCGCGACAAGGTCGCGTCCGCGATGGAGGACGAGCGCGTGTTCGCGCAGATGTTCGACCAGATGCGCATCGACGCGCGGCTCGCCGCCACCGACGACGAGGCCGGCCAGCCGGCGATCGGCGTCGCCGGCAATACGCTGCAGATCGTGCGCGAACTCGACGTGCCGGGCGTCGCGCCGCGGCTGCAGGTGGTCCGCTACCGGATCGCCGGCGGCCGGGTCGTGCGCTATGCATCGCCGCCGATCGACGACACGAACCGGCTGCGCACCCTGCTGAAGGACAGCAGCGTCGAAGGCTGGAGCTGGGTCGCGCTGATGGGCGGCGTCGGCGCGATCGACGCGAAGCTGTACGTGCCGCGCGTGGGCTGGACCACCAACCTGCAGACGGCCGACGAAGCGCTCGCACAGAACAACGACGCGCTCAAGGTGCCGCAGATCGGCAACGCACCGCCCGCGCGCGCGGTGACCGGGCTGCAGGTCAGCATCGGCGCGACGTCGCTGCGCGTGCCGATCACGCGCATCTTCCTCGTCGGGGAATGACGATGCGTGCGCGCCTTGCCCGCCGAACGCCCGCCCGCCGCCAGCGCGGCGCCGCGATCATCACCGCGCTGCTCGTGGTCGCGCTGTCGGCGATCCTCGTGTCGGGGATGCTGTGGCGCCAGCAGGTGCAGATCCGCCGCATCGAGAACCAGCGCACGATCGCGCAGGCGCAGTGGGTCGCGCGCGGCGCGCTCGACTGGACCCGGATGATCCTGCGCTCCGAAGGCGACACGGCGCCCGGCATCACCTATCTCGGCGGGATCTGGGGCGTGCCGATCGCGAAGACGAAGCTGTCGGATTTCCTCGGCCGGATCGGCTCGCCCAACGACGGCGGCGGCGAAGACACCTATATCTCCGGCTCGATCGAGGACGCGCAGGCGAAGTTCAACCTGCGCAACCTCGTGTCGTCGCCGGCGCCCGGCGTGCTGCAGTTGAACGTCACGCAGATGCAGGCGTTCCAGCGCCTGCTGACGACGCTCGGCTACGACAGCGCGTTCGCGAAGCGCATCGCGCTCCAGGTGCGCGCGGGCCTGCTGCATTCGGCCACGCGGTTCCAGATGCCGAACCTGCCCGGCGGCGGCGCGACCGCCGCGAACGCCGCGACCGCACCGGTGACGAGCGGCGACCAGCAGGGCAGCGGCTTCACCGACGATCCCGGCATGGCCGGCGGGGACCGCGGGCCCGCGCCGCTGATGATGACGCGCGCGGACAGCCTGCTCGACGTCGACGGCGTGACGCCCGAGATGGTCGCGCGGCTGCGCCCGTTCGTCACCGTGCTGCCGACCACGACCCCCGTGAACATGAACACCGCGCCGGCCGAAGTGATCGCGGCGCTGGTGCCGGGGATGAGCGTGTCGTCCGCGCAGGCGCTGGTGTCGCGCCGCGAGACCGTGTTCTTCCGGAACGTCGGCGACGTGCAGCTCGCGCTGCGCGGCGCCGGCGCGCCGCCGAACGTGACGATCGACTCGAGCCTCGTCGACGTCAATTCGAGCTATTTCATCGTGCATGGCCGGATCCAGCACGAACGCGCGGAGGTCGACCGCACCTCGCTCGTGTATCGTGATCCGACCACGCACTCGACGCGGGTCGTGCGTATCCGCGACCAGCTATAACGACGCCAATCGGGAGAGGAGCTCTTGTGAGCACGTTGATTGTTTCTTTGCCGCCGCGCGAGCCTGCCGTGCCGTTGCAGGAATGGCAGTGGCCCGAGCTGCCGTTCATGCTCGTCGACAAGGGCGGCCAGGTGCAGCGCGCCGGCCGCGCCGCGCTGGCGCTGCTGCCGCGGGCGAACGCGACGGTGCTGATCGTCGCCGCGCGCGACGTGCTGCTGCTGGCCGCGACCGTGCCGCCGCTGAAGGGGCCGAAGCTGCGCCAGGCGCTGCCCAACATCGTCGAGGATCAGCTGATCCAGGATCCGCTCGGCTGCCACATCGCGCTCGACCCGGCCGCGCTGCCGGACGGGCGCCGCGTGCTGGCCGTCGTCGATCGCGCGTGGTTCCGCACGATCTGCGACGCGTTCACCGCGGCCGGCCACCGGCACCTGAGCGCGGTGCCCGCGACCCGCTGCCTGCCGGCGCCGCGTGTGCCGGCCGAAGCGGCATCCGTCGTGCCGGCGGCCGACGACGAGGCCATCGACGCCGCCCCGCTCGTCGCGGCCGCGGCCGAGCCGCCTGCCCGCCCGACGACGGTCGCCGCGGTGCTCGGGCTCGCGACGGCGGTCGAACCGGTGCTCGTCGAAGCCGGCGCGCTGCCGGCGGCGGCCGGTGCGCCGCGCCTCGAGCTGGCCGTCGCGCGCGGCGCGCTCGGCGAAGGCTTCGCGGCGCCCGCGTCGCGCGCGGCCGGCACGCTGGCCGCGCTCGCCGGCGGCGGCGACATCGAACTGTACGAACTCGGCGAACCGGGCGCGGAGCCGCGGCTCGCATCGGTCGGCCGCACCGACGGCCCGCTGCTGCCGGGCGCCGCGCCGCTGTCGTTCGACACGTTCGCGCGCCGGGCGCTGACCGAGCCATTCGACCTGTGCCAGTTCGAATTCGAATCGCAGCCGTGGCGCTTCGACCGC
This sequence comes from Burkholderia sp. MSMB2157WGS, assembly GCF_001532755.1. Classification (NCBI taxonomy): domain Bacteria; kingdom Pseudomonadati; phylum Pseudomonadota; class Betaproteobacteria; order Burkholderiales; family Burkholderiaceae; genus Burkholderia; species Burkholderia sp. MSMB2157WGS. Next base: position 54,067 of record NZ_LPJG01000005.1, on the reverse strand, counting down.
GCGACGCTCAAGCGCCTGCGCGTGCCGATCGCGCTCGCCGCGGCGACGCTCGGCGTCGCGGTGATCGGGATGAACCTGCACTGGTGGAAGCTGTCGCGCGAGCGCGATGCGCTGTCCGCGCAGATCACCGAGACGCTGCTGTCCGCGTTCCCGAAGACGACCACCGTGCTCGATCCGCCCGCGCAGATGCAGCGTCAGCTCGACCAGTTGCGCCTCGCGGCCGGCGAGCTGTCGCCGAACGATTTCCTCGCGCTGTCGAGCGGCTTGTCGCGCTCGATGGGTGCGCTGCCGCTGAACGGCATCGCGTCGCTCGACTATCACGACCGTCGGCTCGACGTCGGCTTCAAGCCGGAGGTCAAGGTCGATCCCGATTTCACGCAGCGCCTCGCGCGTAACGGACTGTCCGGCGAAGTCGACAGCAACACGGGCAAATGGACGATCCGGAGCCGCTCATGAAAACCGAACAACTGAACCAGACGCTGACCCAGTTCTGGGGCGAGCGCTCGCCGCGCGAGAAGACGCTGCTCGGCTGGGGCGGCGCCGTGCTGGCGGTCGCGATCGCGTATTCGGTGCTGTGGTCGCCCGCGCAGGAAGGCCGCGCGCGGATCCAGCGCGAATTGCCGACGATGCGTCGCGAACTCGCGCAGATGACCGCGCAGGCGAACGAGGCGAAGTCGCTGACGGCCGCCGCGCAGGGCGTCGCGCCGACCGGCCTCGCGCTAAAGGACGCGCTGACCGCGTCGCTGTCCGATCACGGGTTGCAGGGCGCGCAGGTGCAGATCGTCGGCAACGGCGTGCAGATCCAGATGAAGAACGTGTCGTTCCCGGCATGGACCCAGTGGCTCGACGATGCGCGCCGGCAGTTCAAGGTGCAGGTCGGCGAAGCGCACGCCACGGCGCTGAAGGAAGACGGCCAAGTGGACCTGACGGCCGTGATGCAACCTTCCGTCCAGAAGTAGATGACGGCAGTGGATGACGCAAACGAAGGGCGGCCGATGCGGCCGTGGGCAAGGCGGCTCGTCGCCGTATTGCCGTGGGTGCTGGCGGGCGGCCTGGCGACGGCGGTGACGCTCGTCGCGCTCGCGCCGGCCGCGTGGATCGCGCCGCAGTTCGCGCGTGCGACCGGCGGCCACGTGAATCTCGTCGATCCGGACGGGTCGCTGTGGCACGGCTCGGGCACGCTGATGCTCGCGCCGGGCGCCGATCAGAGCGCGGCGACGCTGCTGCCGGGCCGGGTCGAATGGACCACGCGGTTCTGGCCGCTGCTGACCGGGCGCGTGCAGATGCGCATGCGGCAGACGGAAGCGATGCCCGATGCGGTCACGCTCGATGCGACGTGGCGCGGCGCGGTGCTGTCGGCGGGCACGATGGCCGTGCCCGCGTCGCTGCTCGCGGGGCTCGGCACGCCGTTCAACACGCTCGACCTGCAGGGCGACGTGCGGCTCGGCTGGAGCGACTGGCGGCTCATCGGCACCAACGCGTTCGGCCAGTTGACGGTGACGATCGATTCGATGAGTTCGCGCGTGTCGCGCGTGAAGCCGCTCGGTTCGTACCGGGCGGTATTGCAGGCGAAGGGCGCGGGCGCCGATCTCGACCTGTCGACGACGCAGGGCCCGCTGTTCCTCGACGGGCACGGCAGCTTCGGCCCCGGCCAGGGCTCGTTCCGCGGGACCGCGCATGCGGCGCCCGAGCAGCAGGCGAACCTCGCGGGGTTGCTGAACCTGCTCGGGCATCCGATCGGCAACAACCAGGTGTCGCTGATCTTCGGCGACGCGCAGCGCTGAACGCGCGCGTCGGCCGCTTCCCTTCTTACTTCTGCGCGAGCGGCGCGGCGGCCGACGGTGCGGTGGCCGCGGGCGCACCGGACGCCGGCAAAGGCGCCGGCGCCGCCATGTCGCCGTTCTCGCGCGCCATCTCCGCTACGTTCCAGCCGCCGCCGAGCGCCTTCACGAGCCCGACCGACGACACCATCCGCTGCCCGGCGATCGTCGCGAGCTTTTGCTGCGCGGTGAACGCGGTGGTCTGCGCGGTCAGCACGTTCAGGTACGCGACCGTGCCGGCCTTGTACTGGTTCGTGACGATCGCGAGCGCGTGCTCGGCGCTGTCGACGGCCTGCCGCTGCACGTCGATTTCCTGCGCGAGGATGCGCTGCGACGCGAGGTTGTCCTCGACGTCCTGGAACGCGGTGAGCACCGCGAGGCGATAGGCGGCAACGTCCTGGTCGTAGGTCGCGCGCGCGGCGTCCGTCTGCGCGGCGCGCAGCCCCGCGTCGAACAGCGTGGCCGCGAGCTGCGGGCCGACCGTCCAGAAGCGCGCCGGCAGCGTGAACAGCTGCGACCACACCGAGCTCTGGAAGCCGCCGCTGGCCGACAGCGTCAGCGTGGGGAAGAACGCGGCGATCGCGACGCCGATCTGCTCGTTCGCGGCCGCCGCGCGGCGCTCGGCCGCCGCGACGTCGGGCCGGCGCTCGAGGATCGCCGACGGCACGTCGACCGGCGTGATCGGCGGCTCGGCCGCGAGCGGGGCCGGCGGCAGCGAGAACGTCGACGCCGGTTCGCCGATCAGCGTCGCGATCGCATGCTCGTACTGCGCGCGCGCGACGCCGTTGTCGATCTGCGCGGCCTGCGCGCTCTGCAACTGCGTCTGCGCCTGGATCACGTCCGCGCGCGCGGCGACGCCTTGCGCGTACTGGTTCTGCGTGAGCTGCAGCGACCGTTCGTACGACTTCACGGTGTCGTCGAGCAGCTTTTGCAGCGCGTCGGACGTGCGCAACTGGAAATAGGTCTGCGCGAGCAGCGCCTGCTGCGACAGCCGCGCGTTCGCGAGATCGGCCGCGGCGGCCGCTTCGCCGGCGCGCTGCGCGCTGACGGTGCGGCTCACCTTGCCCCACAGGTCGGGTTCCCAACTGGCGTCGAGGCCGACGCTGTAGCTGTTGTTGATCGACCCCGTCGATCCGCTGCCGAAATTCGACGACGAGCCAGACGACAGCGACGTGCGCGGCGTCCGCGCCCGCGAGCCCGATGCGCTCAGCCCGACGGTCGGGAAATACGCGGCGCGCGCCTCGGTGACGAGCGCGCGCGCCTGCCGGTAGGCGGCCGCCGATTGCGCGATGGTCTGGTTCGACGCGTTGAGCTTGCCGATCAGCGCATCGAGCTGCGGATCGTTGTAGACCGTCCACCATGCGCCGCGGTCGGCGCGATCGGCGGGCTGCGCGACTTTCCAGCCGGCCGGCGCTTCCTTGAAGGCGGCGGGGATCGACGTGTCGGGCCGGTGATAGTCGGGCCCGACGGCGCAGCCGGCGAGCAGCACGGCCGTCGCAATGGCGACGGCGGCGCTCAGCGGGCGAACGGCGCGCGGGAGGGAGGCGTACGGCATGGTGGTTTTCCTGTCTGGGCGTGGCGGCCGGCGAGCGGCGCCGCGCGATGCGGTCGTCGTGCCGCTGGCGGACAAATGGTAACTGACGGCGAGAAAGCTGCGCAGCCCTAAGGGTACGGTGCGCGGCGGCCCGGATGTGTTACCGGCGCGGCCGGCCGGGTTACCGGCCATTACGGCTTGCTTGCGGGACGGCAGGCGGGCGAACGGGCATACGACGCCGGCCGCGCGTGACGCGGCGGGCGATCGGACAGACTGGAATCGGGCCGGGATAGTGTGGCGCGCGGAAGCGGTGCGGCGTCAGTGGCAGCGCACGGGCGCCGGGACGGGTTCGGCGGCGGCGCGCCATGTCGACGGCTCCGTCGCGGCCGGCTGGCTCGTGCGGCGCGCGCCGCCCTTCGCGTTGCGCTGCCGGCGATGATCGAACCACGCGAACCCGAGCGCCGCGAGCGAGCCGCCAGGCACGACCAGCATCGTCACGTACAGCGCGATTTTCCAGCCGCGGTGCGGCCCGGAAAACACATGATGAGCGGTATCGGTCAGATTGCGGCGCAACGCGCCGGCGGCATTTTTCAGGAACAGCATCGCGAACATCCTCGGGTGCCCGGCAGTGCGGGCGGATCGGTCAGAACATAGTCTCCGGCAGTGCAACATGCACGTCGTAACTGGTTGACTCAAATAATATTGACTAAGCAATCATTTTTCAAGATACTGGGCGCGTTTTAACCCGAAACGCACTATTGCTGCGCGCGCAATCGTATGACCGGCGGCCTCTACGATCCCGAGAACATCGCGCTGGAAACGAGCCTCGGCTATTACCTGTCGAAGGCGAAGCAGGCGCTCGTCGAGCGGATGGATCGTGCGCTCGAGCCGTTCGACCTCACCGCGCAGCAGATCGGCGTGATCCTGCTGCTGTCGCGCGGCTACGCACGCACGCCGTTCGAACTGTCGCGCAAGATGTCGTACGACAGCGGGTCGATGACGCGCATGCTCGACCGGCTCGAACGCAAGGGGCTGATCGCACGCACGCGCAGCGAGCAGGACCGCCGGATGATCGAACTGACGCTCACCGAGCGCGGCGTCGAAGCCGCCCGCGCGCTGCCGTCGCTGGTCGCGACCGTGCTCAACGCGCAGCTCGAAGGCTTCTCGGCCGACGAACTCGCGACGCTCACCGGCCTGCTGCAGCGCTTCATCGCCAACGGGCCCGGTTCGACCGACTGCCCGAAGCCTGACGAAGCCGACTGCTGATGCGCGTGGAGCCCCTCATGTCTCAGTTAAACATTCGCTTATTTCTCTGTCTGGGCAGAAGATGACGAGGCACGCGCTCCACCTTTCCCCTTTTTCATTCCACCCGGCCGGGCCGCGCTGCGTCGCGCGTCCGTGCGTTGTGCCGGCGCGTCGCGCGCGCCGCGTCTAGGAGATTCCGATGTCCGCCACCACGGCATCCGCCCCCTCCCCCGCTGCCGAACCGGCACCGTTGACCGGCGGTGCGCTCGCGCTGCTGACCGTCGGGCTCGCGCTGGGCACCTTCATGGAAGTGCTCGACACGTCGATCGCGAACGTCGCGGTGCCGACCATCTCGGGCAGCCTCGGCGTCGCGACGAGCGAGGGCACGTGGGTGATTTCGTCGTACTCGGTCGCGTCAGCGATCGCGGTGCCGCTCACCGGCTGGCTCGCGCGGCGGGTCGGCGAAGTGAGGCTGTTCACGCTGTCGGTGCTCGCGTTCACGATCGCGTCGGCGCTGTGCGGCCTCGCGTCGAACTTCGAGACGCTGATCGCGTTCCGGCTGCTGCAGGGCCTCGTGTCGGGGCCGATGGTGCCGCTGTCGCAGACGATCCTGATGCGCAGCTACCCGCCCGCGAAACGCGGGCTCGCACTCGGGCTATGGGCGATGACGGTGATCGTCGCGCCGATCTTCGGCCCGTTGCTGGGCGGCTGGATCAGCGACAACTACACGTGGCCGTGGATCTTCTACATCAACCTGCCGATCGGCGTGTTCTCGGCGACCTGCGCGTACTTCCTGCTGCGCGGCCGCGAAACGAAGACGTCGAAGCAGCGGATCGACGCGATCGGCCTCGCGCTGCTCGTGATCGGCGTGTCGTGCCTGCAGATGATGCTCGACCTCGGCAAGGACCGCGACTGGTTCAACTCGTCGTTCATCGTCGCGCTCGCGCTGATCGCGGTCGTGTCGCTCGCGTTCATGCTCGTGTGGGAGGCGACCGAGAAGGAGCCGGTGGTCGACCTGTCGCTCTTCAAGGACCGCAACTTCGCGCTCGGCGCGCTGATCATCTCGTTCGGCTTCATGGCGTTCTTCGGCTCGGTCGTGATCTTTCCGCTGTGGCTGCAGACGGTGATGGGCTACACGGCCGGCAAGGCCGGCCTCGCGACCGCGCCGGTCGGGCTGCTCGCGCTCGTGCTGTCGCCGCTGATCGGCCGCAACATGCACCGGCTCGACCTGCGGATGGTCGCGAGCTTCGCGTTCATCGTGTTCGCGGGCGTGTCGATGTGGAACGCGACGTTCACGCTCGACGTGCCGTTCAACCACGTGATCCTGCCGCGGCTCGTGCAGGGCATCGGCGTCGCGTGTTTCTTCGTGCCGATGACGACGATCACGCTGTCGAGCATCTCCGACGAACGGCTCGCGAGCGCGTCGGGGCTGTCGAACTTCCTGCGCACGCTGTCGGGCGCGATCGGCACCGCGGCCAGCTCGACGTTCTGGGAGAACGACGCGATCTACCATCATGCGCGGCTGTCCGAATCGGTGAGCGTCTACGCGCAGAACACGACCGACTACCAGGGCGCGCTCGCGCAGCTCGGCATCGTCGGCCAGACGGCCAATGCGCAGCTCAACCAGCTCGTCACGCAGCAGGGCTTCATGATGGCGACCAACGACTTCTTCCACCTGTCGGCGGTGGTGTTCATCGCGCTCGCGGCGCTCGTGTGGATCACGAAGCCGAAGAAGGGCGCGGGGCCGGCGATGGGGCATTGAGGACACGCCGGACGGCTTCGTATCGGGCGACCGCGGACCTTGCGGACATGCCCCTCGTGAACTAAGCTAACGATTGACTAAACTTAGTTCATTTGAGGGATGCCATGCAGACCTACAACATGCATGACGCGAAGACGAACCTGTCGCGTCTGATTGACGAGGCAGTTCACGCGGGTGAACCATTCGTGATCGCGAAGGCCGGCAAGCCGCTCGTCAAGGTCGTGCCGATCGATGCGCCCGAGGCGCCCCGGCCGGCGCGGATCGGCTTCATGAAGGGGCAGATCGTCGTGCCGCCCGACTTCGACACGATGGGCGACGAGGCCATCCGGAAGCTGTTCGAGGGCGACGCGTGAAACTGCTGCTCGATACGCACCTGATCCTTTGGGCGGCGGCGGACGCGACCGAATTGCCGGATCAAGCCCGCACGCTCATCGAGGATCCCGCCCATACCCTGTTGTTCAGCGTCGCAAGTCTGTGGGAGATCGTGATCAAGCGCGGGCTCGACCGCAATGATTTTCAAGTCGATCCGCACGTGCTGCGTCGCAATCTGCTCGACGCCGGCTACGTCGAATTGCCGATCACGAGCGAGCACGTTCTCGCCGTGGAACAACTGCCGGCAGTGCATCGTGATCCGTTCGATCGGGTCCTGATTGCCCAGGCGATTTCGGAAGGCGTCACGTTGCTCACGCACGACAATACGGTGGCCCGGTATCCGGGCCCGATTCGGCACGTCCGATCGCGCCGAGCCTGAGCGACCCTCACTCCCTCGCCCGCAACCCTCCGAACGCCAGATCGTCGCCCGCCGCGAGCGGCAGCGTCGCCCGCGCGACGTCGAGCCATGCCCGCGCCGCGTGCGACAGGTAGCCTTTCTTCAGCCAGCCGAGCGCGATCGCCCACGTGATTTCCGGCTCGACGATCGGCCGGCACGTGAACTGGCCCGCGTCGAGCCGCCGGCAATACGGCTCGGGCAGCAGCGCGATGCCGACGCCCGCATGCACGAGCGCGGCCATGAAATCCCAGTGGCCGCTGCGGCTCACGATCGACGGCGTGAAGCCGGCCTGCCGGCACGCATCGAGCACCGCATCGTGCAGCGCGAGGCTTTCCGCATAGAACACGAACGATTCGCGTGCGAGATCCGCGAGCGGCACGGCCGCGTGCTCCTCCCAGCGCGACTCGCGCGGCGCGACGAGCCACAGCGGCGCGCGCACCATCGGCAGCCGCTCGAACGTGCCCGGATCGACGGGCTCGAGCAGCCCCCCGAGTTCCAGCTCGCCCGACGTCAGCGCGGCCTCGATCATCCGCGCGCCTTGCTCGAACAGCTTCAGCTCGATGTTCGGATAGCGCTGCTTGTATGCGGCGATGATCGGCGTGAACAGCGAACCGCCGAGCGGCGGAATGCCGATGGTCAGTTCGCCGCGTCCGAGCGTGCCGAGATCGTTCAGCTCCGATTGCAACTGCGCTTGCGCGGCGAGCACGTCCTGGCCGCGCTGGAACACGATCCGCCCCGCGTCGGTCAGCACCATCTGCCGGCCGTCGCGCAGCAGGAGCGGCGAGCCGATCTCGTCTTCCAGCGCCTTCACCATCTTGCTGATGGTCGGCTGCGTGACGAACAGCCTGTCGGCCGCCGCGGTGAAGCTCTGCTGGCGAACCACCTCGACGAAGTACCGCAGCGCGCGCAATTCCATCGATCACTCCCCAGATTGGTGCGGCAACATCAAAACGAATTCCGAATTGGAATGATAAGGATAGAGACAAGTCATTTTATTTATGGTTAGGGGAAACCCTATACTGACGCCATCGACAGAAACATCCGTATGGAGCCCGTCATGAACAAGCCGACCGCCACTGCCGCCGCCCGCCCTGCCGCGTCGGGCAGCCTCGCGCACACGGGCCGGATCGTGCTGCAGGCCACCGCGCTCGGCGTGCTGTGGATGGCGGTCGACTGGGCCGTGCGCAAGGTCGGGCTGCCGATTCCGTCCGGCGTGATCGGCCTCGCGGTGCTGCTCGTGCTGCTGTTCTCGGGTCGCGTCGCGCCGGCGTGGGTGAAGGACGGCGCGAACTGGCTGCTGTCCGACATGCTGCTGTTCTTCGTGCCGGCCGCCGTCGCGGCCGTGCAGTACGGCGGGCTGTTCCGCGAGGACGGCTGGCGCATCGCGCTGGTGATGCTTGCCGGCACCGCGTTCGTGATGGTCGCGGTAGCCGTGGCGGTCGATCTCGCCGCGAAGCTCGAACGTCGGCTCGCCGCGCAGCGCGTATTCGCCGAGCGCCGCCGTACGCGCCTGAGCGCCGTCGCTCACTGAGCCGGAGCCGCCCATGCTCGCCGCGCTGTCGAACCTGCCCGCCGATCGCGTGAATACCGCGATCTCCGTCGGCTGCTTCGTGCTGACGGTCGTGCTGTATTTCGCGTCGAAGCGGCTCTATGCGTACAAGAAGACGCTGCTGTTCTCGCCGCTCGTGTTCGTGCCGGGCGTGCTGGTGTTGCTCGTGCTGCTGACCGGCATCCCGTATTCGGTCTATTTCCGCGACACGCGCTGGCTGATGTGGCTGCTCGGCCCGGCGACGATCGCGTTCGCGGTGCCGATCTACGAATATCGCGAGCTGATCCGCCGCCACTGGCTGTCGCTGTCGGTCGGCGTCGCGGTCGGGATCGCCGCGGGCGTATGCGGGTCGCTGCTGCTCGCGAAGCTGCTGCACCTGTCGCCCGAACTGCAGCGCTCGCTGATGACGCGCTCGGTGTCGACGCCGTTCGCGCTCGCCGTGTCGGACAAGATCCACGCGCCGAAGGATCTCACCGCCCTGTTCGTGATCGCGACGGGCATTTGCGGGATGCTGCTCGGCGAACTGGTGCTGGCGCTCGTGCCGATGCGCACCCGGCTCGCACGCGGCGCGCTGTTCGGCGCGGCCGCCCACGGCGTGGGCACCGCGAAGGCGCGCGAGATCGGCAGCGAGGAAGGCGTCGTGTCGAGCCTGACGATGATGATCGCGGGCGTCGCGATGGTGCTGATCGCGCCGCTGCTCACGCTGCTGCCGATCTGACGATGCACGGGCGGGCGCAGCCGCCCGCCCCGCCGTCGCGCCCGCTCGCTTCCTCCGCCGGCCCGGTTCCGGCCCGCCGCGCTCCACCCTCGCCCCCTTGTTCGTTTTCCCCGCCGTTGCCGTCCGGCGTCGAGCCGACACCCGGCCGGCCGTCGGGACAATCGGCTGAGATAGCCGCAATTCCCCCCTCTTTTCCGCCCATCGGCGTCGGCCCGGATGCCGAACAATGCATGCTACGAGACATCACGCACGCATTCACATGGCCACGACCGCAACCCCGACCGCCGACAAGCCGGCTTCGTCCGGCAAGTTCAAGCGCATCGCGCTCATCGCCGTCATCGCGCTGGGCGCGGCTGCCGCCGCCGCCGGCGGCATGTACGTGTTCCTGAGCAAGGCTGGCGTCGGCCATGCGAGCGCGCCCGCCGAGCCGGCGCCGCTTGCCGCGCCGACGTTTTTCGCGCTCGACCCGCTGACCGTGAACCTGCAGTCCGACGACGGCGCGCAGCACTACCTGCGCGTCGGCCTGTCGCTGAAGCTCACCGACCCGAAGGCGCAGGAGCAACTGACCGCGCGGATGCCGGAGATCCGCAGCCGGATCCTGCTCGCGCTGTCGAACAAGCATCCCGAGGAACTCGCAACGCCGGACGGCAAACGTTCGCTCGCGAACGAGCTGCGGGACCTGATCGAGCAGCCGACGCAGCCGGGCAACCAGCGCGCGAAGGTCGACGACGTCCTGTTCACCGAGTTCGTCGTCCAGTAACGCGGCCGCGAAAGGAGCGCGTATGGGTCACCAGGAGTTCATGTCCCAGGAGGAGGTCGATGCCCTCCTCAAGGGCGTCACGGGCGAAACCGATGCGGTCGACGAGCAGCGCGACACGTCGGGCGTCCGCCCTTACAACATCGCGACGCAGGAGCGCATCGTCCGCGGCCGGATGCCCGGCCTCGAGATCATCAACGACCGCTTCGCGCGCCTGTTGCGGATCGGCATCTTCAACTTCATGCGGCGCACGGCGGAAATCTCCGTCAGCCAGGTGAAGGTGCAGAAGTACAGCGAATTCACCCGCAACCTGCCGATTCCGACGAACCTGAACCTGGTGCACGTGAAGCCGCTGCGCGGCACGTCGCTGTTCGTGTTCGACCCGAACCTCGTGTTCTTCGTCGTCGACAACCTGTTCGGCGGCGACGGGCGCTTCCACACGCGCGTCGAAGGCCGCGATTTCACGGCCACCGAGCAGCGGATCATCGGCAAGCTGCTGAACCTCGTGTTCGAGCATTACACGACCGCATGGAAAAGCGTGCGGCCGCTGCAGTTCGAATTCGTGCGCTCGGAAATGCACACGCAGTTCGCGAACGTCGCGACGCCGAACGAGATCGTGATCGTCACGCAGTTCTCGATCGAATTCGGGCCGACGGGCGGCACGCTGCACATCTGCATGCCGTACTCGATGATCGAGCCGATCCGCGACGTGCTCAGCTCGCCGATCCAGGGCGAGGCGCTCGAAGTCGACCGCCGCTGGGTGCGCGTGCTGTCGCAGCAGGTGCAGGCCGCCGAGGTCGAGCTGACCGCGAATCTGGCCGAGATCCCGTCGACGTTCGAGAAGATCCTGAACCTGCGCGCGGGCGACGTGCTGCCGCTGGAGATCGAGGACACGATCACCGCGAAGGTCGACGGCGTGCCGGTGATGGAGTGCGGCTACGGAATTTTCAATGGTCAATATGCGTTGCGCGTGCAGAAGATGATCGGCGCGAGCGATTCGATGAAGGAAGGTGGATATGAGTGAGCTGAACCAGACGCCCGACGACGACATGCAGGCGATGGCCGATGCGGCCCTCGCGGCGTCGGCCGCCGACGCGCAGGCGCCGGCCGCGGCCGACGAGGATCCGGGCATGGACGACTGGGCGGCCGCGCTCGCCGAGCAGAACCAGCAGCCGGTGCAGGCCGGGGCGACGGGCGCCGGCGTGTTCCAGCCGCTGTCGAAGGCCGCGGCGAACTCGACGCACAACGACATCGAGATGATCCTCGACATCCCGGTCAAGATGACCGTGGAGCTCGGCCGCACGAAGATCGCGATCCGCAACCTGCTGCAGCTCGCGCAGGGTTCGGTCGTCGAGCTCGACGGCATGGCCGGCGAGCCGATGGACGTGCTCGTGAACGGCTGCCTGATCGCGCAGGGCGAGGTCGTGGTCGTCAACGACAAGTTCGGCATCCGCCTGACCGACATCATCACGCCGGCCGAGCGCATCCGGAAGCTCAATCGTTGACGTCCTCCTCCACCGCCTAAGGGTGGAAGATTCCCACAGCTGGCGATGCACGTCCGCATCGGAGAATGTTCAACGCGGCATTGGTATCACGATCATGGAAGACACCACAGCCATCGCAGGCCCACTCCCTCATTCGCAGTCCCGCGATACCTTTCGGCCGAGTCGTGCTGTCTTTCGAACCGCACGCCGAGCAGGACTGGGTCGAACCGCTTTCGTTCACTTCCTCGAACGTGGCTCCGTGCGCCATCGCCTTGTAACGGAGCTTGTTTCGGAAGGACGACCAGGATGCGTCGTAGACGCTCTTCGCCATCCTGGTTCTGGCGAGTTTCGCGGCCGATACGTTGCCGACCGCAATGTAATCGAACCGCCGCACCAGATCGAGCGCGAGCTTATGCTGGAAATCGGCGCGGGCATTCGCGATCTTGGCGTGCAGCTTCGCAATATGTCGCTTGTGCTTTCTTGCTCGTTGCGCTTTCGCCAGCTTTTCCGCCGCTCGTCGACCGAACTGGTCATTGGGCAGCTTCTCGCCCGTCGAAAGCGTGGCGAAGTCTTTCAGGCCGAGATCGATGCCCACACCGGAACGGATAGGCCGGGCCGGAACATCCGGCATCTCGATCACGATGTTGAGAAACCAGTTACCACGTGCATCCTGCGCAAAGTTGGTCCCGTCCCTGATCTTGCCTTCGGGAAGCGGTCGGCTGTTAAACACGCGGAAGGTGTTGCCGGCGAAACGGAACGCGTCGCCCTCGCGCTTCAAGTCACGCCCCTTCAGCGGCACCCAGCCCAGCGATTTCCTGCCGCGATAGCGCAGGTAGGGCCGACGGTGCTGACTGCGCGACTTCGCGTATTGCTCGCACGTTGCGTTGACCGTGCCGGAGTGGATACCGAGCGCCTTGCTGCTGCCGGTCGTGAGCACATTCAAGTCGAAGCCGGTCGGCCACTTCTTGTTCCACTTCAGCGCGTGCTTCTGCGTATCGTTGCAGAAGTTCCAGACGTAGTTCACCGCACGGCTCTGCTTGTTGAGCAGTCCGTTGAGCGACTTCACCCGGTAGCGGTAGACAAGGATCATGCAGGTGATCCTAACCCGTGGGAAAAGCTGCCTGTCAACAGCACACCTTTCCTTCCCGGCCATCCAGGGCGGGATTTCTCGGAGCAAAGTCTGATGAGATTAGCGCCGTCCGGCCGCTGCGCGGCTGCGTTCGTCGCCAGCGCGTTTGTCGCCGAGGCGGCCGGCGCCGCCGACATGAACGCGGTGAACCACGCCGGCTCGATCGCGTCGAGCGTGACGGTCGGTTCGGCCGCGCCGTCGCTCGGCATCGGCGCGGTGCTGCAGACGCTCGTCGGGCTCGCGGTCGTGATCGGCCTCGTGTTCGCGTGCGCATGGCTCGCCCGCCGCTTCGGCTTCCAGCCCGCACGGCGCGGCGGCCCGCTGAAGGTCGTGTCGAGCGTCGGGCTCGGCGCGAAGGAAAGCGCGACGATCGTCGAGATCGGCGACACCTGGCTCGTGCTCGGCGTCGCGCCGGGCAACGTGCGCCTGCTGCATACGCTGCCGGCCGGTTCGGCGGCGGCCGCCGCGACCGCGGGTTCGGCCCCGGCCGACGCGGCTGCCGGCAGCCATGCGTCCGACGCCGGCCTGCCCGGCACGTTCGGGTCGCGGTTTCGCGCCGCGCTCGCGGGCGAAGCCGCGAAACGCCTCGGTCGCAGCAAGGACCGCTGACATGGCGCCGCGCCCTCTTTCCGACCTCGCATTCCGATGAAACACGCCTTCCTGCGGCGCGCGGCGCGCGTCGCGCCCGTGCTGATCCTCTGTCTCGCACCCGCGCTCGCCTGCGCGCAGGCGAACGGCCTGCCCGCGTTCAACGCGAGCCCGGGCCCGCACGGCGGCACCACCTATTCGCTGAGCGTGCAGACGATGCTGCTGCTCACGATGCTGTCGTTCCTGCCGGCGATGCTGCTGATGATGACGAGCTTCACGCGCATCATCATCGTGCTGTCGCTGCTGCGCCAGGCGCTCGGCACCGCGACGACGCCGCCGAACCAGGTGCTCGTCGGCCTCGCAATGTTCCTCACCTTCTTCGTGATGTCGCCGGTGCTCGACCGGGCGTACAACGACGGCTACAAGCCGTTCTCCGACGGCTCGATGCCGATGGAGCAGGCCGTGCAGCGCGGTGTCGCGCCGTTCAAGACCTTCATGCTCAAGCAGACCCGCGAGACCGATCTCGCGCTGTTCGCGAAGATCTCGAAGGCCGCGCCGATGCAGGGCCCCGAGGACGTGCCGCTGTCGCTGCTGGTGCCCGCGTTCGTCACGAGCGAGCTGAAGACCGGCTTCCAGATCGGCTTCACGGTGTTCATCCCGTTCCTGATCATCGACATGGTCGTCGCGAGCGTGCTGATGTCGATGGGGATGATGATGGTGTCGCCGTCCACCGTGTCGCTGCCGTTCAAGCTGATGCTGTTCGTGCTGGTCGACGGCTGGCAACTGCTGATCGGCTCGCTCGCGCAGAGCTTCACGTAAGCGGAGGAACACGCGCGATGACGCCCGAACAAGTGATGACGCTCGCGCACCAGGCGATGATGGTCGGCCTGCTGCTCGCGGCCCCGCTGCTGCTGGTCGCGCTCGCGGTCGGCCTCGTCGTGAGCCTGTTCCAGGCCGCGACGCAGATCAACGAAGCGACGCTGTCGTTCATCCCGAAGCTGCTCGCGGTCGCCGCGACACTCGTGATCGCCGGCCCGTGGATGCTGACGACGATGCTCGACTACCTGCGGCAGACGCTGCTGCACGTCGCGACGCTCGGCGTCGGCTGAGCCGCGCACAGCGCCGGCGGCGATGTTCTCGGTTACCTACGCGCAGCTCAACGGCTGGCTCACGGCGTTCCTGTGGCCGTTCGTGCGGATGCTCGCGCTCGTCGCGACGGCGCCCGTCGTCGGCCACGCGGCGGTGCCGGTGCGCGCGAAGATCGGCCTGGCCGCGTTCATGGCGCTGGTCGTCGCGCCGACGCTCGGCGCGATGCCGGACGTCACCGTGTTCTCCGCGCCGGGCATCTGGATCCTCGTCACGCAATTCCTGATCGGCGTCGCGATGGGCTTCACGATGCAGATCGTGTTCGCGGCCGTCGAGGCGGCCGGCGACTTCATCGGGCTGTCGATGGGCCTCGGCTTCGCCACCTTCTTCGATCCGCATACGAGCGGCGCGACACCGGCGATGGGCCGCTTCTTGAACGCGGTCGCGATGCTCGCGTTCCTCGCGGTGGACGGCCACCTGCAGGTGTTCGCGGCGCTCGCCGCGTCGTTCCAGTCGCTGCCGGTGTCGGGCGACCTGCTGCACGCGCCGGGCTGGCGCACGCTCGCCGCGTTCGGCGCGACCGTGGTCGAGATGGGGCTGCTGCTCGCGCTGCCGGTGGTCGCGGCGCTGCTGATCGCGAACCTCGCGCTCGGCATCCTGAACCGCGCGGCGCCGCAGATCGGCGTGTTCCAGGTCGGCTTTCCGGTGACGATGCTCGTCGGGCTGTTGCTCGTGCAACTGATGGTGCCGAACCTCGTGCCGTTCGTGTCGCACCTGTTCGACATGGGGCTCGACGCGATGGGGCGGGTGTTGATCGGCTGGCGCTGACGGGCGAGTCATTCATCCCGAGGTACCGGCGCCGCCTCGACCGAGGCATTCGCGTCAGACGAGGATACTTGCCAGCGTGTTGCGGGCGGCATGTGCGGTGGCGACGACCAAAAAGGGACGGCCACCGGGGTAATCACGCAGCACGAAGACCGTTGCGAAAATCAGCCCGCCCCATAAAGCAACCGCCACGTACAGGATGCTGTAGCCGTGCGTTGCACCGAACGCAAGAGTCGAAGCACAGATCGCAGACCAAACATTCCCTCCGAATGTGCGGCGAATCAACCGAATGGGAAGCCACTGGAAAAGAAATGTTTCCACTATCGGTGCAGCGAGCGAACCAACAAACAGGCGGGTCAATAGGTCGTACTTCACTATTTCAGGCAGCGCACCGGAGGAAGGGCCGAATGGAAGTCCGAAGATAAATTGGCCACTCCAGACAAAAAGGCCGGCGACGTATGTGAGAGCGCAAGCCAGAAGGGCGGAAACGAGTACCGGGCTATGCGAGATAGTGCGAATCACGCTGTTATCAGGGCAGTCTTTCATAGCGATTCATCTTGTCCAGAAGGCGAACCGACCAGACCAGATTACGAGAAGTCAGAGTCGGCACGGTGTGCAACGCAATGCATCCTCGTCGACCAGCGCCTTTGTCGCGATGTCATGCTTCCAGAGTTGGTCCGGGCGCAATGGATGATTCTCTTTGTGCTTGCCAAAGCGTAATGCCGAGAAATCAGCGTAGATAGTCCTGTCGCGATTCCAACCTGCGTCTCGATCCGGCTTGAGGGCGCTCTTCGAGCATTCGCATCGGATTCGTGGAAAACCCCTAAAGGAACCGCCACCCCGCGAAAGGTTGCCGAAGGTTTCACGTCCCTATACTCGGTTCAACGATGCAAGAAGCATCGCGCCACACCAAAAACGAACGGAGACAACCCGATGCGACCCATCCTGCGCACCCTCGCCGTTGCAGCCACCCTCACCTGCGCGCTCGCCGCCCACCCCGCTTTCGCCGACGACGACGGCAAGATCACGATCATGGTCGGCGGGATCGCGAAGATGATCTACCTGCCCGCGCGGCTCACGCAGGAACTCGGCTACTTCAAGGCCGAGGGGCTCGACGTCGAGCTGCTGTCGCAGCCGGCCGGCGTCGACGCCGAGAACGAGCTGCTCGCGGGCGCCGTGCAGGGCGTCGTCGGCTTCTACGACCACACGATCGACCTGCAGAGCAAGGGCAAGGACGTGAAGGCGATCGCCGTGTTCGGCCAGGTGCCGGGCGAAGTCGAGATGGTGTCGACCAAGGCCGCGCCGACCTTCAAGTCGATGGCCGACGCGAAGGGCAAGACGCTCGGCGTGACGGGCCTCGGCTCGTCGACCAGCTTCCTCACGCAATTCCTCGCGCTGCAGCACGGCATCCCGTCCACGCAGTACACGATGCTGCCGGTCGGCGCCGACGCGAGCTTCATCGCCGCGATCAAGCAGGGCCGGATCGACGCCGGCATGACGACCGAGCCGACCGTGTCCGCGCTCGAGAAGATGGGCGATGCGAAGGTGCTGGTCGACCTGCGCACGCTCGAAGGCACGCGCGCCGCGCTCGGCGGCACCTACCCGGCCGCGAGCCTGTACGTGCAGTCGGCGTGGGCCGATTCGCACAAGCCGCAGGCGACCAAGCTCGCGCATGCGTTCGCGAAGACGATGCAGTTCATCCACACGCACAGCGCCGAGGACATCGCCGCGAAGATGCCGGCCGACTACCAGAAGGACAAGGTGCTGTACGTGAACGCGCTGAAGGCGTCGCTGCCGATGTTCACGGCCGACGCGAAGATGCCGGCCGACGGCCCGGCGACCGTGCTGAAGGTGCTGTCGGCGTTCAACCCGTCGGTGAAGGGCAAGCACATCGACCTGACGCGTACCTACACGAACGAGTTCGTGAGCGCGAAGTAAGCAGCGGCGCCGGCGGCGGCGATCCCGCCGCCGTGCGTTCCCCGTTCCGGCCCGGTCGACCGGCCCGGCGCCGCCATGCGGCGACGCCCTCTTCACCCGCAGGACGAACGCGATGAATCAGGCAGTCTCCCCGAGCACACCGGCGATCGAGTTTCGCAACGTGTCGTGCCGCTTCATTTCGCCGGAAGGCAAGGCTACCGTCGCGCTGCGCGACTTCAGCATGAGCGTCGCGCGCGGCGAATTCATCGCGATCGTCGGCCCCACCGGCTGCGGCAAGTCGACGACGCTGAACCTGATCACCGGGCTGCTCAAGCCCGTGTCGGGTGAAGTGCGCGTGATGGGCCGCCCGGTCGACGGAATCGACCCGCGCATCGGCTTCGTGTTCCAGGCCGACGCCGTGTTTCCGTGGCGCAACGTGATCGACAACGTCGCGGCAGGCCCGCTGTTTCGCGGCCGCTCGAAGGACGTCGCGTACGCGCAGGCCGAGGAGTGGATCCGCAAGGTCGGCCTCGACAAGTTCACGAAGCACTACCCGCACCAGCTCTCGGGCGGGATGAGAAAGCGCGTCGCGCTCGCGCAGACCTTCATCAATCAGCCCGAAATCCTGCTGATGGACGAGCCGTTTTCCGCACTCGACATGCAGACGCGCACGCTGATGCAGGACGAGTTGCTGCAGCTATGGTCCGCGAACAAGGGCTCGGTCGTGTTCGTCACGCACGACCTCGAGGAAGCGATCGCGCTCGCCGACCGCGTGTTCGTGCTGACCGCGCGCCCCGCGACGCTCAAGCGCGTGGTCGAGATCGACCTGCCGCGTCCGCGCGTCATGTCGGACGTGCGCTACGACGCGCGCTTCATCGAAATTTCCAGGAACATCTGGCACGACCTGCGCGAAGAAGTGCAGATCGGCTGAAAGCAAAGGACAGGAGCATGACCGACATGACGCTTCCCACCACCGCCATTGCGGCGACCACGCTCGAGGACGACGAGCGCGCCGCGCAACGCCGGCTGCGCCGCCGGCGCAACCTGATCGTCACGCTGCGGATCGCCGTACTCGTGTTCGTTCTGGGCGGGTGGGAACTCGCCGCACGGCTGAAGTGGATCGATCCGTTCTTCTTCTCGATGCCGTCGCTGATCTTCGCGCAGATCCAGGACTGGTTCGTGAACGGCACGTCGCAGGGCCCGCTGCTCACGCAGGTATGGGTCACGCTCGAGGAAACCGCGATCGGCTTCCTGATCGGCTCGGTCGCCGGCGTGATCTGCGGGATCGTGCTCGGCCGCAACAAGCTGATGGCCGACGTGTTCGGCCTGTACATCCAGATCGCGAACTCGATTCCGCGCGTCGTGCTCGGCTCGGTGTTCGTGATCGCACTCGGCCTCGGGATGGCGTCGAAGATCGCGCTGGCCGTCGTGATGGTGTTCTTCGTGGTGTTCGGCAACGCGTTCCAGGGCGTGCGCGAAGCCGATCGCTACCTGATCGCGAACGCGCAGATCCTCGGCGCGTCGCGCCGGCAGATCACCACGTCGGTCGTGATCCCGTCCGCGCTGAGCTGGATTCTCGCGAGCCTGCACGTGAGCTTCGGCTTCGCGCTGGTCGGCGCGGTGGTCGGCGAATTCCTGGGTTCCAAGCAAGGGATCGGGCTGTTAATCTCCACCGCCCAAGGCGCGTTCAACGCGAGCGGCGTGTTCGCGGCGATGATCGTGCTGGCCGTGGTCGCGCTGGCCGCCGACTATCTGCTGACGCGCATCGAGAAGCGGCTGCTGAAGTGGCGCCCCGCGGCGTTCTGAACGCCGCTGAACGACGCCTGACATGACACACGCGACCGCGCCGGCGACCCCGGCGCGGTTCGGCATTTCGGAGAAGGAGCGCAACAGGATGGCGCACAGCCTGCGCGGACGGCTGCTGTGGTGGCTGCTGCTGCCGCTCGCGGTGTTCGTGCTGATCGCGGGCGCGATGTCGTACGACACCGCGCGAACCACGGCCGGGCTCGTGCAGGACAGCGCGCTCGTTGCGTCCGCGCGCACGATCGGCGAGGACGTCGAATGGCGCAACGGGCGGCCGGCGGCCGACGTGCCGCCGGCCGCGCTGGAGATTTTCGAATCGCCGTCGGGCGACTCGGTGTTCTACAAGGTGATCGACGGCCACGACCGCCTGCTCGCCGGCAATCCGGCGCTCGACCTGCCCGCGCGGCACGGCATCGAGCCGACGCTGTACGACACGTCGCTCGACGGCGTGCCGCTGCGCGCGGTGGCCTACGACCGCCAGTTGTACGACGAGGGGCAGGTCGAGACGGTCACGGTGGTCGTCGCGAAGACGACGCGTTCGTACGGCGCGATGGTCGCGACGATCTGGCGGCCGCAGCTCGTGCGCTTGTCGCTGATGCTGGTGCTCGCGGTGGTGCTCGTCTACCTCGGGCTCACGCTGGAGCTGCGACCGCTGATGAAATTGAAGGACGACGTGGCCGATCGCGGGCCGATGGAACTGGAGCCGATCCGCCCCGAGCGGTTGCAGCACGAGCTGCGCCCGATCGTCGACGCGATCAACCAGTGCATCGCGCGGCTCAACACGCATACGGCCACGCAGCGCCGCTTCATCGCGGATGCCGCGCACCAGTTGCGCACGCCGATCGCGGTGCTCGACACGCAGATCCAGTACGCGCAGCGGCGCGGGCACGACGATGCGGAACTCGCGGCGGTGCTCGACAGCATGCAGCGCAGCAGCCGCAAGATGGCCGACGTGACCGACAAGCTGCTGCTGCTCGCGCATGCGGAAGCGACGCCGTCGACGCTCCTGACCCATCGCGTCGATCTCGCGGCCGTGGTGTCGAGCGTGCTGGAAGAGACGATCGTGCTCGCGCAGCGGCGCGAGATCGACCTCGGCGCCGATCTCGGCGAGCGGCTCGACGTCGCGGGCAGCGATAGCCTGCTGACCGCGCTGGTGATGAACCTCGTCGACAACGCGGTGCGCTACACGCAGCCGGGCGGCTGCGTGACGGTCTGCGCGCGGCGCGACGGCGATGCGGTCGTGCTCGACGTGGTCGACGACGGCCCCGGCATCCCGGCCGAGGCACGGCCGCACGTATTCAAGCGGTTCTACCGCGTGTCGGCCGATACCGAGGGCTCGGGCCTCGGGCTCGCGATCGTCCGTGAGATCGCGCAGGCGCACGGCGGCAGCGCGTCGCTCGCGCCGGGCCCCGGCAATCGCGGTATCGTCGTCACCGTGCGGCTGCCCGCTTTCGATTGAAGAGAACGCCGTCATGAAACTCCTGCTGGTCGAAGACAACGCCGAACTCGCGCACTGGATCGTGAACCTGCTGCGCGGCGAGGATTTCGCGGTCGACAGCGTCGGCGACGGCGAGCGCGCCGACACGGTGCTGAAGACCGAACGCTACGACGCGGTGCTGCTCGACATGCGGCTGCCCGGCATCAGCGGCAAGGAAGTGCTCGCGCGGTTGCGGCGCCGCAACGACAACGTGCCGGTGCTGATGCTGACCGCGCACGGCTCGGTCGACGACAAGGTCGACTGTTTCGGCGCGGGCGCCGACGATTACGTCGTGAAGCCGTTCGAGTCGCGCGAGCTGGTGGCGCGGATTCGCGCGCTGATCCGCCGGCAGGCCGGCGTCGGCACGACGCAGCTCGTGTGCGGCGATCTCGTCTATGCATTCGGCACGCGCGAATTCCGCTGCGGCGACGCCGTGCTCGCGCTGCGGCGCCGCGAGCACGCGATCCTCGAAACGCTGATGCTGCAGCAGAACAAGACGGTCTCGAAGGCGCGGCTGATGGACAGCGTGTTCGCGCTCGACGACGAACCGAGCGCCGACGCGATCGACATCTACATTCACCGGCTGCGCAAGCATCTCGCGCTCAGCACGGCCGAGATCATCACGCTGCGCGGGCTCGGTTACATCCTGCGCATGAAGAGCGCGCACGATTGATGCGCCTCGCTTCCGCACGCGCTCATGTCGATTCGTAGCACGAATCGTTGTCCAGACCTGTCGAACGTCGGCGGCGTCGCTTCCGCACGCCTTCCCGATCCGGGATGATTGCGCGTTCGGTGTTTTCACCGATCCGATTCTTGCGTCGGGGAAAGCGTCGTGAAGGATTGCACCCTCTACGATGCTACGCGTCGGCCCTCTCGCTGTGGCCGGCAAGAGTCGGCATACATTACGTACTGCCAACGACCGGATTTCAATACGGCAGCTCGGAGGAGACGATCTTGAAACGAAAAACCCTGGCCCTTTCCATCGCGGCGGCAGGCCTGTGCGCCGGCCACGCGCATGCGCAGTCGAGCGTGCAGCTCTACGGCCTGATGGACCTGAGCTTTCCGACCTACCGGACCCACGCCGACGCGAACGGCAAGCACGTGATCGGCATGGGCAACGAAGGCGAGCCGTGGTTCAGCGGCAGCCGCTGGGGCCTGCGCGGCGCCGAAGACATCGGCGGCGGCACGAAGATCATCTTCCGCCTCGAAAGCGAATTCGTGGTCGCGAACGGCCAGATGGAGGACGAAGGCCAGATCTTCGACCGCGACGCGTGGGTCGGCGTCGAGGACGAGCGCTTCGGCAAGCTGACGGCCGGCTTCCAGAACACGATCGCGCGCGACGCGGCGGCGATCTACGGCGACCCGTACGGCTCCGCCAGGCTGTCGACCGAGGAAGGCGGCTGGACCAACTCGAACAACTTCAAGCAGATGATCTTCTACGCGGCCGGCCCGACCGGCACGCGCTACAACAACGGCATCGCGTGGAAGAAGCTGTTCGCCAACGGCATCTTCGCGAGCGCCGGCTACCAGTTCAGCAACTCGACGCAGTTCGCGACCGGCTCCGCGTACCAGCTCGCGCTCGGCTACAACGGCGGCCCGTTCAACGTGTCGGGCTTCTACAGCCACGTGAACCACGGCGGCTTCCGGAACCAGACGTTCTCGGTCGGCGGCAACTACACGTTCGACATCGTGCGCCTGAATGCCGGCTACTTCCGCTACAACGGCGACCAGGGCGCGCTCGGCCAGCGCCACGACGATGCGTGGACGGTGTCGATGAAGATCGCGCCGAAGGGCGCGCTCGACTACGAGCTCGGCTACCAGCAGATGCGCATCAAGAACGCCGCGAACAACGCGGACGGCTTCACGCCGAACGCGAACCTCGGCGCATTCAGCCTGACCAACGGCGTCGCCAACGGCTTCAAGGAGACGATCTACGGGTCGGTGTTCTATCACCTGAGCAAGCGCACCGAGGTGTACTTGGCCGGCGACTACATGAAGCTGCATGGCGGCTACACGGCGGCGTCGACGTTCGGCGCGAAGAACCAGCTCGAACTGACGTCGGGCATCCGGACGCGCTTCTGACCGGCATTTCGTCCGGGCGGAGCCACTGTGCTTCGCCCGTCCCTCTTTCGGGAATCTCCATGCGGGCACGGCCGGCGCACTGCGCCGACCGTGCTTTTTTTCGTCCTGCCGCGACAAGCTGCGGGCGGGTCGCGATCGTCGTCGCACAAGCGCGCGGTTCACTGCGCCGTTGCGCGCCGACCGACGCCAAAATGGACGTAATACGATATCTCGCCGTCATGCGTTGCTGAAGAATTCAGCGTTTTCCAGACGCGACGCCCGTCGTGTCACGGCGGCCCGACGGCCGTCAGGTACTGACGCACATGATATCGACACGACGTTTCCGGCGAATCGCCGTTTTGGGCTGGCTGGCCGCCGCTTGGCCGGCGTGCGCGGCCGACTTGCTCGACGCGGTCAATGCGGCGAGGGGATTCGACTCGGGCATCGCCGCGGCGCGCGAAGCACGGCTCGCCGGCCGCGAGAAGCGGTGGCAGGGGCTGGCAGGCCTGCTGCCGCGCGCGCAGATCGACGGCAACTACACGAAGCAGGATCAGCCGACGGCGACGTATGCGGCCGCGGTGCGTCGCCATAGCGCGTCGGCGACGATCACGCAGCCGATCTTCGATATGGCGCGTATCGCCGACTTCAAACGGGGCGGCGCACTCGCCGACCAGGCCGACATCGAGTACGAAAAGGCCCGGCAGACCCTCATCACGGACGTCTCCAACGCGTATTTCGACGTGCTGTATGCACGCGAGGTACTGCAGGCGGCCGATTCCGCTCGGCAGGCGTTCCAGCGGCAGTTCGACCAGGCGCAGGCCGCGCTGCGCATCGGCGACGGCACGCGGACCGACGTCGACGAGGCGCGGGCCAATCTCGATGACGCGCTCGCGCGCAAGGTCGGCGCGCAAACGGATCTGGAAATCGCGGGCGGCACGCTGCGCCGGCTGACGGGGCTGCCCGCGGACGACATCGCGCCGATCGCATGGCAGTGCGTGCCGCCCGCGGCGCCCGTCGACCTGTCGGTCGCGATGGACGAAGCCGCGCGCGACAGCGTCGACGTGCGCCTGGCTGAAAAGCAGCTCGAGCAGTCGCGCGCCGACATCGTTGCCGCGACCGGCGCGAATCTGCCCGTCGTGAACCTGCAGGCAAGCTACGGCACCAACTGGAGCCGCGGCGCCGACGAGAACGTGCTGGACAACATCTTCGGCACGACGTCGAAAACCCGTTCGTCGGTGATCGGCGTGACGATCACGATTCCGCTGTTCGCCGGCGGCGGCCCACTGTCGGCGAGCCGTGAAGCCTATCGCCGCCGCAACCAGGCGCGCGACGCGCTCGAGGATGCACGACGCAAGGCGCGCGAGCGCGCGCGCAGCGCGTATCTCGGCATCACCAACGGCCTCGCGCTGATCCGCGCGCAGGAGCGCGCGCTCGCATCGGCCGACAGCAAGGTGAAATCGACGCGCCTCGGCCGTGAAGTCGGGCTGCGCACGCAGATCGACGAGCTGAATGCGCAGCAGCGCTACTTCGAGGCGATCCGCGATCTTGCCGACACGCGCTACCGCTACCTGCGCGCGCGGCTCCAGCTGTCCGCCGCCATCGGTACGCTCGGCGACCACGACGTGGCCGCCCTCTCGTGCGCGGCGCCGGGTTCGCCATGACGCGCCGCGCGCCTGTCCCGTCCCTTTTCCGCGAAGACTCATGACCGACTCCCTGTTCCGCCAGGAAGCGCTCGATGCGACCAAGCACAAGCTGATGGGCACCGTTGCGCTGTATTCGCCGCCCTATCGATGGCTGACGATCGGCATCGTGTCGGCGCTCACGCTCGCGATCGTCGTGTTCCTCACGTTCGGCACCTATACGAAGCGCGAACGGGTCGTCGGCCAGTTGCTGCCGGCGAAGGGGTTGCTGACCGTGGCGCCGCCGCTCGCGGGAACCGTGATCGACACGCGCGTGCGCGAAGGGCAAACGGTCGCCGCGGGCGCGGAGCTGATGGCCGTATCGGGCGAGATCGCGACACAGCTCGGCGCGACGCGCGAGATGGTCGCGCGGCAATTGAAATTCCAGCGCGAACGGCTGCAGACCGATCTCGCCGGGCAGACGCAGTTGAGCGACGAGGCGCGGCGCGGCCTGCGCGTGCAGGCGGCAGCGCTGAACGACCAGCTTGCGCAGATCGCACAGCAGAAGATCCAGCGCACGCGCCAGGCGGAACTGTCACGTCGGCAGCTCGACAAGCTGCAGGCGATGCGCGAGGAAGGCTACGTGTCGAACAGCCAGGTGGAACAGCAGGAAGGCGTGTTGCTCGACGCGCAGACGCGCCTTCAGGATCTCGCGCGCCAGCGGCTCGACGTCGACCAGCAACTCGACCGGATTCGTCAGCAGCTGCGCGAACTGCCGCTCAACACGCGCAATCGGCAGAACGACATCGAGCGCAAGCTCGCGGGGCTCGACCAATCGATCGCCGAAAACGAGGCGCGTCGCGCGGTGATCCTGCGCGCGCCGCAGGCGAGCGTCGTCGCGGCGCTGCTCGCGAAGCCGGGGCAGCTCGTCGGCGCCGGGCAGACGGTCGTGTCGCTGCTGCCGCAAGGCGCGCAGCTCGAAGCGCAACTGATGGTGCCGAGCCGCGCCATCGGCTTCGTGCGCGCCGGCGCGCGCGTCGTGCTGCGCTACGAGGCGTACCCGTTTCAAAAGTTCGGGCAGCAGTTCGGGCGCGTGACCGAGGTGTCGCGCACCGCGCTCACGCCGCAGGAGGTCGCGAACCTGACCGGCCGGACGAACGTGCCCGAGCAGCTTTATCGGGTCGTCGTCGCGCTCGACCGGCAGGACATCCTCGCATACGGCAAACCGGAAGCGCTGCGTCCGGGCATGGCGCTGGAAGCCGACGTGCTGATCGACCGGCGGCAGCTGATCGAGTGGGTGCTCGAACCGCTGTACGCGCTCGGCCGGCGCGCATCGTCGTGATCGCGCCTGCGTGCATGCATACGTCATGGAGCCAATAAAACGATGAAATGGATGGACGCGTTGCAGTTCGGCTGGCGTCGCCGGCTGCCGGTCATGTTGCAGACGCAGGCGGCCGAATGCGGGCTCGTCTGCGTGGGCATGGTGGCGAGCTATTTCGGCCACGATCTCGACCTCGTCAGCCTGCGCCGCCGTTTCAGCCCGTCGCTGAAGGGCGCCACGCTCGGCGACGTCATGCTGATCGCCCATCGGCTGGGTCTCGCCTCCCGTGCGCTCCGACTCGAGCTCGACGAGCTCGGCCGGCTGCGGCGCCCGTGCCTGCTGCATTGGGACATGAACCATTTCGTCGTGCTGAAGTCGGTGTCGCGCGGCAAGATCACGATTCACGATCCGGCGCGCGGCCGCTGCGACGTGCCGATGTCGGAGGTGTCCGCTCATTTCACCGGAGTGGCGCTGGAACTGCTGCCGTCGCCGTCGTTCAAGCGCGCGCAAGCGCGCGAATCGATCTCGATGACGCGGCTGATCGGCAACGTGACCGGCATTCGCACGACGCTGGTCCAGGTCTTGCTGCTGTCGGCCGCGCTCGAGGTGTTCGGCATCGTCACGCCGTTCTACATGCAGTGGGTGATGGATCAGGTGCTGGTGTCGGCCGACGCCGATCTGCTGACCCTGCTCGGGATCGGCTTCCTGCTCGTCGTGCTGTTCCAGAACGCCGTGTCCGCGCTGCGCTCGTGGGTCGTCACGTGGTTCTCGAGCCTGCTCGGCGTGCAATGGACCGCGAACGTCTGCTCGCATCTGTTCCGGCTGCCGCTCGCGTACTTCGAGCAACGGCACATCGGCGACGTCGTATCGCGCTTCGGTTCGATCGGCACGATCCAGAGCACGCTGACCACCCAGTTCATCGGCGCGCTGCTCGACGGCGTGATGGCCGTCGTCACGCTCGGCATGCTGTTCGTCTACAGCCCCGTGCTGACATGGCTCGTGCTCGGGCTGTTCGCCGTCTACGGCCTGATTCGCTGGGTATCGTACCGACCGTTCCGGCAAGCGAACGAGGAACACATCGTCTACGCGGCGCGCGCGCAGTCGAACCTGCTCGAATCGATCCGCGGCGTGCAGGCGGTCAAGCTCGCGAACCAGCAGGACGCGCGCGTCGCGGCCTACGCGAACGCGATCGTCGAGACCACCAACAAGAACGTGGCGATCCAGCGCCTGTCGATCGGCTTCTCGACGCTGCAAGGCGTGATCTCGGGCGCCGGCCGCGTGGTGCTCGTGTGGCTTGCGGCGAAGCACGTGCTCGACGGGCAGTTTTCGGCCGGCATGCTCGTCGCGTACGTGAGCTTCGCCGACCAGTTCATGTCGCGCGGCGCGGCGCTGATCGGCACGATCATCGATTTCCGGATGCTGCGCCTGCACGGCGAGCGTCTCGCCGACATCGTGCTGACCGATGTCGAGGGCGACATGGAGGCGAAGATCTCGCATGCCTCGCGGGCGACGGACGACGCCGGCCCGCCGGCGATCGACGTGCGCGGCGTGAGCTTCCGCTACGGGGAAACCGAACCGTGGGTGCTCGAGAACTGTTCGTTTTCGGTGGCGCCCGGCGAATCGATCGCGCTCGTCGGCCCGTCGGGCCACGGCAAGACGACGATGGCGAAGCTGATGCTCGGCCTGCTTGCGCCCGAGCAGGGCAGCGTGTGCATCGGCGGCGTCGACATCCGCAAATTCGGCCTGCAGCCGTATCGCGACCTGATCGGCTGCGTGATGCAGGACGACATCCTGTTCGCCGGTTCGATCGCCGACAACATCTGCTTCTTCGATCCGCAGCCGGACCACGCGCGCGTCGAGGAAGTCGCGCGGCTCGCGCAGATCCACGACGACATCGTCGCGATGCCGATGGGTTACCAGAGTCTCGTCGGCGACATGGGCTCGTCGCTGTCGGGCGGCCAGTGCCAGCGCGTGCTGCTCGCACGCGCGTTCTACCGGAAGCCGGCGATCCTGGTGCTCGACGAGGCGACGAGCCATCTCGACGTCGAGCGCGAACGCCTGATCAACGACGCGGTGCGGGCGATGAACGTGACGCGGATCATCATCGCGCATCGGCCGGAAACCATTCGCAGCGCGGACCGGATCGTCGAGCTCGTGCAGGGCCGCGCGCGGGCGCTGGAGTGCGGCGCACTGGCCGTATGACGGCGCGGTGACCACGGAATCCTCGTCGCGCGATGCGCGGCGGGCCGGCCGACGCCGATCCGGCCATCACGATCGGCAACACGTAACTGCAAGGAGAACGTCAATGCGTGAATTGACGATGATGGAAATCAACGAAGTGAGCGGCGGGGGTGTCATGAGCCGGCTCGGTGCGTCGGTGCTGGGCGGGATGGCCGGCATCATCAGCGGCACGGCCAAGGGCGCCGTGGTCGGTGGCGCACAGGGCGGGCTGCTCGGCGTGGGCCTCATCAGCGGAGCGGCGGGCATGGTCGTCGGCGCCGTGTATGGCGTCGTCAGCGGCGCGGTCTACGGGCTGGTCAACGATGCTCCGCAGACACTCAAGGTCTTCAATACGCTGATGGAGAACGTCTTCGACTGGCTGGCGCCGACGCCGAAGTGATCGGCCGTGCTCGGGATTCGACGTTCCGAGCGCGTGTCGGCATCCGCAGCTCCGCGTCACGCACGACGGCGCGGCATCCAACATGTACACCTTCAATCGAACGGTAAATCATGCGTATCTTGAACGACGTGGAATGCAGGGCCGCCTCGGGCGGCCTGTCGACCAGCACGGTGCTGGACTGGATCAACAATCTGGTGCGGCCGAGCAAGCCTTCCGAACCCTGGGTCAATCCGTTTCCGGCCGACAATCAACAGATCGGCGCGGTGGAGGCAATCGGGAAATTCGTCGCCGCCGTCGGCATTGCGGTTGCGGTCACCGGCTGGTCGCTGATCCGCAACGGCGGGCGGTAAGCGTCCCATCGGAACGGGACCTCGCATCGATGCAGTCATTCGTCATCCTATATTTTCGGGATTGCGCAGGGCCGTGATCGAGATTTATGGACGAATTGCGATGGCGAAATTTAGCCATTCAGAGTGAAATCGAGTCGGTTCGTTCACAGCAGCACGAATCGAGTTTTCAATCAGTCATTCAAAAGGAAGTCAAACGATGATCAAGCAACTTAGCGTAGCTGCCGCAACGGTGGCCACGATCGCCTTGGCGCCGACCGCCGCGCACGCGTACGACGGTACCGTGACCTTCACGGGTTCGCTGTCCGGCGCGACCTGCACGGTCAAGGTCAACGGCGCGAACCAGAACGGCACCGTGCAATTGCCGAGCGTGGGCGCGAGTTCGCTGGCGTCGAAGGGCGCGACGACCGGCGCGACGAATTTCACGATCGCGCTCAGCGACTGCACGAACGCGGACGGCAAATCGGTTCGCGCATTCTTCGAAGCCGGCCCCACCGTGAACACCAACGACGGCACGCTGGCCAACCGCGCGAACGTCAATGCGGCAACGAACGTCGCGGTGCAGCTGCTCGACATCGACGGCAAGGCATTGAAGGCCGGCGACATCAGCCAGCGCAACGGCGGCTCGGTGGCGCTCACGAACAACAGCGCCACGCTCGTCTACGGTGCGCAGTACTACGCGACGGCCGCTGCAACCGCCGGTAGCGTGAACACGTCGGTCACCTATTCGATCGACTACCTCTAAGCGTCAGTCCGTCGGGCGGGCGGCGTATCGTATCCGCCCGCCCGACGCTTCGTATCGACCAGTCGCGCCATGCGCGCTTCTCGTCCGGCCGCGCATCGTCACGAAGCGCCGTATGCCGGCGCTTGCGGCCCATCGCATCACATGATGACCCGATTCTTATCCCTTCTGTCCCGTCGGCTCATGCCGTGCCTCTGCGCGATGCTCGCGTGCATGACGCAGCAAGCGGCGGCGAGCGTCGTCATTTCCGGTACGCGCGTGATCTATCCCGCGGGCGACCGTGAAATTACCGTCAAGATCGACAACAACGGAACACTGCCCTCGCTCGTGCAGGCCTGGCTCGACGACGGGGACGTGCACTCGCGCCCCGGCACCGCCACGGTGCCGTTCGTGATGATGCCGCCGATTTCCCGGATCGATCCCGGCAAAGGCCAGACCCTGCGGATCGTCTATACCGGCGATCCGCTCCCGCAGGATCGCGAATCGGTGTTCTGGCTCAATGTGCTGGACATTCCACCGAAAGTCGACGAGTCGAGTACGACGACGGCGCTACAGCTTGCGTTTCGTACGCGTATCAAGCTGTTTTTCCGGCCGGTCGGCCTCGATGCGGACGGCGCCGTCGCCGCGGCGAAGCAGTTGAAATGGTCGGTGGTACCCGCGCCGGGCGGCGACGGGCATGCGTTGCGCGCAACGAATGCGTCGCCGTTCAACGTCACCGTGTTGTCGGCGCGCGTCGCCCACGGCGGCCGCACGTACGGGACCGTCGACGGTGCGATGGTGGCGCCCGGGCAATCGCACGTTTTCCCGCTGGACGCCCCGTTGCCGGCGCTGCCCGGTCGGACGAAGCTCGATTATTCGACGATCAACGACTTCGGCGCTGGCGTCGAATGGCAGTCGTCGATCGACGATACGCCGTAGCGCCGCCCGCTCCCCCTCTCGACATCCGCCCTGTGCCCGGCCGCCGCCCTTTGCGCGCGCCGCGGCCCGTCATTCGAGTCTCTGGAGTCAATGCCATGGAGCGCGCCGATTGCGCGACGACGCGACGCGTCCGTCCACTCATGCCAGCGTTGCGCCGTTCGTACGCGATGGTGCTGCTTGCGTGTTCGTCGCTGCCGCTCCCCGCCGCCGCGAGCGAACCCGCGCCGGCGGCCGGCCGCATGCCGGGTGTCGGCGATGCCGAAGCGGCGGGCAAGCCCGGCGGCAACCCGGTGCAGTTCAATCCGGACCTCGTCGCTTCGCCGGCCGGCGATGACATCGACCTGTCGAGTTACGAAAAGGGAATGCCCGTGTGGCCCGGCCGCTACCGTTCGGACGTGTATCTGAACGGCGCGATGCTGGGCCGCGACGACGTGACGTTGCGCGAGGCGAGCCGCGGCGCCGTGCAGATCTGCATCAGTCGCGCGCTGCTCGACAAGTTCAACGCGAACCTCGCCCAGATCCCGCCGGAACGGCTCGCGCTGCTCGACGCCCCCGGCGCATGCATCTCGCTGGAACAGCTGCTGCCCGGCACGTCGGCATCGTTCGATGCGGCGGAGGCCCGCCTCGACGTGCAGATTCCGCAGGCGCTGTTGCGGCGCGCCGCGCGCGGCTACGTAGATCCGGCGCTGTGGGACAACGGTGTGACGGCGGGATTCGTCGGCTACAACGCGAACATTTACCGAAACGTCGCACGTGGGATGAGCGCGAACAGCGCGTATGTCGGCGTGAATGCGGGCATCAACGTCGGCGGCTGGTATCTGCGGCATGACGGCGCGCTGAACTGGCAGCAACGCGGCACGAAACGCTACGGCAGCGTCAACACCTACGTGCAGCACGATCTGACGGCGCTCAAGGCGAGAGTGCGGATCGGCGACGCGAACACGTCCGGCGAACTGTTCGACACGTTCGCGTTTCGCGGCGCGCAGCTCGCGAGCGACGACAGCATGTGGCCGGATTCGCAGCGGGGCTATGCGCCGGTCGTGCGCGGCATCGCCAATACCAACGCGCGCGTGACGATCCGGCAGAACGGCTCGGTGATCTACGAAACGGCGGTGCCGCCCGGACCGTTCGTGATCGACGACCTGTTTCCGACCGGCTACGGCGGCGATCTCGACGTGACCGTCACCGAAGCGGACGGCAGCGCCCGCGCGTTCAAGGTGCCCTACGCATCGGTCGCGCAATCGTTGCGGCCCGGCCAGAGTCGGTTCAGCGTGGTCGCGGGCACCGTGCGCAACCTCGATCTGTCGTACACGCCGCACTTCGTGCAGGCCACCTACAGCCGCGGCATCACCAATCTGCTGACGCTGTACGGCGGCGTGCTCGCGAACGAAAACTATCAGAACGTGCTGGCGGGCGGCGCGCTCAACACGCCATTCGGTGCGATGGCGCTCGACGTGTCGGGCGCAATGACGTCGCAAGACGGCCAGCGGCTGCGCGGAACCAGCGTGCGCGTCACGTACAGCAAGACGATCGAGGCGACGGACAGCACGCTGTCGGTCGCCGCCTATCGCTTCTCTTCGGCCGGGTACCTCGATTTCGCCAACGCGCTCACCTTCGTCGACAACGTCAAGCGCAACCTGACCGGCGCAGACGCACTGCCGGCATGGCGTGCGCGCAATCGCATCTCGATCACGGCGGCGCAGCCGCTCGGCGACCGCTGGGGCCAGCTCTACATCAGCGGCTATACGCAAAACTACTGGGCCCGCGGCGGCAGCGACACGCAGTTCCAGATCGGCTACAACAACCGCTATCGCCAGCTCGATTACTCGGTTTCGGCAAACCGATCCCGCACCTATACCGGCGATCTCGATACGCAGTACATGCTGACCGTGTCGATGCCGCTGGGTTCGAAGCCGATGG
Organism: Burkholderia sp. MSMB2157WGS; assembly: GCF_001532755.1. Taxonomy (NCBI): domain Bacteria; kingdom Pseudomonadati; phylum Pseudomonadota; class Betaproteobacteria; order Burkholderiales; family Burkholderiaceae; genus Burkholderia; species Burkholderia sp. MSMB2157WGS. Next base: position 22,056 of record NZ_LPJG01000005.1, on the reverse strand, counting down.
CGCCGCGCTTGACCGTCAATCTCGCGCGCGACAGCGTCAGCGGCTTCACGTCGATGGCCAGCGCGACCGGTTTCCTCGGCACGCGCAACGAGGGCAGCTATTCCGTTTCCGCCGCGCGCGAAACCGGCGCGACCTACTCGGGCAACGTGTCGGGGCAATACCGGACGCCCTACACGACGGTCCAGGGCGCGTTCGCGAAGGGCGACGGCTATACGTCGGGGTCGTTCGGGTTGAGCGGAGGCGTCGTGGTTCACCCGGGCGGCGTGACGGCGACCCCGTATACGGCCGACACGATGGCTGTCGTCGCCGCACCGGCGGCAGGCGGCGCGGCGGTGGCCGGTTACGGCGGCATTCGCCTCGATTCGCGCGGCTATGCGGTCGTGCCTTATCTGAATCCCTATCGTCTCAACCGGATCGAGCTCGATCCGCGCGGCCTGCCGGCCGACGTCGAGCTGGAAACGACGAGCCAGCAGGTCGCGCCGCGCAACGGCGCCGTCGTGATGCTGCGCTATCCGACGGTGCAGGGGCGAGCGTTGCTGATCGGCTCGAAGGTATCCGACGGCACCGAGTTGCCGTTCGGGGCGCCGGTATTCGACGGCGCCGGAAACCAGATCGGGATCGTGTCGCAGGGCGGCCGGATTTATGCGCGGCTGCGGAAACCGGACGACGTGCTGACCGTGAAATGGGGGCACGCCGACGCGTGGCAATGCTCGATCAAGGTTGCATTGCCGCCGCCCGATCGGCACGCCGCACGCGTCGGAATCGAGCGCATCGACGCGCCGTGCCAGCTGCAAGCGAAACCGGCCGCAGCGGGCGGCGAATCGGCCGCTCGACGAGGCCTCGCAGGAGAATCGTGATGGACCACAAGGAAAGGAAACGGAATGCGCGTCGGCGCGCAAACTGGCTGAGTGCCGTATTCGGCGCGCTGCTGTGGATGGCCGGCATCGGCGCCGCGCATGCGGCGCTGGCGAAATGCCAGCCTTCGTCACCGGCCGACCTCGGCCGGTTGCCGGAATCGCTGAAAATTTCCGCGGACGCGCCAATCAACACGGTCCTGTGGAGCAAAAAGGGCATCACGATCTCCGCGACGTGCACGAAGACCCTGCCGGTCCCGGGAACCAGCGGCGTGCCGGCGACGCTGTATCGATGGGCCGACGATCCCAAGCTGACGGCCAACGGGCTCGCGCTGTACGTCACTTACCAGGGCAACCGCGGGCACGGCGCCGCGTCGTTTCCGATGGGCACGACGATCAAGGCGTTCGGGGAGACGGTCGTCACGGCGACCGTCGACGTCGAGCTGGTCAAGGTCGGACCGACGCCAGCCGTCCCGACGGACTTTCCCGTCCTGTCGGTCCTCACGGTATTGATCGGCGGCCCGGACAACGCATATTCGGATTCGGCCCGCTACCTGACGCTCGGCTTCAACAATATTTCGTTTCAGGCGACGACCTGCTCGACCACGACGCCGTCCGTCGCCGTCGATCTGGGTACCCAGTCGCTCGGCAAGTCGTCGGGGCTCGGGTCCGGCGTCGGGTCGACATCGCCGGCCAAGGGGTTCTCGATCGGCCTGCGCTGCGACGCCGGCGTCGCGGGCAACTTCATCGTCAACTTGATGCTCGACGGCAACACGGTCGATGCATCGAACGGCGTGCTCGCGCTGTCGTCGTCGAGCAGAGCCACGGGCGTAGGCATTCAGGTGCTCAGGAGCGACGGTCAGCCCGTTCCGTTCGGCACACCGTGGAAGGTCGCGGGATCGCTGTCGTCGACGCTGCTGGTGCCGCTCTCGGCCCGCTATTACCAGACCCGGCAGACGACCCGGGCCGGCACCGCGAATGGTGCGGCGACTTTCACGATCATCTACCGGTAACACCGCGGCGCGTGTCCCGCGCCGCTCAGAGCAATCCGTTTTCGTACGCGTATCGGATCAGGTGAATGTTGGTGTCGGCGCGCAGCTTGCGCATGGCCGTGTATTTTTGTGTCGATACGGTGCTGACCGAGCGGCCGAGCTGTTTCGCGATGTCGGCAAGCGAGTGCCCGGAAACGAACAACCGCACGACATCGAGCTCCTTTTGCGTGAGCGGCGGCGGGGCCTCGTGCAATACCGTGCCGGCCTGATCGACGATCGTCCGGACGGTCGGCGACAGATAGTGCGAGCTGCCATCGCTGATGTATCGGCATGCGCGCAGGATCTCCCCGACTTCATCCTCCTTGCTGACGATGGCCGCCACGCCGAGGCGGACGGCGGCCGCGAACACGGTCGGATTCTTCTGCGCGGTAAACAGCACGCGCCCGGCTTTCGGTGCCACGTCTCGAAGCTTGCGCAATAGCGCGAGCCCGTCGACCGGCCGGTTGCCGCGGGTCATCGAATAATCGACGACGACGATGTCGGTCGACGCGCGGGCCAATGATTCGATCAACAGCGAACCTTCATTGCAACAATGCTCGACGTGAAAGGACGGGTCGCGCTGGAACAACTGCATGAGTACGCTTACGACAACCGGATGATCGTCTGCAATGGCGACGGTAATGGCCATAAGGAACTTCTCGGAAAATATTTTGACCGGACAAGTCAACACGGACATCCGCATCAATGTGAATGGGGTTCGGCTGTTACCGTTCAGGGCGGTACCGATGACGCTGGTCAAGCAATAATCGATCGATTATTTTCTAAAGGGGACAGAAAGCCGAAATCGAACGTGACGTTGGATCATAGGCAATGAATCTGCAATGAATCGACCATTTCTCCATTCGCTGCCGTTGATATTCGGATGTTCTCGCGACGTCCTGTCAAATGCAGCCTCGGGAATGGCTGACTATCCCGGAAATGCAAAGAGCTTTTCAAACCGTTTCAACTCGTCGTAGTCGCCGCAGCGTCGAATACGGCCAATTGGGTCGCGCAATGCGATAATCCGGTAGCCTTGGCGCCGCGCATCCCGTGCGGCGCGGACGCGCGATTTCGCCCCATATCGGCGCTTGACCTGCGCCGACCGACTCGCTAGCGTTTCGGGTTTGCCCGGGCGGCCATTGCCGCCGGTGCCGTGAGCGCGCCCGACGTCCTGGCGCGCGCGGCCGGGCTCCGATGGAAAAGACGATGCAGAAACTCGATGCGGCCAGCCCGCAGGCGATGTCGACGGATTTCACCGCCGACAACGTCGCGCGCCTGAAGGCGCTGTTCCCCGAACTCGTGACCGAAGGCCCGGACGGCGCGTCGGTCGACGTCGACGTGCTGAAGGCGCTGATCGGCGAACGCACGGTCGGCGCCGCCGACGAGCGCTACGGCTTCCACTGGCACGGCAAGCGCAGCGCGCGCCAGGCCGCGCTGACGCCGTCGACGGGCACGCTGCGCCCCTGCCCCGACGACAGCGTCGCATGGGACGACACGCGCCATCTCGTGATCGAGGGCGACAACCTCGACGTGATGAAGCTGCTGCACAAGAGCTACGCGGGCAAGGTGAAGCTCGTCTACATCGACCCGCCGTACAACACCGGCAGCGATTTCGTCTATCCGGACGACTTCAGCGACAGCATCCGCCACTACCTGGCGATGACCGGCCAGACCGACGGCGGCGTGAAGCGCAGCACCAATACCGAGGCGAACGGCCGGTTCCACACCGACTGGCTGAACATGATGTATCCGCGCCTGAAGCTCGCGCATGCGCTGCTGTCCGACGAAGGGCTGATCGCCGTGCACATCGACGAGCACGAAGTGCATGCGCTGGTGCTGATGCTGCGCGAGATCTTCGGCGAGGAAAACGAGCTCGGCGTGGCCGTGTGGGACAAGCGCAACCCGAAGGGCGACGCGCGCGGCGTCGCGTACCAGCACGAATCGCTGGTGCTGTTCGCGCGCAACGCCGAGACGCTGCTCGAACGGGCGCCGCTCAAGCGCCCGAAGCGCAACGCGCAGCGCATGCTCGACGCCGCGCACGACGCGGTATACCGAAGCGGCAACCCGAAGGACGCGCAGAAGGCGTACCGCGCGTGGCTGAAGGCGCAGACCAATCTGTCCGGCGGCGAAGTGATGTACGACCGGCTGTCGGCGGAAGGCCGCGTGTACCGCCTCGTGTCGATGGCCTGGCCGAACAAGAAGAAGGCGCCGGAAGAATATTTCACGCCGCTGATCCATCCGGTCACCGGCAAGCCGTGCGCGATGCCGGCGCGCGGCTGGCGCAACCCGCCCGCGACGATGCAGGCGTTGCTCGAGCGCGGCCAGATCGAATTCGGCCCGGATGAAACCACGCAGCCGCAGCGGATCTACTACCTCGACGAGAACATGTACGAGAACGTGCCGTCGGTGCTGCCGTTCGCCGGCTCCGACGACGCGCTGTTGAAGACGCTCGGCATTCCGTTCGACCTGCCGAAGCCGGTCGACTTCGCGGCGGCCGTGATCGGCTGGTGCACGCGCGGCGACGACATCGTGCTCGACTGTTTCGCCGGCTCCGGCTCGACCGGCCACGCGGTGATGCAGGTGAATGCGACCGACGGCGGCGCGCGCCGCTACATTCTCGTGCAGCTGCCCGAGGCGCTCGACCGCCGCGACAAGACGCAAGCCGCGGCCGCCGATTTCTGCGCGAAGCTGAAGAAGCCGCTCACGCTCGCGGAAATCACGAAGGAACGCCTGCGCCGCGCCGCGCAGCAGGTCGCGCGCGACTATCCGGAAAGCTATGGCGACCTCGGCTTTCGCGTGTACCGGCTCGACACGACCAACGTGATCGAGTGGGACCCGCGCCGCGACGATTTCGATCACGCGCTGTTCGCGTCCGTCGAACACGTGAAGACCGGCCGCACCGAGGACGACCTGCTCGCCGAGCTGACGCTGAAGCTCGGCCTCGACCTGTGCACGCCGGTCGAGCATCACCAGGTAGCCGGCAAGACCGTGCACCTGATCGGCCGCGCGATCGTCGCGTGCTTCGACGCGCGCATCTCGCGCGACGACGCGGGCCCGCTCGCCGACGGCATCGTCGACCTGCTCGATGCGACCGGCGCGTCGCGCGACGTCACGTGCCTGTTCCGCGACAGCGGCTTCGTCGACGACGTCGCGAAGCTCAATCTCGCCGCGCTGCTCGAACAGCACGGCGTGAAGCGCGTGCGGAGCCTGTGATGCGGCTGCATTTCGAAGCGGATCTCGACTACCAGCGCGAGGCGATCGACGCCGTCTGCGACCTGTTTCGCGGGCAGGAGTCGTATCGCGGCGACTTCAGCGTGCTCGCGAACGCCGCGCCCGGCACGACGGCCGCGGCTCAAGGCTCGCTCGGCTTCGCGGTATCGGAGCAAGGCGTCGGCAACCGGCTGTCGCTGACCGATGACGCGCTCGCGCGCAATCTCGCCGACGTGCAGTTGCGCGGCGGGCTGCCGCCGTCCGGCCTGCCCGGCTCGCGCGACTTCACCGTCGAGATGGAGACGGGTACCGGCAAGACCTACGTGTACCTGCGCACGATCTTCGAGCTGAACCGCCGCTACGGCTTCACGAAATTCGTGATCGTCGTGCCGTCGATCGCGATCAAGGAAGGCGTGCACAAGACGCTCGCGATCACCGAGGATCACTTCCGCGCGCTGTACGCGGGCGTGCCGTACGACTACTTCCTGTACGACTCCGCGAAGCTCGGCCAGGTGCGCCACTTCGCGGCGAGCGCGGCGATCCAGATCATGGTGATGACGGTCGCCGCGATCAACAAGAAAGAGATCAACAACCTCTACAAGGACAGCGAGAAGACCGGCGGCGAGAAGCCGATCGACCTGATCCGCGCGACGCGGCCGATCGTGATCGTCGACGAGCCGCAAAGCGTCGACGGCGGCCTCGAGGGGCGCGGCCGCGAGGCGCTCGCCGCGATGAATCCGCTGTGCACGCTGCGCTATTCGGCCACGCACGTCGATCGCCACCACATGGTGTACCGGCTCGACGCGGTCGACGCGTACGAGCGCAAGCTCGTCAAGCAGATCGAAATCGCGTCGGCGATCGTCGAGGATGCGCACAACAAGCCGTACGTGCGGCTCGTCGGCGTGTCGAACCGGCGCGGCGCGATCAGCGCGCGCATCGAACTCGACGTCGCGACGGCCGCGGGCGTGAAACGCCAGATCGTGTCGGCCACCGACGGCGACGATCTCGAGCGCCTGACCAGGCGCGCGCTGTACGCGGGGCTGCGGATCGGCGAAGTGCATGCGGTCAAGGGCGCCGAGTACGTCGAACTGCGCCATCCGGAAGGCGAGGCGTTCCTGTCGCTCGGCGAGGCGTTCGGCGACATCGACACGCTCGCCGTGCAGCGCGAGATGATCCGCCGCACGATCCGCGAGCATCTCGACAAGGAACTGCGCCTCGCCGAGCGCGGCGTGAAGGTGCTGTCGCTGTTCTTCGTCGATTCGGTCGAGCGCTATCGCCGCTACGACGAGAACGGGATGCCCGTGAAGGGCGACTACGCGCTGATCTTCGAAGAGGAATATGCGCGCGCGGCGCGCGTGCCGGCCTACCGTGCGCTGTTCGACGGCGTCGACATCGCGCTTGAAGTGGAGCGTGCGCACAACGGCTACTTCTCGATCGACCGCAAGGGCGGCTGGACCGACACGAGCGAAAGCAGCGCCGCCGCGCGCGAGAACGCGGAGCGTGCGTACGGCCTGATCATGCGCGAGAAGGAAGCGCTGCTGTCGTTCGACACGCCGCTGAAGTTCATCTTCTCGCACTCGGCGCTCAAGGAAGGCTGGGACAACCCGAACGTGTTCCAGATCTGCACGCTGCGCGACATCCAGACCGAGCGCGAGCGCCGCCAGACGCTTGGCCGCGGGCTGCGCCTCGCCGTCGACCAGGACGGCGAGCGCGTGCGCGACCCGGGCGTGAACACGCTGACCGTGATCGCGACCGAGCGGTACGAGTCGTTCGCGGAGAATCTGCAAAAGGAAATCGAGGCCGATACCGGCATTCGTTTCGGGATCGTCGAGGAGCACCAGTTCGCGGCGCTGCCGGTGCAGGAAGACGGCGGCCCCGCGCACGCGCTCGGCGTCGAGCTGTCGCGCGTGCTGTGGAACCATCTGCACGAACAGGGCTACGTCGACGCGCAGGGCAAGGTGCTCGACCGGCTGAAGGATGCGCTGCGCCAGAGCGCGCTCGTGCTGCCGGACGCGTTCGAGCGGCTGCGTGCGCCGATCGTCGCGACGCTGCGCAAGCTGTCGGGCCGCTTCGCGGTGCGCAACGCCGACGAGCGCCGCGCGATCGCGTTGCGGCGCGATGCGTCGGGCAAGGCCGTCGTGTTCGGCGAGGATTTCCGTGCGCTGTGGGATCGCATCCGTCATCGCACTGTGTACCGCGTCGAGTTCGACAACGCGAAGCTGGTGCGCGACTGCACGGCCGCGTTGCGCGCCGCGCCGGACATCGCGCGGGCGCGGCTGCAGTGGCGCAAGGCCGAGATCGACATCGGCAAGGCCGGAATCGAGGCGATCGAGGTGGCCGGCGCCGGCACGGTGCTGCTCGACGAAGGCGAGTTGCCGCTGCCCGACCTGCTCACCGAGTTACAGGACCGGACGCAGCTCACGCGCCGTTCGCTCGCGACGATCCTCGCCGACAGCGGCCGGCTCGACGATTTCCGCGTGAATCCGCAGCAGTTCATTGCGGTGGCGGCCGACGCGATCAACCGCTGCAAGCGGCTCGCGCTCGTCGCGGGCATCGCGTACCGCAAGCTCGGCGAGCGCCACGTGCATGCGCTCGAATCGTTCGAGAGCGAAGCACTGACCGGCTACCTGCGCAATCTGCGGCCGGACGCGCGCAAGTCGATCCACGAAGCGGTCGTGTGCGAGACGGATGCCGAGCGCGCGTTCGCCGATGCGCTCGAAGCGCACGACGGCGTGAAGCTGTACGCGAAGCTGCCGGCGTGGTTCCGCGTGCAGACGCCGCTCGGCAGCTACCATCCGGACTGGGCCGTGCTCGCGGAACAGCACGGCGGCGAGCGGCTGTACTTCGTCGTCGATACGCCGAATGCCGACGGCCACGTGCCGAGCGAGCACGAGCGCGCGAAGCTCGCGTGCGGCGAAGCGCATTTCCGTGCGCTGACCGATGGCGACGGCGCGGCGCGCTTCGTGCGCGTCGGGCAGCCGGATGCGCTGTTCGAACCCGCGGCGGCGCCGGCGGGCGCGGTGCGGTGACACGCAGGGCGGCGACGAGCCGCCTTTTTTATCGGCGTGGCCCGGCCGTCGTCGATCGCGCCGGGTATCCGCGCATCGCCCGCTGCGTCATCCGCGTGAAAGCAATCCGCATGCTCGCGTGCGGGCGACGCCGTTACGGCTGGTTGCAAATCGGGTCGGCACGATGTTTTCGTTCGCCGGACACGTTGCGTTTCCGCTATGAAAAAGGGCGCCGAAGCGCCCTTCCCGTGCATTCGCAGGCTGCGCTTACAGCGTGCGGCCGAATGCGTTGCGATGCGAATGATGCGTGGACGTCGACGCATGCGCGGTATGGCCATGTGCGTGCGAGTGACCGCGGCCCGGCTGCGTGCCGGCGCGATCGGCGATCGTGTCGGAACGGTCCGCCGCGCGCGACAGGCCCTTGTCGCGATCGCCGGCGTGCATGCCGTTCGAGTTGCTCAGCGCCTGGCCGCTCATGTGGCCGCCCGACATGCCGCCTGCGTTGCCGCCCGAGCCGCCAGCGCCATGACCGCCGCCGTTGCCCCCGCCATTGCCGCCGGCCGCCGCATGGGCAGACACCGAGCCGAGCGCGAACAGCGCGGCCGCCAGGACGGACAGATATCGTTGCTGTTTCATTTTGTGCTCCCTTGAGCGCGTTTGCGTGACTGCATTTTATGAACGCGCAGAATTCGTGCAGCACGACGTTGTAAATGATCGTAACGACGCGTGCGGCACGCATTCGTCGGATCAATTGGGGGCGTGCATGAACGCGGGGGCGAAGCGCCGGGGCGATGCCGCGACGTCGCCCAAGCGACGACGCGCCTACTGCGCCGGCTGCATGCGCTGCGCGGCGGCCTTGTGCTGCGCGGCTTGCTCTTGCGCGTGCTTCTTCGCCATGTGATGGCCGACGATACAGCCGCCCACGGCGCCGACCACGGCGTGGTGCCCTGCATAGTGTCCGGCCACACCGCCGACCACCGCACCCTTCATGCAGCCCGCCGCGTGCGCGCTGCCGATCGTTGCGAGCGCAACGACAGCGGCGGCGGCACGCAGTCCGATGTATCGAACGGGCATCATGTTTTCACTCTCCTCTCGAATGATCGGTCGAGCCGCTTAGTCCCAGCGGCCGCCACGCCAGCCGCCGCGCTCGCGCCACTCGTGCTCGCGCCATTCATGGCGGCGCCACTCGTGTTCGCGCCATTCGCGCTGACGCCAGCCGTCGCCGCGCCAACCGTCGTCGCGATAGCCGACCGGCGCGTACATCACCGGCGGAGGCGGCGCCACGTAGACGGGCGCCGGCGCAGCGTAGACGCCCGGCACGCCGATGCCGACCGACAGGTCGACGTGGGCCGATGCGACACCCGAGGCTGCCAGCGCCGCTACACCGAGAACTGCACCGAGAATAAGTTTCTTGCTCATTTCGCGACTCCCTGCACGTGTCGTGCGTCGTGTGACTACGGTTCGGAGTCTAGGCACCGGACGCCGACACAGGTGAAACGGGTATGCGAGACAGGTAACGGACGTTTACAGGTGTCCGCAAAGCCTGATGGAGCACGGGAGAGGCGGCATGCCGGACACCGTTGCGGCGATGCATCGGGTCGGTAAAAAAGGGTTTTTTCGGCACGAAACCGGCGATCGGACCGAACCCGCCGGCGCACGGGGAGCGAACCGCCCTCATCCTGCGGCGCGAGCGGTTCGCGGCGGCGCGCGGTTACGCGCGGATATCGTCGACGCTGCGCAACCAGTGCACGCTGAACAGGTTGTCCGCATCGGTCCACACGGTATCGGGTTCGAACCCGGCGCGGCGCGCGATCGCCTGGAAGCCGTCGATCGTGAACTTGTGCGAGTTCTCCGTGTGGATGCGCTCGCCGGCTTCGAAGCTGAACGCATGGCCGCGCACGTGTACGGTCTGCGCGACGTCGCTGACGAGATGCATCTCGATGCGTTGCCGATCGCGGTCGTAGAACGCGCAGTGCGAGAACGCATCGACGTCGAAATCCGCACCGAGTTCGGCGTTCGCGCGCACCAGCAGGTTCAGGTTGAACTGCGCGGTCACGCCCTGCGCGTCGTTGTACGCGTCGTGCAGCGTGCGCTCGTCCTTCACGAGATCCGCGCCGACCAGCAGGCCGCCGCCGCGCAGCAGCCGCGCCGCGTCGCGCAGGAACGTGTCGGCCTCTTCCGGCGAGAAGTTGCCGATCGTCGACCCGGGAAAGAAGCCGATGCGCCGCCGCGGCGTTTCGGTCAGCTCGGCCAGTTGCTCGGCCTTCGTGTAGTCGGCCGCGAGCGGCGCAACGTCGAGCCACGGATACGCGGCGCGCAGGCGTGTGGCCGCGCCGTGCAGATGGTCGGCCGAGATGTCGATCGGCACGTAGCGCGCCGGCGCGTTCGCGTAGTTGTTCGCGAACGCGTCGAGCAGGATGCGGATCTTCTCGAGCGAGCCCGCGCCGAATTCGACGATGTCCGCATGCGGGCCGACACGCTGCGCGATCTCGGCCGCGCGCTCGCGCAGGATGCCGAGCTCGGTGCGCGTCGGGTAATACTCCGGCAGTTCGCAGATGCGGTCGAACAGCGCGGAGCCGGCCGCATCGTAGAAGTATTTCGGCGAAATGCTGCGCGGCGTGCGCGACAGTCCGTCGATCAGGTCGCGCTCGAACGCGCTCGGCCGCGCATCGCGGGCGGGTTGCAGGCCACCGCTCGTGGCCGTCAGGTCAGACGTCTCGCGCAAGTCGCACTCCCGTGAATTGCCAGCGTGCCGCCGGCGGAAAGAAATTGCGGTACGTCGGCCGTTCGTGCCCGGGCGGCGTCGCGATGCTGCTGCCGCGCAGAACCTGCTGGCCGACCATGAACTTGCCGTTGTATTCGGCCGCCACACCCGCGAGCGGCCGAAAGCCCGGATACGGCTCGTAGGACGAACGCGTCCACTGCCACACCTGCCCGAGCATCTGCCGGATGCCGTCGGCCGCGAACGCGGTTTCCCATTCGAATTCGGTCGGCAGTCGCGCGCCGGCCCATTCCGCATACGCGGCCGCCTCGTAGAAGCTCACGTGACACACCGGCGCGTCGGGCGCGAGCGGCTCGACGCCGTGCAGGCCGAAGGTGCGCCGCACGCGCGTGGCGGCCGCGTCGTCGTCGTCCGGCATCCAGTACGCGGGCCCTTGCCACCCTTCCCGCTGCACCGTGGCCCAGCCGTCGGACAGCCAGAATTCGGGGCGCGTATAGCCGCCGTCCGCGACGAACGCCGCGAATTCCGCGTTCGTCACGAGGCGATTCGCGATCTCGTACGGCCGCACGAGCGCCGTATGACGCGGCCGTTCGTTGTCGAACGAGAACCCATCGCCGTCGTGGCCGATCTCGACGAGCCCGCCCGGCTGACGCAGCCAGCGCAACGGGCCGGCGTCGCCCGCCGCGAGCGCGCCTGGCGCATCGGCGCCGGTGCGTGGCCGGAACGCCGGCCGCAACGGGTTGCACGAGAACGCATGCAGCATGTCGGTGACGATCAGTTCCTGATGCTGCTGCTCGTGATGCAGGCCGAGCACCAGCTCGGGCGCGATCGCCTCGAGCCGCGCCGCGTCGGCCTCGGCCAGCGCGTGCAGCATCGCGTCGTCGACGTATTGCCGGTACGCATGCACGTCGTCCAGCGACGGACGCGTGAGCAGGCCGCGCTGCGGTCGCGGATGGCGCGGGCCGAGCGCTTCGTAATAGGAATTGAAGAGAAACTGGAATGCGTCGTCGAACGGCGTGTAGCCGGGCACGCGGCGCATCAGCACGACGGTTTCGAAGAACCAGGTCGTATGCGCGAGGTGCCATTTCGTCGGGCTCGCGTCGGGCATCGACTGCACGGCCTGGTCTTCGGCGGACAGCGTCGCGGTCAACGCGACGCTATGGGCGCGCACGTCCTGGTAACGGCGCTGAAGCTGTGATGCAAGGAGGCTCATCGGTTTACCGTCCACGTCGCGATTCGCTGCGTTGCGTTGCCGGAAAAGGGAAAGCCTTGCGCTGGGGTGCGCGCGGCTGACGTGCAATCTGCTGCTGCGTCGTCGGGCAGCCGGCGCGCGCGCCGGGCCGCGGATGCGGCGTCACTTCGTCTGCCCGTGCAGAACAGTATGGTCCAGAAATGTGAACGTCGCGAATCGGATTTCCGATGAAACGAAGCGGAAAGAAAAATGAAAGCATTCTCGATTGGGGGGCGTCGCACGCGGCACGAACCGTCGGCGGCCGTCGCGGCCGGGTTCGGCCGACGGACGCAATACACGTGCCCGCAACTGCACACTGCTGACGTCCGGTGACAACCGCACGGCGTGCATGAAAGGTCGATGGCGCGCGTTCGTCGGCGGAACGGCGCGATGCGCCCCCTTCGTCCGTCGACATCGCGTCCCGCAGCGCCCTGCTCGACGGCCTCGCCCTTCGCTTGCCGCTGCCCGCGTCGACGGTTCCGAAAATTTTTTTGCATCGATGTCACACCCGCGGGGGGCTCGCTCGTCATATCGGCGGAACCCACACGAAAGGAGAAGCCACCATGACTGCAAAACTCAATCCGTTTGCCGCCGCCCCCGCGCTGATGAAGCACTGGATGACCGTGTCGGTCGCCGCCGCCGGAAGCCTCGAGCCGACGCTGATCGAGCTGGTCAAGATCCGCGCGTCGCAGATCAACGCGTGCGCGAACTGCATTAACATGCACACCGCCGAGGCGCGCGAGCAAGGCGAGAGCGAGCAGCGCATCTACCTGCTGTCCGCGTGGCGCGAAGCGCCCTGCTACACCGACCGCGAGCGCGCGGCGCTCGGCTGGACCGACGCGCTCACGCGGCTGTCGGAGGGACACGCTGCGCACGAAGCGGCCTATGCGGCGCTGAACGACCATTTCAGCGAGGAGGAACAGGTGAAACTCACGGTGATGATCAACGTGATCAACGGCTGGAACCGGCTCGCCGTCGGCTTCGGGCTGTGGGTCGACCCGGCCGACGCGAAGGCCGCCGCCGCGAAGATGGTGGCCTGATGTCGAACCTCGACCCGGCCAACGTCGGCGCCGACGAACGGGCCGACGCGGCGGCGAGCTTCGATCCGCTGCGCCGCACGCTGCTGCGCGTCGCGTACCGGATGCTCGGTTCCGTCGCGGATGCCGAGGACATGGTGCAGGACGCGTTCATCCGCTGGATGGACGTCGATCGCACCGAGGTGCGCGTGCCCGAGGCGTTCCTGCGCCGCATGGTGATGCGCATGTGCCTCGACCAGTTGAAGTCTGCGCGGCGCCAGCGCGAAACCTATATCGGCCCGTGGCTGCCCGAGCCGGTCGTCGAGGAAGATCAACAGGACGACGTCACGCTGCCGCTGCTGCTCGCGCTCGAACGGCTCTCGCCGCTCGAACGCGCGGCGTTCCTGCTGCACGACGTGTTCGGCCTCGAATTCGACGAAGTCGCCGCGACGATCCAGCGCGACCCGGCCGCGTGCCGGCAACTCGCCGCGCGGGCACGCACGCACGTGCGCGACGCGCGGCCGCGTTTTCATGTCGAGAAGCAGCGCGGGATCGAGCTGGCCGAAGCGTTCTTCGCGGCGTCACGCAGCGGCGACATGCGCGCGCTCGGCGCGATGCTCGCCGAGGACGTGAGCCTGCATTCGGACGGCGGCGGCAAGCGTACCGCGGCCGGCAAGCCGGTGTTCGGCTTCGAACGCGTGATGCGGGTGCACGCGTACCTCGCCGAGCTGTTCGCGACGCATGCGTCGAAGCTCGTGCGGGCCGGGTACATCAACGGATTGCCGGGTTTCGTCACGCTGGAAGCCGACGGCGAGCTGCAGACGACCGCGCTCGAGATCGACGACGGGAAGATCGTCGCGATCTATGTCGTGCGCAATCCTGACAAATTGAAGCATCTGCATTGAGGGTGGCGCGAGCATGCGTCGCGTGCCATGTGGATGCATGGCGACGGCGCCGCCCGCCCTCTTCTGTTCACCCCGCGTTGCCGGTTGCCGGCGACCGCGATCAGAACGTCATGCCGCCGGCGTTGCCGATCATGTACAGCAGTACGCCGAGCAGCGGCGTCGCGACGGCGAAACCGGCCGCCGCCAGCCAGTTCGTGCCGCCTTGCGCGTCGAGCAGCGCGAGAAACGATTCGCGGGACGTCGCGTTCGGGCGCAGCTTTTCGATCCTGCGTTCGACGTACCGCTTGTAGAGGCCGTTCCCGTACCAGCCGAGCGACACCGCGATCGCAATCGTGGCCGGGTCGAGCGTGCTCGATTCGAAGTATCCCGGGAAGTACAGCAACTCGATCAGCGTGATGCCCAGCGTGACGGCGAGCACGGCGGCCGCCTGCCAGTACATGCATCGATACGCCATCCAGACCGGGCCGAGGAAGCACGCGGCCCAGTTCCACGACTGCCGGCTTTTGCGCGATTCGGCGATCGCCCACTTTCGTTCGTACCAGTCGGCCTTCTTGCCGACGTAAGCGGCGATTTCGTCGTGGCTTGCGCGCGATGCGGCGGTCGTGACCTCGGACATGTCGTTTGCTCTCAGCCGCGCGAAGCGCGCGTCGTTGTTTTGATGCGGTGGAAATCGGGCGACGGGCGAAGCCGCCACGTCGATGCGCACACGATTCTACGCGCCGTGCATCGGCCATTGTGTGGCAAGTCGGGATGTCGAACGGAGGATGCGATGCCGCGGTTCGCACGACACGACGCGTCGGGGCTTCACGCGTCGTTTCGGACCGGAAAAGAAAAACGCCACGCGATGTTGCCGCGTGGCGTTCGTATGTTTGGCGAGCCGCGTTGCCTGTAGGCAAGTCGTGCTGCCGGACCCCTTCATTTTGTTCGTTGGTAGGCTCGATTGGATTCGAACCAACGACCCCCACCATGTCAAGGTGGTGCTCTAACCAACTGAGCTACGAGCCTAAGAAGCCGCGAATTATAGAGAGGGTTTCCGGCGAGCACAAGCCCCTTCGTGAAAATTTTTTGAAACGGGGCGTGCGCGGGCTGACGTCGATGTTGCCGGGCGATGCCGGCAGCGTCGGCCTCATCCGTTCGCATCACAGCAAAACGCGTCGATGCGCTGCGGTGTTATCCACATTCCCCTCTGGATAACCCTCCGGCAAGCCTCTGGATTCACAGTGGAACGATTGAGGATAGGTCGGCGCGGCTGTGAATCGACGAAAAGTTGTTCTGTGCTGCGCGGAACTTTGCACGTGCCGCACCCAGAGTTATGCATTCGGCTTCCTGCTGATGATTCAGTGCGTTACGGAGGTTATCCACTGTGAGGCGGGTCGCTTGTTAACTATCACTACGTATGTATACCAACTCTGTTAACACCTCTGGATAAGCACAGTCCGGCGACTGTGCTTCGAGCGGGATGTCCACTGCGGGGCTAGGAGATGAAGAAGCGGGACGGTTTTGCCGTCTGCCTGCGAAGTGCAGACGGGTGTGTCCACAGTCCGGCTCAATATTGAGATGCGACCTGGAGAGCCACCATGAAGACTTTCCGCCACTGGATGGATCTGGCGCAATTTCGACATGCATCACGGGCGAAAAAGGCCAGGCAGGTTCAAGTCCGAAGGACGCCGTCATCGGCGTAACGTTCCTGACAAAGCTTCTGACTCGCCGTCGGCCGCGTTGCGAATGCGAGTTCCCTCGGGATGCCGAGCGAGTGCGTCACCTTCCCGGAAACCGGTGACATTCCATGAGTTCACGGGATTCAAGCGACTGCAGGTACCGAATTCCCGAGACGGGAGATTGGGTCACATCGCATGCTGGAACCGATCAAAAAGAAAGCCGGCATTCGGTTGTGGACAATTGGTCGCGAAACAGTTCGAAACACTGTGCATCCCACCATGAGCACGGCAACGAGGCGTTACGCAGAACCTGGATCGTGGCGCTCCGAGCAGTTCGAATCTGGAGAGGCACGCGTTGTCCACCGATGCTTCAGCCGCGCCACGACGCATATTTCTGAGAGGCTGGCAGTAGAAGACCGGTGAGATATCCGACCGATTTGGATATTGTGAATGGCGCGTTACCCAAAAACCAAGAGGAACCAATCCGATGAAAGAACTCAGTATTACTGAATTGGAGATTGTGGCCGGGGCCACGGTATCCGGCGATATCGCCATGACCTTGGGTGGTGTTGCGGCCTCGGCAGCGGCGGGCGCAATTGCTGGCGCTGCCTTTGGTGGGCCGGCTGGGGGAGCGGTAGGAGGTATCGTCGGAGCCGGGGCTGGCATTGGTTTCGTCCTGAGCGGCGGCTCGTTTGGACGCGATGACCAGGCCGGCACCGACTATTCTGGGTGCGACTACCACTAATCCCTTACCTTCACCGGAAAGGAGCTTGAGCTGCCACTTTCGGCGTCAAGCTCTGCCGCCAATCCCATGAGTATTCGATTCAGTGTTTCGTCCGCTGACTTCATCGATCATTTTCAGGAGCAGAAGCCACTGCTGATGAAGAAAGTTATCTGGACGTGGGCACTTTGCGGTACCGTCTGATCAAGTCGGTCGTGTACGACTACCTGCGTAGAGGTGCGACGCTGATCGCAAACAAAATCAGCAACGAACCCAAGGTCCACCTGTTCTCCAAACGCATCGCGGATTACACCGGCAGGCGGGTGGTCAGCAGCGCATATGCCGCGTTCGGCACCAAGGACTCGTTCCGCTGCCACTGGGATACCCGCGATGTCTTCGCAATTCAATTGATCGGTCGCAAGCGATGGATCGTGTATGAGCCGACGTTCAAGCTACCGCTGTATTCACAGCAGAGTCGCGACTACGAGCACCTTTACCCGTGTCCGACCGACGCGTATCTAGACGTCGTTCTGGAGGCAGGCGACGTTCTCTATGTTCCTCGCGGCTGGTGGCACAATCCTCTGCCGCTAGGCGAAGGCAGCTTTCACTTGGCGATAGGCACCTTTCCCGCTTATGCCGTGGACTACTTGAGTTGGGCGCTGAACCAAATGCCCGAGTTTCTGCCCGTGAGAATGTCGCTGCGTGACTGGGAGCACGATGAGAGCATCATTGCCGACATCGCCCGGCATGTCAGTGCCTTTTTGAGTGATCGGGAAAACTACAGTCGCTTCATGGATGCATTCGTTGGCGCAACGCGTGTCGAATCGCCATTGGCCATCGAGATGTTCGGAGATTCGGAAGCGGGCTGTATCGACGAGGATGTCGGCCTGAGGTTGGCGACGGATGTATCTCATCACGGGCCAACGCGCGGTTACGTTCTGGCCAACGGCATAAAGCTGAATCTTTGTGAGCAAAGCCAACGGCTCATTCACTGCATCGCGACGACCCCGGGTATTACGCTCGCAGGCTTAGAGGTTCGGCTTTTTGATCTGGACGCGCGCAAGTTGTGCCGGCTCGTCACGGAGCTTTGCCGGCAGGACGTCCTGGAACTGATCCGTCCGTGACGGCGGCTAGCGGAATCTGAATCTGCATTTTTATGCCATGAAAATTCACAGCTTATTTGTGCTCAAGCGGCTCATACCGGAAGTCAGTGGTTTGTCGAAGAGCGAAATCGCAGCCTTGGTGGAATCCGCGAGGCAATCGTCCATTCCTCGAATCAGAAAATACTCCGGGTACTGCTTTGTGGTGTCGTTTTTCATTCCCCCGATTGCACTCTCCATCGTATTCATCAAGTTGGGTCTCATCCCGGGTGAAATGTCGTTTGTCTTTGTCGGAGCAATAGGAGTTTTGTCGGTGTTTTCAAATTATCTTTTGACATCGGTATTCAATACGCTTATTTTGAAGCCGGCCATTTATGATCAATTGAACAAAAAATCGCGACCCTCGCAGCTGTCCGTGTGACAATCCGCGCGACGATCTGGATCGCTGGTGTAGCACCTGTTTGCGGCGCTTGGTCAGATGATCGTAAGCGATCGATGTTCAGAATTCTCTCGGGCCAAACAGCCGAAGTCCTGCAATGCTCGAGCAGAAGAATTTCGACAACTCAAGTGATGAGGGAATGTGGACAAACCGGCACCGCCAGAGTCAAAACCCTGTGCCATGGACGGGTGAGTCCCTCGGGTCTGACTGGGTCGACTACCGGGTCAGCCATGCCCGGCTTGGTGCTGTTCGAATTGATCGACGGAGTTGCATAATTCGCGCGCGCCGCGCGGAAAGCGAGTCTCACATGGACATCATCACATCCAGAAACCACTCGCGACTCGATGGACTCGACTGACGAGCGCGTTCGAACTCGACATTCACGTTCGTTGATCACTGGGGTTGTGGATATCGAAATCTCGGACCACCCGAAACGCTGTGCCGATCGACGACGAAGAATTCACCCGATCCCTGCACGCGGATCATCATGACCGATGTGGATATCCCGCTCCACGACGACTCGAAACCCTGTGATTCCAAAGGTGAGGGCGCCGGGGCGATCTCGATGTGAATAGCAGCCGGCGAAAGCCAGTCGAAACGCTGTGCATTCGAGCGGTGAGCGTGCGCTCGTTCAAGCGGGCCGAGCCGCGCCGGAAAAGGCGCGGGCGGCCACCACCGACCGCCGTCCGGGCGCGCATCGTCTCACTTCAAGTCTGCTGATCGAGCGCCTGCAGGACCGCTTTCTCCCCGACGCTCCCGGCCGGCCCGACCACCGCGTAGTTGAGGCCGTTCACCGATCCATACCGCGCCAGCAGCGCACCATCCACGCGTTGCCCGGCCGGCAGCAGCCGATGTTCCGATTCCGCCGGCCGGAGATAGAAGCTCAGCGTTTGCCCCGCATCATCCTGATAAAGCACCATCGCGGCCGTGGCCCCGCTGTCCGTCGTGAACAACCGTCCGCCGACCGGCGTGAACCCCGCCGCGCTCAAATCCGGCAGCTTCGCCGACGCACCGACGCGCTTGGTGAGCCACCCCTGCAAATCACCCGCACCGGTCGGCCGGTAATCGACTTTCGCCGTCTGATCGACCACCATCATCCGGTAGGCCTTGACCGCATCGCTCATCGGCGCGATGGGCGGCGGCGCGTTCCAGCCGCGCGCTTGCCACCCGCCGAACGTCCCGAGCCCGACGCAGAACACGAACGACGCCGCCATCGCGAACCGCATCCGTGTGCGCTCCGCCCGCCGGCCGCGAATCGCCGCCGGATCGAGCGCGGGATTGTCCGCCGGCATCCGCACGCTCTCCAGCGCGGCCCGCAGCCGCTGCGCGTCCTGCTGCCATTGCTTCACCTGTTCCGTGCGCTCCGGATGCAGCGCAAGATAGCGTTCGACCGCGGCGCGTGCATCGTCGTCGAGCTGGCCGTCGACATAGGCCTGAAGGTCATGTTCGTTCGGAGGGGTGTTCATTTCTTCATCAACCGCAAGGAAGGAGCAGGCAGTTCGCCGTCGCTGAGCTGGCGCAGCGCCTGGCGCGCACGGGAGAGCCGCGACATCACGGTGCCGATCGGCACGTCGAGCAGGTCGGCGACTTCCTGATAGGTGAAGCCTTCGACCGCGACGAGCAGCAGCAGGCTGCGCTGTTCGTCGGAGAGCCGGCCGAACGCCTCGAGCGTCGCGCGCGCCGCGAATTCGCGTTCGGCGGACGGCCAGTGCGCTTCGTCGTCGTCGCGGATGCGGCCGAGCAGCCACGCGTAGCGCTTCGCGCTGCGTTTCCCGTCGAGAAACTGCCGGTACAGGATCGTGAACAGCCAGCTGCGCAGCGACGCGTCGTCGCGACGGCTCGTCCAGCGCGACAGCGCGCGCTCGAGCGTCGACTGGACGAGATCGTCGGCCGCGTGGACGTCGCGCGCCAGCCACAGCGCGAAGCGTCGCAGCCGGGGGATGAGTTCGCGCAACGCGTCGTCGTCAAGGGCGGTGGAGGGCATGGCTGGGCCGGTTGCCGAAAGGGTCGTAGTGCCGCGTAGGACGCCGGTCGGCGCCGATTATTCCCTCCAGCATACGAAAAAACTTTTCGTGGAATAAAGCGGCGCGGGCGGCGTCCTACGCGCGTTCGACAATGATCTGACGATCGGGAGTGCATTCATGAAGCAATCTTCGTCTTCTTCGCCGCAGCGCGAGCCCGGGCGCGGGTGGTGGCGCTGGGCCGTGATCGGCGGCGCGGTGGCCGGCGTCGCCGCGGCGTTCGGGTATGCCGGCGGATGGCTCGCTCCCGCGCGCCTGACCCCACACCGGCTCGTCGACGCGCTGCAGACCAACAGCGGCGTCCATCCGGGCTTTCGGCGCAATCACGCGAAGGGCGTGTGCGTGACCGGCTACTTCGAAGGCAACGGCGCCGCGAGCGCGTATTCGGTCGCGCCGTTCTTCAAGGCGGTGCGCACGCCGGTGGTCGGGCGCTTCGCGTTGCCGGGCGGCAACCCGTACGCGCCCGACAGCAGCGTGCCGATCCGCAGCCTCGCGCTGAAGCTCACCGCGCCGGACGGCGAGCAATGGCGGACCGGGATGAACGCGATGCCGGTGTTTCCTGTGGCGACGCCGCAGGCGTTCTACGAGCAGACGCTCGCGACCCGGCCCGATCCGAAGACGGGCAAGCCCGATCCGGCGAAGGTGAAGGCGTTTTTCGGCGCGCATCCGGAGGCGGCCGCGTTCCTGCAGTGGGTGAAGGGTGCGAAGCCGAGCGCGAGTTACGTCACCGAAAGCTATTACGGGTTGAACGCGTTTTACTTCGTCGACGCGGCCGGCAAGCGCCAGGCGGTGCGGTGGCGCGTCGTGCCGGAGCAGACGGCCGGCGCCGGCGACGTCGCGACGGCCGCCGATCCGAACGTGCTGCAGCAGGACGTGACGCAGCGCATCGCGGCCGGTGCGCAGAAGTGGAAGCTGCTGGTCACGTTGGCCGAGCCCGGCGATCCGGTGGACGACGCGACGAAGATCTGGCCCGCGCAGCGCACGACGATCGACGCGGGCACGCTCGTGCTCGATCGCGTGGAGGCGCAGGACAGCGGCCCGTGCCGCGACGTGAATTACGACCCGACGGTGTTGCCGCAGGGGATCCAGGTATCGGGCGATCCGTTGCTGGCGGCGCGCTCGGCCGCGTATGCGGATTCGTATCTGCGTCGCACGAGTGAAGAGGCCGGCGTGGCAGGCGTGGCGCGATTGAGTGGGGAGGGACGATGATGAAGGCTTCGACGACGTTTAGCTGGCCGGCGCGGGTGCTGCATTGGGTGATGGCCGCGATGATCCTCGCGATGCTGTTCATCGGGGTGGGGATGGTGGCGTCGGTTTCCGCGCGGCACGAGGTCCTGGTGGCGATTCACAAGCCGCTGGGTGTCGCGGTGCTGGTGTTGGTGTGCGTGCGGATCGTGGTGCGGATCGTGTCGAAGCCGCCGGCGTTGCCCGAGGATCTGCCGGGATGGCAGAAGGTGGCCGCGCACGGGTCGCATCTCGTCCTGTATGCGCTGATGGTTGCGATGCCGCTGATCGGCTGGGCGATGTTGTCGGCTGGCGGATATCCGGTGACGCTGGGCGGCGGCGTGCAATTGCCGGCGCTGGTGTCGGCCGATCCGGTGACGTTCGCGTGGCTTCGGGTTGCGCATCGCGTGCTGGCCTATCTGTTCTTCTTGACGTTCCTCGCGCACTTCGCGGCTGCGCTGTATCACGGGCTGATTCGGCGCGACGGCGTGGTGAGGGCGATGGTGGGACGGTGAGCGACGCAGGTTGCGTTCGATGCGGCGGGGCGGTTCGCGGGCGAGCGCGGCTGCAGCTGCCGCGCTCGCTTATATATGACCAATCGGGAGGCTCGACGGCCGCGGGCACGGCATGTCAAAAATATTTCACGAAGGGGGTTGCGGAGACCGGGGCAGGTGCTTAGAATCTCGCCTCTTTCGCGCTAACGGAAACGCGGCGCGGGGGAAGAAGGGAAGCGGTGCTGTTGAAGTCGGTTGTAGCGACTCCAGTGCATACGAAATTAAACCGCAGTCGTCGCAACGAAGTAGTTAAAAAAGTTGTTGACGAGTTTCAAAAAACGGTTAATAATCTCGCTTCTCTGCTGCTGAAAACGCAGCGCTGCCGGGAAACTTCAGGTTCCCTCGCAGAATGCTCTTTAAAA
>NZ_LPJG01000004.1:0-1731 GCF_001532755.1 Burkholderia sp. MSMB2157WGS | reverse complement strand
CGCAGCAGCGTGGACTTGCCGCAGCCCGAGCTGCCGAGCAGCGCGAACAGCTCGTTCTTCGCGATCGTCAGGTTCACATTGTCGACGGCCGTGCTGTCGCCGAATTTCTTCACGACGTTTTCGATGCGCACGAACGCGTCGTTTTGCGTACGGGGCGCCGTGGCCGGTTGGGTCTGTCGTGCGGCAGCGGAAGAGGGTATCGATTGCATGGGAGTCACCATTCGTTCTTCACGGATTGCAGGCGTGAGCGTCCCCGCGCGAGGCGCGCAACGCGACTCGCGGACGACGGCTCGTGCCGGATGGAACAGCGCGCGCGGCGCGCGGGCGGACGGAGGTCCGCGAATGTCAGGCGGGCAGGCGTACCGCGATGCCTGCGCCGCCGCGATGCGCGGCGATCAGTGGCCCGTCTTCAACTGGGCCCACAGACGGTTCTCGAGGCGCAGGATGTCGGCCGGCATCGGCTTCATCAGCACCATCTTCTTCAGCACGTCCTCGGGCGGGTAGACGGTCGGGTCCTGCGCGACGGCCGGCGTGACGAATTGATGCGCGGCCTTGTTCGCGGTCGGGTAGAACACCGTGTTGGTGATCGCCGCGTTGACCTTCGGATCGGACACGTAGTTGATCCACTTCATCGCGGCTTCCGGGTGCGGCGCATCCTTCGGGATCACCATCACGTCGAACCACAGCAGGCCGCCTTCCTTCGGGTTCGCGAACTTGATGTCGTACGAGCGCTTCGCTTCGGCCGAACGGCGGTGCGCGATGCCGACGTCGCCCGACCAGCCGAGCACGACGCACACGTCGTTGTTCGCGAGGTCGTTGATGTAGCCGGACGAGTTGAACTGGGTGATGTACGGGCGGACTTTCTTCAGGACTTCGAATGCAGCCTGGTAATCGCCCGGGTTCTTGCTGTTCGGATCCTTGCCCATGTATTGCAGCGTGGCGGCGAACACGTCGACGGCCTGGTCGAGGAACGACACGCCGCAGCTCTTCAGCTTCTCCATGTTGGCCGGATCGAACACCAGCGCCCAGCTGTCGACGGGCGCCTTGTCGCCGAGCGCCTTCTTCACCGCCTGGGCGTTGTAGCCGATGCCGTCCGTGCCGTATGCCCAGGGCACGCCGTACTGGTTGCCCGGATCGGCGTCGGCGATCATCTTCATCAGCAGCGGGTCGAGGTTCGCGAGGTTCGGAATCTTCGACTTGTCGAGCTTCTGGTACACGCCGGCCTGGATCTGCTTGGCCATGTAGTTCGACGTCGGCACGACGATGTCGTAGCCGGAGCTGCCGGCCAGCAGCTTCGCCTGAAGCGTGTCGTCGCTGTCGTAGTTGTCGTACTTGACGTGAATGCCCGTCTGCTTCTGGAAATTCGGGATCGTGTCCGGCGCGATGTAGTCGGACCAGTTGTAGACGTTCAGCTCGTCGGCATGCGCCGACGGGCTGGCGACCGACGTGAGCGCGGCCGCGGCGGCGAGGGCGGCGACGGAGCAGGCTTGGCGAAGAATACAGGCACGCATGGTGGAGTTCCCCTGGTTATGGCGACGTGCGGCGCCCGCCGCACGCCTGTAGGCAAGGCCGTTACGAAATACCCAGTTGCTGGGCGGTTGCATCGACGGCCTTCTTCGCCTTCGACACGAGTTCATCGATTTCCTGGCGCGAGATCACGAGCGGCGGCGACAGCAGCATCCGGTCGCCGGTCGCGCGCATGATCAGGTTGCCGTTGAAGCAGAAGTCGCG
>NZ_LPJG01000003.1:0-713 GCF_001532755.1 Burkholderia sp. MSMB2157WGS | reverse complement strand
GAAGGCGAGATCGTCGGCCTGCTCGGCCGATCGGGCTCGGGCAAGTCGACGCTGCTGCGCATCATCGCCGGCCTGATCGAGCCGACCGACGGCGAAGTGACCTATCTCGGCAAGCCGTTGCGCGGCCCGGCCGAGGGCGTCGCGATGGTGTTCCAGACCTTCGCGCTGTTCCCGTGGCTCACCGTGCTGCAGAACGTGGAAGCCGGGCTCGAGGCGCTCGGCGTCGGCGCGCGCGAGCGGCGCGAACGCGCACTGGCCGCGATCGACCTGATCGGTCTCGACGGCTTCGAGAACGCGTATCCGCGCGAGCTGTCGGGCGGGATGCGCCAGCGCGTCGGGTTTGCGCGCGCGCTCGTCGTCGATCCGACCATCCTGCTGATGGACGAGCCGTTCTCCGCGCTCGACGTGCTGACCGCCGAAACGCTGCGTACCGACCTGCTCGATCTGTGGACGCAGGGCCGCATGCCGATCAAGTCGGTGTTGATCGTCACGCACAACATCGAGGAAGCGGTGTTCATGTGCGACCGGATTCTCGTGCTGTCGTCGAATCCGGGCCGCGTGATCGCCGAAATCAAGGTGCCGTTCAAGCATCCGCGCAATCGTCTCGATCCGGCGTTCCGCAAGCTGGTCGACGACATCTACGCGAAGATGACCGCGCGCCAGACCGGCGAGGCGACGAAGAAGGGGCTCGAACTCGGCAGCTGGCTGCCGCA
>NZ_LPJG01000002.1:0-203081 GCF_001532755.1 Burkholderia sp. MSMB2157WGS | reverse complement strand
GACGGCGCGCCGGCATGGAACGACGACGTGTTCGTGTCGTGGTCGCCGGCCAGCGGCGTCGTGCTGACGCAGTGAGGACGCCGCGATGAGAACCTCCGCTTCCACGCCTTCCGCGCCGGTGTCGACCGGCGCTGCCGCCGCCACGCCGGCTTCCCGGCGCGGCAACCGCTTCGCCGCGTTGTCGCGCTTCCTGCCGTCGGGCCGCAGCGTCGCGATCGGCGTGCCGTTCCTGTGGCTGACCGTGTTCTTCGCGCTGCCGTTCGTGCTGGTGCTGAAGATCAGCTTCGCCGACCAGGTGATGGGCATCCCGCCGTACACGTCGCTCGTCGAGATCAAGGACGGCGTCGTGCACTTCGCGTTGCAACTGTCGCACTACGCGTTCCTGCTGCAGGACGACCTGTACATCGCGACCTATCTCAGCTCGCTGAAGATGGCCGCCGTGTCGACGGTGCTGTGCCTGCTGATCGGCTATCCGATGGCGTACTACATCGCACGTTCGGAGCCGAACCGCCGCAACGTGCTGATGATGGCCGTGATGCTGCCGTTCTGGACGTCGTTCCTGATCCGCGTGTACGCATGGATCGGCATCCTGAAGGACGACGGCCTCCTGAACCACACGCTGATCGCACTCGGCATCATCCACACGCCGCTGCGGCTCTATCACAGCGATGCGGGCGTCTACATCGGGATGGTCTATTCGTACCTGCCGTTCATGGTGATGCCGCTCTATGCGCACCTCGTGAAGATGGACCTGACGCTGCTCGAGGCCGCGTACGACCTGGGCGCGAAGCCGTGGGTCGCGTTCACGCGCATCACGCTGCCGCTGTCGAAGAACGGGATCATCGCCGGCAGCCTGCTGGTGTTCATCCCGGCGGTGGGCGAGTACGTGATCCCGGAGCTGCTCGGCGGCGCCGACACGCTGATGATCGGCCGCGTGATGTGGGATGAATTCTTCAACAACATGGACTGGCCGATGGCGTCCGCGGTGACGGTCGCGATGGTGCTGCTGTTGCTGGTGCCAATGGCGCTGTTCCAGTACTACCAGGTCAAGGAACTGGAGGACGCGAAATGATCAAGCCGAGCAAACCGCTGTCGACGGGCGTTCTCGCCTTCGGCTTCCTGTTCCTGTACATCCCGATCGTCAGCCTCGTCGTGTACTCGTTCAACGAGTCGAAGCTGGTGACGGTGTGGTCCGGCTTCTCGCTGAAGTGGTACGCGGCGCTGCTGGACGACGACGAGCTGCTGACCGCCGCCTGGCTGTCGCTGAAGATCGGCCTGTTGACGGCCACCGCGTCGGTCGTGATCGGCACGTGGGCGGGCTTCGTGCTCGCGCGCTTCGGCCGCTTCAAGGGCTTCACGCTGTACACGGGGATGATCAACGCGCCGCTGGTGATTCCGGAAGTGATCCAGGGGATCTCGCTGCTCCTGCTGTTCGTCGCGCTGGAACAGATGTTCGGCTGGCCGAAGGGGCGCGGGATGGCGACGATCTGGATCGGCCACGTGATGCTGTGCGTGTCGTACGTGGCGATCATCGTGCAGTCGCGCGTGAAGGAGATGAACAAGTCGCTCGAGGAGGCCGCGCTCGACCTGGGTGCGACGCCGCTGAAGGTGTTCTTCGTGGTGACGCTGCCGCTGATCTCGCAGGCGCTGCTGTCGGGGTGGCTGCTGTCGTTCACGCTGTCGATCGACGATCTGGTGCTGTCGGCGTTCCTGTCCGGGCCGGGGTCGACGACGCTGCCGCTGGTGGTGTTCTCGCGCGTGCGGCTGGGGCTGAACCCGGAAATGAATGCGCTGGCGACGCTGTTCATCACCGCCGTGACGATCGGCGTGATCGTCGTGAACCGGACGATGATCGCGCGCGAGCGGCGCCGGATGGCCGACCTGAAGGCGGCATTCGCGGCGGCGTGACGGCCCGCTTCCGCTTCGAAGACAACGAGCACTGCAGACAAGCATGACGCGCGGCCTCAGGGGGGCGCGCGATTCGATCCCGATTTGACAGGCGCACGACTAGGAGAATCCGCAATGAAGAAGAAACTGATCTGCCTGCTGGTGGCCGGCGCGTTGCCGGGCATCGCGCTGGCCGGTTCCACCTCCGCCGAAATCAAGGCGCTGCAGGCGCAGGTCGCGGCGCTGCAGAAACAGATGAAGGCGATGCAGGCGCAGCTCGCCGCGAAGCCGGGCGGCGCGGCGGTCGCGACGTCCGGCGCGAGCGGCGGCATGGCGGGCGGCGGCGCCGTCGCGGTCGCCGCCGACCCGGGCTCGCCGGATTACGGCAAGGCACGCGCGATGCTGACCAACGACGAGGTCAGCGAAATGAAGCAGCAGATCGCGAACCAGCAGCTGAAGGTCGACTCGCTGACCGACGCGGCCACCACGGGCCCGCTCGCCGGCCTGTCGGTCACCGGCTACATCGATCCGACCTACATCTACAACCGCGCGGCCGGCACGTCGTCGTTCCTGTTCGCGAATCACGAGAACGCGTACAACTATTTCAACAGCACGTTCGGCGATCTCTACCTCGACATCAAGAAGACGTTCGGCGTCGGCCCGATGGCGCCGTCGGCCGAAATCACGCTGATGCCGAACCGCGGCAACGGCATCACGCTGCTGCAGAACTCGCGCGGCTCGATCACCGACAACCTGCTGAACACGGCGGTCGTCAACGTGCCGATCACCGCGGAAACGACGCTGGTCGCCGGCCTGATCCCGAGCTTCGGCGGCTACGAAGTCCAGCAGTCGAACCAGATGCTCACGCTCACGCACAACCTGCTGTACGATTTCTCCGATCCGGGCAGCTACGTCGGTGTCGGCGCGAACTACACGAAGGGCAACTGGGCGTGGAAGTTCTTCCTCGGCAACGAGCAGTACCGCACGTACGGTTCGGTCACGCAGACGGGCACCAATGCGCTCGGCGACCCGATCACCACCAGCAACAAGGTGCCGACCTTCACCGCGCGCGCGGACTACACGTGGTCGAGCGCGCTCGATCTCGGCGGCTCGTTCAACATCGGCCGCCAGACGCTGTCGAGCGCGATCGACGAGAACGGCGTCGTCCACTACGGCCCGGGCGGCGCGGCGCCGAGCGGCTACGGCTCGTTCTTCTTCGGCGAACTCGACGCGACCTACACGCTCGCCGACGTGCAGTACAACGCCGAAGTCGACTACGGCCGACAGCAGCATGCGGCGTTCAATGGCGGGCTCGCGCAGTGGTACGGGCTGTCGCTGCTCGCGCACCGCAAGTTCAACGCGCCGGTGGTCGGCCGCATGGGCGTGACGCTGCGCTACGACCTGCTCGCGAACTCGAAGAACGGCGGCGGCGGGGGCGGCATCGCGCTGAACGGCAACGGGATGGACCCGAGCAACGGCTTCGGCGTCGATGCGGACTGCCTCGCGATGTCGAAGGCCGGCGGCGGCCTGGGCTTCGAGTGCAAGGGCGCGGTGCGCCAGGACGTCGCGCTCGACCTGCTGTTCTATCCGACCCAGCAGATCACCGTGAAGGTCGAATACCGGCACGACTGGGCGAACAACAAGGTGTTCCTGCGCAACGACGGGTCGTACGGCAAGTCCAACGATCTGCTCGCGACGCAGTTCATCTATTCGTTCTGATGCAGGACGCGCGGGACGCCGTGCCGCACGCACGGCGTCCCGCGCCGTTTTCCGGCTGCGTGCTGGTTGCAGCCTTGTCGAAGGAGTCGGTTTGATGACGCAGTCTTTCACCCGCCGCGCCGATACGCTCGCGCGCGACTCGTACTACGAAGCCACGGCCACACGGCCCGTCGCCGACGATCCGATGCTCGACGCGGCGATCGACGTCGACGTCTGCGTGATCGGCGCCGGCTTCGCGGGCCTGTCGACGGCGCTCGACTGTCGCGCGCACGGGCTGTCCGTCGCCGTGCTCGATGCGCACCGGCCCGGCTGGGGCGCGTCGGGCCGCAACGGCGGCCAGGCGATCACGGGCTTCGCGAAAGACGAGGTGATCGAGCAACAGCTCGGCGCCGACGGCGCGCGCGCCGCGTGGTCGCTGTCGCTCGACGGCGTCGCGCTGATCGCCGAGCGCATCGCGCGCCACGGGATCGATTGCGACTTCGCGCGCGGCTATCTGACGGTGGCGACGAAGCCGCGCCGCATCGACGACCTGCGCGCGTGGATGAACGCCGCGACGTCGCGCTGGGGCCATCCGTCGCTCGCGTGGCTCGACACCGGCGATATCCAGGCGCGCATTGCATCGACGCGCTATCTGGCCGGCGTGCACGATCCGCTGTCGGGCCATCTGCATCCGCTCAAGTACTGTCTCGGTCTCGCCGATGCCGCGCGCCGCGAAGGCGTCGCACTGTACGCGCACACGCCGGCGCTCGACGTCGTGCGCGGCGCGCGGCCCGTCGTGCGCACGCCGTCGGGCGAAGTGCGCTGCCGTTTCGTCGTGTCGTGCTGCAACGCGGGGCCCGGCGGCGTGCTGCCGGCCGCGACCGCCGCACGCATCGCGCCGATCGCGTCGTACATCATCGCGACCGAGCCGCTCGGCCGCGCGCGCGCCGACGCGCTGATCGCACGGCGCGAGGCCGTGTGCGACAACAACTTCTTCCTCGACTACTTCCGGCTGTCGGCCGACCACCGGATGCTGTTCGGCGGCCGCGCGAATTCGGCCGGCGCGTCGCCCGCCGCGCTCGCCGAAGCGATCCGGCAGCGCATGGTCGGCGTGTTCCCGCAGCTCGCCGACGTGCGCGTCGAGCACGCGTGGGGCGGCTTCGTCGACGTCACGCGCAACCGCGCGCCGGACTTCGGCGCGATCGATCCGAACTTCTTCTACGTCCAGGGTTTCAGCGGACACGGCGTCGCGCTCACGGGAATCGCCGGGCGCGCGGTCGCCGGCGCGATCGCGGGCGACGCGCGCGCGTTCGACCTGTTCGCGCGCTTGCGTCACCGGCGCTTTCCCGGCGGCGACGCATGGCGGCAACCCGCGCTCGAACTCGGGATGCTGTACCACCGCGTGCGCGAGCTGTTCTGAACCTTCTCGATACGTCTTCCCGATCATGCAGACCTTCGCCAACCAGCCGCACGTCGCGTCGTACTACGCGGCGACCGCCAACGATACGACCCGCCACGCACCGCTCGCCGGCACGGCCGACGCCGACGTGTGCGTGATCGGCGCGGGCCTCACGGGCCTGTCCGCCGCGCTCAATCTCGCCGAGCGCGGCCATTCGGTGACCGTGCTCGAAGCGTCGCGCGTCGGATGGGCGGCGAGCGGCCGCAACGGCGGCCAGCTGATCGGCGGCTTCGCGTGCGACATCGACACGTTCGCGCAGTTCATGCCCGAAGGCGACGTGAAGCGGATCTGGGACATGGGGCTCGAAACGCTGTCGCTCGTGAAGTCGCGCATCGCGCAACACGACATCGACTGCGCGCTGGTGCCCGGCTACCTGACCGCGGCCAACACCGAACGCGACGCCGATGCGCTGAAGCGGTGGCGCGACGAAGCCGCGAAGCGCTTCGGCTACGACCGCTTCCGCTTCGTCGAAGCCGGCGAACTCGGCGACTACGTGCAGTCGGCCCGCTATCGCGGCGGCCTGTACGATCCCGACAGCGGCCACCTCCATCCGCTCAACTACACGCTCGGCCTCGCGCGGGCGGCCGTCGACGCCGGCGTGCGCATCCACGAGGACAGTTGCGTGACGCGCGTGCGCGACGTGTCCGGCGGCCACGTCGTCGAGACGAGCGGCGGCAACGTGCGTGCGCGCTTCGTCGTGCTCGCCTGCAACACCTACGTCGGCACGCTCGCGCCTGCGCTGGCGAGGAAGATCATGCCGGTCGGCACCTACGTGATCGCGACCGAACCGCTCGGCGAAACGCGCGCCGCCGCGCTGATGCCCGCGCGCGCGGCGATCTGCGACAGCCGCTTCGTGCTCGACTATTTCCGGCCGGCGCCCGACACGCGGCTCGTCTGGGGCGGCAAGGTCAGCTATTCGACGCGCGAGCCGCGCGACCTCGCGGCGGCGATGCGCGCCGACATGCTGAAGACGTTCCCGCAACTCGCGGACGTGAAGGTCGACTATGCGTGGGGCGGCTTCGTCGACATCACGATGAACCGCGCGCCGCATTTCGGCCGCATTACGCCGACGACGTACTTCGCGCAGGGGTTTTCGGGGCACGGCGTGAATACGACCGCGCTCGCGGGCAAGCTCATCGCCGAGGCGATCGACGGCCAGGCGAGCCGCTTCGACCTGTTCGACAGGATCCGGCATCGCGACTTCCCCGGCGGCGCGACGCTGCGCACGCCGGCGCTGGTGCTCGCGATGAGCTGGTACCGGCTGCTGGACGCGTTCGGCGTGCATTGACCGGCGCGCGGTATCGCCGCACGCAAACAAAACGGCCGCTCGTTTCGAGCGGCCGTCCGGACGACAGGCGTGGCGTGACGCCGCCGCGCGTCAGTCGGTGCCGTACTTCGGCGAGCGCGGCCCGTACAGCAGCCCGTTCGGCGGGCCGGCCGACAGCAGCCGCGTGCTCGTCAGCCCGGCGACGTCATGCGCTTCGTCGGTCAGCGAATGCGCGACCTGCTTGACGGCCGCCTGCACGAGCGCCCCGACGATCCCGAACGCATTGACGCTCATGTTGTTGCCGACTTCCTTGCCGGTCGCCCGGCCCTCGCCCTGCCACAGCACGTCGCCGCTCTTCAGGTCGACGAGTTTCGCCGACGCGGAAACGATCGTCGTGCTGTCGACCACCTGGTAGACGGAGCCGTACTGCGTGATCTTCGAATACAGCGCGGCGTCCGCGCCGAAGATCTCGCGCAGCTTCGCCGGCGACGTCGCCTGGATGTCGGTCGCATTCGTCAGGCCGTTCTGCTTGAACGTCTCGTCCATCACCGCGACGGGCACCACGTAGTAGCCGGACTCGGCGAGCGGCAGCGTCATTTGCGACAGCACGCCGTAGGTCGCGCCGACGTCGGTGGTTTCGTTGACCGGCGGCAGCACGAGGATCGAGCGCGGCTGGCTCTTCTTGAACGCCGTGTAGTCGGGACGTTGCACCGGCTGCGCGCACGCGCTCAGCAGCGCGGCGATCGACAGCACGGACAGCAGCTTGAATGAAAGTGTCTTGAACATGGCAAGGGCGTCACTGTTTGGCGGGATTCGAATCGGCATGCTTCTGATCGGCAACCGTCTGGCCGGCGGCCGCCGGATGCGCGGCTTTCGATGCACCGGGCTTCTTCTTCATCAGGAAGTCCATATACGCCGCGGATTCCGGGAACAGTTGCTTCTCGGCCTGCAGTTCCTGCTCGGCCTGCTGCTCGTTGCCGACGCTCGCATACAGCATCCCGAGATGCGCATGGAAGCCCGGCGGCGGCGTGTGGCCCTTCGCGCGAATTTCCTGCAGCGCCTTTTCGAGCGCATCGATCTGCTGCTGCGGCGCTTGCTGGCCCTTGAAGTATTCGTACACCTGCGGCTGATAGCCGGTCCACTGATACAGCGGCGGCGTGGTCGGCGCCGCGCAGCCCGCGAGCAGCAAGGCGGCCGCCGTCGCCGGCAGCCAGATTCCCCGTTTCATGGTCTTGTCTCTTCTGGTGGGTGAAATGATTCGTGCGTGTCGTATCGCGCGCGGCATTTACTGCGCCGCCTTCAGCGCGCCGGCGTCGACCTGGTCGACGAGATGGTTCACGGCTTCCTGGATCGCGAGGTCCAGCACCTTGCCGTTGAGCGTCGAGTCGTAGCCGGCCGTGCCGCCGAAACCGATCACCTCGCGGTTCGACAGGCTGAACTCGCCCGCGCCCTGGCTCGATGCGATCACTTCCGACGTCGTCGTGTCGACGATGTTCAGGTTGACCTTCGCGTACGCGACCTGCGTCTTGCCGCGGCCGAGAATGCCGAACAGCTGTTGATCGCCGACGTCCTTGCGGCCGAACTCGGTCACGTCGCCCGTCACCACGTAGTTCGCGCCCTTCACGGCCTGCGCTTTCTTCATGAAGCCGGCTTCCTGCTTGATCTCGTCGAGGTTCTCGCGATCGAGCACGTTGAAGCGGCGGCTCTGCTGCAGGCGCGTGACGAGGATCGTCTTCGCCTGTCCGCCGAGGCGGTCGATGCCGTCGGAGAAGATGCCGCGCATGTAGCTCGAGCGGTTGTCGAACTTGCCGACGGCGATCGCGACGGGCTTGCCCGCGTACGGCTTCTGCGCGCTGCTGACGGCCGGCACGTCGAGCGTGCGCGACGATTCGGTCGCGCAGCCGGACAGCGCCGCGACGACCGCTGCCGCCACGAGGACGGTGCGTCGTGTCTGAATGTTCACTGCTGGTCTCCTTGCTGGAAAAGATGCCGCTGCGCGAGGCTCATGCACGCGCTCATCGCCGGTTCGGCGATCGCGGTAAGTCAGGGAAGGGGGCGCAACGGATGCGTTACGGCAAAACGCGGATGGGGAATGCGATGCGCGCCTGGATCGCGCACACGAATGATTTCGTTATTCTGGTTACTGCACTGTTGATCGTGCATGGTCGGCCCCGTATATGATTTTTCGCGATCATATCAAGCCTGTTTATCAAGACGGGGTATCTTGATAATAATTGACGATTTTCGCACTTATATTAAATACGCCGCTTATTCGTGCGCGAAGCGTTGCACGCGTGGGCTCGCGCGGCACGCGACCGATCTGCGCCGGTCTTCCGTGTCGATATCGCCGGATTGACGATCGATCCGGCGATATCGACACACGTCATTCGCGCCGACGATCCGAACGGCCGATATCCCGACAATAAGCCGTCCGGCATTCCAGCCGCACACGCGCATACGGTTTCCGCTAATCGGCCACTTTCTGCCGCATCGTCACGAATTCCTCGGCCGCGGTCGGATGAATGCCGATCGTGTCGTCGAACTGCGCCTTCGTCGCGCCCGCGCGGATCGCGATCGCGATGCCCTGGATGATCTCGCCCGCATCGCGGCCGACCATGTGCGCACCGACCACGCGCTGACTGTCGCGCGCGACGACGAGCTTCATCAGCGTGCGCTCGTCGCGGCCCGACAGCGTGTGGCGCAGCGCCTTGAACGACGTGCGGTAGATGTCGACGTCGCCGTGCGCGTGCCGCGCATCGGCCTCGCTCAGGCCGACCGTCGCGACTTCCGGCTGGCTGAACACGGCCGACGGCACGTACGCGTGATCGACCGCGACGCGCGAGCCGCCGAACAGCGTGCGCGCGAGCAGCCCGGCGTCGCGCGTCGCGACCGGCGTGAGCTGCGGCCGCGACGTGACGTCGCCGATCGCATGGATCGACGGCACCGACGTCGCCGAATACGCATCGACGGCAATCGCGCCGCGCGCATCGAGCAGGATGCCCGCCTGCTCGAGCCCGAGCCCGTCGACGTTCGGCACGCGGCCCGTCGCATAGAGCACCTGATCGTACGGCCCGTGCCGCTCGTCGCCGACGCGCACGAACAGCGTGCCGTCGCTCGCGCGCTCGATCGATTCGATCACCGCGCGCGCATGAATCGCGACGCCCTGCTTCGTCATCTCGTCGGTCAGGAACTGGCGCACGTCGTCGTCGAAGCCGCGCAGGATTTTGTCTCCGCGATAGAACACGTCGACGTGGCTGCCGAAGCCGTTGAAGATGCCCGCGAACTCGACCGCGATATAGCCGCCGCCGACCACCGCGATCCGTTTGGGCAGCGCCGCGAGCGACAGCGCCTCGCGCGACGTGATCGCATGCTCGATGCCGGGCCGCGGCGGCAGCGACGGCCGCGAGCCGGTCGCGATCGCGATGTGGCGCGCGCGGAACGTGCGCGCGCCGACCGAGACCGTGTGCGCATCGACGAGCGTCGCGCGACCGGGGTGCATGTCGACGCCCGATTGCAGCAGCAGGTTGATGTAGATGTCGCTCAGCCGGTTGATCTCGCGATCCTTCGCGGCGATCAGCGCGGGCCAGTCGAGCGTGCCGGCGCCGAAGGTCCAGCCGAAGCCCTTCGCGTCGTCGACTTCGTGCGGGTAGTGCGATGCGTAGACGAGGAGTTTCTTCGGGATGCAGCCGCGCAGCACGCAGGTGCCGCCGATCTGCTCTTCTTCCGCGATGCCGACGCGTGCGCCGTACGACGCGGACATGCGCGCGAGCCTCACGCCGCCCGAGCCGGCGCCGATGACGAACAGGTCGTAGTCGAAATCCATCGCATCCCCTCATCGCAGTTCGAATGGAGGCACGATAGCAAGATTCGGGAATTCGTGCGGCGCATGGCGCGCGCCGCGCGTCCAATAAAAAACGGCGAGAGACGAGGCCTCTCGCCGGTCAAACCGGCCGGCGGTTGTGCCATGCGTCACCGATCGACCGCATGCCCGACCTGCCGATTGCGCGGCACCGGTCCGCCCGGACGCGCGAAGGGCGCGCCCGCGGCCGGACCGGCCGCCATGCTCATGCCTGCGACGTGTCGCTGCCGTCCGTCGCCTGCGTATCGTCCGCCGCCTGTTCGGGCTTCTCTTCCTTCTTCTCGAGCATGCCTTCGATCGCCTCGGCGCCCTTGAAACCGGCGACGGCCGCGGCCGCCTTGGTCAGCAGGCCCGCGTCCGGATCCAGCTTTTCCGCGCCTTCGACGGCGGCGATCGCGCCGGCGATTTCACCCACGGTGTTCAGGATACCCATCGTCATCCCCTTTCAAGAAAATCGTGAGCGCATCGTCCCACGAAAGAAACCGGCCGACCGCGTTTGTCATCGCCGGATACACAAGTTACGCATCAGGCCGGCAGCGCACGTCGCGCGCCACCGGAACGACGCACGCGCATGCCTGACGGCATGCCGCGAGCGATGCACGCAGCGTAGCGGAAAGCGTGCGCGCGCACTGTAAAAGTATGTTCTGGAATGCCGACGGATCGCTTACGGCGCGGGACTTCCGCAATGGAGCGTCTGCCGAATAGTCGGGTGCGCGTATGAAGGTCGCGCGACGAAAAAAAAGAGGCGCCTCGCGGAGCCTCTTCGATGCGCGCCGGACGGAGCCGGTGCAGGGGTTTCGACGTTCGTCAGAAGATATTGCGCAGGCCGATCGCGATGCCCGTCTGGTTGCTGCGGCCGGGCAGCTCGACGTTCGCCGCGCCGTTCGTCTTGTTGAAGTCGACGGTGCCGTAGATCTCGGTGCGCTTGCTCAGCGCGTATTCGGCGATGCCGACGATCGCATAGCGGTTGCCGCTCGCGAGCGTGCCGTTCGTGGTCATCGCGTTGCGCATGTGGTCGTAGTAGAACGCGCCCGTCAGCGTCAGCGGCGTGCTGACCTGCCAGCTCACGCCCGCGAACGGACCGTCGTCGATGCGGCCCGTGCCCTTCGCGACCGGAATCGTCTGCTGCGCGAGCAGGCTGTCGACGAAGCCCGTGTCGTCCTTCGAGCGCAGGTAGCCCGCGTAGATCTTCGCCTTGCTGAACGCGTACACGACGTTCGCGTGGTAGATCGTCTGCTTGCGCGCCGAGTTGTCGCTGTTCTGCTGTGCGCCGGCCGCGATGCTGAGCGGGCCCATCACGTACGACAGCGACACGCCCCACGCATTGCCCTTGCCGAGCGAGCCCGGGATCTGGCCCGAGAAGCCGCCCGCGCCGGTCGATTCGTAGTTGGTGCCGGTCGAGTACATCGCCTTCGCCGTCAGGCCCTCGAACTTGCCCGTGTACTTGATCTGGTTGTCCGCATACAGGCCGGCGCCGAGTGCGACCGGCAGCCATGCGTTTTCGAGGTAGTTGCCGACGGTGAGCGGATCGTAGGTATCCGACAGCAGGTCGAACAGCGGCGTCTTCTGACGGCCGAGGGTCACGGTGCCGTACGGGCTCTGCAGGCCGACGTACGCCGCGCGGTTGAACAGGCGGCCGCTGTCGGCGAACGCGCCGTTCTGCAGGTTCACGCCGCTCTCGAGGTTGAACACGGCCTTCAGGCCGCCGCCGAGGTCTTCCGTGCCGTAGATGCCGAAGCGGCTGTTCGTGATCGCACCGTTGGTCATCGACAGCAGGCCGTCGTTCTTCGCGTTGGCGTTGGTCAGGTAACGGATGCTGGCGTCGGCGACGCCCCAGAGCGTGACCGAGCTTTGTGCCGATGCGTACTGGCTGGCGAAGGCCAGCGCCGCGCCCCCTGCGATGACTGCGAGTCGGGTGGTCTGCTTCATGAGCTTTCCTTTTTTAGGTGTCTCCATTCATGACCGGCCGCGTGCGCAGCCGGGTGGCGATCGCGAACGTTCATGGCGAGCGCGATGTGGGCTGAATCATAAGACGAGTGCGAACGCTGAAAGAAATTGAAATACGCGGCAATCGCGCGATTGTCGTCCGGGAACAACGTTTCCCGCGCCGAGCCTCGCTCGCACGGCGGCGGGACGGGGCGCGACGGCGCCGGCGGGCACGCGCGGCGCTGTAAGGTTCGTCGATGGCGCGGCGCGCTCACGCGGAGCGCGGCGAAATGGTCGGTGCGGTCGGTGCGGTCGGTGCGGCGGCCTGCGGCCTGCCGCTTGCCCCGCCTGCCTGCCGTCAGACCGTTTGCGTCGCGCCGTCGCTGCCGTTGCCCGCGTCGCCGTTGCCGCCCGCGTCGCCCGCACCGCCGTTGCCCGCGCGACGCCATGCACGTCGCACGATCTCCGCGAATGCACCGACGAGCAGCAGCACGGCGCCCCACAGCGCGATGTCCGGCGCGAGCCGCGTCACGAGCCCGCCGATCACCGCGCCGGCCAGGAAACAGAAGCTGATCGTCGCGAGCAGCGCCGAATCGTGCAGCGCCCCCGCGTCATAGCGCGGGATCAGCCCGACGAACAGCTTCTGCGCGGCGCGCCGCAGGTTGCCGGTCGTCATCACCGACGTGTACGACAGTTCCTCGAGATGGGTGAACGACAGCGTCTGCAATGTCGCGACGAACGAGATGCCCGGAATCAGCCACGCGCTCGACGCGCCGACGAGGCCGCTCGCGGCGACGCCGAGGAACGCGATTTCGACGATGAGGCTCACGAACGCCGTATGCCGCATCCAGCCGCGCTGCGCGGCGAGGCCGAGCAGGTGCGCGACGAACACCGCGATCACGAAGCCGCCGAGCGGCGGCACGTGATGCAGCGCGGCGGCCCATTCGCCGGCCGACAGGTTGATGCCGAGCAGCGCGACGTTGCCGGTCATCGTGTTCGCGAACACGTGGCCGTGGCCGACGTACGTGTACGCGTCGAGATAGCCGCCGGACAGCGTCAGCAATGCGGCGACAGTGAGATTGCGGCTGGCGCCGTCGAGATCCATCGATCCTCCGTGGTGCGCGCCGCACCGCCGCGCACGGCGGCCGGTGCGAATGTCGGTCGTGCCGGCACGCGCGCCGCCGGCACTGCGCGGCCGGGCT
Source organism: Burkholderia sp. MSMB2157WGS (assembly GCF_001532755.1). Lineage (NCBI taxonomy): Bacteria > Pseudomonadati > Pseudomonadota > Betaproteobacteria > Burkholderiales > Burkholderiaceae > Burkholderia > Burkholderia sp. MSMB2157WGS. Next base: position 189,783 of record NZ_LPJG01000002.1, on the reverse strand, counting down.
TCGTCGCATGCCGCGCGTCAATATGATGTTTGCCGTCGGGTACGGGCGGGCGCCGCGCATCGCAGCAAGTCAAAGCGTGTCGACCGCGCGATGTTCACCGCCGCAAGACCGGCCGAGTATACCGGGCCGACCCGCGCCAACGCGGCCACGCGCGCCGCGCCGCCCTTCTTCACAAGGCCGTCGAATGACACTCGCGAAGTTCTTCTTGCGCTACACGGTCATCCCGTTCGCCGCGATCGCGCTGGTGGCCGTGTGGAAGTTCAACCGCGAATCGGCCGAGATCGATGCGCGCCAGTACGCGGCGCCGGTGGCCGCGTATCCGTCGTTCACGCCGAAGCTGAAGCACGAGGTGGCCGACGCGTTGCGCGGCGGCAGGCTTGCGAAGCCGCTCACTGCCCGATGCCCGTGAGCCCGATCAGCGCGCCGCCCGCGAGCAGCCACAGCGGATGGATGCGCGTGCGCCACGCCAGCACCGCGCACGCGGCCGTGATACCCCACTGGATCGCGGTGCGGTTCGACGCCTCGGAAATCAGCACCGCGCTCGCCGCGACGAGCCCGGCCGTCACCGGCATCATCCCCTGCTGCACGTAGCGGCGCCACGGCCGGTCGCGAAAGCGCTCCCACGCATGCAGCGCGAGCACGGTGACGATCGACGACGGCCCGAACTTCGCGAGCGACGCGACGAGCAGCCCGGCCCAGCCGGCCACGTGCCAGCCGACCAGCGACACGATCATCATGTTCGGCCCCGGTGCGGCCTGAGCCAGCGCGAACAGCGCGGTGAACTCGTGCGCGCTCATCCAGTGATGCACGTCGACGACCTGCCGCTGCATCTCCGGCAGGATCGTGTTGCCGCCGCCGAACGCGAGCAGCGACAACTGGCTGAAGATCGTCGCGATGGCGATCAGCGTGTCGCTCATGGTCAGCCCTCCCGTTGCGAATCGGGCGAGTCGGACGTGCCGGGCGCGGCGGCCGGCGCCGGCCGCCGCGTGCCCGCGTCGCGGCGGCGCGACGCGAGCCAGATGCTGACGGGCGTCAGCACGAGCATCGTGGTCAGCAACGGTATGCGCAGCACCGCGATCGCGACGAACGCGACGACCGCAATCGCAGCAGCCGTGCGCGGCGCCCGAAGCAGCGGCTTCGCGACCTTCACGGCCATCGCGACGAGCAGGCCGGCCGCCGCGGCGGCGAGCCCCGCGAACAGGTGCTGCACGCGCGGATCGCTCTGCGTCTTCGCGTACAGCACGCCGAGCGCGACGACGACGAGCGTCGGGCCCGCGATCAGCCCGAGAATGCCGGCGAACGCGCCGGCGACGCCGCGAAAGCGCATGCCGACGGCGACCGACAGATTGATCACGTTGCCGCCCGGCAGGAACTGGCACAGGCCGAGCAGATCGGTGAATTCGTCGGCGGAGAGCCACTTGCGCTCGTCGACGATCGTGCGCCGCGCGAACGGCAGCGCGCCGCCGAACGACATCAGGCCGAGCGACAGGAAACCGGTGAACAGCTCGGCGAGGCCGACGCCGCGAGGGGACGCGGCAGGCGGCGGGGAGGCAGGCGGCGGAGAGGCAGACGGCAAAGCGGATTGCATGGGGCTCCTCATCAAACGGTGAATCGAGGTTACCGCCGTTCGGGATTCCGGCAAAACGATTTTATCGGCGCGCCCTTGTGATCTAAAATCACAAGCATGGCACGCGATCTCCCGCCCTTTTCCGCGCTTCGGGCCTTTGAAGCCGCGGCACGACATGAAAGCTTCAGCGCCGCCGGCGACGAGCTGCATGTGACTCACGGTGCCATCAGCCGGCAGATCGCCGGGTTCGAGGTGTGGCTCGGCAAGCCGGTGTTCCACCGCTACGGCAAGCGCGTGAAGCTCACCGACGAGGGCCGCCGCTACCTGGACACCGTGCGCGCGGCGTTCGACAGCATCGCGCACGCGACCGAGCAGTTGCGCCACACCGGCGCGGCACGCGTGCTGCGCATCAACGCGCTGCCGACCTTCGCGATGAAATGGCTGCTGCCGCGGCTGTCGCGGTTCCAGCGCGACGTGCCGAACGTCGAGCTGAAGCTGTCGACGTCGAACGCGCCGCTCGACACGCTGAACGGCTTCGACGTCGCGATCCGCCGCGGCCCCGGCCACTGGCCGAACTGCACGAGCGGCCACTTCCTCGACGAAAGCGTGATTCCGGTGTGCAGCCCGGCACTGCTCAAGCGCGCGCCGATCGGCCGCGCGGACGATCTCGCGCGGCACGTGCTGCTGCATTCGGATACGCGGCCGGAAGGCTGGCGCGACTGGTTCGCGGCGGCCGGCGTCGCGATGAAGGGGCGCAAGCGGCAGTCGTTCGACCACTTCTACCTGGCGCTGCAGGCGGCCGTCGACGGGCTCGGCGTCGCGCTCGGCCCGCTGCCGCTGATCGACGACGAGCTCGCGAGCGGGCGCCTGGTGATGCCGCTCGACGGACCGCGCATCGCGACGCGCAGCTACTGGTGGATCACGCCGGGCGCCCCAGCCGACGATCCGCTCATCGCGCAATTCTGCGCGTGGCTGCAGGGGCAGTCGAATACCGGCGCATGAACGCGCGCCGGCGGGCGGCCCTGCACCGCCCGCCGTCGGATCACACCACCGGGCCCGGTTCCTTTTCCTTGCGCAGGATCGCGTACAGGATGATCGCGCCGAAGGTCGCGGTGCCGATCCCGCCGAGCCCGAAGCCGCCGAACTTCAGCGAGAAGTCGCCGGCGCCGAGCACCAGCGTGACGGCCGCGACGATCAGGTTGCGGTTGTCGGAGAAGTCGACCTTGTTGACGACCCAGATCCGCGCGCCCGTCACCGCGATCAGCCCGAACACGACGATCGACACGCCGCCGAGCACGGGGCCGGGGATCGTCTGGATCACCGCGCCGAACTTCGGCGAAAAGCCGAGCCCGATCGCGATCAGCGCGGCGAGCGCGAACACCAGCGTCGAATAGATCCGCGTGACGGCCATCACGCCGATGTTCTCCGCATAGGTGGTCACGCCCGTGCCGCCGACGCTGCCCGACACGATCGTCGCGAGCCCGTCGCCGATGAACGCGCGGCCGACGTAGCGGTCGAGGTTGGTGCCCGTCATCGCGCTGACGGCCTTGATGTGGCCGAGGTTCTCCGCGACCAGGATCACCGCGATCGGCGCGAGCATCAGCATCGCGTGCGGATCGAACACCGGTGCGCGGAAGCTCGGCACGCCGAACCACGCGGCCTGGGCGACGATCGCGAAATCGATCGGCTTGCCGAGGCCCATCCCGTTGGTCGCGATCGCGTAGATCACGTAGGCGATCGCGAGCCCGACGAGGATCAGCAGGCGTTGCATCATCCCGCGCGCGAACACCGCGACGCCGCCGACGCACAGCACCGTGACGAGCGCCATCACCGATTCGAAGGTCGAGCCCGACACGCCCTTGACCGCGATCGGCGCGAGGTTCAGCCCGATCACCGCGACCACCGCGCCGGTCACGACAGGCGGCATCAGCGTCTCGATCCAGCGCGTGCCGATCGCCTGCACCAGCGCGCCGAGCGCGACGTACACGACGCCGCACGCGACGATCCCGCCGAGCGCGACCGGAATGTTCGGGTTCGGCCCGCTGCCGCCGTAGCCCGTCACCGCGATCACGAGGCCGATGAACGCGAAGCTCGAGCCGAGATAGCTCGGCACGCGGCCGCCCACCAGCACGAAGAACAGCAGCGTGCCGATGCCCGACATGAAGATGCACAGGTTCGGGTCGAAGCCCATCAGCAGCGGCGCAAGCACGGTCGAGCCGAACATCGCGACGACGTGCTGCACGCCCATCGCGACCATCTGCGGCCACGCGAGGCGCTCGTCGGGGCCGACCACGCGCGAGGCCGCGCCGGTCGGTTGGACCCGCCAGCGCGGGAAGTAGGAATCGGACATGGGGAAAGCGCTCCTGTCGGTCGTCGGTCGCCGGCTGCCAGGGAAGCGCCGGTCTGGAATCTGGCGCGAGTTTACGGAGCGGAAATGGGGCTGGCAAGCGGACCGGTACGCGGAGTCGGCAAGCGGTGCGGCCAGGTACGCAAGCGTCTGCCCACGTGAGAGAACCGGTGCGCGACCGCGCGGCCCGGCGAAGTGCCCGCCCGGGCGCGAGGCGCGCGGGGCAACGCGCAGCGGCCCGCGCCGGCGGCGAAGTAAGCGTGCGCTCACATCGCGGCCGGCGTGTCGTGGATCAGGGGTTGATGTACTGGAACAGCGACAGGTTCTGCAACTGCGCGTAGGCCTTCTGCGAGCCCGTCAGCGCGTTCTGCATCTGCAGGAACTGGCTGATCGTCGCGACCATGTTGGTGCTCGTCAGGTCGGCCAGGTTGCTGCTGACCTGCAGCGTGTTGGTCTGGTTCACGGCCTGCATCGCCTTGATTTCCTGCTCGCGGCCGCCCACCGACGCCTGCACGGTGAGGACGTTCGTCATCATGTTGTTCAGCTTCGTCGTGCCGGTGGTCATCGCGTTCGCGAGCGCGGTCGCGGCGGCCGTGTTGCTGCTGATCGGCACCTTCAGCGCGGCGATCATCGTGTCGAGCGCCGCGAACACGTCGGTGCCGGCCTGCGGCGCGGGCGTGACCGTGAACGTGTCGCCCGGCGCCGGCTTGCCCGACACGGGCACCGACAGGCCGTTGCCGAGCGCGATCCCGGCGCCGTCCGAATACGGCTGCGCGGGGGTCGTGGTCGGCGGCACGACGGTGTTGTCGGTCACCGTGTAAGTGGGCGCCGCGGCCGTGCCGCCGAACGCGATCGTGAACTGGTGCGCGTTGGACGCGGCCGATGGGCTCGTGATCGTCACGCCGCCGATCGTGCCCGTGCCCGTGTTGCCCGCGCCGGCCAGCGGCACCGGCTGGCTGCCGAGCATCGGCACCGACAGGAACACGCTCGCGCCGTTGTCGCCCTGCGCGATCGAACGCGTGTCGGCGATCTGCACCTGGCGCGAGCCGGTGTCGCCGCTGTAGGTCACGCCGCCGCCCGGCGCGTTCGAGAACGGCGCGGTGGCCGACTGGAAGCCCGCGAACAGGTAGTTGCCCGAGCCGTCGGTCGAATTCGCGAGCGTCAGCAACTGGTCGCGATAGCCCTGCAATTGGGTCGACAACGCGGAGCGGTCGCTGTCCGACAGCGAGCCGTCGCCGGCCTGGATCACGACCGTGTGAATGCTGTTGAGCAGGTTGTTGACGCTGATGAGCGTCTGGTCTTCCTTCTGCAGCGACGACAGCGCGGCGTTCTGGTTCGACGCGTACTGCGACAGCGTCGCCGACGTCATCGACAGCTGCACGGCCTGCGCCGCGCCGAGCGGGTTGTCGGCCGGCGTCGCGAGGCTCACGCCGCTCGAGATCTGCTGGTACAGCTGCGAGAGCTGCGCCTGCTGGTCGCTCATCTGGGCGACGTTCATCTGGTAGAACTGCGCAGTGGAAATCCGCATCGCTTGGAACCCCGAAATCAGTTGAACAGGCCGAGCACGGTCTGGAACAGCGTCGACGCGGTCTGGATCACCTTCGCGTTCGCCTGGTAGAGCTGCTGGTACTGCATCAGGTTGGCCGCTTCCTCGTTCTGGTTCACGCCCGACACCGACTGCTGCGCCTGCGTGATCTGGCCGACCAGCGCGGTCTGCGCGGCGCTCGACGACTTCAGCTGGCTCGCCGTGTTGCCGATGCCGTTCACGTAGTTCGCGTACGCGCCCGTCAGCGTGGTCGAGCCGTTGCCGAACGCCTTCGAGTTGACGAGCTTCGCCAGCGCGAGCGCGTTGCTGCCGTCGTTCGTGCCGCCCGTGTTCGGCACGACCTTGAACGTGTCGCCCACCGCCGGCGTGCCGGACACCGTGACCGTGACGCCCGCCGTCAGCGTGATCGGCGAGCCGGACTGGTACGGCTGCGCGGCGCCGGTCGTCGGCGGCACGGCCGTGTTGTCGGTGACCGTGTAGGTCGGCGCGGCCGCGGTGCCGCCCATCGTGATCGTGTAGTTGTGCGGGTTGGCCGCGGCCGTCGCGCTCGTGACCGACAGCCCGCCGATCGTGCCGTTGCCGGTGTTGGTCGTCGTGGCCGACGGCACGTACGGCGCGGCCGCCGCGATCGCGGAGCCGTTCGACGTCGCGAGGCCGAAGCCGTTCAGCGCGCCGCGCGTCGGCTGCACGGTGAACTTGTCGCCGGCGCTCATCGAGCCGGACGAGAACGAGAAGTTCAGCCCGCCGATCGATGCCGGCATCGACGTCGACGTGCCGACCACCGTGCCGCTCGCGCGGTCGGTCAGCGTGTAGTTCGTGCCGTCGTACGTGAGCGTGTAGTCGCCGGTGGTCGGCTGCGCGGCGTTCGCGAACGACACGGACAGCGCCGCGTTGCCGGTATTGCCCTGGTTCGCGTACGTGATCGGCGCGCCGGTCGAAAACAGGTTGCCGCCCACCTTGCCCGACAGGTCGATGCCGAGCGCGTTCTGCGCGTTGACCTGCGCGGCGAAGCTGGTCGCGATCGCGCCGAGCTGGGCCTCGGCCGGGTCGAGCGTCTGGCTGCGGAACGCGAGCAGGCCGCCGAGCGTGCCGCCCGACAGCGACGTGTCGGACAGGAACTGGTTCGGCCCCGGCGGGTTCGCGCCGGCGATGCCCTGCGACACGACGGTCAGCTCGCTCGGATCGGACGGCGACGTGACGGTCGCGAGCTGGTAGCTCTTGTCCGCGACGACGAGCGGCGTGCCGCCCGACATGAACACGCTGTAGCCGTCGCTGTTGCGCACCACCTGCACGCCCGCGAGATTCGACAGGTTCGACACCGCGAGGTCGCGCTGGTCCATCAGCTGGTTCGGCGGCTGGCCCTGGCTGCTCGCCGCGGCGATCTGCTGGTTCAGTTGCGCGATCTGCGCGGTGTACGCGTTGATCTGCGTGACGGTGTTCGTGAGCTGCGTGTTCACGCTCTGGCGCAGCGCGTCGTACTGCTGGCCGGCGGCCGTGATCTGGTTCGCGAGCGTCTGCGCATTGCTCATCGCGGTCTGCCGCACCGACGAGTCGGACGCGCTGTTCGCGACGTTCTGCATCCCGGTGAAGTAGTTCGTGATCGCGGTCGAGATGCCGGCCGTCGGGCTGCCAATGTAGTTGTTCAGCTGCGTGACGAGCGAATACCACGTCGACAGCGCGCCGCCCTGCGTCTGCGCGCCGTTCAGCTGGTCGCTCAGGTACTGGCTGTACTGCCGCTGCACGGTGACGGTGCTCACCCCCTGCGGCATGTAGCCGCTGCTGGTGTACTGCCCGCTTGCCTCGGCATAGACGGGGCGTTCGACCGAATAGCCCGGCGTCGCGGCGTTGCTGATGTTCTGGCCGGTCGTCGTGAGGCCCCAGAGCGCGGCATTCAGGCCGCTGACGCCGAGGTTCATGAGTGTGTTGGACATGCGCGATCCTGATGAGCCGGCCGCGCTGCGGCCGCCGGGTTGCGTGACTCCCGGTATAACGGCCGCGGATCGAAAAAATTGAGGAAAAAATGCACGCGCGCCGCACGGGCGTGCGGCGCCGCTCGAAGCGGCCGGCGGGCGCGCCGGCGCCGTTGCGCGGGCGGCCCGCGACGGGCCGCCCGCCGGGTGCGCGTCAGGCCCGCGCGAGCGAGCGGCGCTTCATTTCGAGCTGCGTGATCAGCCGCTGCAGCGTGTTCTCCGCGCTGCCCGGCAGCGACATGTAGCGAAAGCCGAGCTGGTAGCGTCGCGACCCGTTCGGCATCTGCGTCGAACGCTGCGACACCAGCTGCAGGTCGAGCGACAGCTTGCCGTGGCCGGTCAGCTCGAGCTCGACGTCCGGCAGCAGCGTGCCGACCTCGAGCGCCTCGACGCGCTCGTCGGCCGTGCGCAGCCCCACGCCGCCGAGCGACAGGTTGTGCACCTCGAACAGGAAGCTTTCGCCGTCCGGCAGCTTGCCGCGGCACAGGAACGGATCGACGATCGGCGCGTCGACGCGGAAATATTCGCGGCGCTGGATGCAGACCAGCACGTCGGGGAAATCGGCGACGAACGCGGGCAGCCCCTCGTAGCGCGTCTCGCGCGGCGTGCCCGTGGCGAATTCGACGCGCACGCCCTCCGGCGCGGCCGCGAACGTGCAGTGCGACGCGCCGAGGATGCCGGCGTTCTGCTCGGACAGCGCGCCCCAGTCGAACGTGAACGTCCGCGCGCCGACGTCGACCTCGAGCAGACGCGTGACGAGCTGGCCGCCCGGGTACTGGACGGTCAGGAAATCGCCGCGATTCACGAGGTTGCGCAGTTGCACGCCGATTTCCAGCGGATTGCGGCGGGCATAGTCGGGCCCGGAGTGGCCTGCATCCAGGCTGGGGTCCGTCGACGTTTCGATATTCATGGCTAGCCGGTCTTTCTTGTCATGGGCGCCCGGGGCAACCGGTGCGCGATAAAACCGGGCCAGAACGGGGGCCCGGTCGCAGGTCTCTCACACTTAGCGGCAGTGCTGACCGAAAGTTTAGATCGAAACGGCGATTTATTTCGCGCAAACGTTGAAACCGCGCGCGGCGGAGGGCCGGGCGCGGTCCGAAAGGGCGGGCGAAGCGGTGGCGGGCGGCCCGTCAGCCGATCTGCTGCATGATCGAGATCAGCTTCTTCGCGTAATTGGGGTCGGTTGCGTAGCCGGCCTTCTGCATGCCGTGCGCGAAGCCTTCGACGCTGCGGCTCGCGCTCAGCACGCCCGCGTAGCGCGGATTGTTCTTCAGCAGGTTCGCGTAGTCGGTCATCGCGTGCTCGTACGAGTCGTACGCGCGGAACTTCGCGACCACGCGGCGCGGCGTGCCGTTCACGTATTCGGTGGTCAGCGCCGACACGGTGCGGCCGGTCCAGCCCTTGTTCGCCTTGATGCCGAACACGTTGTAGCTGGTCGAGCCGTCCGCCGCGCGGATCTCGCGCTTGCCCCAGCCCGATTCGAGCGCGGCCTGGCCGACGATGAAACGCGCCGGGATGCCGGTCGTCGCACTGGCCGCCTGCGCGGGGGCCGCGAGCCGGTCGACGAACGCGTCCGCGTCCTGCACGCCGCTCGCGCCCTTCAGCGGCGGCGTCAGCGCGCTGCCGGCCGAATAGCCGCGCGCGCCGGCGAGCCCGCCGTTGTTCGCCGCGTTCGCATACGCCTTCGCCATCGCGTTCATCGCGGCGAGGCTGCCTTCGTTGCCGGCCGCGCCGAGGCCGCCGGCGCCCATACCGCCCAGGCCGCCCGCGCCGACGTCGGCCGCCGTGTCGCCGCCCGCGCCTGCATTGCGCAGCAACTGCTTCATCAGCGCGTCGGCGACGCCGATCCCGCGCGTCGACATCTGTTGCGCGAGCTGCTGGTCGAGCATCGACGTGTACATCTTCGACGTATGCGAATCGAACAGCCCGCCGTCGGGCGACGCGTCGCGCATGCTCTTGAGCATCATCTGCGTGAACATCGCGTCGAACTGGCCGGCCACCGCCTTCGCGCCGGCCTGCGGCGACTGCTTCGCCTGCGCGCGCAGCGCATCGAAGCCCTGCACGTCGAGCGCGAAGCGCTGCGTGAGGTCGTTTGCGTTGGGGAGCGTGGCTGCCATTTAGATGATCTCCAGGTCGGCGCGCAGCGCGCCGGCCGCCTTCATCGCCTGCAGGATCGACATCAGATCCGCGGGCGTCGCGCCGAGCGTGTTCAGCGCCTTCACGACGTCGGCGAGATTCGCGCCGGCCGTCACCATCTTCAGCGCGCCGTTGTCCTGCTTGAGCTGGATCTGCGACTGCTGCGCCACCACCGTCTGCCCGTTCGAGAACGGCCCCGGCTGCGACACCACCGGCTGCGTGTTGACGACCACCGACAGGTTGCCGTGCGCGACCGCGCAGCTTTGCAGCGTGACCATCTGGTTCATCACGATCGAGCCGGTGCGCGCGTTCAGGATCACCTTCGCGGCGGCCTTGTCCGGGCTCACGTCGAGGTTCTGCAGCCGCGCCATGAACGCGACCTGCTGCGCGGAGTCGGCCGGCGCCGCGAGCTGGATCGTGCGGCCGTCGAGCGCCGTCGCGGTGCCCGGGCCGAAGCTCGAATTGACCGCGGACACGATCCGCTGCGCGGTGCCGTAATCCATGTCGTTCAGCTGCAGTTGCAGCATGCCGTTCATCTGCGCGACCGCGTTCGGCACCGCGCGCTCGACGATCGCGCCGCCGACGATCCGGCCGGCCGCGAGCTGGTTCACCTGCACGCGGCTGCCGTTCGCGCTGGCCCCCGCGCCGCCGACCGCCATGTTGCCCTGCGCAAGCGCGTACACCTGCCCGTCCGCGCCCTTCAGCGGCGTGAGCAGCAGCGTGCCGCCGCGCAGGCTCTTCGCGTTGCCGAGCGACGACACGGTCACGTCGAGCGCCTCGCCCGGCCGCGCGAACGGCGGCAGCGTGGCCGTCACCATCACGGCCGCGACGTTCTTCAACTGCATGTTGTTCAGCGACGACGGGCCGCCGTTGGCCGAACCGTTGTTGATCGAGATGCCGAGGTTCGCGAGCATGTTCGCGAGCGTCTGCGTCGTAAACGGCGTCTGCATCGTCTGGTCGCCCGTGCCGTCGAGGCCGACGACGAGGCCATAGCCGATCAGCGGGTTGTCGCGCACGCCCTGGATCTGCGCGAGATCCTTCAGGCGCTCCGCGTGCGCGGGCGCGGCGCCGAGCACGCACGCGGCCAGCACGAACGCGGCGGCCAGCGCACGGGACGCGCGCAGCGACAGGCGGTGGAAAAGAGGCGGCTGCATCGTCGTCACCACGGCGCGATGTTGAGGAAGAAGCGCTGCAGCCAGCCCATCGTCTCGGCTTCGTTGATGTAGCCCTTCGACGAGTATTCGATCTTCGCGTCGGCGACCTGCGTCGAATAGACCGAGTTCGCGCCCGAGATCGTGTTCGGGTTGACGACCCCCGAGAAGCGCACGAATTCGTTGCCCTGGTTGATCAGCATCTGCTTCTCGCCGCTCACCACGAGGTTGCCGTTCGGCAGCACGTTGGTGACGGTCACCGTGATCGTGCCGTTGAACGTGTTCGCCGCGCTCGCGCCGCCGGTGGCCGCGAACTTGTTCGCGCCGGTGGCCGACAGGTTCGCCTTCGCGAACAGCCCGCCGAGGAAGCCGGCCGTCGGCACGTTGAAGTCGGTGTTGCCCTGCCGGTTCGTGTTCGCGCCCGACGACTTGGTCGCGTTGATGTTCTCCGCGATCATGATCGTCAGGATGTCGCCGACGTTGCGCGGCCGCTGATCCTCGAACAGCGGCCGCCCCGCGTAGCCGGGGTTGTAGATCGAGCCGGGCGCCTGCATCGACATCGGCATCGGCGGCTGCGCCGTCATCGGCTGCTGGATGATCGGATCGCGCGGGATCTGCGCGCAACCGGCGAGCGCCGCCACCGCGACCGCGCAGGCGGCGCGGACGGTGGCTGACGAGGGGAGGCGAACCTGCTTCATGGCGACGACGGGACGTTCCGGTTAGCTCTTCATCTGCGTGACGGTCTGCAGCATCTGGTCGGACGTCGTCACGGCCTTGCTGTTGATCTCGTACGCACGCTGGGTCTGGATCATGTTGACGAGTTCCTGCACGACGTTCACGTTCGACGCCTCGACGTAGCCCTGGTTGAGCACGCCCGCGCCGTTCAGCCCCGGCTGCGACACGTTCGGCGCGCCCGACGACGTCGTTTCCGCGAACAGGTTCTCGCCCTTCGCCTCGAGGCCGGCCGGGTTGATGAAGGTCGCGATCTGCAGCGAGCCGATCTGGACCGCGTTGTTCGAGCCCGGCTGCGTGACCGACACGACGCCGTCCTTGCCGATCGTCAGCGACTGCGCGTTCTGCGGCACGGTGATCGCCGGCAGGACCTGGTAGCCGCTCGACGTGACGAGCTGGCCCTGCGCGTTGGTCTGGAACGACCCGTCGCGCGTGTACGCGTTGGTGCCGTCCGGCATCAGCACCTGGAAGAAGCCCGCGCCGTTGATCGCGACGTCCTTCGAGTTGCCGGTCTGCGTGAGGCCGCCCTGCGTGTACAGGCGCTCGGTCGCGACCTGCTGCACGCCGGTGCCGAGCTGCAGGCCCGACGGCAGCTCGGTCTGCTGCGTCGAATTCGCGCCGGGCTGGCGGATGGTCTGGTACAGCAGATCCTCGAACACCGCGCGCGACGCCTTGAAGCCGTTCGTGCTGGTGTTCGCGAGGTTGTTCGAAATCACGTCCATCTGCGCCTGCTGCGCATTCATGCCGGTGGCGGCGATGTAGAGCGAACGGTTCATTTTTCAGGTTTCCTGCGTAGGCTGGCGCGGGCGCTCAGCTGAAGTTGAGCAGCTGGTTCGCCGTCTGCTCGTTCTGGTCGGCGGTCTGGATCAGCTTCGACTGAAGCTGGAACGCGCGCGCGTTGTCGATCATCGCGACCATCGCGGTCACCGGGTTCACGTTGCTGCCTTCGAGCGAATTCGGCGTGACGACCACGTTCGGGTCGACGTCGGCCGGATTGCCGTCGGCGGTGCGGAACAGCCCGTCGTTGCCGCGCGTGAGCGTGGCTGGATCGGGGTTCACGAGCTTCAACTGGTCGACGATCGCGACCGCCGTCGGCGGGTCGCCCGGCATCAGCGCGGACACCGTGCCGTCCTTGCCGATCGTCACTTCCGCGTTGGGCGGCACCGAGATCGGGCCGCCGTTGCCGACCACCGGCAGGTTGCTCGCGTTGACGAGCTGGCCGTTTTCGTCGACGTGCAGGTTGCCGGCGCGCGTGTACGCCTCGCTGCCGTCGGCCGTCTGCACCGACAGCCAGCCGGGACCCTGCACGGCGACGTCGAGCGGATTGCCGGTGCGCGTGATCGGACCCGGCGCGTAATCGGCGCCGGGCGTGGACGACAGCACGTAGGTGCGCGTCGTCGCCGGGTCGACGTTGCTGCCGTCGCCGAAATTCATCGGCACCGCGCGATACGTCGCGAGCTGCGCGCGAAAACCCGTCGTCGACGCGTTCGCGAGGTTGTTCGCGACGATCGCCTGCTGGTCGAGCGACTGCGACGCGCCCGTCATCGCCGTATAGATCAGTCGGTCCATGGCTGCCGGTTGTCCGCGCTTACAGGTTGATGAGCGTCTGGTCGACGGTCTGCTGCGTCTTGATCGTCTGCGCGTTCGCCTGGTAGTTGCGCTGCGCGGTGATCAGGTTGACGAGCTGCGACGTGAGGTCGACGTTCGAGTTCTCGAGCGCGCTGCCCTGCAGCGTGCCGTGGTTCGTGCTGCCCGGCGCCGAGATCTGCGGCACGCCCGACGCGGCGGATTCCGCGTACTGGTTGCCGCCGAGGTTCACGAGCCCGTTCGGGTTGTTGAAGTTCGCGAGCGCGATCTGGCCGAGCACGGCGGTCTGGCCGTTCGAGTAGTTGCCGGTCAGCTTGCCGTCGGCGCCGATCGAGTAGGTCGTCAGCGTGCCGCTCGCGTAGCCGTCCTGCGCGAGGTTGTTCACGCCGTCCTTGCCGCCGTACTGCGTCGTGCCGGTCAGGTCGAGCGTGAGCTGTTGCGGCGTCGCCGAGCCGTCGGTGTTCGGCACGGTGAACTGGAACTGGCCGAGCGATGCGGTCGGCGTGGCCGGCGTGCCGGTCGTCGTGCTCGAGATCGCCCCGGCCGCATTGAACGTGATCGTGCCGAGATCGGTCGTCGCGCCGCCCTGCACGCCCGCGTACGCTTCCCACGTGCCGGCCGCCGACTTCACGAAATACATGTTGACCGCCTGCGAACCGCCGAGCGAGTCGTACACCTGGATCGCAGTCGAGTAGTTGTACGTCGTGTGGTCGTTCGGGTCGAACGGCGTCTTGGTCGGCACCGTGTCCTGCGAGTTCAGGTTGAACTGGCCGGTGATCTTGGTCGTCGCGGTCGGCGCGATGTTGGTGGTCGGCGCCTGCAGCGGCACGGTCTGCGCGGTGTTGATCACGCCGTTCTTGTCGGCCATGTACCCCATCAGGTTCATGCCCTGCGCGTTGACGATGTAGCCGTTCTTGTCGCGCTGGAACGTGCCGTCGCGCGAGTACGTCGTCACGCCGTTGTTCGACATCTGGAAGAAGCCGTTGCCGTTGATCGCGACGTCGAGCGACGAGTTCGTCGTATTGATCGTGCCCTGGCCGAACTGCTGCTGCACCGAGTTCAGCGTCGTGCCGATGCCGATCTGCGTGTTGACCGACGTCGCGACCGAGTTCGCGTACATGTCGGCGAACTGCGCGGTGCTCGACTTGAAGCCGACCGTGTTCGCGTTCGCGATGTTGTTGCCGATCACGTCGAGTGCGTTCGATGCGCCGGCGAGGCCGCTCAGACCCTGTTGATAACCCATTTCGGTCTCCGTTACGAGAAAGCTCGATCAGTTGGTGGTGGTGTCGCCGGACGAGGACGACTTGGTGTTCGGGAAGATCGACGCAACCTGGGTGAGCCCCACCGTCGTGCCGTTCGACAGCACCAGCCCCGCGGTGCCGTCCGCCTGCTTGATCACGCTCTGGACCTGCGACGCGGCCAGCACGGTCGGCGCGTAGGTCTTGCCGTCGGTGCCGGTGTACTGCGCGCTGACCGTGTAGTTGCCGTCCGGCAGCGCGTTGCCGGCCGCGTCGGTCGGCGTCCAGTTGAACGGCACGGTGCCGGCCGACTGCGCGCCCGCGTTGATCGTGTTCACGACGACGCCCGCCGAGTTCTTCACGGTGATCGTCAGGTTCGACACGTTGCTCGTGAGCGACACGCCGAACGGCGACGCCGCGCCGCTCTTCACCGCGACGCCGTTGCCCGGCGCGAGCACGTTCGTGCCGATCAGCAGCGCGGCCTGCGTCTGCTGGCCGGCCGCGAGCTGCGTCGACAGCGACGTGAGCGACGTGTTCAGTTGCGCGATGCCGCTCACCGTGTTGATCTGCGCGAGCTGCGACGTCATCTGCGAGCTGTCCACCGGGCTCGTCGGATCCTGGTTCTGCAGCTGCGTGACGAGCAGCTTCAGGAACGTCGCCTGCAGGTCGCTCGCCGACGTGCCGTTGGTCGACGACACGTTGTTGGTGTTCATCGTGTCGGTCGGCAGCGTCGACACGCTGGTGCCGTTGCTGCCGATCGTCGTGTTGGAGGAAGTCATCCTGGGTGGCCTTGTGTCGGAACTGTCGGTCCGGGTCTCGGTAGGGAAAGGTCGGGCGGCGCGCGGCTTACGAGCCGATCGTCAGCGTCTTGAGCATCAGCGTCTTCGCGGTGTTCAGCGTCTCGACGTTGGCCTGGTACGAGCGCGACGCCGAGATCATGTTCACCATCTCCTGCACCGGATCGACGTTCGGCATCTGCACGTAGCCGTTCGCGTCGGCGGCCGGGTTCGCCGGGTCGTACGTCGATTTCATCGGCGACGGGTCGTCCATCACCTTGGTCACGCGCACGCCGCCCACGCCCTGGCCGGACGCGGTGCGCGCGCCGCCGAGCGGATCGGTCGCGAACACGACCTGCTTGGCCTTGTACGGCTTGCCGTCGGGGCCGGTCGCGCTGTCGGCGTTCGCGAGGTTCGACGCGGTGACGTTCAGGCGCTGCGATTGCGCGGACAGCGCCGAACCGGCGACGCCGAAGATGTTCATCAACGAAGGCATGGAGGCTCCTTGTGCCGGGGTCCGGATTCGGACACGGCGCTTACGAGTTCGTCGTGATCGCGGCGATCATCGCCTTGATCTGCTGGGTCATCACGGTCATCCCGGTTTCGTAGTGCAGCGCGTTGTTCGCGAACTGCACGCGTTCGACGTCGAGATCGACCGTGTTGCCGTCGAGCGACGGCTGCAACGGCATCCGGTATTGCGCGCGGCCGTAGTCGTCCGACGGGCCGCCGGTCGGGATCAGCTTCGCGGTGCCGACCATGTGGCCGGGCGCCGTCGACACCATCGACATGCCGCTCGTCACGCCGGCCGGCTGCGCCATCGGCAGTTGCGCGGCATTGCTCGGCGCCAGGCCGCCGCTCGCCTGCTTCAGCGAGCGCGCGAGCGTCGACGCGAAATCGACGTCGCGGGCCTGGTAGCCGGGCGTGTCGGCGTTCGCGATGTTCGACGACAGCAGTTCCTGCCGGTAGGCGCGCACGTCGAGCGCCTGTCGGCCGAACGCGAATTCCGCATCGAGTTTGTCCAGCATGTGTGCGTCTCTCCGTATGAAGCGCTGCACGCCCCCCGCGCCGGATGGCGACCCGAGAGGCTTTTTTCCATGACAGCGATGGTAGGCGCGGGACGCAACCGGCAATCGGACGAATAACGCGGCAAAGCCCCCCTCTATTCATCGTTTGCGCGACGGCTCGCCTCCCTAGAATGCGAATCGGATCAACGGCTTCGAGGACACGGCAATGGCACGCAGCGCATTTCGCGAATACGCCGGACGCGGCGCGCGCCTGCGCCGTGCGTTCGCGCTCGCCGCGGCGCTGTGGGCCGCGGTGCCGGCCGCGCACGCGGACGACGGGATGATCGTGATTCCCGGCCGCGGCGAGACGGCCGAAACCGCGCTCGCGCACGCCAATGCGGCGAGCGGCGGGCAGTTCGGCGGGAAAGCGGGTACGGGCGCGGGTACGGGCGCGGATGCGGCCATGGGTGTCGCGGCGGGTGTCGCGGCGGGCGGTGCCGGCGGGTTGATCGGCACGGCCGGTGCGGCCGCCGGCGGCGCTTCCGGCATGCCCGGCGCCGTCGGCATGACCGCCAACGGCTACACGGCGCAGCCGGCCGGATCGATGGCGGTGACGAGCGTTCCGGCCCCTGCGCCGGTACCGGCGCCAGCACCACGCCCCGTCTACGCAGCAGCCCGCGCGAATGCCGCAAACGCCGCTTACGGCGCGCCGCGCGCCGTCGATCCCGGCGGTGTCGCGACCGTCGTTGCCGGCACCGGTACCGCCGAATCCGCGCCGAACCCCCGGCAGGCGCTTGCCGCCCGCATCGCCGCGGCGCGCGCCGCTTCATCCGCGCCGGCCCCGCGTGCGCCGGCGGCGGCCGAGCCCACGGCACCGCCGACGCCGCCCGGCCGGCAAGACCCCGAAACGATCCGGCGCGCGGCGCTCGCGTTCCTGCAGCAGCAGATCGCCGGCTTGCCCGGCAAGACCACCGCGACCGTCACGACCGCCTTTCCGCGCGGGCTCGCCGCGTGCACGACGCTCGAACCGTTCCTGCCGACCGGCGCGCGCCTGTGGGGCCGCACGACGGTCGGCGTGCGCTGCGCGGGCGAGCGGCCGTGGACCGTCTACCTGCAGGCGAAGGTCGCCGTGCAGGCCACCTATTACGTCGCCGCGCGCCAGATCGCGCCCGGCGAGCCGCTGTCCGCGGCCGACCTCGTCGCGCGCGACGGCGACCTGACGGTGCTACCGCTCGCGGTGATCACCGATCCGGCGCAGGCGATCGGCGCGACCGCGCTCGCGCGCATCTCGGCCGGGCTGCCGCTGCGGCAGGACATGCTGAAGAGCGCGGCATCGGTGTCGGCCGGCCAGACGGTGCGGGTCGTCGCGGCCGGCCCCGGCTTCACGATTTCGGCGGAGGGCAGCGCGCTCGCGAATGCGGCGCCGGGCCAGTCGGTGCGGGTGCGGATGGCGGCCGGGCAGATCGTCACGGCAATCGTCAAGGACGCCGGCACCGTCGAAATTCCGCTGTAGGGACGGATCTGCCGCAAGAATGTAAAGAATTGTTTATTCGGAGCATTTCGGGCGCGCGATGCTAAAGTTCGGGCCGACCCGGCCGTTATCTGGGTCAAACCGTACAGGAAACCCATCGTGAAGATCGATTCCACTCCGAAACCGAGCCCCCTCGCGCCGACCGGCACCGGCGCGGCCCGTGCGCAGTCCGGCACGGCCCAGTCGTCCGGGCAGGCAGCCGACACTGGATCGACCGGCGGCGACACGACCGTGAACCTGTCGGGTCTGTCGGGCCAGTTGCGTTCGGTATCCGCGTCGGGCGACGCCGATATCGACACGGGCCTGGTCCAGTCGATCAAGGACGCGCTGAACGACGGCACGCTGACGATCGACGCGAACAAGATTGCCGACGGCGTATTGAACACCGCCCGCGAACTGCTGCAGCAGCAGCGCCCGCAGGGCAGCTAATCCCGGCCTCGTGGCCGGTTCACCCGGTTTGCCGGCGCGCGCAGCACTGCACGCACCGGCGCGACGAGCATGACGCGATGAGAGAAGAGCTGCTGGCCACGGTCAACGACGAACACGCGACGGTCGAAGCGTTCGCGTCCCTGCTCGTCTACGAGGAAAAGGCGCTGACGACGGCCGAGCCGCTCGAGATGCTGCCCGGGATCGTCGAGAAGAAAAGCGCGCTGATCGACCGGCTCGCGCAGCTCGAACGCACGCGCGACACGCAGCTTTCCGCGCTCGGCTTTCCGGCCGGCAAGAAAGGCATGGACCAGGCGGCCGAGCGCGATGCACGCCTCGCGGGCCGCTGGCAACTGCTGCAACAGGCCGCCGAACGCGCGCGCCAGGCCAATGCGAACAACGGGATGCTGATCCGGATCCGGATGGATTACAACGAGCGCGCGCTCGCGGTGCTGCGCTCGGCGCCCGCGCCGGCCGGCGTGTACGGCCCCGACGGACGCGTCTCGGCGCTGACGCGCTGACGTCGCGCCGCGCGGCCGCCCGGCGGCCGCGCCCCTGCCTTCCCCGTCGTTACAACAGCGGACACGCGGTGACCTGCGTGCCGCGCTCCACGCACAGCCGCTCGTAGTCGCGCAGATACGCGCGCTCGGCGTCGTCCAGCAGGTCGAGATCGATCAGATCCCAGTCGTAGCCGACCGTCACGATGTTCTCGAACGTCACGGTGCCCGGCTGCGCGTCGTCCTGCCGCACGATCACGATGTTCTCGATCCGCACGCCGCCCTTGCCCGGCAGGTAGATGCCCGGCTCGACCGAAATCACCGCATTCGGCACCAGCCCGTACCGCGCGCCCGGCGCGAATCGCACGCCGCCCTCGTGTACGTGGATCCCGACGCCGTGCCCGGTACCGTGGCCGAAATCGTAGCCATGATCGCGACACACCTGCCGCACCAGCGCATCGACGTCGCCGCCCGTCGCGCTTGCAGGAAAGCGCGCGACGAGTCCCTTGATGCAGGCCTTCAGCGCGACCGTGTAAATCTCGCGCTGCCACGGCTGCGCGACCGTGTCCGGCCGCGTGCGGCGCAGCACCACGCGCGTGCAGTCCGTCGCGAAGCCGGCTTCGTAGTACGCGCCGCTGTCGAGCAGCACGAGTTCGCCTTCGGTCAGCTCGACGTCGGCGCTCGCCGCCGTGTAATGCGCGAACGCGCTGTTCGCGCCGTTCGCCGCGATCGACGGAAACGACAGCGCGACCGCCGAGCGTGCGCCGTACGCGTCGTTGATCGTGCGTGCGAGGTCGTACTCGGTGTGGCGCACGCCCGGCTCGCCGGTCTTCGCCCAGCGCATCGTCTCGGCGATCGCCGCGGAGCTGCGCGCGAACGCGTCGCGAAAGTGCGCGAGCACCGCCGGCGTCTTGCTCGCGCGCATCGCCTCGACCGGGTTGAAATCGGCATGCCGCGCGTGCGGCCACACCCGCTTCACCGCGTCGACGAGCGCGCAGTTCACCGATTCGAAGCCATAGCACACGTGCTCGACCGCGAACTGCGCGAGGAAGCGCTCGAGCGCGGCGACGTCGCGCCGGATCACGTGCAGCGCCGGATACGAAGCGAGCGCGACCTCGCAGCAGTCGCAGCCTTCCGGCAAAAACAGCGCCACCTGATCGCCGATCGCGAACAGGAAACCGAGGTGCGACGACGTATTCGGGATGTGATAGCCGCGGCTGTTCAGCAGATACGCGAGATCGTCCGACGCGCAGGTGAAGAACGCCGTCTTGCCGTCCGCCGCGCCGGTATGCGCGGCGAGCCGGCAGTTCAGCGCGTCGAGGTTCTGCGCGACGCTCACGCCGGTCACCGTTGCCGGGATCTCGAAGATCGGCCGCTCGACGTTCCAGCCCGGCAGCGCGATCGCGCGATCGATCTCGCGATCGGCGAGGCTCGCCCAGTCGAGCGACGCGGCCTGCGTCTCATCGAACAGCCGGTCGCGCTGCGCGACGCTGATCCGCCGCGCGTCGTAGCCGACCCGCGCGAGCTGGCTCGCGTGCACGACCAGCCAGTCGGCCATCGCCTGCCAGATCGTCACGTCGATGCCGAGCTTCTCCACCCGCACGCGCGCCGGATCGCACTGCTCGTCGGCCTGGAAGTGATAGCGGCCGTCGACGAACAGCACGAACGGCGGCACGCCGAGCGCCTGCGCGGTCGCCACGCTCAGGAAGATCCCGCAGCCGGCCGAGCCGTCGAAGCCGGACACCGCGTAGCGCGGGTTGTTGCTGCGCGGCAGGTACTCGGTCACGTATTCGTCCTGCGACGTGATCACCACCGCGTCGAGTCGCGCGGCATCGAGCAGGCGCGACAGGCCGGCCTGGGTCTCGGCGACGGACGCGTCGTACGGGGGAAGGCCGGAGAAGCTGTATTTCAGTCGATCGATCATCGGATGCCCGTTATTCATTGTTGTCGGCGGCTGGCGGCGCGTCGCGGCATCGCGCCTGCCCGCCCGCGCACGTCGCCGCGGCCCAGGTCGCGCCTGGCGCGACGCGCGGCCGGGCCGCGCCGCGGTTCCGGCGGCCGCCCTCGGGAAATTTTCGTCTCACTTAACTTTGTTTGATGCGCGACAGAATCTAGAGCAGGCCGAAATCGAGGTCAAGCCAAAATTTTCGTAGGACTAAAATCGGCGCGTGGCCTGCGGATTCCGGCACAACGCCGATTCCCGATTCGCGCGGCGATGCCGCGCGGTACAATGCGCCGGCCTCCGCCCCGGCGACCGCCCCGCCGCTGCGCCCGCGCCCCGACTCGTTGCCACGAAAGAGATTCATGGATTCAGACCTCATGCGTATCGGCCAGCGCATTCGCCGCCTGCGCCGGGAAGCGAAGAAGACGCTGCTGGAAGTCGCGACCGAGGCGAACCTGTCGGTCGGGTTCCTGTCGCAAGTCGAGCGCCATCTGACGGGCATCTCGCTGTCGTCGCTCGTCAACGTCGCGAAGGCGCTGGGCGTGCCGCTCGGCACGCTGATCGCGCAGCCGCGGCAGGCGCAGCCCGATTCGCACGAGGGCAGCCGCAAGCCGTATGCGCTCGACGCCGCGTCGCAGTGGTACGAGCGGCTGTCCACCACGTTCGACGGCAGCCAGATCAACGCACTGAAGGTGCAGATGATGGAAGGCTACCGGTCGGAATGGGTCGCGCACGGCGGCGACGAATTCGTGTACGTGCTGGCCGGCCGCATCTGCTACACGGTCGGCAAGAAGAATTACCCGCTGGCGCCCGGCGATTCGCTGCACTTCGACGCGCGCAAGCGGCATCGCGTGGCCAATGTCGGCGACGGGCCGGCCGAGCTGATCACCGTCAGCACGCTGCCGCTGTTCGACGACAGTTCGGCGGAATCCGTGTCCGCGACGGCGGAAATCAGGCAGTCGAAGCCCGGCAAGTCGCGCGCGGGCCGCCGCGCGCCGGCGCCCAAACGGGATGATCGCGACGCTGCCGCGGCACGGCCGTCCAAGGTCGACGCAGCCGACAGGAAGGTATCGGCGAAACCGCGCGTGGCCGCCGGCAAACGCCCGGCGGCCGCGACGCCGGCGCGCAACAAGAAACCGTAACGGCCGACGGGCGCACATGCCGCGCGCGCGGTCGCGCGCCGACTATTCGCCGATCGCGAGCGCCTGCGCGACGGCCTGGATCCGCGCGCGATGCACGGCTTCCTTGATCTTCTCCGTGTCGGCGCCGATGCCGCGCGCGATCGCGCCGGCATCGACGCTGCGCGCGGCCGCGAGCGCGACGCGCAACCGCTCGGCCTGCGGATACGGCTGCGCATCGAGCCCGAGCCGGCCGCGCGCATCCGCTTCGCAGGCCTGCAGCAGCTCGGCGAAGCGCGCCGGCTTGCGCAGCGCGTCGCTGCGCTCGAAGAGCCGCACCAGCGCGGCCGCGCCCATTTCCATCACGCGATGCAGGTTGCCGTGCTCGCGCGCGACCACCAGCGCGAGATCGCGACATTCGTTCGGCACGCGCAGCCGCTCGCACAACGGCTTGAGCAGCTCGACGCTGCGGCTTTCGTGGCCGACGTGGCGCGGCAGCACGTCCGCAGGCGTCGTCCCCTTGCCGAGATCGTGCGTGAGCGCCGCGAAGCGCACCGCCAGCGAGTAGCCCTGCTTCGCCGCGTAGTCGACGACCATCATCACGTGCACGCCGGTGTCGACTTCCGGGTGGTAATCGGCGCGCTGCGGCACGCCCCACAGCGCGTCGACCTCGGGCAGGATGCGCGCGAGCGCGCCGCAGTCGCGCAGCACCGCGAACATCCGCGACGGCTTCGCCTCCATCAGCCCGCGCGCGATCTCCTGCCATACGCGTTCGGGCACGAGCGCGTCGACCTCGCCCGCGTCGACCATCCGCCGCATCAGCGCGAGCGTTTCGTTTGCGACCGTGAAATCCGCGAACCGCGCGGCGAAGCGCGCAATGCGCAGGATCCGCACCGGATCCTCGACGAACGCGTCGCTCACGTGCCGGAACACGCGCGCGCGCAGGTCGGCCTGCCCGTCGAACGGATCGATCACCGGGCCGACCAGCGCACCCTCCGGGCTCACCTCGCGCGCCATCGCGTTGATCGTCAGGTCGCGCCGCGCGAGATCCTCGTCGAGCGTCACGTCCGGCGCGTAATGGAACTGGAAGCCGTGATAGCCGGCCGCCGTCTTGCGCTCGGTACGCGCCAGCGCGTATTCCTCCTGCGTCTGCGGATGCAGGAACACCGGGAAATCCTTGCCGACCGGCCGGAAGCCCTGCGCGGTCATCTGCTCGGGCGTCGCGCCGACCACCACGTAGTCGCGGTCCTGCACCGGCACGCCGAGCAATTCGTCGCGGATCGCTCCGCCTACTGCGTAGATGTTCATGGCTGGGGTTCGTATTCGGCGATCACGTTGGTTTCGCGGCGCGCGGCATCGATCCAGCGCTGCACCGCCGGCAGCGCCGTCACGCGCGCCGCATAGCCGGCCGCCTCCGGCGACAGCGCCGGCGCATACGTGTTGAAGCGCATCACGACGGGCGCATACATCGCATCGGCGATCCCGAATTCGCCGAACAGGAACGGCCCGCCCGATGCCGCGATGCATTCGTTCCACAGCGCGTCGATGCGCGCGACGTCGGCGAGCGCCTCGGGCGTCGCGCCGCGCCCCGGCATCGACGCGCGGATGCTCATGCCCATCTGCGTGCGCAGCGCCGTGAAGCCCGAATGCATCTCGGCCGATACGCAGCGCGCATGCGCACGCGCGAGCGGGTCGGCCGGCCACATCGGGAATTGCGGATAGCGCTCGGCGAGCGTCTCGGCGATCGCGAGCGAATCCCAGATCGCCATGCCGTGATCGTCGATCAGGCACGGCACCTTGCCGGTCGGCGAGTATTCGCGGATGCGTGCGGCCGAGTCGTCGCGGCGCAGCTCGACCACGATCTCGTCGAACGGGATGCCGAAATGCGCGAGCAGCAGCCACGGCCGCATCGACCACGACGAGTAGTTCTTGTCTCCGATGACGAGCCTCATGATGGGGTTCCGAAAAACGCAAAAAAAGAAAAGGGCCGACCCGCGGCGCCGCGCGCGGGCGCTAGCGACGCGAGCGGAACCAGTCGAACCGCGAGCGCCTGGTCGCTTCGCCGAGATACGCGGGCGCAATGCTTTCCAGACTCGCGGGCGAGATCCCGAGTTCCGGCGCGAGCGGCCCCGACAGCACGTTCGGCACCGACATCGTCGCGAGATTGTCGCGCGTGAGCACCGGCTCGCCGGGCAGGCATTCGAACACGCTCGCCTGCAGCCGCGCAAGCGCGTCGGGCAGCCGCACGATGCGTGCCTGCCGGCCGACCAGCGTGCCGCAATAGCGCACCAGTTGCTCGAGCGTGTAGACAGTCGGGCCGCCGAGTTCGTAAGTCTTGCCGTGCGCGGCCGCGAGATCGAGCGTGTTGACGAACGCGCGCACGACGTCGCCGACGAATACCGGCTGAAAGCGCGCGTCGGGCATCGCGAGCGGCAGCACGGGCACCGTGCGCTGCAGGTTCGCGAACGTGTTGAGGAATGCGTCGCCCGGGCCGAACACGACCGACGGACGGAAGATCGTCAGCGCGAGCGAATCGGTGGCCGCGACCGCATGCAGCGCGGCTTCGCCGTCGCCCTTCGAGCGCTGGTACATGCTCGCGCCGTGCGAATCGGCGCCGAGCGCGCTCATGTGCAGCACGCGCCGCACGCCGACCTCGACGCATGCCGCGGCCAGCGCGGCCGGCAGCGCAACGTGCGCGCGCTCGAAGCCCGGCCCGTACGGCGTGCCGCGGCCGCCGTGCAGCACGCCGATCAGGTTGATCGCCGCGTGCGCGCCGGCGACGAAGCGCGCGAGCGTGCGCGTATCGAGCGCATCGAGTTCGACGATGTCGACCGGCAGCATCTGCAGGTGGCGCGCGTGGTCGCGCCGCCGCGTGCCGATCCGCACGTGCTTGCCGGCCTCGATCAGCGCATTGACGAGCCGGCTGCCGATGAAGCCGGTGCCGCCCAGCAGCGCGACGGTGTGGCGATCCATGTTCGGGACCTCCGAGGGGCTGTTCACGCTAATAACGGGCTTGCGCTGGCCGCCAGAAGGGCCGAGCGCAAGGATTGCGACGAATCGAATACTCGACGTATTCGCAAGGAGCATGACGCAGCGAGCGGCCCTTCTGGCGGCCAGCCCCATTCATGATTTTTCCAGGTCAGGGGAACGAGCCTGGCCGACCGCATTGCGGCGTCGCGCGTCGCTTGTTTGGCTCGGCCAAACGACGCTCCTTGCTTCTTGCACTGCAACCGGCCAGGCTCGTTCGCAAGCCCGTTATTAGCGTGAACAGCCCCTTAAACACTGCCGCGTCTCGCGCGGCAATGTGAAGATTGCTTATCAGGGCGAGATCATGCCTAGACGTTTCTTCAACGACTGCGGTTTGCCCTCGAAGAGCGCCGCGTAGTAGACGGTGTTCGACAGCACGTTCTTCACGTAGTCGCGCGTCTCGTTGAACGGAATCGTCTCCGCGAAGATCGCGCCTTCGACCGGCTGCGTCAACACCTGGCGCCACTGGCGCGGCCGGCCCGGGCCCGCGTTGTAGCCGGCGGTGGCGAGCACCGGCGAGCTGTCGAAGTTGTTGTAGATGTCCGCCAGATACCAGGTGCCGAGCTGGATGTTGGTGTCGATGTCGTGCATCTGCGCACGCGAGATCGTGCCCAGGCCGAGCTTCTTCGCGACCATCTGGGCCGTCGCCGGCATCAACTGCATCAGGCCGCCCGCGCCCACCGACGAACGCGCGCTGATGATGAAGCGCGATTCCTGGCGGATCAGCCCGTACGCCCACTCGACGTCGAGGCCCGTCGATTGCGCGTAGCGCTCGACGGTCGTGCGGTACGGCGACGGATAGCGCAGCGTGAAGTCGTGCTCGGCCTTCGTGCGGTCGGCCGTGTTGACCGTGCGGTCGAGCAGCTCGACGCGCTTGCCGTATTCGGCGGCCGCGAGCAGCTGGCGATCGGTCATCCCGCGCAGCGGCCAGTTCCATTCGCGATTGCCTTCGAGGCGCAGGTTCAGCGCGTAGAAACGCTGCGCGAGCGCGAAGCCGGGGATCTTGCCCATCGCATCGATCTCCGCATCGCTCACCTTCGTGCGCGGCGGGATCGTCGTGCGCTGGCCGAGCTCTTCGCCGGCCAACTGCCCGTAGAAGTTGAACTGGCCGGCGACCTGCTCGAATTCCTGGTTCGCCTGCAGCGTGTCGCCGCTCTGCTTGAGCGCGCGCGCATGCCAGTAGATCCACGCCGGATCGTTGCGCAGCGACGGCGGCATCTGCTCGATCGACCAGCGCACCATCGGCCAGTTGCCGGCGAGCAGCGCGGCGCGCGTGCGCCATTCGTAGCCCGGGTTCGACAGCGGCGCGTTCGCCGATTTCGCATACCAGACCGATGCCATCGGCGAGCGCTTGATCGCGCCCTGGTAGCCGATCGCGCCCCACGCGATCGCCTGTTCCTGCTTGGTCAGCGAAGGCGCGACCGTCGTCAGCATCCCGGCGGCGGCGTCCGGATCGTTGCGCGCCATGCGGCCGAGCGCGATCAGCGCGAGCTGATGCGACGCGGCATCGGGGCCGACGCCGCGCGCGAGGTACAGCGGCGGCGCGCTCGTCGCCTGGTCGAAACCGGCCGGGCGCGGGCCGAGCGCATCGACGATCTTGCCGCCGAGCGTCGTGTAGTTCTGCTCGTACGCGAGGCGCGCCTGCTGCCACACGTCGTCGCTCGTGAACTGCTGGTTGACGGCGAGCGCGGTGATCAGGTCGACGCACGCATCGCCGTAGTTCTTCGGCTCGACGAGCAGCGCGCGCGCCGCGTCGGCGACGTTCTCGTTGCGCGCCGCGCGCGATTCGAGCGCATAGCACTTGACCTGCGTGTCGTCGTCGAGCACGAAGCGCTTGTACTGGTCGTCGAAATTGCGCCAGTCGTGGCGCGCGCCGAGCACGAGCAGGTAGTCGTTGCGCAGCCGATCGGCGATCGCCTGGCCGTCGTAGCGCTGCAGGAACGACTGCACGGGCGCGTCCGGCGCATCGACACGCGCGCGGCCCGTCGAATCGAACAGCTGCGGCTTGATCTGGAAATACTCGACGTAGGACGGAACCGGATAGTTCGGGATCATCGACGCGAGCTGTGCGGCCTTCGCGGCGTCGTTGCGGCGTGCGGCTTCGCGAAGCTGCACGAAGATCTGGTCATCCCCGGGGAGCGTGTCGTCGTTCGGTGCGGCGCACGCGGCCGTGCCCGCGACGAGCGCGCCGGCCGAAAGCATCAGCGCGACCGCGCGATATACTCGAAAAAGGCTGTTCGACATCGTTATGAATGGAGCACGAAGTGAGCGAAAGCATAGCACGCAACCCTGTGCCGAACCCGAAGGTTGCGCTGCGCAAAACGCTGTCCGGCGCCCGTCGCGACGCCGCGTCGCAGCCCGCCGCGAACGCCGCGCTCGACGCGCGGCTGCGCACGCTGCTCGACCGTCTGGCGCCGCGCACGGTCGGGTTCTACTGGCCGCTGCCGGGCGAATTCGATGCGCGCGACGCGGTGCTCGCCTGGTGCGCAGCGGGGGCCGGCCGGTGCGCCGCGTTGCCGGTGATCGGCGAGCGTCACACGCCGCTCGCGTTCCACGCGTGGGACACGCACACGCCGATGCGCGAAGGCCATCACCGGATTCCCGAACCGGCGTCGGGAATCGTCGTCGTGCCCGATCTTTTGCTGATTCCGTGCGTGGGATTCGATCCGCAGCGCTACCGGCTCGGCTACGGCGGCGGCTACTACGACCGCACGCTCGCCGCGTGGCCGGGCGACGCGCTGCCCGTGACGGTCGGCATCGCGTACGAAGCCTGCCGAGTCGATGCGCTGCCGGCCGAAGCGCACGATCTCGCGCTGCACTGGATCGTCACCGACGGCGCGCTTTATCCGGCCGCCGGATAATGCCGCTGCGGGCGCAGCGACCGTCGCCGCCGGCCCGCGAGCGCGGCGCGGCGCCCGAGCGTTTCCGCGAGCGTTTCCGCAAGCGCTTACAGCGATGCCGCCGCGCGCGCGGCCGTGTCGTAGAGGCCCGAGGCATGACGCAGCAACTGCGCCGCGTCGCCGATCTGCTCGTTGGTGAGGCCGCTGTCCTTCAGCGTCTCGATCAGGCAGTGCTCGCGGACCTCGCGGTACTTCAGGCACAGGTCGCGGCCCGCGTCGGTCGCGAAGAAGAACACTTCCTTGCCGCTTTTCTCGCTCTTCACGTAGCCGCGGGCGATCAGTTTTTTCAGCGCATAGGTCGCGACGTGCGTATCCTCGATATTGAGCACGAAGCAGATGTCGGCGAGCTTCTTCTTGCGTTCGCGATGGCTGACGTGATGCAGCAGCGAGACCTCGACCGCCGTCATGTCCTTCGCCCCCGCCGCCGACATGCAGCGGACCATCCAGCGGTTGAACGCGTTGCCGGCCATGATGAGCCCGTATTCGAGCTCCGACAGCTCCGCGCTCGAATCGGAAACGAGGTGTTCGGATGACACGATCTTGGTCGCAGGACGCTTCATGGAAAGGCGGCGCAAGCCGGATGACAGGATGTGCCCGAGTGTACGCCAGAAGCCCCGGCCGACGGGCTAGGCAAAAACGCTTATTGATAAGTTGTCGATATTTTGTCGACAATGTGCGCTAACATTGCCGTCCGAACCGTGCCAGTCCGATGACGCAACCCCGCATTTATCCGCTCGGCGATGCCGCCCTCGTCTGCGAGGTGCCGCCGCCCGCCACGCTCGATTGCCAGCGCCGCGTCTGGGCCGTGGCCGAGGCCGCGCGCGCGTGGCCCGACGTGATCGACGTCGTCCCCGGCATGAACAACCTGACCATCGTGTTCGACGCGCTCGCCGCGACGGCCGACTCGCTCACGCCCGCGCTGCGCGACGCTTGGGAGACGGCCGACATCGAGCACGCGGACGGCCGCGAGGTCGACATCCCGGTCGAGTACGGCGGGGCCGCCGGCCCCGACCTGGCCGCCGTCGCCGCCCACACGGGCCTGTCGGCCGACGAGGTCGTCGCGCGCCACGCGGGCGGCACCTACGTCGTGTTCTTCATCGGCTTCCAGCCGGGCTTCGCGTATCTCGGCGGCCTCGACGCGTCGCTGCACACGCCGCGCCGCTCGGCGCCGCGCCTCGAGGTGCCGGCCGGCTCGGTCGGCATCGGCGGCGCGCAGACGGGCATCTACCCGGCCACGTCGCCCGGCGGCTGGCAACTGATCGGCCGCACGTCGCAGTCGCTGTTCGATCCGGCGCGGCCGCAGCCGACGCTGCTGCTGCCCGGCGACCGCGTCCGCTTCACCATTGCGGGAGTCGACCCGCGATGACCCAGAGCCACGCACCGGGCACCATCGAGGTCGTGCGGGCCGGCCCGCTGTCGACCGTGCAGGATCTCGGCCGCCGCGGCACGCGCCATCTCGGCGTCGCGCAGGGCGGCGCGCTCGACGGCCTCGCGCTCGAGGTCGGCAACCGGCTCGTCGGCAACCGCCCCGACGCGGCGGCCGTCGAAATCACGATCGGCCCCGCCACGTTCCGCTTCACGCGCGCCACGCGCATCGCGATCACCGGCACCGAATTCGGCGCGACGCTCGACGGCAAGCCCGTGTACTCGTGGTGGAGCCTGCCGGTCCGCGCCGGGCAAACGCTCGTGCTGCCGGCCGCGAAACGGGGCATGCGCGGCTACCTGTGCATCGCGGGCGGCATCGACGTGCTGCCGATGCTCGGCTCGCGCAGCACCGATCTCGCGTCGCGCTTCGGCGGCCTCGGCGGCCGCGCGCTGCGCGACGGCGACCGGCTCCCGGTCGGCGTGCCGCCGGCCGGCGCGGGCTGCCTCGCGGCCGATGCGCCCGAATTCGGCGTGAAGGCGCCGGCGTGGTGCGCGTTCGTGCGCGTCGACGAGCCGCCGCGCCGCCACCGCCCCGCGCACGCGCCGTGGGCGATGCCCGTGCGCGTGCTGCCGGGCCCCGACTACGCGTCGTTCGCGGCCGATTCGCAGCAGGCGTTCTGGGACGAGGAATGGCTCGTCACCGCGAACAGCAACCGGATGGGCTATCGGCTCGCCGGCGCCGAGCTCGTGCGCGAGCGCCCGGTCGAGCTGCTGTCGCACGCGGTGCTGCCCGGCACGATCCAGGTGCCGCCGAACGGCCAGCCGATCGTGCTGATGCACGACGCCCAGACCACCGGCGGCTACCCGAAGATCGGCACGGTGATCCGCGCCGACCTGTGGAAGCTCGCGCAGGCGCGGCT
Organism: Burkholderia sp. MSMB2157WGS; assembly: GCF_001532755.1. Taxonomy (NCBI): domain Bacteria; kingdom Pseudomonadati; phylum Pseudomonadota; class Betaproteobacteria; order Burkholderiales; family Burkholderiaceae; genus Burkholderia; species Burkholderia sp. MSMB2157WGS. The sequence continues at coordinate 160,003 of NZ_LPJG01000002.1, read as the reverse complement.
CAACCTGCCGATCCGCTTCGTGCGCACGACGCTCGACGCCGCGCGCGCCGCCCTCGTCGCCGAACGGGCGTACTTGCGGCAGATCGACGTCGCGATCGAGATGCGCGAGGAAGCGCGCCGCGGCGCCCAATCGCGCGCGGCGTGACAATGACGGAAGCGGCACGAAGGACGCGCCACGCAACCAGTGGACGAGGAACATCATGGAAATCGATCTGAATGCCGATCTCGGCGAAGGATGCGGATCGGACGAGGCGCTGCTCGACCTCGTCACGTCGGCGAACATCGCATGCGGATGGCATGCAGGCGGCGCGAATGCGATGCGCGACTGCGTGCGCTGGGCCGTGCAGAAAGGTGTGTCGATCGGCGCGCATCCGAGCTTTCACGATCCGGAGAATTTCGGCCGCAAGGAAATGCAGTTGCCGGCCGGCGACATCTACGCGGGCGTGCTGTACCAGCTCGGCGCGCTGTCGGCGATCGCGCAGGCCGAGGGCGGGCGCATCGCGCACGTGAAACCGCACGGCGCGCTGTACAACCAGGCCGCGCGCGATCCGATGATCGCCGACGCGGTGGTGTCCGCGATCCACGACTTCGATCCGTCGCTCGCGGTGTTCGGGCTCGCGAACAGCGTGTTCATCGCGGCCGCGCGACATGCGGGGCTCGCGGCGGTGGAGGAAGTGTTCGCCGATCGCGGCTACCGCGCGGACGGCTCGCTGGTGCCGCGCAGCCTGCCCGGCGCGTTGATCGACGATGAAGAGGCGGTGCTCGCGCGCACGCTCGACATGGTGCGCAACCGGCAGGTGCGCGCATTGAGCGGCGAATGGGTGCCGCTCAATGCGCAGACCGTCTGCCTGCATGGCGACGGGCCGCATGCGCTGGCATTCGCGAAAAGGATTCGTGCGGCGCTCGAAGCGGCGGGCGTCGACGTCGTGGCGCCCGGCGCGCTGCAGGCCGACGAAGGGGCTTAAGTCGTTCCACCTCCACTGGCGCCTCTTGCGCCTACGTGCAGCGCTTCTCGAGCAAGGCCGCGTCACCCGCGAGCGTCGCATCGGAAGGGCATCCGGCGCGGCATGCCTTCGCCGGTTTGCGGATTCGTCGCATCGTCGAACGAATACACCGGATTTCGCTCCCCTCAACATCGAAGGCTCTTTTCGGCAAGCTCCGTCCTTCGAGAGCGCGGCACGTCGGCTCCTTGATTCCTTCGACCTGCATCGAAGCATCGATTCGCCGGACGGGGCGGCTGGCGCTCGCGTCGCCCGAGAGACAGCCCGTCTTCCGCCGAGTTATCTCGAAAAAACCGTGAGAAATTCCATATTTTCAGACGATTGAACCGCTGTTAAGTTTGGTGCCGAGACAGTCAATCGGAATGGCCGATCGGTTTTCTCTCATTCAAAGGAGACTTGACTCATGCGGGTTCTGACGAAGGACGAAATCAACCAAGCCAGCGGCGCGATTACCTGCACGCTCAATCCGAATCCGATCAATCTCGCCGACCTCGCGATCGCAACGGCATTGGGGGCGCTGGCCGGCCCTCAAATGGCGATTCTCGCTGGCGGCGGCAATTTCCTCTCCCAAAGCTGGATCTGCCGGTTCTGACCCAGATCGAAGCCCCGATCGCCCCGGTCGGGGCAATTTGCGTACTCGGCCAGATATGTTCTGAACCAAACCGCTCGATCCAATGAAACTCCGCACGGTCACCGATATCCTCAAGAGATACTGGGTCTATGGCGTTTTTCTTGCCCCTCTGGCTCCCCGTTTCGGAGGCGGCTGGAAAGGTATCGTCCTTGCCGCGATCATCCGGTCGGCAATCGTTTCGATACCGTATGCAATTCTGTTCCACGCATTCTCATCGGAAAATATCTTTGGATGGCTAATCGTCAGCTCGTCCGCACTTCTTTACTCGATCTGGCAGGAATTTCGCGCGAGCCCAAAAAATCGGCATTGACATCGCGCCCCGTCAGAATGCTCGAATCGACTAAAACCGACGAAAACCCAATCGCAATGGATGCAGTGAAACGATTCATGATCCGCTGGATTCATTTCAATCCACTTGCACACCGCTTCGGAGGCGGGTGCACGGGAATCGTCATGGCCGCCACAGCAAAAACCGCGCTGTTCGCAATCATCCATGCCGTCGTACTCGGCGTCACCGATATCGGAACACTTTCGTCGTGGCTCGCTTCCACTGCAGTGATGTTTGTCGTCATGCTGGCAGGCGAAGTGCTCGGCCAATGGGTTCATCGACGCTAACCCCGACACGCACCGACCGGCCCCAGGTTGGACGGCACCGCCGAAATCAGGCTCTGTCCGAATCGACCACGCGGTCCGTCAGGCAATGAAAAGCAAAACCCTCGCTGCAACCCTGAAAAAACTGGCTCGGCACGGCATCTTTCTCGGTCCGCTTGCTCCTCGCCTCGGAGGGGGATGGATCGGCATCCTGGCTGGCGGAGCAGTCAGAGGCCTCGTATTTTCCGTACTGTCCGCACTGGCGCTGTACATGCTCGGCACATGGGAACTGTTCAAATGGAGCGTGGGGACCGTCGGTTTCCTCCTGTATTCGGTCTTGCTTGAAATAGACCTCAGCCGGCAATGACGGTGCCGACTGCTCATCGACGTGCTCGTTCACCGCGACATCGCATCGCGCTGGCAGGCAACCGGTTCGTCCCGCCCACCTTCCCATCCCCGGCCCTGCCGTGCATCGATCATCCCGAGCGCGATCGCTCGCGTCATGGCGTGCGTGCGATTCCTGACCCCGAGCATCCGCATCACGTTCGCGATGTGATTGTCGACCGTGCCGACAGCCAGCGTCAGCGCCGTCGCGATTTCCTTCGTCGAATACCCGGCGCCGAGCAACTGCAGCACGTCCCGCTGGCGTCCCGTCAACCGCACGTCGTCCCCCGCGTGCGCAGCGATCTCCGGATACGCGGGGCGGCCGTCGAGCACTGACTGCAATGCGTCGGAGAAATCGCCGAGCGGCACACCCTTGGCAAGGTAGGCGATCATGCCGAGGCGCTTCGCCTCGGCGATCCACGACGGTCGCACACCCGCCGTGACGATCGCGCATCGATCGGCGACACCCGACGCATGAAACTGCCGCGCAAACGGCAGCCCGCCGCCAGGCACCTCAAGATCCAGAAGAATCCGGAACCACGCGGGCGCGCGATGAAACACTTCCATCGCGCCGCTCGCACTGTGACAAATCGTGACGTCGAGCCGGGCATCGAGGTCCACCAGCGCACCGCCTATCGCATTCGCAACGATCGGATGCGCATCGACCACCAGCACCGGCAGGCGCTCCCGTCCTCGTCCGTTCATCCGTCCGCCCCTGTTCGTTCGCCGTGGTAGGACGTAGACGGTGCCATCTCGGGCATCTCGACACAATCGCATAGCGTCCATTGTGCTGAACCCGGACGGGTGGCGCCGGCTCATCGGGCAGGCTCGATTCGGCTTGGGAAGAGACGCCCGCCCGAGATGGCAGGCGAAGGAGCGAGTGCCGGCGTGCCCGACAAGCGAGGCGGTAAACGGCACATCGAGCTGGGCACGATCACGACCGGAACACATCGGCCGCACCAAAGAAAAAAGCGCCCTCGTGGCGCTTTTCCGTTGGCGCAATCGCTGCGGCTTCGCCGTCTGTCGATTCGCCCCCCGAAACCGTCTTTCGACGGTGACCGGAAAACCATTCCGGATTAAAAAACGTCCGCCGCCGCCCGATCACTGCCTTCCCCGGTCAGACGACGGAACGTCGCTTATGTGCAAGTCGGCCTGCATGCATGTGTTTTCGACGACGATTGGCCCCGCCGTGCATGCAGACTCTCCGCGGCCGCCACGTGCTTCATGTGCCGGCGACGCTCACCCCGCGCTTTATTTCTGCTACCCCGTAGAACTTATCTATTCTTTTCATTTTTTCAACTTGTGGGGTGAAGAATAGATATCGGCCGAACGGGATGTCAATCGTTTTAAACGCTATTTTCCGACGATTCAAGGGTTTTCCTTATCGAGCGACGCCACCGCGCAGGCGCCGTGGGCCGTGCGCGCGACGTCGATCAAACAGGGGACGATCGATGCGGGCAGGCGGGCGCGATCAGTTCGCGTCGACCCGGTATCCTTGCTGGCGCAACAATTCGAGCACGCCGCGCGGGCCACCCAGATGCAGCGCGCCGATCGCGACGAACAGCGGCCGGTTCGGCGCGGCGATTGCCGTCATCCGTGCAACGAAGCGCCGGTTGCGCTCGTACACGATCTTGTTGTCGAGCGACGCCGACAGCGCCTTCGAACGCGCGAGCCGCTCGCTCTTCGCGACGGCCCATGCGGAGATCGCATCGGCGTCGCCAATTCGCCACAGCCGGTGCAGCGCCTTGATGTCGTCGGCGTTCTGCGCGGGCGTCTGCACCATGTCCTGCGCGAGCATCTCGCGCTGCTCGGCCAGCGTCAGCCCGGTGAACGCGCGCATCTGCTCGGCGAGCGTCTCGAGCCCGATCACGCGGCCGCCCTTCTTCTTCAGGAACACGTTCTGCAGTTGCGCCTCGGTGCCGTATTCGGTCTGCAGGCCCGCCGACAGCGAATCGTAGGTCTCGACGACGAGCGCCGCGAGCCACGGCCGCATCTTGCGGATCTCGGCGAGCGCGGCCGGATTGCCGCGCAGGCGCGCCGCGAGCCGCTCCCACAGCGGCTCGGGCAGCAGGCGCTGCAGGCACGGGTAGCGGCACACGCCGTACTTCGACACGTCGTCCTGCGATTCGAGCAGGTCGTCGGGCGACAGTTCGAGCGCGAGCGTCGGCGACGCGGCGAGCGCCGCGAGGATGCGCGGCCGGAACGGCTGCGCGCTCGGGTAATCGGACGGATCGCCCGTGTGCAGCGTGCCGAGCACGTAGAGCGTGACCTTGCCCTTGGTCGCGACGTAGAAAGGCATGCGCGCCGGCTGCACGCGCACGGTGCCGCGCGATACCGTGCCGTCCGCTCCGGCCGGCGCGTGGAAGCCCGGCAGGCTCATGCCGGGCGGCGGAACCTGCGACGGATGAATCGGCGAAGTCGCCGGCGCACGCCCTTCGGCTCGCGCCGGCTCGACGGGCACCACGACGCTGGCCGCCACGCACGCACCGGCCAGCGCCGCGCCCGTGACGGTGTGCACGCTCCAGCGCCGCGCGTAGCGGTACGCGCGCAGCGCGCGCGCGCTGCCGGCCCCCGCACGGCGCACGCCGGACACGCGCGCCGCCAACGCTTCAGGCATTCTCCTCCCCGACCTCCTCGGCGCGATGGCAGGCCACGCGCCGGCCGTCCACTTCGCGCAATTGCGGCTCCTCTACACGGCACCGCTCGATCGCGTACGGGCAGCGCTGGTGAAACGCGCAGCCCGACGGCGGATTGAGCGGCGACGGCAGCTCGCCCTGCAGCTTGATCTGCACGCGGCGGTCTTCCTCGAAGATCGCCGGCGTCGCCGACATCAGCGCTCGCGTGTACGGATGGCGCGGCCGTGCGTAGATCGTCGCCTTGTCGCCAAGCTCGGCGACGCTGCCGAAATACATCACCATCACGTCGTCGGCGACGTGCTCGACCACCGACAGGTTGTGCGAGATGAACACGTAGCTCGTCTTGAACTGCTCCTGCAGATCCATGAACAGGTTCAGGATCTGCGCCTGGATCGACACGTCGAGCGCGGACACCGGCTCGTCGGCGACGACGATGCGCGGATCGAGGATCATCGCGCGCGCGATCGCGACCCGCTGGCGCTGGCCGCCCGAGAACATGTGCGGATAGCGCTTCGCGTGCTCGGGCCGCAGGCCGACCGTGCGCATGATCTGCGCGATGCGGGCGGCGCGCTCGGCGGCCGTCAGGTTCGCGTTGATCTTGAGCGGCTCGGCGAGCGTCTGCTCGACGGTCTTGCGCGGGTTGAGCGACGCGAACGGGTTCTGGAACACCATCTGCACGCGGCGGCGCAGGTCGGCGATCGTGTCGCGGCTCGCGCCGGCCACGTTCTTGCCGTCGATCGTCAGGCTGCCCGACGTGGGCGTCTCGATCATCGTGAGCTGGCGCGCGAGCGTCGACTTCCCGCAGCCCGACTCGCCGACGACGGCGAGCGTCTTGCCGCGCTTCAGCGAGAACGACACGCCGTTCAGCGCCTTCACCGTGCCCTGCCCGAACATCCCGCGCTTGACCGAATAGTGCTTCGCGAGCGCGTCGGCGACCAGCACCGTATCGTCGTCGCGAGATGCGTGGCGCGTTTCGTGGACAGCATTCATCGTGCGCCTCCGTTCAGGTCGAGGGTGGAAAGATTGAGCGGCTTGATGCAGCGCGCGCGCATCGCATCGTTGCCCGGCACCAGCGTGTCGAGCGCCGGCCGCGCCTTGCGGCAATCGTCGACGACGTACTTGCAGCGCGGCGCGAACAGGCACCCGGACGGGCGATCATCGCGGCCCGGCACCATGCCCGGCAATGCGGCAAGGCGACGCGCCCCCTGATTGTGCTCGGGAATCGCCGCGAGCAGCGCTTCGGTGTACGGATGATGCGGCGCGCGGAAGATGTCGGGCACGCGGTTGGTCTCGATGATCTCGCCCGCATACATCACCGCGACGCGATGCGCGACCTCGGATACCACCGCCAGATCGTGCGAGATCAGCACGAGCGCCATCCCGCGCTCCTTCTGCAGCTTTACGAGCAGATCCATGATCTGCGCCTGGATCGTCACGTCGAGCGCGGTGGTCGGCTCGTCGGCGATCAGCAGCTTCGGGTTGCACGCGACCGCCATCGCGATCATCACGCGCTGGTTCATCCCGCCCGACATCTGATGCGGGAACGACGCGATGCGGTTCTTCGCATCGGGAATGCCGACCTGGTCGAGCAGTTCGAGCGCGCGCCGGTGCAGCGCGTCGCCGCGCAGGCCTTCGTGCAGCTTCAGCACCTCCTTGATCTGGTAGCCGACCGTGTAGCTCGGATTCAGGCTCGTCAGCGCGTCCTGGAACACCATCGCGATGTCCTTGCCGACGATCTTGCGGCGCGCCTTCGGCGACGCCTTCAGCAGGTCGACGCCGTCGAACGTGACCTCGTCGGCCGTCACCTTGCCCGGCGCGTCGATCAGGCCCATCAGCGCCATCATCGTCACGCTCTTGCCCGAGCCCGATTCGCCGACGACGCCCACCACCTCGCCCGGCGCGACAGACAGGTTGATCCGGTCGACCGCGGGCAGGCCGTTGAAGTTCACCGCGAGATTGCGGATAGTCAGTAGATTTTGGGTCATGCCATCCTCCGCCGGGCCGCCCCAAGGAGGATGACCGCCCCCTTGGGGGGCAACGAACGAAGAGAGTGTGGGGGTCGTTTCATATCACGCCATCCGCTTCAGTTTGGGATCGAGCGCGTCGCGCAGCCCGTCGCCGAGCAGGTTGATCGCGAGCACCGAAATCAGGATCGACAGCCCGGGCATCGTCACGATCCACCACGCGTTGTCGATGTAGTCGCGCGCGGACGCGAGCATCGCGCCCCACTCGGCGGTCGGCGGCTGCACGCCGAGGCCGAGGAAGCCGAGCGCGGCCGCGTCGAGGATCGCCGACGAGAAGCCGAGCGTCGCCTGCACGATCAGCGGCGCCGTGCAGTTCGGCAGCACCTGCGAGAACATCAGGCGCAGCGTGCCGGCGCCGGCCACGCGCGACGCGGTTACGTATTCCTTCTGCAGCTCGCCGAGCGCCGACGCGCGCGTGAGGCGCACGTAGGCCGGCAGCGCGACGATCGCGATCGCGAACATCGTGTTGGTGAGGCCCGGGCCGATGATCGCGACGACCGCGACCGCGAGCAGCAGCGACGGCAGCGCGAGCAGCACGTCCATGATCCGCATCACCGGCGTGTCGGCCCACTTCTGGAAGAACGCGGCGATCAGGCCGAGCACGATGCCGGGGATCAGCGCGAGCACGACCGACACGAAGCCGATCCAGAACGACATCCGCGCGCCGAACATCAGCCGCGAAAGGATGTCGCGGCCCGCTTCGTCGGTGCCGAGGATGAATTGCCAGTTGCCGCCGGCGAGCCACGCGGGCGGGATCTTCACGTAGTCGCGGTATTGCTCGACCGGGCTGTGCGGCGCGATCAGTGGCGCGAGGATCGCGACCAGGATCAGCAGCAGCACGACGATGCCCGCGCCGACGGCGCCGCGGTTGCGCGAGAAATTGGCCCAGAACTCGCGCAGCGCGAGCGCACGGCCGCCGGCCGGCGCGGATTCGCTCGGCAGGGTATTTTGCAGATTGCTCATGGAATTACCTCGTGTGGCGGATGCGCGGATTCAGCACGCCGTACAGCAGGTCGACGACCAGGTTCACGACGATCACGAGCGTCGCGATCAGCAGGATGCCGCCCTGGACGACCGGATAATCGCGGCGGCCGATCGCATCGATCAGCCACTTGCCGACGCCGGGCCACGAAAAGAGCGTCTCGGTCAGCACGGCGCCCGCAAGCAGCGTGCCGATCTGCAGGCCGATCACGGTGACGACCGGGATCAGCGCATTGCGCAGCGCATGCACGACGACCACGCGCACGGGCGACAGCCCTTTCGCGCGGGCGGTGCGGATGTAGTCCTCGCGCAGCACTTCGAGCATCGACGAGCGCGTCATCCGCGCGATCACCGCGAGCGGGATCGTGCCGAGCACGATCGCGGGCAGGATCAGGTGGCTCACCGCCGACTTGAACGAGCCTTCGTCGGGCGCGAGCAGCGCGTCGATCAGCATGAAGCCGGTCGGATGCGGGAAATCGTATTCGACCGCGATGCGCCCCGACACGGGCGTCCAGCCGAGGTACGACGAAAACACCATGATGAGGATCAGCCCCCACCAGAAGATCGGCATCGAGTAGCCGGTGAGCGCGGTGCCCATCACGCCGTGATCGATGACCGAGCCGCGCCGCAGCGCGGCGATCACGCCGGCCGGCAGTCCGACCACGAGCGCGAACACCAGTGCGCACAGCGACAGTTCGACGGTCGCCGGGAAGCGCGCGAAGAATTCGCCCGCGACGCTGGTGTTGGTGATGATCGACATGCCGAGGTCGCCATGCAGCGCCCGGCCGACATAGTGGAGGTACTGCAGCGGCAGCGGCTCGTCGAGCCCGAGGCGCTTCATCGCCTCTGCGTGCATCGCGGGATCGACGCCGCGCTCGCCCATCATCACTTCGATGGGGTCGCCCGGTATCAGGTGAATCAGCGCAAACGCCAGGATGGTGATGCCGATGAAGGTCGGGATCACCATCCCCACGCGGCGCAACACGAATCTGAACATGATGCGTCTCGTATTTTCTTGTGGGAAATGTGCGACCGGCGACGGGAAGCTTTTGGCCTCCCGCCGCCGGATGAGTTAGCCGGTCTTCGCGACAGCTTACGACAGGCGTGTTACTTCACGCTCACCCCGTCGAAGCGGGCATAGCCGAGCGGTTCGATACGCATGTCGACCACGTTCTTGCGCACCGGCTGATAGACCGTCGAGTTCGCGATCGGCGAGAACGGCAGCTGCTGCGCGAAGATCTGCTGCGCCTGCGTGTAGAGCTTCGTGCGCGCGTCCTGGCCCGTCGTCGTGCGGCCCTTCTGGACCAGCTCGTCGAACGGCTTGTAGCACCAGTGCGAGAAGTTGTTGCCCTTGATCGCCTCGCAGCCGAGCAGCGTGCCGAGCCAGTTGTCCGGATCGCCGTTGTCGCCCGTCCAGCCGATCAGCATCGTGTCCTGCTCGCCGCCGTGCGCGCGCTTGATGTACTCGCCCCACTCGTACGTGACGATCTTCGCCTTCACGCCGATCTTCGCCCAGTCGGCCTGGATCATCTCGGCCATCAGGCGCGCGTTCGGGTTGTACGCGCGCTGCACCGGCATCGCCCACAGCGTGATCTCGAAACCGTTCGGATAGCCCGCCTTCGCGAGCAGCGCCTTCGCCTTCGCGGTGTCGTACGCGGCCATCTTCAGGTTCTTGTCGTACGACCATTGGGTCGGCGGCATCGGCGCGGTCGCGGCCTGGCCGGCGCCCTGGTAGACGGACTCGAGGATCGCCTTCTTGTTGATCGCCATGTCGAGCGCCTGACGCACTTCGAGCTTGTCGACCGGCTTGTGCTCGACGTTGTACGCGAGGTAGCCGAGGTTGAAGCCGGCCTGCGACGGCATGTCGACGTTCGGATCGGCCTTCAGCGTCGCGATGTCGGCCGGGCGCGGATAGCTCATCACCTGGCATTCGTTGCGCTTGATCTTCTGCACGCGCACGCCCGGATCGGGCGTGATCGAGAAGATCAGCTTCGACAGCTTCACCGCACCCTTCTTCCAGTAATCAGGATTGCCATCGAAGCGGATCGTCGCGTCCTTCGTGTAGCTGCGGAAGATGAACGGGCCCGTGCCGATCGGCTTCTGGTTGATGTCGGCGGCCTTGCCGGCCTTCATCAACTGGTCGCCGTATTCGGCCGACAGGATCGACGCGAATTCCATCGCCATGTTCTGGATGAACGGCGCGTTCGGCTCGGCCAGCGTGAACTTCACGGTGTACGGGTCGACCTTCTCGATCTTCGTGATCAGCTTGTCGAGGCCCATGTCGGTGAAGTACGGGAACGACACCGGGTATGCCTTGCGGAACGCGTTGTTCGGATCGAGCATGCGCTCGAACGAGAACACGACGTCGTCCGCGTTGAATTCGCGCGTCGGCTTGAAGAAGTCGGTCGTGTGGAACTTCACGCCATGGCGCAGGTGGAACGTGTACACCTTGCCGTCGGACGACACGTCCCACTTCTCGGCGAGGCCGGGCTCGACCTTCGTGCCGCCGCGCTCGAATTCGACGAGGCGGTTGTAGACGGTGAACGTGGCGGCGGTGAAATCGACGCCGGTCGTGAATTGCGCGGAATCGAAACCCGCCGGGCTGCCTTCTGAGCAGTAGACGAGCGTTTTGTTCGGGATCTGTGCGAATGCAGAGCCCGCGACGCCGAGCGATGCCGCTGCCACGCCTGCCATGGCGGTAACACGCAGGGTGTGCAACAGACGGTTGTATTCCATGTTTCCTCCAGGTCTCCAGATCGGAACCGGCCCCGCCAGGGGCCGGCGTACGCGGATATTACTTGAGCTAACGATGCGGCAACAAGCTGGAGAAAAAACTCTTCTGGATGCCCGCCGGGTTTTTGCCGATTTTTAGTGTGGGTAAAAAATGCGACAACGCGCGCGAGCGACGATTCCGTTCATTTCGCGGCATGTTTCGTTCGACGACTAAACAATTCGGGTGCGAACACGAAAGGGGCGACGCCCCGTTTCCTCCGCATTCCGCAGCACATCATTGCGTTTTGCGAAACGATTCGATGACCGTCTTCGAATCGTCACGTCGTCACGCCGGCGCATCGAGATCGGCGCTGCGCGCGGGCACGAACGCGACCGCGACGATCGACAGCGCGAGCCCCGCCATCACGTAGTAGGTCGGCGCGAGCGGCGTGCCCGTGACCTTGATCAGCCACGTGACGATGAACTGGCCGAAGCCGCCGAACAGCATCACCGCGACGTTGTACGCGATCGACAGCCCGGTCGAGCGCACGTTGGCCGGGAACAGCTCGGCGATCATCGCGCCGAACGGTCCGTAGTAGCCCGCGAGCGTCACCGACAGCACGGCCTGTACCGCGATCAGCCGCCCGATGCTCGGCGCCGCATCGAGCCACGCGAACAGCGGATACATCAGCGCGAGCGTCAGCACGAGCGACCACAGCGACAGCCCCTTGCGGCCGATGCGGTCCGACCACGCGCCGGCGACCGGCGACAGCACCATCAGCAGCAAGTTGCCGACGATCACCGCGTAGAACGACTCCGCATAAGGCAGCTTCAGTTGCTTCACCGCGAAGGTCGGCAGATAACTGATCAGCACGTAGATCGTCACCGTGAGCGCGATCACCGAGCCGAGCCCGCACAGCACCTCGCGCGGATGGCGCGTGAATACTTCGCCGAGCGTCGCGCGGCGCGCGCTTTGCTGCGCATGCAGGAATGCTTCGGAATCCGCGAGATGGCGGCGGATGTAGAAGCCGATCGGGCCGATCACGAGCCCGAGGATGAACGGCACGCGCCAGCCCCAGCTGCGCAGCGCGTCGTGCGACAGCCCGCGCGTGACGGCTGCGCCGACGAGCGCGCCGATCAATAGCGCGGCCGCCTGGCTCGCCATCTGCCAGCTGCCGTAGAAACCGCGTTTCGAGAACGGCGCGGCTTCGATCAGCAGCGCCGTCGCGCTGCCGAATTCGCCGCCCGCGGAAAAGCCCTGCAGCAGGCGGCCGAGCACGATCAGGAGCGGCCCGCCGATGCCGATCGCCGCATAGGGCGGCGCGATCGCGAGCAGGAAGATGCCGGCCGTCATCAGCAGGATCACGAGCGACAGCGCGGCCTTGCGGCCCGCGCGGTCCGCGTACAGCCCGAACACGATGCCGCCGATCGGGCGCATGAAGAACGCGACGCCGAACGTCGCGGTGGTGAGCAGCAGCGACGAGTATTCGCTGGTGGTCGGGAAGAACAGCTCGGCGATCACGACCGTCATGAAGCCGAACACCGTGAAGTCGTACCACTCGAGCGCATTGCCGATCACGGCGGCCACCACCGCGCGCCGGTTCAGCGCACGCTCGGGCCGGGTCGCTTTCGTTGAATTCGCAATCGTCGCCATGCGTGCCTCGTCCTCGTGAATACGCCGTGTCGGGCGGTTCGGCGCGCGGCGTGCCGCGGCGCGCTGGTGTGCAGCGAGTGTAGAAAGCGACGGAACCGTTTTCAAGCAATAAAAAACGCCCGCCATCGAACGACGGCGAGCGTGTTGCGGTTTTCGCCACAATGCGGCATCGCACGACGCCGCACGGGACTCAACCCATCTTCGAGAACGCGCTGCACCAGCCCTTCGCCGACACCTGCTTGCCGGGGAACGCGCCGCACGGGCCCGAAGCCGAGCCCTTCTTGCCCTGATACAGCATGCAGGCCGCGCAATCCTGGCCCGCTGCGTATTTCGGGTACTTCGTCTTGTCGACCTTCGCGGCATCGGCCTTGTAGCCGAGCGCCGTCGCGGTCGGATCGGTTTCCGACAGCATCGGCGCATCGGCCAGCGCTTCGCGCGACAGCGCCAGCGCGGACACGGCGCCAATGCTCGTGATCAGGAAACTCCGACGGGATGTTTTCATGGGGGACTCGCTCCAACGTTATCGGTTTGAAAGCCGTTCTGGCGACGGCGTACGACAGAATAACGCCCAAGCGGATAAATGTGCGCGCCGAAATGCCGGAGATAAGGGATTTCACACGGGCTCGTCCGGCCGGCCCGCGCGGCGGCGGGCCGTGCGTCACGCGCGCGACACCATGTCGCCGACGCGCTGCGCGAGCGCGAGCGCGGCGGTGAGCCCCGGCGACTCGATGCCGAACAGGTTCACGAGCCCGCGCACGCCGTGCTGCGCGGCGCCCTGCACGATGAAGTCGGCCGGCGGCTCGCCGGGCCCCGCGACCTTCGGCCGGATGCCCGCGTACGCGGGCTGCAGCGCACCGTCGGGCAGGCCCGGCCAGAATGCGCGGATCGACGCGTAGAACGCGCCCGCACGCGCCGGATCGACTTCATAGCGCAACGAATCGCACCACTCGACGTCCGGGCCGAAGCGCGCCTGCCCGCCGAGATCGAGCGTCAGGTGCACGCCGAGCCCCGCGCGATCGGGCATCGGATAGATCAGGTGCGAGAACGGCGCACGACGCGACAGGCTGAAATAATTGCCGCGCGCGAGATAGAGCGGCGGCACCCAGCGCGGGTCGAGGCCGCGCGTGCGGCGTGCGAGCGCCTGCGCGCCGAGGCCCGCGCTATTGATCACGCAGGCGGCGTCGATCTCGGTCGGCGCGGCGCCGCCGGTGCGCACGATGAAGCGCCCGCCGCGCAGCACGTCGATCGCTTCGACCGGCGATTGCAGCGCGCACACGGCGCCGTCGCGTTCCGCATCGCCGAGCAGCGCGAGCATCAGCTGGTGGCTGTCGACGATACCCGTCGACGGCGAGAACAGCGCCTCCACGCATTCGAGCGCGGGCTCGAGCGTCTGCGCCTCGGCACGCGTGAGCGGCAGCAGGTCGAGCACGCCGTTTTCGGCCGCGCGCGCGGCGATCGCCTTCAACTGCTTCACCTGCGCGGCGCTCGTCGCGACGAGCAGCTTGCCCGTGCGCCGGTGCGGCACGTGATGGGTGTCGCAGAATTCGTACAGCAGGTCGCGCCCGTGCACGCACGTCACCGCCTTCAGCGACCCGCGCGGATAGTAGAGCCCCGCGTGAATCACCTCGCTGTTGCGCGAACTCGTGCTCGTGCCGATCGCGTCGGCCGCCTCGAGCACGATCGTTTCACGCCCGTGCGCGGCGAGTTCGCGCGCGATCGCCAGACCGACGACACCCGCGCCGATCACGACACAATCCGTCTGCTCCATGGCTTTTCGCGCTGCTCGCGCATCGAAGGGAGAGGGAAGAATTGTACGTCCCGGTTCGCCCGCTTGCCGAACGCGCGCGCATCGTGTCGCGACGCTGCGGCCGACCGCGCACCCCGCGCCACGCGCGCACGCCGCAGCCGTGCGCGCGTGGCCGCGTCAGAAGCCGATCGGCCGGCGCTTCGCCGCGCCTTCGTCGGCGCGGATATCGGCCGGCGCGATCGCGTCGCGGCCGTCGAGCCGCGCGGCGCCGAACGCGTGCAGCAGCGCGCGGCGCATCGTGCGCGGCGGCGTCGCGGCCAGCACGTCGAGCGCGTCGTCGCCGAGCGTATCGGGAAAGCGCCGCCCCCACGCATGCGACGTCCGGATCTCGTCGTAGATCGTCTGCGCGATCCGTCGCGCGCCGGCCGCATCGGGCGGCGCGATCTCGTACACGTTCATCCGGTTGAGCAGCGGCTCGGGAATCGCGTGCGCGTCGTTCGCGGTCGCGATCCAGATCACGTTGCCCGCGTTGATCGGCACTTCCGCGAATTCGTCGACGAACGCGCGCGCGGTGTCGTGCTCGAGCAACGCATACAGCGCGCCGAGCGGATCGTATTGCGCATCGCTGCCGGCCTTGTCGATCTCGTCGACCGCGATCACCGGGTTCGCGTAGCTGCCGTTCACGAGCGCGTCGAACACCTTGCCGGGCTTCGCGTTCTTCCATTGCGACGATGCGCCCGACAGGATCCAGCCCGCCGTCAGCGAACTCATCGGCACGTAGTGGTACGCGGTGCCGAGCAGTTGCGCGAGCGCCTTCGCGAAATGCGTCTTGCCGATCCCGGGCGGCCCGAGCAGCAGGATCGGCATCAGTTCGAGCCGGTCGTCCGTTTCGAGACACAGCGCGATCTGCTTGCGTACGTCGTCGAGCGGCTCGCCGAAATTCGGCAACGCTTCGCCAAGCGCGTCGAACGACGGCATCCGGTTCGGCTTCACGCAGAAGCGCAGATTCCCCGTCTTGAGCATCTTCTCGTAGGTCGAGCGCAGTGCGTCGCTTGCGCTCTCGTTCAGGTCGCCCAGCGCCGTCTCGACCTGCTCGAGGTCGTACACCGTGCTGAAGGACGCCACCGCCAGTTCCTGTTTCACCATCGCCGTCGTCATACCTACCTCGCTGCACTTGCCGTCACATACTCATCAGACCCTTACGATTTCAGTGTAGCGATCCCGCATCGCCATGCAAGCAAGCAGCCGGGCGCGTCTGCTGCTAACAGCGCACGCACACTGCATGGCCGCGCGCCGCGGCGTATGATCGAACGTTCACGAGGCTCGCGCCGGGCTCGCCGATGGCGCCCGCGCGCCGCGCACACGCTGCCGCGCACCTCGCCTGACGCCTCGCCCGAAGGGTTGCCGATGTCCATCCCCGCTGCTTCTCCGCGCGTCGACGCCGACGCGATCCGTTCCGTCGACGCCGCGCTCAAGTCGCGTCGTTCGGTCCGTGCGTTCCTGCCGACGCCCGTGCCGCGCGAGACGATCGAGGCGATCCTCGAAGCCGCGAGCCGCGCGCCGTCGGGCACCAACATCCAGCCATGGCGCGTGTACGTCGCGACGGGTGCCACGCGCGACGCACTCGCCGCCGCGCTCACCGCGGCCTACGACGATCCGGCGCGCGACGAGAAATACGTCGCCGAATACGACTACTACCCGCGCGAATGGGTGTCGCCGTACATCGACCGGCGCCGCAAGGTCGGCTGGGATCTGTACGGCCTGTTGAACATCCGCCGCGACGAGAAGGCGCGCATGCACGCGCAGCACGCGCGCAATTTCCGTTTCTTCGATGCGCCGGTCGCGCTGTTCTTCACGCTGGACCGGGTCATGACACACGGCGCGTGGCTCGATTGCGGGATGTTCCTGCAAGGCGTGATGACGGCCGCGCGCGCCCGCGGCCTCGATACCTGCCCGCAGGCCGCGTTCGTGCCGTTTCACCGGATCGTCGCCGACCACCTCGGCATTCCGCCGAACGAACAGTTCGTCTGCGGGATGGCGCTCGGCCATGCCGACCCCGACGCGATCGAGAACCGTCTCGTCACCGAGCGCGCGAGCGTCGCCGAATTCACGCGCTTTTTCGCTTGAAAACGCATGACGCGGCCTTACCTGTCGAGCAGGACCGCATCGTGCTGCGAACCTGCCGCGGCGCGTCCCGTCACATCGCGACCGAAATCGATCGGGCGTAAGATGTGCGTCCGTTCCCCGCTATCCCGCGTTTCCGGAGACGTTTCATGCTGAAACACGGCCTGGCCGTCCTGCTTGCGAGCGTCGTGCTCGCCGCCCATGCGCAGAGCCCCGCGCCGGCCGTCGTCGCATGGGAAATCCAGGTGGTGCGCGACGGTCAGACGATCGACACGTTCCAGCAAAACACCACCGTGGGCCAGTCCCGCACCGATACCCATCGTTATCCGGCCGCCGTGCCGGTGGGCTGCGGCAATGCCGCGCGCGTCGTGCCGACCGAGCGCTCGCGCTCGGTGACGGTCGCCCCGCTCGCCGTCGACGCCGGCGCGAACACCGTGTCGCTCGGGCTCGACGTGCAGGAAACGCTCGACGACGAAAGCGCGCGCGGCGATCCGTGCTTGCCCGCGTCGCCGCGGCAAATCGTCGCGAGCCACCCCGGTCTGTCGGTCGGCGGCGAAGCCTGGACCGACTGGACGCTCGTCGAGCAGCATCCGCATCTCGTCTACCGTGTGCGCGCGCACGTCGCGAAGGACTGAGCGTCATGTCCGCCGACGCCCTCTCCCTGCCGTTCGCCGAACCGCACGCCGCGCCCGACGAAATCACCGCCGTCAGCTGGAACCTGCACAAGGGCCGCTCGCCGCTCGGCTTCACCGCGTGGAACGCGATGCGCGACTGGATGCAGTCGACGCACGCCGACGTGTATTTCCTGCAGGAAGCGATGGCGCGCCGCATGCCGCGCCCGATGCTCGCCCCGGGCTTCGGCGCGCCGATGGACGACGCGGTCGACGACGTGTGGCATTGCCAGGCCACCGAGATCGCGCAGGCGCTCGACTGGCAGATCGCGCTCGGGCCCAACGTGTTCAAGCCGTCGTGGCGGCACGGCAACGCGATCCTGTCGCCGCATCCGCTCGACCTCGGCGGCCGCTGGGACATCTCCGCGCACCGCTTCGAGCGGCGCGGGCTGCTGGTCGCGCGCGCGACGCTCGCGGGCGCACGCCCGGTCACGCTGCTGTGCGCGCATCTCGCGCTCACGCGCGCCGCGCGGCTGCGCCAGATGCACTGGATCGCGCACTGGATCGTGCGCAACGCGGGCGACGGCCCGCTGATGCTCGCCGGCGACTTCAACGACTGGCGCAACGATTCGGTCGCGCTGTTCGGCGAGATCGGGCTGTCCGAGGTCGCGACGCTGCTCGGCGAATCGGGCCGCACGTTCCCGGCGTTCTCGCCGGCGCTCGCGCTCGACAAGATGTTCGTGCGCGGCCTGACGCCGCTCGAATGGCGCGCACCGTCCGGCGAGGCTGCGTGGCTGTCGGACCATCTGCCGTACATCGCGCGCCTGCGCCTCGATCCGCAGTAAGCCGCCCGGTCGGGCGTGCCGCCGGCCGCCGCGCCGCCGGAACGCGTCGGCCTCGGCGCGAAACGGGCGGCCGACCGATGAAAGTTCGTTGAAAGGATATGTTGCGCCAAATCCGCGCGGCCGCGGGGGTCAAGCCCGCGATCCGCGTCAACAGGGTAAAATAACGAGTTCCTCAAACGTCTGTCATCGAGAAGGCGCGTGTCCGACGCGCCGGCCGGCCGATCCGCGATCGGGCCGACGCACTCGGTTTTTTGCCCGTTTTTGGGCCCGTTACACGCGTCCGCTACGCGCGTCCGTTTTCAAAGCCATGAGCAAATACGACACCGCCACCGTCCAATCCGTCCATCACTGGACCGACACGCTTTTCAGCTTCACCTGCACCCGCGAGCCGAGCCTGCGCTTCAACAACGGCGAATTCACGATGGTCGGCCTCGAAGTCGACGGCAAGCCGCTCGCGCGCGCCTACTCGATCGTCAGCCCGAACTACGAAGAGCATCTCGAATTCTTCAGCATCAAGGTGCAGAACGGCCCGCTGACGTCGCGCCTGCAACACCTGAAGGTGGGCGACAAGGTGCTGATCGGCAAGAAGCCGACGGGCACGCTGGTGGCCGACAACCTGCTGCCGGGCAAGACGCTGTGGATGCTGTCGACGGGCACGGGCCTCGCGCCGTTCATGTCGATCATCCGCGATCCGGACATCTACGACCGCTTCGACAAGGTGATCCTGACCCACACGTGCCGCCTGAAGGGCGAGCTCGCGTACATGGACTACATCAAGCACGACCTGCCGGGCCACGAGTACCTGGGCGACATCATCAAGGAAAAGCTCGTCTACTACCCGACGGTCACGCGCGAAGCGTTCGACAACGAAGGCCGGATCACCGACCTGATCGCGACGGGCAAGCTGTTCACGGATCTCGGCGTGCCGGCGTTCTCGCCGGAAAACGACCGCGTGATGCTGTGCGGCAGCACCGCGATGCTGAAAGACACGACCGACCTGCTGAAGCAGGCCGGCCTCGTCGAAGGCAAGAACAGCGCGCCGGGCCATTACGTGATCGAGCGCGCGTTCGTGGACTGATCGATCCCCCAATTTGCGCGTCATCAAGAACCGGAGCGAAAGCTCCGGTTTTTTTTCGTCCCTACTTGGCGAATTCGTAACAAACTGGGACCATTCCATCTCAAATAGTTACATTTTGATACGTCATCGCAGGGTGCTCGGGCGTCAGTGTTTTTCCTACAACACCTTCATTCCGATTATTCACATTTACCCTTAAATGACCGCCTGACATGATCTTTCCGGAAATTTTGAGATATTATTCGGCGCGCGTGGTTGCCGTGCGGATGAGCGTGGAAGGGTCGGATGCAAGTGTTACAAGACGTAACTTTTGTTACTTCGGCATGGAGCGATTCCGTGGCGGCGACCGTCATCGAAACGGCAGCCAGCCCACGCAGCCAGCCGGTGTCTGAACCGCTTTCTGACAGCAGGGAGAGTCATGGATACGTCGCTTAACGCGCCCTTGGGCGCCCACGCCCCGTTCCCGTCGCGGCAGCGCATGCCCGGCTGCGCTGCCACTCCGCCCATGGCCGACGAAGCGTCGGGACGCAACGCGTCCGCCGCGCGGATCGCGGCACTTTCCGCCCAGCTTCTCGCCGCCGACGAAGCGGCCCGCCGCCATTTGGCCGGCGAGCTGCACGACGGGCTCGGCGCCGAATTGACCGCCGCCCGCTTCGCACTCGCAAACGTTCAAACATGGCTGCCGGCCGACGCGCCGGAAGCCTGCCTGCGCGCGCTGGCGCTGGCGCAGCAGGCGCTCGACGCCGCGACCGACGCGAATCGCCGGCTCATCGACGAGCGTGGCGCGCCGGCGCTCGACGCCGGCATGGTCGGTGCGCTGTCGTCGTGGATCGACACCCATGCGGCGCGCACCGGCCTGCGCACGAGCTTCGTGTGCGCGGCCGACGCCCGCCTGACGCAGCTCGCCGGCGCCGGCGCGCTCGCGGTGTTCCGCGTCGCGCAGGAGGCGCTGTCGAACGTCGCGAAACACGCGCGCGCGACGTCGGTCGACGTCCGGATCGTCACCGACGGCACGCATCTGTCGCTGAGTGTCGCCGACGATGGGACCGGTTTCGCCCGGCATCGCCGCAACGGCTACGGCCTGGCCGGCATGCGCGCCCGCTGCGAGTCGTTCGGCGGCAGCTTCGAGACGGCCACGCCGGCGACCGGGCGCGGCACGCGCGTCACCGCGCGCTTCGCGTGGGCTTCGCTGCTCGGGGTGCCCGGCGCGGCACGCCGCACGTCGCTTTCGTGAGGTCGCGATGAGCCTGAACATCCTGCTCGTGGACGATCACGCGATCGTCCGGCAAGGGATCCGCCAGTTGCTGATCGATCGCGGCGTCGCGCGCGACGTGACCGAGGCCGAGAGCGGCGGCGACGCGATGGCCGCCGTCGACAAGCAGGAATTCGACGTGATCCTGCTCGACATCTCGCTGCCCGACACGAACGGCATCGAGGTGCTCAAGCGCCTCAAGCGCAAGCTGACGCGCACGCCGGTGCTGATGTTCTCGATGTACCGCGAGGACCAGTACGCGGTGCGCGCGCTGAAGGCCGGCGCGGCCGGCTACCTGTCGAAGACGGTCAACGCCGCGCAGATGATCGGCGCGATCCAGCAGGTCGCGGCCGGCCGCAAATACGTGAGCCCCGCGATGGCCGAGGCGCTCGCCGAATACGTGTCGTTCGAGAACGAGCCGCTGCCGCACGAGAAGCTGTCCGATCGCGAATACCAGACGCTCTGCATGCTCGCGTCGGGCAAGCGGCTCACCGATATCGCGAACACGCTGTCGCTGTCGGTGAAGACGGTGAGCGTGTACCGGTCGCGGCTGCTCGAGAAGATGCGGCTGTCGAACAACGCGGAACTCACGTTCTACGTGATGAGCAACCGGCTCGTCGACATGGCGCCCACGGCCGGCGCCTGATCCGATCCCCGGCCCCCCTCGAATTCGTCCGATCCCGCGACGCGGCGCAGGCCGCGCCGCGCACAAACGCTTGTTTTATCGGACGATTTCGCGGCGCCCCGCTGCGCCGCAGCGGGGCTTGTACGCCAAATCGGCTAAAATTATCGGTTTTCACTCAGTTGGCGCGCCGTGCCTGCGCGTGCTGGCGATTCATCCGCAATGTCTCTCTTCCGCAAGAAAAACGTCGATCGCATGATCGCCGGCGCGCAAGCCGCCGGGCTCAAGAAAGCGCTCGGCGCGATCGACCTCACCTTCCTCGGCATCGGCGCGATCATCGGCACCGGCATCTTCGTGCTGACCGGCACCGGCGCCGTCCAGGCCGGGCCGGCGCTGATGCTGTCGTTCGTGATCGCCGCGATCGCGTGCGGCCTCGCCGCGCTGTCGTACGCGGAGTTCGCGTCGACGATCCCCGTCGCCGGCTCGATTTACACGTATTCGTACGCGACGCTCGGTGAGCTCGTCGCGTGGATCATCGGCTGGGACCTGATGCTCGAGTACGGCCTCGCGTCGTCGGCCGTGTCGGTCGGCTGGTCCGGCTACCTGCAGTCGCTGCTGCAGGGCTTCGGCCTCACGTTGCCGACCGTGCTCACCGCCGCGCCCGGCGCGGTGCCGGGCGTCGTCACGTGGTTCAACCTGCCCGCGTTCCTCGTGATGATCGTGATCACGACGCTGCTGTCGATCGGCATCCGCGAATCGACCCGCATCAACAACATCATGGTGTTCATCAAGGTGTCGGTCGTGCTGCTCGTGATCGCGGTCGGCCTGTTCCACGTGACGCCCGCGAACTGGAAGCCGTTCATGCCGCACGGCTGGAGCGGCGTGTTCGGCGCGGCCGCCGTGATGTTCTTCGCGTTCATCGGCTTCGACGCGGTGTCGTCGGCGGCCGAGGAAGTGAAGAACCCGAAGCGCGACCTGCCGATCGGCATCATCGCGTCGCTCGCGGTGTGCGCGGTGCTGTACGTGACGGTCGCCGCGGTCGCGACCGGCATCGTGCCGTCCGCGCAGTACGCGAGCATCTCGCACCCGATCTCGTACGCGCTGCAGATCGCCGGCGAGAAGTGGGTCGCGGGCTTCATCGATCTCGGCGCCGTGCTCGGCATGCTGACCGTGATCCTCGTGATGAGCTACGGCCAGACCCGCATCATCTTCGCGATGTCGCGCGACGGCCTGCTGCCGGCGGCGCTGTCGCGTGTGCATCCGCGCTTCGCGACGCCGTTCCTGACGACCTGGCTGGTCGGCCTGTTCTTCGGGCTGATCGCCGCGCTGGTGCCGCTCAATGTGCTCGCCGAGCTGATCAACATCGGCACGCTCGCGGCGTTCTCGATGGTGTCGATCGCCGTGCTCGTGCTGCGCCGCACGCACCCCGAACTGCCGCGCGCGTTCCGCTGCCCGGGCGTGCCCGTGGTGCCGATCCTCGCGGTCGCGTCGTGCCTGTTCCTGATGCTGAACCTGCAGCCCGTCACGTGGGCCGCGTTCGGCATCTGGCTCGTGATCGGCCTCGCGATCTACGCGCTGTACTCGCGACGCCATTCGAAGCTCGCGCACGGCCACCCCGACGCGCACTGAGCATCCGCGATGGCGCGCCTTCCGCGGTGCGCCATCGCGAGCACCCCACGCGGGACGGCACCGGCTCCGCACGCCCCGCTCTCCCGAACCCTCGGCCACCGCGCGATCGCTGTCCGATCGTCGCGATCTCTTGCCCGATTCTCCGGATTTGCCTGCGCGGCCGGCGCGCCGCCTGCACGCGCGCGCCGGGCGGTTCATAATCCCGCCATCGAACGACGGCGCCGCACGACGGGCCGTCCGGCAACAGGAAAAACGATGGAAAGCGTCGATCTCGATGTACTGAAATCCAGCGCGCGCTGGCTCGAAGAAGGGCGGCGCGTGCTGCTCGTGACGGTCGTGAAGACGTGGGGCTCGTCGCCGCGCCCCGAAGGCGCGATGCTCGCGGTGCGCGAGGACGGCCTGGTGGTCGGCTCCGTGTCCGGCGGGTGCATCGAGGACGACCTGATCGCCCGCGTGCATGCGAGCGGGATCGCGGCCGATGCGCGCCCGGAAGCGCTCAAGTACGGCGTGACGGCCGAGGAAGCGCACCGCTTCGGGCTGCCTTGCGGCGGCACGATCCAGCTCGTGCTCGAACCGCTCACGCGCGACAGCGGGATCGCCGCGCTGTGCGCGGAAGTCGAGGCCGGCCGCCTCGTCACGCGCACGATGACGCTCGCGACCGGCCGCGCGTCGCTGTCGCCCGCGCAGGCGACCGACGGGCTCGCCTTCGACGGCGAACGGCTCGTGACGATCCACGGGCCGCGCTACCGGATGCTCGTGATCGGCGCCGGCCAGTTGTCGCGCTATCTGTGCCAGATCGCGGTCGGGCTCGACTACCAGGTGACGGTCTGCGATCCGCGCGAGGAATACACGGATGCGTGGGACGTGCCGGGCACGCGCGTCGTGCGCACGATGCCCGACGATACGGTGCTCGACATGAAGCTCGACGCGCGTTCGGCCGTGATCGCGCTCACGCACGACCCGAAGCTCGACGATCTCGCGCTGATGGAAGCGCTGAAGACGCCCGCGTTCTACGTGGGCGCGCTCGGCTCGCGGCGCAACAACGCGGCGCGGCGCGAGCGGCTGCGCGAATTCGATCTGAGCGAAGCGGAGCTGGCCCGGCTGCACGGGCCGGCCGGCATCTACATCGGCAGCCGGACGCCGCCGGAAATCGCGATCTCGATCCTCGCGGAGATCACCGCCGCGAAGAACAACGTGTCGCTGCCGACGATCCTGCAGGTCGAAGGCGCGAAGGCCGCACGCGAAATCGCGGCGAACGGCGGCGCGGCCTGCGGCCTCTGACCCACGGCGGCGGGCGGCCGCGCTCGCGCGGGGCGCCGGCGCCGGCCGGCGCGAACGTCGGTCAGGCCAGGCCGGCCGCCAGCGCGGCGGCAACCGAACCGACCACCAGCACGACGCCGACCGTGCGGCGCTTGTTCAGCTCGGTCCACAGCAGCACGCCCGTCAGCGACAGCAGGATCAGCGAGCCTGCGATCGTGTCCATCAGCAGCACCCAGCCGAGCTTCATCCCGACGCCGCGATGCAGGTTGTTCAGTGTCGTCAGGAACGTGTTGCCCGTGCGTTTCACGGACACGTAGCCGTTGCCGACCCAGTACTCGCCCTGCAGGTTCTGGTGCGGCCCGAACACGCCGAATTGCCAGTGTTCGGGCTGCATCACGCGCTTGTCGCCCCACGCGACCGCCTGCGCGGGCTCCTTGCGCATGCGGCCCGGCTTGCCGTCGAAATGCAGCTCCTGTTGCAGCCACTTCGTCATCGCGGCAGGCGTCTTCGGCACCGGATCCGGCAGCGCGATCTGCATTTCCTCGACCTGCGGCTCGCCGGTCGAAATCTTCAGCGGCGGCGCGCGGTGATTCAGCAGCACGCCCGTCACGCCGAACAGCAGCCCGAGCACCGCGCCCCACAGCCCGACCCAGCCGTGCACCTTGCGCAGCCACTTGATGAAGGTCGCGCGGCGCGAGCGCTGGCGGCGCGCGGCCAGTTCGTCGTCGGTCAGCGGGCGGCCCGCCGGGTGCAGCACGGTGACGCCGGCGAGCGGCAGGCCCGTCTCGGGCGGGTCGATCGTTTCGGGCGCGTTCACGCGAAAGTTTCCATTCGTTCAAAACGACGGGCGGCGCGCAGGGTGTGCGCGCCGCCCGGGCAGCATGAAAATGAGAATGGATATCATTACATAAATCGGAAGCCGGCTCAATCCGTGCGCATACGGAGCGGGAGGCACGGCGCACGCGCAAATTCGGACGAAAGGCACACGTTGCAATCCGAAGGCGAACGATGGGTGGAAAATACCGGCAGAACGATCCCGCAAGCCACGGACAGCCTTTCGTAAGAACCCGCCCGTCGGCAGACCGCTCAGCGCAGCGGCGGCAGCGGAAAACGCGGCGCGGCGGCGTCCGGCGCGGGGTCGGCGCGATCGAGCGCGTACAGCCACGCGAGCAGGTCCGCGACCGCCTGATAAAGCTGCGGCGGAATCCGGTCGTCGAGATCGACCTGCATCAGCAGCGACACCATCTCCGGCGCCGTATGCACGTACAACCCCGCATCGTGCGCGCGCGCGACGATCATCTCGGCGAGCACGCCGTAGCCCTTCGCCACCACGCGCGGCGCCGCATCGCCGCCTTTCGGATCGTAGACGAGCGCGGCCGCGCGCTTGCGGGACGTCATGCTCATGGCAGCGCCTCGTCGTCGTCGCCCGGCACCCGCGCGTCGGGGCCGCCGGCCGCGCCGCGCGCGTACGCGGCGGCGGCGGCCTGCGCGGCGAACAGGTCGAAGCCGTCCGGCCCGTCGTCGACCGCGCGGATCGACAGCCCGCCCACCCTGAGCCCCGATCCTTCGAGCCGCTGCCGCAGCGCGGCTTCGTGGCGCGCGAGACGGTCGGCGCCCGTCTGGTTCGCGCGCAGCCGCGCGACGAGCTGCGCGCCGTTCAGCACCAGTTCGGCATCGACCGTGCCGAGCGACGGCAGCGTCAGCGTCAGGCGCGTGCGCCACGCGATGCCGTCGCCCGTGTCGTCGCCGCCGCGCGGGGCGCGATGGCCCGGCTCGTCGGGCTCGATCGTCCAGTCGAGCCGCGCGCCCGGCCACGCCTCGCCGGTCCAACGGAACTGGTCGGTCGCGAGCGCGTCGAGCTGTTGCCGCACGAGCGGCACGGCGGCCGGATGCACGGTCGCGAGCGGCTGCGCCTGCGGCTCGGACGATGCGGCGGCCAGCTCGGCCCGCGCGGGCGTCCAGCGCGTATCGGTGTGCGCGGCCAGCGGATCGGCGGGGTCGAGCGGCGACGAAGCGCTCTGCCGGGCGGCCGCCGGCGCGGCCTGCGCCGGGTCGCGTGCAGGCGCGCCGCCGCCCTGGGGCGGCGGGGGCGCGCTGGCCCGTGCGGTGGCCGGCAGCGGCGGGCGCTGCGCGAGCAGTTCGTCGAGCACGTCGGTCGGCTCGTGCGGAACGGCTTGCGGGTCGGCCGGCGCGAGCGCGGTCGCGAGGCGCGCCTGCGGCTCGCGCAACAGCGCCGCGAGCGGCCGCTGGCCGGCCAGCCACTGCGCGAGATGGGATTCGTAGAAGAGGCCGCTTTCGCTCACGGCCTGCGCGAGCGCCGCGCGCAACGCCGCGACCGGCGGCGGCGCGGCCGCCTCGCGCGCCGCCGCGGTGGACGACGCTTCGGCGGAAGCGGGCGTAGAGGACGCCGCGGGACTGGACGCAGCCGGCACGCGCGCCGGCGCGGGCGTATCGGCGAGCAGCACGGCGGGATCGGCCAGCAGCGGCAGCCGACCGACGATCGCCGGCGTCGCATCGCCGCCCGAGCGCGAAATCGCGTCGAGCACGCGCCCGACCTCGGACAGCGCGGTCTGCGTGGAAGCCGGCGGCGCGGCGCTCGGGCCGCCGGCCGGCGGCGAGGACGATGCGCCGGCGCCGGGCGTGCCGACCTGCGAGGTCGCGCCGCCGCCAGCGGGCGCCGATACGGTGCCGGTCAGCAAGCTGTCGAGGCGGCTCGCCAGCAGCGCGGCCGCAACGGAGTCGATACCGGTCATGATCGGAGCCTGCTCACCTTGGGGTCCGTTTGCATCGGCGAACGGACCGACACATCGTTGCGAATCCGGCGCGGCACGCCGGCGCCGCCCGCGGGAACGGCGCGCGCCGCGTGCGGCGCCGGGCCCGGGCGCCTCGCGCCCGTCTCCCGGACGACGGCCCTACCCGCGCGCGCGGTAGAGATCGGTCAATACCTGGGTCGAGCGCCGCGCCTCGAACAGCGCGGACAGCCGCGCGACGTCCGGGCTCACGAGATCGCGGATCGCGGCGTCGTCGGCCAGGATGCGGCGGATCAGGTCGAGCTTGCGGCCGAGATCCGATTCGTCGAGCGCGACGCCCGGATCGGCCTCCTTCAATCCGTCCACGAGCTGCATGAATTCGGCCTGCAACCCCGGCAACGCGTTCCAGTCGGCGCCGCGCGCGGCGCACAGCATCCGGCTCGACACGGCGGCGAGCGCCTCGTAACGCGCGAAGTATTCGGCCTTGTGATTCATCGTGATGCTTCCGCTGCCTGTTGCGCGGCCATCCGCGCGACTTCCGGGGCGATGCCCGTCCATGCTTCCTCGAGCGTCGCGAGCAAGCCGTCGACCTCGACCAGCATCGCGTCGCTCGCCTGCGCGTTCGCTTCCAGCAGGCGCCGGCCGATATACGCATACAGCGCATGGAGCCGGTCGGCGATCTCGCCGCCCGCATCGCGGTTCAGCGACGCCTGCAGGCCGCTCTCGACGATCCGGATCGCCTTGCCGATCGCTTCGCCGCGCCCGGCTACGTTGTCTTGCTGCAAATGCATGCGCGCCAGCGCGATCGCCTGCCGCGCCCCCTGGTACAGCATCGCGATCAGCCGATGCGGGGAGGCGCCCATCACCCCGGTCTCGACGCCGACACGCGCGTACGCACTGGCTCCAGCGTGTCCTGGGGAAAACATGCGCTTCTCCTTTATTTGCCTTGGCTATGCGGGAGCCGCCGCCGTGCGTCGCACGGCGCGGCCTTCACCGGAGTTATCGGAAGGGATTTGAAAAGCTTTAGGTGCGCCGGGGCTGCCGGCGGGCCAGCGTCGCCGGCCCGTTGGCCCCGTTCCGCAAGCGCCGGATCGTCGTCGGAAGGCCGCGCCCGGATGCCCGTCGTCGGATAGCCGCCCCCGGATGCCCGTCGCCTCACACCGACATCTGCATGATGTCGTTGTAAGCGCTCACTAGCTTGTTGCGGACCTGGAGCCCGAACTGGAAGCCGATATTGGCTTTCTGCATGTCGACCATCACGTCGTTCAGCGAGATGTTCGGCGCGCCGACCTCGAACGCCTTCGCCTCGCCGAGCGCGCGCTGCTGGTCGCCGCTGATCTTGTCGAGCGACGCCTTCATCGCGCTCGCGAACGTGCCGGCCGTCGCCGCGCCCGAGCCGGCCAGCGCCGCCGTCGGGCTCGCGACGCCGCCGGACGCCTGCGCGGCCATCGACTGCATCTGTTGCAACACCGAACCGATTCCGCTGACGTTCGCAGTCATGCTGTCCCCAGACCTAGAGAAGTGACCCGGACGCGCCGGGCGTTTCCGCCGGCGCCGCACCACGCGCACCATGCCGGATCGCGAAAAAGGATAGCAGCGCGGCGCGCGTCAAAGCCGAGAAAGTACGGGGGAAACCCCGCTCTTTTCGGTCGATCGGAGTGCGCCGCGGGTCACGATAATCGCATCGTGTCATTGTCCGCCCGCTCGCCCGAGCGAGCTCAGTCGCCCCGCTCCGGAGAAACTCGACGCATGGATTCGCAGGCCAACTCGCTGATCAACCCAGACGCCCGCGCGGGCCTCAGCCCGGCGTCCGGCGCCGCCGCGGCCGCCGCGTTGCCGGGCGCGGGCGGCGCAGGCGCGGACTTCGGGCTGGGCGGCTTCGCCGAACGCATTCCCGGCATCTCGCGGATGAAGGGCAACCCGAAGCTGCCGTTCGTGATCGCCGTCGCGTTCGCGATCGCCGCGATCACCGCGCTCGTGCTGTGGAGCCGGGCGCCCGACTACCGCGTGCTGTACAGCAACCTGTCGGACCGCGACGGCGGCGCGATCATTGCCGCGCTCCAGCAGGCAAACGTGCCGTACAAGTTCGCCGATGCCGGCGGCGCGATCCTCGTGCCGTCGAACCAGGTGCACGAAACGCGGCTGAAGCTCGCCGCGATGGGGCTGCCGAAGGGCGGCTCGGTCGGCTTCGAGCTGATGGACAACCAGAAATTCGGCATCAGCCAGTTCGCCGAGCAGATCAACTACCAGCGCGCGCTCGAAGGCGAGCTGCAGCGCACCATCGAATCGATCAACGCCGTGCGCGGCGCGCGCGTGCATCTCGCGATCCCGAAGCCGTCGGTGTTCGTGCGCGACAAGGAAGCGCCGAGCGCGTCGGTGTTCGTCGACCTCTACCCGGGCCGCGTGCTCGACGAGGGCCAGGTGCAGGCGATCACGCGGATGGTGTCGTCCGGCGTGCCCGACATGCCGGCGAAGAACGTGACGATCGTCGACCAGGACGGCAACCTGCTGACCCAGACCGCGTCCGCTTCCGGCCTCGACGCGAGCCAGCTCAAGTACGTGCAGCAGGTCGAGCACAACACGCAGAAGCGCATCGACGCGATCCTCGCGCCGATCTTCGGCGCCGGCAACGCGCGTTCGCAGGTCAGCGCGGATCTCGATTTCTCGAAGATCGAGCAGACGTCGGAAAGCTACGGCCCGAACGGCACGCCGCAGCAGGCCGCGATCCGCAGCCAGCAGACCAGCAGTGCGACCGAACTCGCGCAAGGCGGCGCGTCGGGCGTGCCGGGCGCGCTGTCGAACACGCCGCCGCAGCCGGCTTCCGCGCCGATCGTCGCCGGCAACGGCCAGAACGCGCCGCAGACGACGCCGGTCAGCGACCGCAAGGACCAGACGACCAACTACGAGCTCGACAAGACGATCCGCCATACCGAACAGCCGATGGGCAGCGTGAAGCGGCTGTCGGTCGCGGTCGTCGTCAACTACCAGCCGGTCGCCGACGCGAAGGGCCACGTGACGATGCAGCCGCTGCCGCCCGCGAAGCTCGCGCAGGTCGAACAGCTCGTGAAGGACGCGATGGGCTACGACGCGAAGCGCGGCGACTCGGTCAACGTCGTGAACAGCGCGTTCTCGACCGCGAGCGACCCGTATGCCGACCTGCCGTGGTGGCGCCAGCCCGACATGATCGCGATGGCGAAGGAAGCCGCGAAATGGCTCGGCATCGCGGCGGCCGCGGCGGCGCTCTACTTCATGTTCGTGCGCCCGGCGATGCGCCGCGCGTTCCCGCCGCCCGAGCCGGCCGCGCCGGCGCTCGCGGCGCCGGACGAAGCGGTCGCGCTCGACGGCCTGCCCGCGCCGGAAAAGGCGGCGGAGGAAGCCGATCCGCTGCTGCTCGGCTTCGAAAACGAGAAGAACCGCTACGAACGCAACCTCGACTACGCGCGCACGATCGCCCGCCAGGATCCGAAGATCGTCGCCACCGTCGTGAAGAACTGGGTGTCCGATGAACGCTGAAGGCTTGACCAAGAGCGCGCTGCTGCTGATGTCGATCGGCGAGGAAGAAGCCGCGCAGGTATTCAAGTTCCTCGCGCCGCGCGAGGTCCAGAAGATCGGCGCCGCGATGGCCGCGCTGAAGAACGTCACGCGCGAGCAGGTCGAGGACGTGCTGCAGGAGTTCGTGAAGGAAGCCGAGCAGCACACCGCGCTGTCGCTCGATTCGAGCGAGTACATCCGCTCGGTGCTGACGAAGGCGCTCGGCGAGGACAAGGCCGGCGTGCTGATCGACCGTATCCTGCAGGGCAGCGACACGAGCGGCATCGAGGGCCTCAAATGGATGGATTCGGGCGCGGTGGCCGAACTGATCAAGAACGAGCATCCGCAGATCATCGCGACGATCCTCGTGCACCTCGACCGCGACCAGGCCTCGGAAATCGCGTCGTGCTTCACCGAACGGCTGCGTAACGACGTGCTGCTGCGGATCGCGACGCTCGACGGCATCCAGCCGGCCGCGCTGCGCGAGCTCGACGACGTGCTCACGGGCCTGCTGTCCGGCAGCGACAACCTGAAGCGCAGCCCGATGGGCGGCATCCGCACCGCGGCCGAGATCCTGAACTTCATGACGAGCGTGCACGAGGAAGGCGTGCTCGAAAGCGTGCGCCAGTACGACGCCGATCTCGCGCAGAAGATCATCGACCAGATGTTCGTGTTCGAGAACCTGCTCGACCTCGAGGACCGCGCGATCCAGATGGTGTTGAAGGAAGTCGAGTCGGAAACGCTGATCGTCGCGCTCAAGGGTGCGCCGCCGGCGCTGCGCCAGAAGTTCCTGGCGAACATGTCGCAACGCGCGGCCGAACTGCTCGCCGAGGATCTCGACGCGCGCGGCCCGGTGCGCGTGTCCGAAGTCGAGACGCAGCAGCGCCGCATCCTGCAGATCGTGCGCAACCTCGCCGAGAGCGGCCAGATCGCGATCGGCGGCAAGGCGGAAGACGCGTATGTCTGATTCGGCGAGCGAGCGCGTGGGCACCCTCACCGCGTACCAGCGGTGGGAGATGGCGTCGTTCGACCCGCCGCCGCCCCCGCCGCCGCCCGACGACGCGGCCGCCGCCGCCGCCGCGCTCGCGGAGGAACTGCAGCGCGTGCGCGACGCCGCGCACGCCGAAGGCCATGCGGCCGGCCACGTCGAAGGCCAGGCGCTCGGCTACCAGGCCGGTTTCGAGCAGGGCCGCGAACAGGGTTTCGAGGCCGGCCGGGCCGACGCCCGCGAACAGGCCGCGCAGCTCGCGGCGCTCGCCGCTTCGTTCCGCGAAGCCGTATCGGCGGTCGAACACGATCTCGCGTCCGACCTCGCGCAACTCGCGCTCGACATCGCGCAGCAGGTCGTGCGCCAGCACGTGAAACACGACCCGGCCGCGCTGGTCGCCGCCGTGCGCGACGTGCTCGCGGCCGAGCCCGCGCTGTCCGGCGCGCCGCATCTCGCGGTGAATCCGGCCGACCTGCCGGTCGTCGAAGCGTACCTGCAGGACGAACTCGACACGCTCGGCTGGAACGTGCGCACCGACGCGTCGATCGAGCGCGGCGGCTGCCGCGCGCACGCCGCGACCGGCGAGGTCGACGCGACGCTGCCCACCCGCTGGCAGCGCGTCGCCGCCGCGATCGGCAAGGTGAGCGCGTGGTGACGCGCGTGCCCGACGCGCTCGCGCACGACGGCATGACGCCGCTCGAACGCGAGCTCGCGCTCGCGTCGTTCGGGCCGGCGGCCGCGCACGATCCCGCCCACGACACCGCGCCGCATCCAGCGGCCGCAGCCGTCGCCCCGTGCGCGCCGCACAATCCGCATCTCGCACACTGGCGCACGCACCTGAACGGGCTCGCCGCGCGCAGCCGCCACGCGCTGCCGCTGCGGCCGTGCGGACGCCTCACGCGCGCGGCCGGCCTCGTGCTCGAGGCGATCGGGCTGCGCCTGTCGGTCGGCGCCGAATGCACGATCGAACTGCCGCCCGGCAGCACGCTGCCGCACGCGGAAGCCGAAGTCGTCGGGTTCGCCGGCGACCGCCTGTTCCTGATGCCGACCACCGACGTCGCCGGCGTCCTGCCCGGCGCACGCGTGTGGCCGCGCGAAAGCACGCCCGTCGCCGATCCGCTCGCGGGCGCGAAGCGGCTGCCGGTCGGCTGGGAGATGCTCGGGCGCGTCGTCGACGCGTCGGGCCGCCCGCTCGACGGCCTCGGCCCGCTCGCGTCGAAGGTCGACGCGCCGCTGTCAGCGCCGTCGATCAACCCGCTCGATCGCGAGCCGATCCATCACGTGCTCGACGTCGGCGTGCGCGCGATCAACGCGCTGCTCACCGTCGGCCGCGGCCAGCGGATGGGCCTGTTCGCGGGCTCCGGCGTCGGCAAGTCGGTGCTGCTCGGCACGATGGCGCGCTACACGAGCGCGGAAGTGATCGTGATCGGCCTGATCGGCGAGCGCGGCCGCGAAGTGAAGGAATTCATCGAACAGATCCTCGGCGAGGACGGGCTCGCGCGCTCGGTCGTCGTCGCGGCGCCGGCCGACGTGTCGCCGCTCTTGCGGATGCAGGGCGCCGCGTACGCGACGTCGCTCGCCGAGTATTTCCGCGACCAGGGCAAGCACGTGCTGCTGCTGATGGATTCGCTCACGCGCTACGCGATGGCGCAGCGCGAGATCGCGCTGGCGATCGGCGAGCCGCCCGCGACGAAAGGCTATCCGCCGTCGGTGTTCGCGAAGCTGCCCGCGCTCGTCGAGCGCACCGGCAACGGGCCCGAAGGCGGCGGCTCGATCACCGCGTTCTACACGGTGCTGACCGAAGGCGACGACCAGCAGGACCCGATCGCCGATTCGGCGCGCGCGATCCTCGACGGCCACATCGTGCTGTCGCGCGCGCTCGCCGAGGCCGGCCACTATCCCGCGATCGACATCGAGGCGTCGATCAGCCGCGCGATGACCGCGCTGATCGACGAAACGCATCTCGACCACGTGCGGCAGTTCAAGCAGATGCTGTCGCGCTACCAGCGCAATCGCGACCTGATCGCGGTCGGCGCCTACGCACCCGGCCGCGACGCCCAGCTCGACCGCGCGATCGCGCTCTACCCGCGCATCGAAGCATTCCTGCAGCAGGGCTTTCGCGAATGCGCGCCGTTCGCATCGAGCCTCGCCGCGCTCGATGCGCTGTTCGACGCTTACGGAGGCTGATCCCGATGGCTCACGGCTTTCCCCTTCAGTTGCTGCTCGACCGCGCGCAGGAAGACCTCGATTCGGCCGCGAAGCAGCTCGGCACCGCGCAGCGCGACCGCACCGCGGCGGCCGAACAGCTCGACGCGCTGCTGCGCTATCGCGACGAATATCACGCGCGCTTCGCGCAATCGGCGCAGAGCGGGATGCCGGCCGGCAACTGGCGCAATTTCCAGGCGTTCATCGACACGCTCGATGCGGCGATCGCGCAGCAGCGCACCGTGCTCGCCGCGGCCGAAGTCCGCATCGACGAGGCGCGCCCGAACTGGCAGCAGAAGAAACGTACCGTCGGCTCGTATGAAATCCTGCAGGCGCGCGGCGTCGCGCAGGAAGCGCGGCGCGACGCCCGGCGCGAACAGCGCGACGCCGACGAACATGCCGCGAAGATCCTGCGCATGCGGGCCGACGCGGCCCGTTCGTCGTAACCGACCACCGCATTCGAACGAGAGAACCGCCATGCCTCCCCTGCCCCTGCTCGGTGCGCTGCTCGACACCGCCGGCGCCGCACTCAAGGCCGCCCGCGGCTCGAGTGCGTCCGCCGCCAGCGATGCGTCGGCCGCCGCGAGCGCCGTGCCGTTCGCGCAGACGCTGAAGCAAAGCGTCGCCACGCGCGGCGATACGGCCAACGCCGGTACGCCGGACGTGTCGACCCAACAGGTTTCGTCGAAGCCGGCCGCCGGCGCGAAGCCGTCCGGCACGAACGACGACGACGCGACCGACGATACGACCGCGAACGCCGCCGCCAACCCCGATGCCGCAGCACTCGCGGCCGCCGCCGCCGTACAGGCGCAACTGCAGGCACGCCCGGACCCTGCGACGCCGGCCGATGCGGCGAGCGCCGCTGCCGCCGCTGCCACGACGCAAAAGACGGCCGTGTCCGGCCAGCCGGACGCCACGGCGATGCTCGCCCACCACGCGAGTCAGGACGCTGCCGCCGAGCCGAGCGATCCGGCATCGAGCCGCGACGCACTGCAAGCGGCGCTCGCCAAGCTGACGGGCGGCGCGGGCGCGATCGCGATGCCGGTGACCGGCGCGGCCGCCTCCACCACGCCGACGGCGCCGGCAGCGACCGCGTCGACCGCCGCCGCGCCGCCGACACCGAAAGTGCCGACCTTCGACCGCACGCTCGCCGATGCGAAAGGCGCGCTCGCCTCCCAGCAGACGCCGACTCAGCTCACGCCGCAAGCGCTGCAAGCCGACGCGAACGCGCAGTCCGGCTCACAGCACGCGCTCGCGGCGGCCGGCAACGCGACGGACCCGGCCGCCAGCGCGACGCTCGCGGCCGGCGCAACGGCTGCTGCCGCCGCGCAGGCGAACCTGCAACTGTCGCCGGCCGCCGGCGCGATCGCCGCCGCCAACGCGCACGCGCTCGCGCCGCACGTCGGCACGGCCGACTGGACGGATGCGCTGAGCCAGAAAGTGGTGTTCCTGTCGAATGCGCACCAGCAGAGCGCCGAGCTGACGCTCAACCCGCCCGATCTCGGGCCGCTGCAGGTCGTGCTGCGCGTCGCGGACAATCACGCGCACGCGCTGTTCGTGTCGCAGCACGCGCAGGTGCGCGACGCGGTCGAAGCCGCGCTGCCGAAGCTGCGCGAGGCGATGGAAGCCGGCGGGCTCGGGCTCGGCAGCGCGACCGTCAGCGACGGCGGCCTCGCTTCGCAGCAACAGCAGCCCAACCCGCAGCAGACCTTCGCCGGCGGCCAGTCGTCGCGACGCGGGACCGGCGGACCGTCAGCCGTCGATGCACCCGCCGACGCCGCGCCATCCGCACCGGTCGCCGCACGCGCGAGCCGCGCCGGCCTCGTGGATACGTTTGCCTGAGCATGACCGCCGCCGTGCGCGCCGCGTCTAGCGGCCGTGCACCGCGGCAGCCGCCTCGCCGCGCGGCACGCCGCTGCGCCGCGCCGCGACGATGAAGTCTGCCGCGCGTTCGCCGATCATCACCGACGGCGCATTCGTATTCCCGCCGATCAGCGTCGGCATCACCGACGCATCCACCACGCGCAGCGCGTCGACGCCGCGCACGCGCAGTTGCGGATCGACGACCGCGCGCGCATCCGAGCCCATCCGGCAGGTGCCGACCGGGTGATAGATCGTGTCCGCATGCGCGACGATCGTCGCGCGCAGTTCCGCTTCGCTCTGGTCCGGCCGCGTGTACAGCTCGCGCCCGCCCTGCGACGCGAGCGGCGCCTGCGACAGGATGCGCCGCATCGCCTGCGCGCCGCGCACCAGCAGGTCGAGATCGCGCGAATCGCTGAAGAAGCGCGGATCGATCAGCGGCGCGTCGCGCGCATCGCCGCTCGCGAGCGCGACCGTGCCGCGGCTGAACGGCCGCAATGCGCACACGTGCAGCGAATAGCCGAAACCCCAGTGCATCTTGCGGTTGTGATCGTCGACGAGCGCCGTGCAGAAATGCAGTTGCAGGTCCGGACGCTCGAGCGACGGATCGCTCTTGATGAAGCCGCCGGCCTCCGCGACGTTGCTCGTCATCATCCCCGTGCGGCTCGAGAAATAGCGCGCGAGCGCCGGCGTCATCTTCGCGATGCCGCGCAGGCACACGCCGACCAGCTCCGACGAATTCACGCGCGTGTTGATGATGAAGTCGATGTGGTCGATCAGGTTCGTGCCGACGTCCGGCGCATCCTGCACGACCGCGATCCCGTGCCGGCGCAATTGCTCCGCCGGGCCGATCCCCGAGCACATCAGCAGTTGCGGCGAATTGAACGCGCCGGCCGACAGGATCACTTCCGCGCGCGCGCCGAGCGTCTCGATCCGCCCGTTGCGCGACACGACGACGCCGACCGCGCGCTTGCCGTCGAACCCGACGCGCAGCGCCGTCGCATCGGTGATCACGTGCAGGTTCGGCCGGTTGCGGCCGTAGATGTACGCGCGCGCCACGCTGCAGCGCGAGCCGTCGCGATGCGTGACCTGATAGAAGCCGACGCCTTCCTGCGTCGCGCCGTTGAAGTCGTCGTTCAGCGGATAGCCGGCCGCGTGCGCGGCCTGGATGAATCGTTCGGAGAACGGATTGCGAAAGCGCAGATCCGACACCGACAGCGGGCCGTCCGCGCCGTGCCACGCGTCGGCGCCGCGCTCGTTGCCTTCCGCGCGGCGGAAATACGGCAGCACGTCCTGCCAGCCCCAGCCCGTCGCGCCGAGTTGCGCCCACTCGTCGTAGTCGCCCGGGTGGCCGCGCGTGTAGATCATCGCGTTGATCGCGCTCGAGCCGCCCATCCCGCGCCCGCGCGGTTGATACCCGCGCCGCCCGCCGAGGCCCGGCTGCGGCACCGTCTCGTAGCCGTAGTTGGTGCCGAGCTTGAACGGCACCAGCGCCGCGATGCCGACCGGCATGTTGACGAGCAGGTTGCGCTCCGTATGCGAGCCGGCCTCGATCAGCGCGATCGTCGCATCGGGGCAGGCATCGGCGAGACGGCCGGCGAGGCTCGAGCCGCCCGAACCGCCGCCGACGATGATGTAGTCGTATTGCATGTCACGTCTCCGTCGTGTCATGGAAGGCGCCCGGCACCGCCGCGCGACCGCGTCTCCTCTTGTGTTCGGGCATTGTAGGAATGGCCGTCGCGTGCGCGGCGCGCGGATTCAAGAGCGATTCCTCTAAACGCCCGCGTGAACTAAATTTAAGATGTACCGATACGCTTCGCGCGATGTACCGGCCACGAGAAGCCGATTCGTCGCGAAACGGGAGGAACGACGATGCAGCGCCGGATTCTGCAGGCCGCGTGTCGACCGGGTGATCACGAGGTCGCGCGCGCGGCCCGTATTTCATTTCAAACGACGGCCCACGCGACGATGCTCGGCATCATGCGTGCGGTCGGTCGAAATCGAACGGCGCGTGTCGTCGTCGACCGTTTGGACGGTGAGTCGGCGCCGCTGCACGATGCACGGTGGCGCGCGGTCGCATACGCGTCGCGCTACCCGGTCGCGGTGCGCGGGCAGACGATCGCGAGAAGGTATCGCGTGCCCGCTCGTCACCGTATCGAGTCGCGCGCGCAGGCCGTGCGACACGATTTTCGGGCGCGCGCACCGTCGCGCGGATACGACGCCTGCCGCGTGCCGCCACCGGTTTTCGAGCACCCGTCGCATCCGGCCCCGTGCCGCGCGACACGCATCACCCGATCCGCGTCGCCGCGCTCGCCGAGCGTGCGCGTGCGGCGTGACGGCCGGCCGATCGGCCAGGCCCAACTGGAGGAGACGACATGAAGAACGACCTGCCCGAACTGGCCCCGCAAGCACTGCCGTCGGTCGATGCGCTGACGTCGCTGCTGCACGACCAGCGCGCGGCGTACCTGCGCGCACCGTACCCGGCATGGGACACGCGTGCGCAGCACCTGCGCGCGCTGCGCACGATGCTGATCGACCACGCGGACGCGCTCGCCGACGCGATCAGCGCCGATTTCGGCCATCGCGCGAAACAGGAAGTGCTGCTGTCGGAAATCTGGATGGCGAAGGAAGAGATCGACGATGCGCTGAAGCACGGCAAGCGCTGGATGAAGCCGATCCGCAAGCCGATGAACAAGTGGCTGCGCCCGGCGCGCGCGAAGGTGATCCCGCAACCGCTCGGCGTGGTCGGCATCGTCGTGCCGTGGAACTACCCGGTGCTGCTCGCGGCGGGCCCGCTGATCTGCGCGCTCGCCGCCGGCAACCGCGCGATCGTCAAGATGTCCGAACTGACGCCGCGCACGTCGGCGCTGTTCGAGCAGCTCGTCGGCAAGACCTTCGCGCGCGACCACGTCGCGGTCGTGAACGGCGACGCGGAGGTCGGCGCCGCATTCAGCGCGCTGCCGTTCGATCATCTGCTGTTCACCGGCTCGACGCACGTCGGCCGCCACGTGATGCGCGCGGCCGCCGACAACCTCACGCCCGTCACGCTCGAGCTCGGCGGCAAGTCGCCGGCGATCGTCGGTCCGAATGCGCGCTTCGACGCGGCCGTCGACGCGATCGTCGCCGGCAAGACGCTGAACGCCGGCCAGACCTGCATCGCGCCCGACTACGTGCTGCTGCCGCGCGGGATGGAAGGCGCGTTCATCGAACGCGCGCGGACCCGCTTCGCGAAGCTGTATCCGGACCTGGCGGCCAACGGCGACTACACGACGATCGTGTCGCCGCGTCACTACGCGCGCCTGCAGCAACTCGCGAGCGACGCGCAGGCAGCCGGCGCGCAATTGCATCCGCTGTCCGACGCGCAGTCCGATCCCGTGTCGCGCCGCTTCGTGCCGTGCGCGGTCACGCAGGCGCCGGCCGCGTCGTCGCTGATGCAGGAGGAGATCTTCGGGCCGCTGCTGCCGCTCGTGCCGTACGAGCGGCTCGACGAGGCGATCGCGTACGTCAATGCGCGCCCGCGTCCGCTCGCGCTGTACCTGTTCGACGAGGATCGCGGCACGATCGACCGCGTGATGCGCGAAACGGTGTCGGGCGGCGTATCGATCAACGAAACGCTGATGCACATCGCGTGCGGCAGCTTGCCGTTCGGCGGCGTCGGTGCGAGCGGCATGGGCGCGTATCACGGCTACGACGGCTTCGTGACGTTCTCGAAGATGAAGCCGGTGCTCACGCAGGCGCGGCTGAACGCACGCAACCTGCTCGCGCCGCCGTACGGCAAACGCTTCGCCGCGCTGATCAAGCTGATGCTGAAATTCTGAGCCGGCCGGGCCGCACGCATCGCGTCGCGGCCCTTGCGTGCCTGATGCGCGGCACCACGCCACGCCGCGCACGCAGCCGTCACACCGGCCAGAGCGGCCCTTCCTGCATCGCGCCGATTTGCTCGCGCAATTCGAGCACACGCGCTTCCCAGTAACGATGCGTGTTGAACCACGGGAAGGCGGCCGGAAACGCGGGATCGTCCCAGCGCCGCGCGAGCCACGCCGCATAGTGGATCAGCCGCAGCGTGCGCAGCGCCTCGACCAGATGCAGCTCGCGCGGCTCGAATTCGCAGAAATCCTCGTAGCCGGCGAGCAGGTCCGCCAGCGCGCGCGACGCGCCTTCGCGATCGCCCGGCAGCAGCAGCCACAGATCCTGGACGGCCGGCGCCATCCGGCTGTCGTCGAAGTCGACGAAATGCGGGCCGGCATCGGTCCACAGCACGTTGCTCGGATGACAGTCGCCGTGCGTGCGCAGCAGGCGAACCGCTCCGGCGCGCTCGAACGCGGCCTCGACGCCTTCGAGCGCGAGCGCGACCGCGCTCGCGTACGCCGGTCTTACGTCGTCCGGAATGAAATCGTGCGCGAGCAGATAGTCGCGCGGCTCGTAGCCGAACGTATCGATGTCGAGCACGGGACGCGCGACGTACGGCTGCGTCGCGCCGACCGCATGAATACGGCCGATGAAGCGGCCGAGCCATTCGAGCGTGTCGCTGCGGTCGAGATCGGGGGCGCGGCCGCCGCGCCGCTCGAAGATCGAGAAGCGGAAACCGTCGAACGCGTGCAGCGTGCGGCCGTCGAACGATCGCGCGGGCACCGCCGGAATCTCGCGCGCGGCGAGCTCGGCGACGAACGCATGTTCTTCGAGAATCGCGTCGTCCGACCAGCGCGCCGGGCGATAGAACTTCGCGACGACCGGCGGGCCGTCTTCGATACCGACCTGGTAGACGCGGTTTTCGTAACTGTTGAGGGCGAGCAGGCGCCCGTCGGTGCGCAGGCCGGCCGGCATCAGCACGCTGTCGAGCGCGTCGAGCACGCATTCGGGCGTGAGGCCGGCGAACGGCGGGCTGGCGGGAGAAGCGGGAGCGGAAGTGGCGTCTGTCATGCCCCGCATTGTGCCGTCAGCCGGACCGAAAGACGAGCGTCCGGTGCGATACGCCAGGGCATGTTCACGCTGATAACGGACTTGCGCCGGCCCTTGGATGAATTTCTCCAAACGGGAGAACGCGCCTTTCCGCCCGCATGGCGGCGTCGTTCGTCGTTGCAATGGCGACGGCTATTGCGCCTCCTCTCTTCTTGCACGCACCCGAAGGAAGTCCCCTTGGGGGACGGGTGCAAAGGTGCGTTCGCAAGCCCGTTACAAGCGCGAACAGGCCCTAGTGAAGCGCCGCGCCGGCCGGCAGGACGGATTCGCCGGTGTCGATCAGATCCTCGAGAAAGAAGGGCTCGGTGTTGAGTTCTTTCGACTCGCCCGGCACGCCCGCGTACCAGGTCACCATGGCCATGTCGCCCAGGATGCGCTGGACGATGCCGCGCGCGCCTTTCGGCACCGCGATATGGGTAGTGCAGACGATCGACCCGATATGCATGATGGTTCCCCACTCTTGAATCTTGAAACCCGGCCCGCTGGCGAGCCGGCAAATGCACGATCCGCGCCGCTCTCGGCGGAGCGTCGCGCGTGATCCCATTGTTCACGGTTTATCGAAGCACGAAAAGAAGAAGAAGCAGGCGAAGTGCCGCGAATTCGTCGAATGTCTCCAATCAACCACTGCGCCGGGCGCGTACTTGTCCACCCGGTTACCCCCATCATACCCTGTCGAATGTGACCGCCCGCCGAAACCGCCCGGCACCGCCGCGCGCACGGTTTGACGCCACGTGCGTACCGCTTCGCTTCTTCCGTGCGGGATCGTCGGCACACGCGCCGCGATCGGCGCCGACTTCGCGTCGCGCGCGCCGCATGCCGACCGCTTTTCACCCGTTTGCGCATGCTCGCGTGCGCAGCGGCCGGCGCACCGGCGTCGGCCCGTATCGACGCAACATGTCGCTCGCGACAGGCAGCCGCCGACAGGCGTTGCGTTCGGCGGTTGTCTTGCGGTACCTTAGGCTTTCGTTCGCGTTCACTCGCATTCCGACACGATGCATCCGTTCACGTCCGCCCTCGCCCAATCCCGGCCGCAGTTCGACTCGCGGCCGCAGGCGTGCGCGCATCCGTCGGTCCTTCCCCCTCCTGTCGCACCGCCGCCCGTCAGCGCTGCGCCGCCCCCGCCGGCGGCACGCGTCGGCTGACCGGCCGGCTTCCGTTTTCGTCTTCCATTCGCCTCGTTGGCTGCAGGTGCGTGCGTCGTGACGCACGGCATGTTGCTGCGCGCGCGAATGGAACGTTTCGATCCGTTCGACAGGTGGATTCACATGGTTTCGTTCAAACGCGCGCTTGCCGCGCATGGCGCGACGTCGCTCTTCGTGCTGCTGTGGAGCAGCGGGGCGATCTTCGCTGAACTCGGTCTGCGTCACGCATCCGCGTTCGCCTTTCTCACTGCCCGTTTCGCGCTCGCATCGCTCGTGCTGCTCGCGCTGGCCTTCGTGCGCAGGCGCTGGCTGCCGCCGCGCGGCGAGCGGCGCATGGCCGCGCTGACCGGCTTGCTGATGATGGGCGGCTATTCGATCTTCTACCTGCTCGCGCTCGAGCGCGGCATCGCGCCCGGCGTGCTCGCGACGATCCTCGGCGTGCAGCCGATCCTCACGCTCGCGATCGTCGAGCGTCGCTGGCAGCCGGTGCGCATCGCGGGACTCGCGCTGTCGCTCGCCGGCCTCGCGCTCGTCGTCGGGCGTGGCGTGAGCGACATGAGCGGCGGGAAGGGCGGCCTGTCGGCTGCCGGCATCGCGTGCGCGCTCACGGCGCTCGTCGCGCTGACCGTCGGCTCGCTGCTGCAAAAGCGCGTCCGCGCGGCGCCCGCCGACGTGCTGCCGCTGCAGAATGCGATCGGCCTCGCGCTGTGCATCGCGATCGCGCCGTTCCGGCCGGTGTCGTTCGACACGAGCTGGGCGTTCGTCGTGCCGCTGCTGTGGCTCGGCATCGTGATTTCGGTGATCGCGCAACTGCTGTTCTACCGATTGATGCAGCGCGGCGATCTCGTGAACGTGACGAGCCTGTTCTATCTCGTGCCCGTCGTCACCACGCTGATGGATGCCGTGTGGCTCGGCAACCGGCCCGAGCCGCTCGCGCTCGCCGGCATGGGCGCGATCGTCGCCGGGCTCGCGCTCGTGTTCCGCACGCCGGCCGGCCGCCCGCACCCCGAGCGCGCGTGAGCGGGCGGGCCGCCGCGCCTGCGGGGGCGGCGGCCCGCATCGGACACATACGACGATTCCGCGAAAATCGAAAGGAACGGGAAAGATGCGTGCAAGGCGTTCGTCTTGCTTGCACGAAAAACGCGTGCTTCTCGGGGTTTTCCGCTGATTTTTAATGGTTCGGATAGCGAAAAACGCCGCCGGTTGCCTATACTCGAATGGACGGCCTGCACGTAACGGGCCGGACCCATACTAGAAACGCCCGG
Organism: Burkholderia sp. MSMB2157WGS; assembly: GCF_001532755.1. NCBI lineage: Bacteria > Pseudomonadati > Pseudomonadota > Betaproteobacteria > Burkholderiales > Burkholderiaceae > Burkholderia > Burkholderia sp. MSMB2157WGS. The sequence continues at coordinate 117,524 of NZ_LPJG01000002.1, read as the reverse complement.
CATGGGACCGGGGTGAGCGTACGCATGCCGACTTCGGCCGACATCCCGCGAGGATGGAGCCCAGGCAAGCACCGAAACGCCCACTTCGGTCGACACTGGAGACACGCATGACGACCTATTTCACGATCGGCGACTTCATCCTGTTGATTCCGATGGCGCTGGCCGGAGCGCTATTTCTCGGCGCGGTGCCGTGCGCGACCCAATTCCGTCACAACCTGCTGCGCGTACTCGGCGTCATTCTCGGCGTCGGTGTCGCGGTGCTGCTCGTTGAAGGCCTGCCTGCGCTGATCTAGCGCGCCGCCGGCGCGCGACGTGCGTCGCTGCGTCGCCGCGACGCGACGCGACGTACGGTCCGCGGGCCGGCGACACGGCACGCGATGTTTCGCATGCCGTATCGACTCGCGATCAGATCGCCTGATCGGTGGACGGCTTTTCCCACAGATTGATGCCGCCTTCCGTCGCGTAACGATCGATCTCCGCGAGCTCCTCCGCCGAGAATTCGAGGTTCTTCAACGCACCGACGTTCTCGCGCACCTGCTCCGCGCGGCTCGCGCCGATCAGCGCGGACGTCACGCGACCGTGACGCAGCACCCACGCCAGGGCCATCTGCGCCAGGCTCTGCCCGCGCCGTTCGGCGATCGTGTTGAGCTTGCGCACATGCTCGAGATTGTCCGCGCTCAGGTGTTCCTGCTTCAGCGAGCCGCCGCCCGGCTTGTTCACGCGCGCGTCGGCCGGCACGCCATTCAGGTACTTCGACGTCAGCAAGCCCTGCGCGAGCGGCGTGAACGCGATGCTGCCCGCGCCGACGTCGTCGAGCGTGCCGAGCAGGTCGCGCTCGATCCAGCGGTTCAGCATGTTGTACGAAGGCTGGTGAATCAGCAGCGGCACCTTGTATTGCGCGAGCAGCTCGGCCATCTCGCGCGTCTTCGCGGCCGAATACGACGAGATGCCGATGTAGAGCGCCTTGCCCTGCTGCACGGCCGACGCGAGTGCGCCCGCCGTTTCCTCGAGCGGCGTGTGCGCGTCGAATCGGTGCGAATAGAAGATGTCGACGTAGTCGAGCCCCATCCGCTGCAGGCTCTGGTCGAGACTCGCGAGCACGTACTTGCGCGATCCGCCGCCGCTGCCGTACGGCCCCGGCCACATGTCCCAGCCGGCCTTCGTCGAGATCAGCAGCTCGTCGCGATACGGCCGGAAATCCTCCTTCAGCAGCCGGCCGAAATTGATTTCGGCGCTGCCGTACGGCGGCCCGTAGTTGTTCGCGAGGTCGAAGTGGTTGATGCCGAGGTCGAACGCGGTGCGCAGGATCTCGCGCTGCGTCGAGATCGGCGTCGAGTCGCCGAAGTTGTGCCACAGACCCAGCGACAGGGCGGGCAGTTTGAGCCCGGATTTGCCGCAGGTGCGGTATTGCATGTCGGCATAACGTTCGGAAGCTGCTTCGTAGGCCATGAGTCTGTTCCGTCAGGACATCGGGGGAAGGGACGCGCGCCGGCCGCGCACGTGGCGCGACGGCGGCGAAGGAGTCATACGACGACTATGGTAGCGAAAGCGGCCGGATCGCGCACGGCGGCACGGCGATGGACGCGACCGCGGCCGTCGCCTACACTGCGGCGTCTCGAATCACCGTTTCAGCGAGGTTGGTATGTCCCGGGTCATCTCGGTTGCACTGCTCGTCGGCGGCATCGTGCTGCTGTATTTCGGCGGCCAGTCGTTCCATTCGATCAACGACAACGTGTCGCGCTTCTTCACCGGCTCGCCGGCGACGAAGACGATTCTGCTGATCGTCGGCGGCGCCGTCGCATCGTTCGCCGGCCTGATCGGCCTCGCGATGCCGGGCAGCAAGCGCTGATCGCTGCGCATCGCGACGCCCGCACGCCCAACCTCACGCGCGCGGGCCGCACCAAACGAAACGGGCGGCCACGCCGCCCGTTGCTTCATTCGCCCGCGACGCGCCGCATCGCGTGACCGGAGGCGGCAACACCCTGCCGCCCCGATCCCGACCTAGAACTGCACTTCCGGCTTCGACGCCGAGCGTGTGCCGGGCACCGGCCGGTTGCTTGCGCCGTGATACGTGTACACGAGCGAGAACTTCACCTGGTCGGAACGGTTCTGCCCGGCCGAATGCAGCGTGTTGCAGTGGAAGAACACGACATCGCCCGTTCCCAGCGACGGACACGTGGCCGCGTCGATCATCCTGCGGTTTTCCGGCAGATCGCCGCGGAAGAACTTCGCGTCGTCGAACGCTTCCGGCCCGAATTCGGCCGTATGCGAACCGGGCACGAGCCACAACGCGCCGTTCTCGTTGGTTTCCGGCCCGAGGGCAAGCCACACCGACACCATGTCGGGGCGCTCGAACGCCCAGTAGCGGAAATCGCGATGCCAACCGGTCAGGCTGCCGTACGCCGGGTGCTTCGTCATCATGCAGTTGTGATGCGCGCGCGACAGCACGGGTTCTTCACCGAAATACTCGCGCATCCACGCGCCGATTTCAGGGGCCACCGCGCGCTCGGCAAACGCCGGATCGCGCGAATACGCGTCGAGCAGCCGCCGCACCGTATGCCCGCCCGGCGCATGCTTCGATTCGGGCGCGCCCGGGTAGCGCAGGTCAGCCTCGAACTCGATCGGCTCGGCAGCCTCCCGCAACTGACGCTCCGCGATCTGCCTGAGCGCCGCGCACTGCGCCTCGCCGACGAGGCCGCGCGCGACGACGAAGCCGCGCTCGCGCAATTCCGCGACTTGCGCGCGGATCGATTCCGACTGCAATGGAGACGACATGGGATGCCAGACGTTTATTGTGTGAATGTGACGATTGTAAATCGGCGCCGGATACCGCGAACAGCACCATTGTCGTGCGCAGGGGCATGCCAATCGCGGCTTTGATCCGGGTCAAGGGAACTGTGCGACGCGGCACCTGCCCCAGCGACAGGCGGTATGCGGCACACGCGTTGCGGCACAAGGGTTTATCGCGACTTTTGCCCGTCACGAAACCCCTGTAGCCTGACGCGGCCTGTCAATTCTGGCGGGGGCGGCGCGCAGCGGGATCCGATAAGATCCGTTGTGCCATCCGAGGCCGTTCATACCAGTGCGCTCTTCAGGCGCCACCCATACAAGCGAAGCATCGTTCACATGCCATTCCGTCTGACTTCCCGTTTCAACCGCGCTGCGAAGCGCGTCGTGCCGTCCGCTCCCGCCCGCTCGCTGCGCCATCACCGCGCACGCACGCAGGCGCTGGCCGAGCGTACGCACACGCACAGCCGGCTGGACGGCATCCGTGCGTGGTTCCACGCGTTTTTCTCGATGATGAGCGCACAGACGTTCGCGCGCCGCGCCGGCCTGCGCTCGCTGCTGCAGAAGCCGTCGTCGCTGCGCGCGCTCGCGCTGCGCCGCACGCTCGGCCCGCAGCGCCGCGTCAACCGCCCGCGCCGCCTCGCGGCGAGCAATGGCTGGTTCGGGTTCGGCGCACGCTGAGCGAATGCCTGGCGGGCATGGCCCGCACCGATCGCCGCCATTGCATCGGCGACCGAAATCCATAAAAAAACCCCGGCCTGGCCGGGGTTTTTCATTTCAGGCGAACGACGCTTACGCGACGCGTGCCGTCGGCTCCACACCGGCCGCTTCGGCCAGCGCGAGCGCCTTGTCGGTCGCTTCCCACGAGAATTCCGGCTCTTCGCGGCCGAAGTGGCCGTAAGCCGCGGTCTTCTCGTAGATCGGGCGCAGCAGGTCGAGCATCTTGATGATGCCCTTCGGACGCAGGTCGAAATGCTCGCGCACGAGCTTCGTGATCACCGCATCCGACACGCGGCCCGTGCCGAACGTGTTGACCATCACCGAGGTCGGCTCGGCCACGCCGATCGCGTACGACACCTGGATCAGCGCGCGCGACGCGAGGCCCGCGGCGACGATGTTCTTCGCGACGTAGCGGCCGGCATAGGCAGCCGAACGGTCGACCTTCGACGGATCCTTGCCCGAGAACGCGCCGCCGCCGTGCGGTGCGGCACCGCCGTACGTGTCGACGATGATCTTGCGGCCGGTCAGGCCGCAATCGCCCTGCGGGCCGCCGATCACGAACCGGCCGGTCGGGTTCACGAGGAACTTGATGTCGCCCTTGATCAGATCGGCCGGCAGCGTCGGCTTGATGATTTCCTCGATCACGGCTTCGCGCAGCGCGGGCAGCTCGATGTCCGGTGCGTGCTGCGTCGACAGCACGACGGTGTCGATCGAATCGGGCTTGCCGTCCACGTAGCGGACGGTGACCTGCGACTTCGCGTCCGGACGCAGCCATTGCAGGCGACCGTCGCGGCGCAGGCTGGCCTGGCGCTCGACGAGGCGATGCGACAGGTAGATCGGCAGCGGCATCAGTTCCGGCGTTTCGTCGCACGCATAGCCGAACATCAGGCCCTGGTCGCCCGCGCCTTGATCGAGGTTGTCGTCGTGTGCGCGATCGACGCCCTGCGCGATGTCCGGCGACTGCTTGTCGTACGCGACGAGCACCGCGCAGCCCTTGTAGTCGATGCCGTAGTCGGTGTTGTCGTAGCCGATGCGCTTGATCGTGTCGCGCGCGATCTGGATGTAATCGATGTTGGCCGTCGTGGTGATTTCACCGGCCAGCACGACGAGACCCGTGTTGCACAGCGTTTCGGCCGCAACGCGGGAATATTTGTCCTGCTCGAGGATGGCGTCGAGAATCGCGTCCGAGATTTGGTCCGCGACCTTGTCCGGATGGCCTTCGGAGACGGATTCGGACGTGAAGAGATAATCGTTTGCCACTTTTTCAGGCTCCTGTGTGGTTACGGTTGGTTTCACGTAGCCAGCTTCGTTGGGCCTGAAGCGGCGACGCTTTAGCGGATTACCAGGACCGGGCAGCGCGTGTCGCGCCAGCCGGCTTCGCCCCGCAAGTTGTCAGTTAACTCGGCGAAGCCCGTATTATAGCGGCTTTCCTGAATTGTCACAGAGCGCCGCCCGTGCTGCATCTTCCGCTGTCTCACCACCCTGTTCGCAACGTGCCGGCCTGCCGGCCCTACGGAGCTTCCGCATGCTAGGCCGCCTCGGCACGCACCTCGCCATCGGCTTGCTGAAGCTGCTCGCCCTGCTGCCGTACGGTCTCACCGCACGGTTCGGCGACGGCCTCGGCTGGCTGCTGTATCAGATCCCCAGCCGGCGAAAGCGCATCGTACATACGAATCTGAAACTCTGCTTCCCCGACTGGAGCGACGAGCGGCGCGAGGACGTGGCGGGCCGGCATTTCCGCCATGCGATCCGCAGCTACGTCGAGCGCAGCGTGCAGTGGTTCGGCTCGGAGAAAAAGCTCGCGAAACTGATCCAGGTCGACAGCGCGGTCGATCTCACCGATCCCGACCTGCCGCCGACGCTGTTCCTCGGGCTGCACTTCGTCGGCATCGAAGCCGGTTCGATCTGGCTCAACCGGTCGCTGCAGCGCCGCTGCGGATCGCTGTACCAGCCGTTCTCGAACGCGGTGCTCGAGGAAGAGGCGAAGAAGGCGCGCGGGCGCTTCGACGCCGAGATGGTCGGCCGCGCGGACAGCGCGCGCGTCGTGCTGCGCTGGCTGCGCGACCGCAAGCCGGTGATGCTCGGCGCCGACATGGACTACGGGCTGCGCAATTCGACGTTCGTGCCGTTCTTCGGCGTGCCGGCCTGCACGCTGACGGCCGTCGGCCGGCTCGCGAAGACGGGCCGCGCGCAGGTCGTGCCGTTCATCGGCGAGGTGCTGCCGAACTACAAGGGCTATCGGCTGAAGGTGTTCAAGCCGTGGGACAACTACCCGACCGGCGACGACGATCTCGACGCGCGGCGGATGAACGAATTCCTCGAGGAACAGATTCCGCTGATGCCCGAGCAGTATTACTGGGTGCACAAGCGCTTCAAGACGCGCCCGCCTGGCGAGCCGAGCCTCTACTGAGACTGAGCAGCATCGGCCTGCGGGCGCACGGTCAGGCGCGCGTCCGCACTCGGGTTACCTTCGGCACGCCTTTCGCGCGTGCCTGCCACAGATCGTAGGCGGATTGCTGCGCGAGCCACAGATCCGCACGGCCGCCATTCTCCTCGCCGAGCCATGCCTCGAGGCGCAGCGCCATTTCCGGCGAGATTCCTGCATGGCCGTGCAGGATGCGCGACAGCGCCGCGCGCGTGACGCCAAGTTGCGCGGCAGCCTCGGTGACAGTCAGGCCCAGCGCCGGTAGCACGTCCTCGCGCAACGCTTCGCCCGGATGCGGTGGATTGAAGATGCGAGTCATGGCTTGAATCACCTCGATGGTAGTCCTGGTAATCGACCAGGACGGCATCGGCTCCGTCGAAGCTGAACGTCAAACGCCAGTTGCTGCTCACGCTCACCGCGTAATGGCCGTCCAGCCCTCGGGCCAGGCCGTGAAAGCGCCAGCCCGGCACGTTCATGTCGAGCGGCCGGCTCGCAGCGTCGAGACGTGCGAGCTGGCGCCGTAACCTCGGGGCATGGTCGGGCCGGATGCCCGCCTTGTTCCCGCTCGTGAAAAACGCTTCCAGCCCCTTGTGCTGCCACGACTTGATCATGGATCTCCCACATTCGAGTCGCGATGCCGACAGCATGGCCCATGCGTATAGCCACACTATACGAATCGCTTGATTGCGCTGTCAATTTGACCTGTACGAAAGTGCGCGTCCCGCTCATCCGCTGTTTTCGCCGAGCCTTGCGCCCGCCGTGACAGGTTCGCCACACCGCACCAATTTGCCCACCCGCCTCGCATGCGACCAGTCGACCGATCGGCAGATACCGCTCCCTGCCCGCCTTCGCCCGCGGTACAAACCGGTCGCCCACGCAGGACGCCCCTGTCGGCTGCATGTATCATTTGCGGTTGAGATCAGCACGACGAACGAGGCCGCCCCGGCGTGGCCGCCGGCCGTCCGTGCCGACCGCCTCGTTCGCCATGGAATTCCGGACCCAGTGAAACTCTCGTTCACCAAGATGCACGGCGCGGGCAACGACTTCGTCGTGCTCGACGGCTATTCGCGCGCGCTGCCGCCGCTCACCGACGCGCAGGTGCGCGCGCTCGCCAACCGCCACTTCGGCATCGGCGCCGATCAGTTGCTGCTGGTCGAGAAACCGACCGTCGACGGCGCGGATTTCAAGTACCGGATCTTCAATTGCGACGGCGGCGAGGTCGAGCACTGCGGCAACGGCGCGCGCTGTTTCGTGAAGTTCGTCAGCGACCGCGGCCTGACCGACAAGCGCAGCGTGCGCGTGCAGGTCATGAAGGGCCTGATCACGCTGACGATGCAGGACAACGGCGAAGTCGTCGTCGACATGGGTGCGCCCGTGTTCGCGCCGGCGCAGGTGCCGTTCGATGCATCGGGCCTCGACGGCCGGGCCTACGGCAACGACACGCTGTGGCCGCTCGACGTCGGCGGCGCGACGCGCTGGATCTCGACGGTGTCGATGGGCAACCCGCACGCGGTGCAGGTCGTCGACGACGCCGAAGCGTATCCGGTGCTGGAAGAAGGCCCGCTGATCGAGCGCCATGCGCGCTTCCCGCAGCGCGTGAACGCCGGCTTCATGCAGATCGTGTCGCGCCGCGAAGTGAAGCTGCGCGTGTACGAACGCGGCGCGGGCGAGACGCTCGCGTGCGGCACCGGCGCGTGCGCGGCGGTCGCGGCCGGCATCCGGCGCGGCCTGCTCGATTCGCCCGTGACCGTGCACACGCACGGCGGCACGCTGACGATCGGCTGGGACGGCGCGCGCGACGAAGCCGCCGCGCTGACGATGGCCGGCCCCGCCGCGACCGTGTTCGAAGGCGAGATCGACCTGACCGCCTGACCCTGCAACGTCCTTGACAACACTGAACGCTCCAGCCACATGAACGATCGCGAAGTCGCCGACTACCTGCTCGCCAATCCCGAATTCTTCGCGCAGCACGCCGAGCTGCTCGCGACGATCCGTCTCGCGAACCCGCACGGCAAGGCCGCGATCTCGCTGCAGGAGCGGCAGATGGAGATGCTGCGCGACAAGAACAAGCATCTCGAACGCCGGCTCGCCGAGCTCGTGCGCTACGGGCACGAGAACGACAGCCTGTCCGCGAAGTTCAGCCGCTGGACCGCGCGCGTGATCGCGGAGCGCGATCCGTACGCGTTGCCGCGCACGATCGCCGACGGCATCGCCGACGTGTTCGACGTGCCGCAAACGGCGGTGCGCGTGTGGGATGTGGCCGACACCTACGCGCAAGCCGACTTCGCACGCCAGGTCGGCGAGGAAGTGCGCCTGTTCACGAACGGCCTGTCGACGCCGTACTGCGGCGCGAACACGGGCTTCGAGGCCGCCCAGTGGCTCGCGCCCGCGCTCGCCGCCCCGGCCGCGAGCGCGGCGGAGGGCGCCGAAGCCGCGCCGGCCGGCGACGGCTCGGCCGCATCGGTCGCGCTGCTCGCGCTGCGTGCGCCGCTCGCCGGCAACGACGCGCCCGCGTTCGGCCTGCTGGTGCTCGGTTCGCCCGATCCGCGCCGCTTCCACGACGGGATGGCCACCGACTTCCTCGCGCAGATCGCGACGCTCGCGAGCGCCGCGCTCACGCGCCTGCTGCCGCACTGATTCGCCGCACGCGATGACCGACGATCCGATCGCCGCCTACCTGTCGAACCTGAAGCACGTCAGGCAGCTGTCGGAACACACGCTGCGCGGGTACGCGCACGAACTCGACGAACTGAAGAAGCTCGCGGCCGGCCGCCCGCTCGAAGCATTGACCGCCGCCGACATGCGCGGCGCGGTCGTGCGCGCGCACGCGGCCGGGCTGTCCGCGCGCTCGATCTCGCACCGGCTTTCCGCATGGCGCGCGTTCTATCGCTGGTTCGCGCAGCGCATCGAGATGCCCGCGAATCCCGTGGCCGGGGTACGCGCGCCCAAGCGCGAGAAATCGCTGCCCAAAGCGCTGTCGGTCGACGATGCGGTCGCCCTCATGGATACGCCGCTGCCCGAAACGACCGAAGGCGTCCGCGACCACGCGATCCTCGAGCTGTTCTATTCGTCGGGGCTGCGCCTCGCCGAACTGGTCGGGCTCGATGTCGGGTACGTGCAGGCCGACGGCTACCGCTCGGCCGGCTGGCTCGATCTCGCCGAAGCCGAAGTCACCGTGCGCGGCAAGGGCAACAAGGAGCGCAAGGTGCCGGTCGGCCGCAAGGCGATCGACGCGCTGAACGCGTGGCTCGCGGTGCGCGGCGAATTCGTGAAGCACGATCCGCATCCGCTGTTCGTGTCGGTGCGCGGCAACCGGATGTCGCCGGGCGTCGTGCGCGAACGCGTGAAGCGCGCGGCGCTCGCCGCCGGCATTCCCGCCAACGTCCACCCGCACGTGCTGCGCCACTCGTTCGCGACGCACGTGCTGCAGTCGAGCGGCGACCTGCGCGCGGTGCAGGAACTGCTGGGCCACGCGAGCGTCGCCGCGACGCAAATCTATACGTCGCTCGACTTCCAGCATCTCGCGAAAATTTACGACAGCGCGCATCCGCGCGCGAAGAAGCGCGACTGACGCGCGTCCCGTGTTACCCGCCGCGCGCGGCGGCCGGCATCGGCCGGCGTCGCGCCCGGCCCCTTTCGATCTCATCATGCAAACCGTCACCCTCAAGCCGTCCAAGGAAAAATCGCTGCTGCGCCGCCATCCGTGGATCTACGCCAATGCGATCGACCGCGTCGACGGCAAGCCCGCCCCCGGCGCGACCGTGCTCGTGCGCGCGCACGACGGCCGCTTTCTCGCGCGCGGCGCGTACAGCCCGCAGTCGCAGATCCGCGTGCGGGTGTGGAGCTTCGACGAGAACGAGCCGATCGATCACGCGTTCTTCAAGCGCCGCGTGCAGCGCGCGGTCGCGCACCGCACGACGATGGTGTCGGGCACGGGCGCGGTGCGGCTCGTGTTCGGCGAAGCCGACGGGCTGCCGGGGCTGATCGTCGACCACTACGTCGCCGATACCGCCGAAGCCGGCGCGACGCCGCGCGGCCAGCTCGTATGCCAGTTCATGGCGGCCGGCGTCGAAGCGTGGAAGGACGCGATCGTCGCGGCGCTCGTCGGCGCGACCGGCTGCCCGAACGTGTACGAGCGCTCGGACGTGTCGATCCGCGACAAGGAAGGGCTCGAGCAGACGACCGGCGTGCTGGCCGGCGACGCGCCGCCCGCGACGCTGATCGCGAACGAAAACGGCGTGCGCTATCACGTCGACGTGCCGAACGGCCACAAGACCGGCTTCTACGTCGACCAGCGCGACAACCGCGCGCTCGTCGCGCAGTACGCGGCCGGCCGCGACGTGCTGAACTGCTTCTGCTACACCGGCGGCTTCTCGCTCGCGGCGCTCAAGGGCGGCGCGAAACGCGTCGTGTCGATCGACTCGTCGGGCGACGCGCTCGCGCTCGCGCAGCAGAACGTCGTGGCGAACGGCTTCGACGCGGCGCGCGCGACCTGGCTCGATGCCGATGCGTTCAAGACGCTGCGCCGCCTCGTCGACGAAGGCGAGCGTTTCGACCTGATCGTGCTCGATCCGCCGAAGTTCGCGCCGACGCGCGACAGCGTCGATCGCGCGGCCCGCGCGTACAAGGACATCAACCTGAGCGGCTTCAGGCTGCTGCGCCCGGGCGGCCTGCTGTTCACGTACTCGTGCTCCGGCGCGATCGACATGGACCTGTTCCAGAAGATCGTCGCGGGCGCGGCCGCCGACGCGAAGGTCGACGCGCGCATCCTGAAGCGGCTCGGCGCGGGCGTCGATCATCCGCTGCTCGCCGCGTTCCCGGAGGGCGAATATCTGAAGGGCCTGCTGTTGCAAATCGTCTGATCGCCCCGATCTAGCGCGGACGACCGCGTCCGCCCCGCCCGGTTGGCGGCACAGCGCTTTCGCCTGTCGTCCGGACGACGGGCGGGGGCTTGACAGGTATGTTTCAATGGATGGTTGTGCGCCCCGGCTCGCAGCGCGAGGGCGCGACGCACATCCTGGTTTTGACCCCGATTCACGAACCACAGGCGACCGACATGGCCACTCCCGTCACCATCCTTACCGGCTTCCTCGGCAGCGGCAAGACGACGCTGCTCAAGCGCATCCTGAACGAACAGCACGGCATGAAGATCGCCGTGATCGAGAACGAGTTCGGCGAAGAGAACATCGACAACGAAATCCTCGTGCAGGATTCGAACGAGCAGATCATCCAGATGAGCAACGGCTGCATCTGCTGCACGATCCGCGGCGACCTTGCCCGCGCGCTCGGCGATCTGGCCGCGAAAAAGCGCGAAGGCAAGCTCGACTTCGACCGCATCGTGATCGAGACGACCGGCCTCGCGAACCCGGGCCCCGTCGCGCAGACCTTCTTCATCGACAGCGAAATCGCCGACGATTTCCTGCTCGACGCGGTCATCACGCTGGTCGACGCGAAGCACGCGAACGCTCAGCTCGACGAACACGAAGTGGTGCAGCGCCAGGTCGGTTTCGCCGACCGCCTGTTCATCACGAAGTCGGACCTGGTCGACGGCGAGACCGTCGCCGGCCTCAAGCACCGCCTGATGCACATGAACCCGAAGGCCGCGATCAAGATCGTGAATTTCGGCGAAGCGGACATCAAGGAAATCTTCGACCTGCGCGGCTTCAACCTGAACGCGAAGCTCGAGATCGATCCCGATTTCCTCGCCGAGGACGATCACGCGCACGCCCACCACGATCACGACCATGATCACGATCACGCCGATTGCGACCACGATCACGGCCAATGCGCGCACGATCACGGCCATGGCCACCACGACCACCACCACGCGCACCATGACGACAAGATCAAGTCGTTCGTGTACCGCAACGACCGCCCGTTCGATCCGAACAAGCTGGAAGACTTCCTCGGCGGCATCCTGCAGATCTACGGCGAGCGGATGCTGCGCTACAAGGGCGTGCTGTACATGAAGGGCGTCGACCGCAAGGTCGTGTTCCAGGGCGTGCACCAGATGATGGGCAGCGACCTCGCGGCCAAGTGGCTGCCGGCCGAGAAGAAGACCAACAAGATGGTGTTCATCGGCGTCGACCTGCCGCAGGACCTGATCACCGACGGCCTCGACGCCTGCCTCGCCTGATCCGCGCGGGCGCCTGCCCGCCACCGTTGCCCGGCCGCCTTCGCAGGCGGCCGCGGCAGCCGCGCGGCGCCTTTTCCGGGCAGGGTTTCGTCGTCATCGCTTTTTCGCGATTTGCGCGTTATATTTTCAAGATATTGGCGTGGCCGACGGGGATCGACCCGATACGGCGCCCGCTTGCGATTCAGTTACAATACGTGCCCGCTGGAGTACGGCAACAAACAGGCCCGGTTCTTGCTGAACCAGTTATCCGGGCATCGCAACCGCGCCGGATCGCCCATCCGCCTCCCGGCCGCGGCCGATGCGATCTGCCGCGCAGCACACCGGTTCGCAGCGCGCGCAAATCAGCGCCAGGCCTATCCCTGGTATTTGAGAACCGGTTTCCAGAGGCTTTCGGCCCCGCGGCGGCAAATCGCAAATGATTGCAAGCGCGGTTGCGGGTAATCCCAAAGTGCAGGCACTATCTCTTGATTTGCCGCACATTGAAGAAGCAAGCAGATGACGAAGAAACTCTTGACCGAAGCCGAAATCCTGAAGATGAGCGACAAGGATTACATGAATGAGGATCAGCTCGCCTTCTTCAAAAATCGGCTCGAACAGTTGCAGGCGGACATCCTCAAGAATGCAGGCCAGACGACCGAGAACCTGCGCGAGACGGTGATCGTCCCCGATCCCGCCGACCGCGCGACGATCGAGGAAGAGCACGCGCTCGAGTTGCGTACGCGCGATCGCGAACGCAAGCTCCTCAAGAAGGTTCAGCAGTCGCTCGCCCGCATCGATTCCGGCGATTACGGCTGGTGTGAGGAAACCGGCGAACCGATCGGCATTCCGCGCCTGCTCGCGCGTCCGACCGCCACGCTGTCGCTCGAGGCGCAGGAGCGCCGCGAGTTGCGCCAGAAGCTGTTCGGCGACTGATCGAGCGGCATTCCGCTCAGACACGCTGCTTCCCGGAAGCGCGCGGCCTGCCGCGCGCTTTTTGTTTTTCCGGCGCCGGCTCCCGACCGCCGGCCGATTTGCCTCCCCCTCTTGATATCCCGGCGCCCGCCCTAAAATGAAACGGACGTGCGCCGGGCCGCTTCCCGGCGCACCGCGGATTCACGCGGCGGCCCCTCGCGCCGCCCGACTCTTCCCCGTTTTTCTCAAGGAACGCAGATGGAGCAATTTCACGGCACGACCATCGTTTCGGTCCGGCGCGGCGACAAGGTCGCGCTCGGCGGCGACGGCCAGGTAACCCTCGGCAACATCGTCATGAAGGGTGGCGCGCGGAAAGTGCGGCGGATCTACAACAACCAGGTTCTGGTCGGATTCGCGGGCGGCACCGCCGATGCGTTCTCGCTGCTCGACCGCTTCGAGGCGAAGCTCGAGAAGCACCAGGGCAATCTCACCCGCGCGGCCGTCGAGCTCGCGAAGGACTGGCGCACCGACCGGATGCTGCGCCGCCTCGAGGCGATGCTGATCACGGCCGATGCGACCACCACGCTCGTGATCACCGGCAACGGCGACGTGCTCGATCCGGAAGGCGGGATCTGCGCGATCGGCTCGGGCGGCGCGTACGCGCAGGCGGCGGCCCGCGCGCTCGCCGAGAACACCGAGCTGTCGCCGCGCGAGATCGTCGAGAAATCGCTCGAGATCGCCGGCGACATGTGCATCTACACGAACCACAACCGCATCATCGAAACGATCGAGTAAGGACCGCACCATGAGCACCATGACCCCTGCCGAGATCGTCTCGGAACTCGACAAGCACATCATCGGCCAGGCGAAGGCGAAGAAGGCCGTCGCCGTCGCGCTGCGCAACCGCTGGCGCCGCCAGCAGGTCGCCGAGCCGCTGCGCCAGGAAATCACCCCGAAGAACATCCTGATGATCGGGCCGACGGGCGTCGGCAAGACCGAAATCGCGCGCCGCCTCGCGAAGCTCGCCGATGCGCCGTTCATCAAGATCGAAGCGACCAAGTTCACCGAAGTCGGCTACGTCGGCCGCGACGTCGACAGCATCGTGCGCGACCTGATCGAGATCTCGGTCAAGCAGACGCGCGAATCCGAAATGCGCAAGGTGCGCAGCAAGGCGACCGACCAGGCCGAAGACCGCATCCTCGACATCCTGCTGCCGCAACCGCGCGCGGTGGGCTTCGGCGGCAATGCCGAGCACGCGAACGACGACAACAACGCGACGCGCCAGACGTTCCGCAAGCGCCTGCGCGAAGGCCAGCTCGACGACAAGGAAGTCGAGCTCGACCTCGAGCAGCCGACCGTCGGCATGGACATCATGGCGCCGCCGGGGATGGAAGAGATGACCGAGCAGATCCGCTCGATGTTCTCGAACCTCGGCAGCGGCAAGAAGCAGCGCCGCAAGGTGAAGATCAAGGAAGCGCTGAAGCTGCTGACCGACGAGGAAGCGGCGAAGATGCTGAACGAAGAGGAAGTGAAGACGAAGGCCGTGCAGAACGTCGAGCAGAACGGCATCGTGTTCCTCGACGAGATCGACAAGATCACGTCGCGCAACAACGAAGGCAGCGGCGGCGAAGTGTCGCGCCAGGGCGTGCAGCGCGACCTGCTGCCGCTCGTCGAGGGCACGACGGTCAACACGAAGTACGGGATGGTGAAGACCGATCACATCCTGTTCATCGCGAGCGGCGCCTTCCACCTCGCGAAGCCGAGCGACCTGATTCCCGAACTGCAGGGGCGCTTCCCGATCCGTGTCGAGCTCGATTCGCTGTCGGTCAACGACTTCGAAGCGATCCTCGTCGCGACCGACGCGAGCCTCGTCAAGCAGTACCAGGCGCTGCTCGCCACCGAAGACGTGGAACTGGAATTCGCGGAAGACGGCATCCGCCGCCTCGCCGAGATCGCGTTCGCGGTCAACGAGAAAACCGAGAACATCGGCGCACGCCGGCTGTACACGGTGATCGAGAAGCTGCTCGAGGAAGTGTCGTTCTCGGCCGGCAACCACGCCGGCGAGCGCGTGACGATCGACGCGCAGTATGTCGACCGCGCGCTCGGCGAAGTGTCGCAGGACGAAGACCTGTCGCGCTACGTGCTGTAACGCGCGCGGCGGCGAAAGCGAAACGGGCGGCCCCGCGGGTGAGCGGGGCCGCCCGTTTTCGTTGGCGCGCGCCCGTGGCCGCGCTCGCGGCTTCCTGCCGGACAGCGCCGCGCGGCTGCGCCGTAGCGCGTCGCGTTGCGTCGCTCCCGAATCGCATCGCGCGACGCCCGTGCCGCTCGTGCCACCCGGCGTGCGTGCGCGCCGGCGCCGCGCCGCTTATTGCCGCACCGGTTTTTTGGCGAGCTTGCGCTGCAGTGTGCGGCGGTGCATGTTCAGCGCCCGCGCGGTCGCCGAAATGTTGTTGTTGTTCTCGGCCAGCACACGCTGGATGTGCTCCCATTCGAGCCGGTCGACCGACAGCACGACCGGATTCTCGAGCGCCTCTTCGGCCTGCACTTCGGTCGCGTTGGTCTGCAGCGCGGCCAGGATCGACTCGACGTTCGCGGGCTTCGCGAGGTAGTTGTCGGCGCCCTCCTTCACGGCCTGCACGGCGGTCGCGATGCTCGCGTAGCCGGTCAGCACCAGAATCCGCGCATCGGGCTGCAGGTCGCACAACGGCGCGATCAGGCTCAGCCCCGAATCCTCGCCGAGATGCAGGTCGACGGTGATGAACTGGAACTTGCCGCCTGCGGCGAGCCGGAGCGCCGCCTCCTTGTCGTGCGCCTGCTGGACCGCGTAACCGCGGCGCTCGAGGCCGCGCGCGAGCGTGCCCGCGAACACCTCGTTGTCGTCGATCACCAGGAAATTGTTCTCGCTCATGGGGTTTCTCCGTCTACGTGTTGGTTGAGGCAGCCGGCATCGCGACACGCGCGACCGGCAGGCGCAGCACGGCCCGCGTGCCGCGCCCGGCCGCGGCACCGGCCGTCCGGCCGTCCGGCGTGCCGGCTGGCCGTTCGGCCGCACGTGCACCCGTGCGTTGTCCCGATGCGGCCGCCGCGTGGCCATTCGCCGCACCGGCCGCCCGGCCGTTGCCGCCGGCCGCACGCGGCGCGACGTCGGACAGTTCGATCTCGCCGCCCAGCCGCGCGGCCGCACTGAACGCGAGATACAGGCCGACGCCGTGCCCGCCCTGCGTGCTGTCGACCGGCATCGCGCCGAGCGATTCGCGCAGCGCGGCCGGAATGCCGGGCCCGTCGTCGCATACCTCGAATTCGATTTCGTCGGTCGCGCGGTCGTGCGCGACCTTCGCGGCGAGCGTCACGCGCTGCGGGCTCGCGCGCGCGGCGTTGTCGAGCAGGATCGTCAGGATCTGGCCGGCCGCGACCGTATCGTCGAGCGCGACGCCCGACGGGCGCGCGCCGAGCAGCTCGAACTGCACGTGCGGATGCCGCAGACGCCAGTGCTCGACGAACGTGTCGAGCCAGTCGTCCACCGGCTGGCGGCTCGCCGGCGCGCTCGCGCGGCTGCGCAGGCGCGCGAGCGCCGACGTGCAGAGCGTCATCTGTTCCTCGAGCACCTTCAGGTCGGCCTCGTAGCGCGCCAGCCCCGGATCGGCGCGCGCCGCGTCGCGCAACTCCTCGGCGAGCATCGCGATCGTCGACAGCGGCGTGCCCATTTCGTGCGCGACGGTGGCGGCCTGCACGCCGAGCGCGACGGCCCGCTCGTCACGCAGCAGGTGCTGCTGCGCCTCGCCGAGCGCCGCGTCGCGCTGGCGCAGCGCATTCGACATGCGCGCGACGAACCACGCGATCAGCCCGACGCTGACCATGAAGTTCGCCCACATGCCGGTCCGGTAGTAATCGAACAGGTTCGCCGGGTTGTCCATGTTGAGCGGCACCGAATCGAAGCCCAGCGCCGCGTAGCACGCGACCGCGAACGCCGCGAGCCAGATCATCAGGTGCCACGGCAACACGGCCGCCGCGATCGCGAGCGACGGCAGGTACAGCGACACGAACGGATTGGTCGTGCCGCCCGACAGGAACAGCAGCGCGGACAGCGCGCCGAGGTCGACCCACAGCTGGCCGAGCAGCTCGAAATTGGTCTCGGGCCGCGCGCGCAGCACGCGCACCCAGGTCAGCGCGTTGAAAACGATTTCGAGCGCGATGACCATCAGCATCGCCGGCAGCGGCAAATGGACGCCGAAATAGGTCTGCACGACGCCGATCGTCACGAGCTGGCCGATGATCGCGAGATTGCGGAGCCAGAACAGGTGACTGAGGTTGACGCGCCCGGTGGTGGTGATTCGTTGCATCCGGGCAGTTTACCCGTTTAGCGCCCGGCGCCCCTAGCGGGGCCGGATCCGCGCGTGCGAACGGGCGGCACGCGTGCGCGGCGAGCCGCGTCAACCGGCCTCGCCGGCCATGCGCTGCGCGATCTCGTCGGCCAGACACTCGGGGCATCGGCACCGCGCACCGGCCGCGGGCGGCGTGCCGCCGGGCAGCATCGGCATCGACGCGCACCAGCAGTCGAACGGCTGCGTGTGCGCGCCGCAGTCGAAGCCGCGCCCGCAGTGCGGGCAGCGCGCACGGCGCGGGACGGAACGGGCGTCGGCGGCGGAATCGGTCATGACGCGATCGCGGAAGCGGGCGGGACATCGCCCCACGCGACAAGCATAGCGCGGCGGCTGAATTTTGCACGCCGGCCGCCCGGCCGCGGTCGCCCGTCAACGCATGCGCGCCCGTCCGCCGGCGCCCGCCGCGCGACGGCGCCCCGAATCGTGCCGCGCCATAGCCGGCGGGCCGCCGCGTGCGATGCCGCGCCGCGCCGCCGGTGTTCCGGCCGGCCCAAAAACCCGATGCTGCGCTGCGCCACTCCTGTACAATTCGCCCTGTTTCAACCGTTCCCAGCCAGAGCCGCCGCCATGTCCGAGCCCATCGACCTCTCGCAGATCGCCCCCACGCTGAAAGCAGAAATCCTCGCGGAGGCGCTGCCGTACATCCGTCGCTACCACGGCAAGACCGTGGTCATCAAATACGGCGGCAACGCGATGACGGAAGAGCGGCTCAAGCAGGGCTTCGCGCGCGACGTGATCCTGCTGAAACTGGTCGGCATCAACCCGGTGATCGTCCACGGCGGCGGCCCGCAGATCGATCACGCGCTGAAGAAGATCGGCAAGGCCGGCACCTTCATCCAGGGCATGCGCGTCACCGACGAAGAGACGATGGAAGTCGTCGAATGGGTGCTCGGCGGCGAAGTGCAGCAGGACATCGTGATGCTGATCAACCACTTCGGCGGCCATGCGGTGGGGCTGACGGGCAAGGACGGCGGCCTGATCCACGCGCGCAAGCTGCTGATGCCGGACCGCGACAACCCGGGCCAGTACATCGACATCGGCCAGGTCGGCGAAGTCGAGGCGATCAACCCGGCGGTCGTGAAGGCGCTGCAGGACGACGCGTTCATTCCGGTGATCTCGCCGATCGGCTTCGGCGAAGACGGCCTGTCGTACAACATCAACGCCGATCTCGTCGCGGGCAAGCTCGCGACCGTGCTGAACGCCGAGAAGCTGCTGATGATGACCAACATCCCGGGCGTGATGGACAAGGACGGCAACCTGCTGACCGATCTGTCCGCGCGCGAGATCGATGCGCTGTTCGAGGACGGCACGATCTCCGGCGGCATGCTGCCGAAGATCTCGTCAGCGCTCGACGCCGCGAAGAGCGGCGTGAAGTCGGTGCACATCGTCGATGGCCGGATCGAGCATTCGGTGCTGCTGGAAATCCTGACCGAGCAGCCGTTCGGCACGATGATCCGCTCGCATTGAGCGCGCGCCGCCCGCCTGCCGGCCCCCACCTGCCGGCTCCGCTGCGGCGCCGGCGCATCTCGCGCCACCGGCCGCGCGCTGGCGCGCCGGTCTGGCTGTTCGATCTCGACAACACGCTTCATCACGCGTCGCACGCGATCTTTCCCGAGATCAACCGTGCGATGACGCAATACATCGTCGACGCGCTGCAGGTCGAGCGCGCCGAAGCCGATCGCCTGCGCACCGGCTACACCGCGCGCTACGGCGCCGCGCTGCTCGGCCTCACGCGCCATCACCCGATCGATCCGCACGACTTCCTGCGCGTGGTCCACACGTTTTCCGACCTGCCCGCGATGGTGCGCGCCGAGCGCGGCCTCGCGCGCATCGTCGCCGCGCTGCCGGGTCGCAAGCTGGTGCTGACCAACGCGCCGGAGAACTACGCGCGCGCGGTGCTGCGCGAGCTGCGCATCGAGCGGCTGTTCGAGCGCGTGATCGCGATCGAGCACATGCGCGACCGCCGCACGTGGCGCGCGAAGCCCGACCACGCGATGCTGCGCCGGACGCTGCGCGCCGCGCATGCACGGCTGGCAGACGCGATTCTCGTCGAGGACACGCGCAGCCACCTCAAGCGCTACAAGCGCCTCGGCGTCGGCACGGTATGGATCACGGGCCACCTCCCGAGCCATTTGCCGAACACGGGCCGGCCGCATTACGTCGACCAGCGCATTCGTTCGTTAAAATCGCTGCGACTGGGCACTCGATCGGGGCGACAAAAATGCAGCCGACTCACCCGCAGGACCAAGCCGTAACCGAAGACCACACCGTCGCCGGCCGCGCCCGCCCGAAACCGGGCGAGCGCCGCGTGCACATCCTGCAGACGCTCGCGTCGATGCTCGAGGCGCCGAAGCGCGAGAAGATCACGACGGCCGCGCTCGCGGCGCGGCTCGACCTGTCGGAGGCGGCACTCTATCGCCACTTCTCCAGCAAGGCCCAGATGTTCGAGGGCCTGATCGAATTCATCGAGGAAACCGTCTTCCGGCTGATCAACCAGATCGCCGCGAAAGAGCCCGACGGCGTCATGCAGGCACGCGCGATCGCGTTGATGCTGCTCGGTTTCGCCGCGAAGAACCCCGGGATGACACGCGTACTGACGGGCGAGGCGCTGGTCGGCGAGCACGAACGGCTCGCCGAACGGGTCGACCGGATACTCGAGCGGATCGAGGCGACCGTGAAGCAGAGCCTGCGCGTCGCGCTGCTCGACGCGCGCGCGCGCCGCGACGGCGGCAGCGATGGCGCCCATGCGGTGCCGCTGCCCGGCGATTACGATCCGGCCGTGCGGGCGAGCCTGCTCGTCAGCTACGTGATCGGCTGCTGGCATCGCTTCGAGCGCAGCGGCTTCGCGCACGCGCCCGGCGAACAGGCCGATGCGCATCTGCGCCTGATTCTGCAGTAACGTTCCCGCGCACGGCCTGCGCCGGCGCCCGCCGGCGCGCAGATTGACGGGCGTGCCGCCTCCGGGCGGGTGTCGGCACGCCCGGCCCGCGCCCTGTATCGCCGATTCACCACGCAAAGCCACGCCGGATTCGCCGCCGGGCCCTTGGCGCAGTCGCAGACGATACGTTCTGCTAATGGAAAGCACCGTCGATACCTTTTCCGTACCACGCCCGGGCACGGCAAACATTTCGCAGTCCGGATCATTTGCGCCGATCGTCCCGTCCGGACATCACGCCGCATACGGATTCGACAACGTCAAATCCTTGTAACGGTTGCAATCGTATTCCGTCGGGTTGACGCTATCTGAAGAAAATTAGTACGCGTACTAGTCAATTCCACGTCACCTTCAGAATCGTCCAATTTTTTCAAACTGCTTACTTGGAAACAATGTGGGCTGTTTCCCACCGCTGCTTTCGGCACGCGCTCCAGTGGTCGGCGACAGCGCGAAGGAAACGTCGGTGCGTCGTCTTTCGACGCAAGACCATTTCAAACAGGTACTTACATGTCCAAGAAAGCACTCTCCATTTTGCTGGCAACAGCGGGTCTCGTCACCGCGGCGTCGTCGGCCCACGCAGCAGACGGCACGATCACGTTCATGGGTGAAATCACGTCGCAAACCTGCTCGATCTCGGGCAACGGCGGCGGCAAGGATTTCACCGTGGACCTGCCCACCGTGTCGACGTCCGCGCTGTCCTCGACGGGCACGACGGCCGGCCGCAAGCCCTTCAAGCTCTCTCTGACCAACTGCACGGGCGGCTCGGGCAACGTCTCGGTGTACTTCGAGCCGGGCACGACCGTGAACGCCGGCACCGGCAATTTGCTGAATGCAACGGGCACGGCGAAGAACGTCGAGATCGGCCTGCTGAACAAGAACGGCTCGAGCATCAAGCTCGGCGCCGCACAAGCTCAGCAAAACTCGCAGGTGGTCGCGATCACGGGCGGCTCGGCCGAACTCGAATACGCGGCGCAGTACGTCGCAATGGGCGGCGCGGCCACGGCTGGCACCGTGAACACGTCGGTCATGTATTCGATCGCCTACCAGTAACGCGGACTCGGTCCGGCAGCCCGGATTCGCGGCGGATCGCGGATCCGGGCCGACGAGGTATGCAAGCGCATGCCTTCGATGTTCAAACCAGGGAGAAATCAGCGATGAACAGACGGAAAAACTGGCGCATCGGTGCGACCGGCGCGATGCTGGCCGCGTCGCTGCTCGGCCCGGCGGCGGCGGATGCGAGCGTCGTGATCAGCGGTACGCGCGTCGTGTATCCGGAAAAGGAACGCGAAGTCACGGTCAAGCTGACCAATGACGGCGATCGACCGTCGCTCGTGCAGGGCTGGGTGGACGACGGCAATGCAAATGCGCTGCCGGACGACACGAAAGTCCCGTTCACTGTGACGCCGCCGCTGTTCCGCCTCGATCCGAAGAAAGGGCAGAGCCTGCGGCTGATCTATACGCAAGAGCCGCTGGCGCAAGACAGGGAGACGCTGTACTGGCTGAACGTGCTCGACGTTCCACCCCAGATGGCCGACAACCCCGACGCGCCGAATCTGTTGCAACTCGCGTTCCGTTCGCGCATCAAGCTGTTCTTCCGCCCAGCTTCGCTGCAGGGCGTCGCCGACGAATCGGCCGAAAAGGTGAGCTGGCATTTCGCACCGAAGCCCGGTGGCGGCTACGTGCTGGAAGCGAACAATCCGACGCCGTACCACGTGACGTTCAGCAAGCTGGCCGTCAAGGCCGGCAGCACAAGTTGGACCAACGACCAGGGCGGCATGGTCGATCCGAAATCGACCGCGCAATTCGATGTCGGCAACGTGCCGTCGGCGCCCACCGGGCCGATTCAGGTCGATTACACATTTCTCAACGATTACGGCGCCGGCGTCGAAGGCCGCTACGCACCGAAGCCAACGCGCTGAGGCAGCCGCCTAGCCCGATACATCCCGAAAGGACCGAAGAAGCGGCGATCGCATCGCCGCAGGAAAACCGTCGCTCGCGTTATGACGATGCGGCATCAAAATGTTTAATTCATGCGAGCGAATCATCGAATAGCGCCGTTGCCGGCCATCGGGCGAGTAGCGCTCAAGCCGGGCTACCTGTGCGTGCTTGCGGCACTTGCCAGTTGGGGCGTCGAGGTCCGCGCGGCGGACACGCAAACCGGCCCGGCGGGGGGCTACACGGTCGCCCAGGTTCACTTCAACGACACGTTGATGATGAAGCCGCGCGGGCAGCAGCTCGACCTCGAGCGCTTCTCCAAAGGCAATCCGGTCCCGCCGGGCGACTATCTGGTCGACCTCCATGTGAACGGGGACTGGCGCGGCCGTTCGACCGTGCGGTTCAGCGCGGAAGCGGGTGTGGCGAGCGCCAAGCCGTGCTTCGATCGCGGCCTGGTCGCCCGGCTCGGCCTGGACGACCAGGCACTGACCGTCCCCGGGCGCGCCGAACTGGCGCGCGTGCAGGCAGACGGTACATGCACGGACGTCGCGAAGCTGGTCGACGAAGCCTCGTATGAATTCGACATGTCCGAATTCCGCCTCAACGTGAGCATTCCGCAGGCGGCTGTATTGCGCAATCCGCGCGGATACGTCAGCCCCGAGCTGTGGGACTCGGGCGTGCCGTCCGCGACGCTGCGCTACGACGCGAACGTGTTCCGCAATTCGTCGTCGGGCTACGAAAGCACGCAGGGGTACCTCGGCCTCGTCGGCGGCGTGAACATCGGGAACTGGCATTTCCGGCACAACGGCACCTATACCGCGCAATCGCGTGGCGACAATCGCTACCAGAGCATGAACACGTACGTTCAGCGCGATCTGCCGGCATGGCGCAGCCAGTTGAAGATCGGCGAGGCGTATACCGACGGCTCGCTGCTCGACAGCATCGGCATGCGCGGCATCACGCTTGCCACCGACGATCGGATGCTCCCGGATTCGATGCGCGGCTACGCGCCGCTGATCCGCGGCGTGGCGGCGAGCAATGCGCATGTCCAGGTATCGCAGCACGGCAACGTGCTGTACGAAACGTCGGTCGCGCCAGGGCCGTTCCAGATCGACGACCTGTACCCGACCGGCTACGGCGGCGACCTGCTCGTCACCGTGACCGAAGCCGACGGGCACAAGAACAGCTTCACGGTGCCGTATGCGGCGGTCGCGCAGTCGCTGCGCCCGGGCGTCTCGCGCTACAGCGTCGCGCTCGGACAGGTACGCGAATCCCAGCTGGATCGCCATCCGAATTTCGTGCAGGGCACCTATCAGCGCGGCATCAGTAACCTGATCACCGGCTATGTCGGCGCGATCGTCGCGGAAAACTACCTCGCCGGCCTCGTCGGCGCCGCGTTCAACACTCGGATCGGCGCGATCGCGGTCGACGTCACGCAGGCCAACGCAAATATTCCCGGTGCGCGGTCCACGAGCGGGCAAAGCGTTCGGGTGAGCTACAGCAAGTTCCTTGAAACGACCGGCACCAACATCGCGGTCGCGGCTTACCGCTACTCGTCGAGCGGCTACTGGGGAATGCGCGACGCGCTGTACGCCCGCCAGGAAGCGGCGTCGAACCGCGATCCGAACGACGTGTACCGCCAGCGCAACCAGGTCCAGCTGACGCTGAACCAGGATCTCGGCGAAGCGCGCGGCAGCGTGTACGCGGTGGGATCGTCGGTCAATTACTGGAACCGTCACGGTACGACGACGCAATTCCAGCTCGGCTACAACAACAGCATGCGCGTGTTCGGGGTCAACCTGAGCTACAACGTGTCGGTCTCACGGCAACGCGACGGCTACACGGGCCAGTTGTCGAATCAGGTGTTCGCGAACCTGTCGGTCCCGCTCGGCCGCCGCACGCACGCGCCGACTTTGAGTACGAGCATCGCACGCGACAACCAAAGCGGCACGTCCCAGCAGATGTCGCTGACCGGCACGCTCGGCGAGACCCACGCGTTCTCCTACGGTTTCAACGCGAGCCATGCGTCCGGCTCGACAAGCGGCGGCGGCAACGCACAGTACCGCAGCCCGTATGCCTCCTTCTCTGGCAGCGCCAGCGGCGGCAAGGGTTATTCGAGCGTGTCCGCGGGCATGTCCGGCGCGCTGGTCGTCCACGCGGGCGGCGTCACGCTCGCGAACGATCTCGGCGACACGGTCGCGATCATCGAGGCCAAGGGCGCGAAGGGCGCACGCGTGATGAACGGTACGGACGTGAAGATCGACGGGCGCGGCTATGCGGTATTGCCGTACCTCACCCCGTACCAGATGAACACGATCGAGCTCGACCCGAAGGGCATTCCGCTGGATGTCGAAATGCAATCGACGAGCGAGCAGATCGCGCCGCGCGCCAACTCCGTGGTGAAGATCAAGTTTGCGACGGTGAGCGGGCGCGCGGCACTGCTGACCATTCGTCAGCCCAACGGCGCGACCGTGCCGTTCGGGAGCGTCGTGACCGATGCGCAAGGCAAGACGATCGGGATGGTCGGCCAGGGCGGCGCGTTGTTCGTCCGCGGTCTGGAGAACGACAGTGCGTTGACCGCGAAATGGGGTAACCGCGCGACCGACGTCTGCTCGCTCACCTACCGCCTGCCGACGGCATCGAACAAAGCGCTCGGGTACGAGCGGGCCGAGGCGGTTTGCGACTACGGCGTACCGAAGGCCGGCCAATCGGATGGCCCGATTACCGCGGCCGCGCCAGATGGTGATTGAGCGCAAGGTCGGGCCGTCGACGTGCACGTACGGCTTCGTCGAGCGAAGCCGCCGAATGATCTCGACACAAGCATCGCGGAGAGCGTCCTGCCATTCCAGGAGCATGCTGGCCGCTTTCCGACAGGCCGTCGCCTAGCCGCCGGCCTCAATCGTCTTTCGATTCGCAGTCCAGAGCAGTTGAAGATCGAAAGACAATCGTTGGAGGAAGTCCCGTATCCCCGCATCGTCGGCTACGACATGCAGGTGCCGCGAAGACGGAATCCGTTTGTTTATTGCCTCACGTCCTACAGGAATTGATATGAAACTCGCATTCTCCAGCATCGCAGCACTGACCGTGGCCGCCGCCGCCGCACTGCCGACGATGGCACACGCAGCCGACGGCACGATCACTGTCACCGGCGCGGTCGGCACGCAGACGTGCACGATCGAGGGCAACGGCGCCGGCGGCGGCAAGGACTTCACGGTCCAGATGCCGAAGGTCTCGACGAGTGCACTCGGCGTCGGCGGCTCGACCGCAGGCCGGACTGCATTCAACATCGGCCTGAAGAACTGCGCGCCGGCCTCGGGCAAGGTCTACACCCACTTCGAGGCAGGCACGACCGTCAACTCGACGACCGGCCAGCTGTTCAACGCGTCGGGTACGGCGAAGAACATCGAGATCACCCTGCTCAACGGTTCCGATTACAGCCAGATCAATCTCGGCAAGGCGCAGGAAAACTCGATCCCGGTTGATCTGGCGAACGGGTCGGCCACGCTGCCTTACTACGCGCAATACGTCGCCGTGGGTGGCGGTGCATCGGCGGGTACGGTGAATACGTCGGTGATGTACTCGATCATGTATCAGTAATCGACACGCCGGCGCGCACCACGCGCGCCGGATCGTCTCCTGGCGCGCGGGCACACTGCGGCCCGCGCGTCGCGCTTGTTTTTCGCGAATCGCGAATCCACGGGATCCGTCACGCGTCAGTTGGATTCCATCGGCGCCGCCACAGGCGACACGGGCTTCAACATCGGCCTGAAATGTCAGTCCGGCGCGAGCCTGTATGTGACGCTCACCGACCTGACCGCCCCCGCCAACACGAGTGATCAGTTGACGCTGGCCCCCGCCTCCACCGCAAAAGGCGTAAAACTGCGCATTCTCCGAAACGGCTCGCCGGTAGGCTACGGTCCCGATTCGCGCGTGGCCGGCAATCCGAACCAGTGGTACGTCGGCAGGGCGCCCGACGACGACCAATATTCCACTGCGTGCGCAATACATCGCGACTGGCCCGGTTTCCGCCGGAACGGTCAAGGGTGTCGCGACGTTCACGACGAGCTACCAGTAGTCGCATGGGTCCATTGGCTACCTCCCGCCGGAGCTCATGCTTGTGCACGAATCCCGCCCCGTCGCCGCACTTCCGGCGAAGACGATGAGGTCGTGCGATCGAACAGACTGCAAAATTCGAACTCGTCCAATTTCGCGCATCACCTGATCGGTTTAATTTTCACCCATTCAAGTGCAATCGAGGTGAACGGGTGAACGACGGATTTCCATTTTTTCTAGCGCGCGCCCGCCGGCGTATCGCGCACTCCGCGCTGCTCGCCGGCGCGATGATGCCCTTGCCGTCATCGGCCCAGGTCAGCGGCGGCGGCCCGCAGAGGGCGGACGGCACCGTGCTGGAACTTGTGCCGGGCGACTACTCGACGACCGGGCATGGCCAGCCCGTACTGACGGCCATCAACGGCGGCCTGCTGGTCACCACCGGCAAAACGCGCCTGTTCTCGACCGGCCACGCCGCACCGGGTGCCTCGGCATGGGGGGCCGGCTCGCGCATCGAACTGCGGGACACGGAAATCCGGACGCGAAGTTCCAGCGCCGGTATCGAGGCCCGCGTCGGCGCCAGCGTGTCCGCGGAACGCATCTCCATCGATACCGATCAAGCCTACGGGCACGGCGTCTCCCTCGCCGACCGCAACAGCCGGTTCGACATCGACGACAGCGTGATCGTGACGCGCGGCAAGGAAGCATACGGCATCATCGCGACCGGCGTGCCGGGCGGCACGATCGACGTCGCACGCACGCTGATCCGCACCGGCGGCGACTTCGCCTACGGCCTCGGCATCAGCTATGACGGCGCACGCGCCACCCTCAGCCGCACCGACATCCGTACCGCCGGAAACTATGCGTCGGCCCTGTTCCTGCCGGGAGCTTCCTCGGTCACATTCGGCGACTCGCACCTGGAAACCGACGGCTATGCCGCGCTCGGCGTGGATACGCGCGAGGGTCATGTCGAACTCGCGCGCACGAACGTCGTCACCCACGGCACCAGTTCGCACGGACTCTACGCATCGAAGGAGTATGCGGACACACCGGTCGTGGACGCGATCGATACGCGCGTGACGACAACCGGCGAACGCTCGGCGGGCGTACTCGCGCTCAACGGCGGCCGGATCGCAATGACGCGCGGCGGCATCGCGACGAGCGGCGAGCGCGCCTTCGGCGTGTACGCGGGCGGTACGGGCGCCCTCGTCTCCCTCGCCGACACGAGCGTCGAGACCCACGGCAAGCGTGCCGCCGCGCTGCGTGCCATCGTCAATGGCACGATCGACCTGCAGCGCGCCGACGTGCTCGCGACCGGCGCCGGCGCGTCGGCCGCAAGCGTCCACGGCGGCACGCTGACGGCCGACGGCAGCACGCTCGTCAGCACGCAGCACAGCGCGATCGACGCGTCCGAGGCCGTCATTTCGCTGCGCAACGGCACGCGCATCGCAGGCGGCAACGGCACGCTGCTGGCGGTAGACGCGGAATCCGGCGCACCCGTACGCCTGACGCTCGATACGGGCTCGCAGGCGGAGGGCGACATCGTGAACCTTCCGACCGAGGACGGCAGCGCGACGCACGCGGTCACCGACGTCGCGCTGTCTCGCGCCGCCGTATGGGCCGGCGCAACCGACGCCGTGCGCGCGCTGTCGCTCGACGCCGACAGTCTATGGTTCGTCACCGCGAATTCCACGGTCGCGTCCGTCGCGCTGAACGACTCGACGATCGCGTTCACGCCTCCGGATGTCCCAGGCGCTCCACGCAGGCTCGTCGTCAACGGCGACTACGCGGCACATAACGGCAAGCTGCTGATCCATACGACGTTGAGCGACGATGCGTCGCCGACCGACAAGCTCGTGATCGACGGTGGCCATGCGTCGGGCAACACGAACATCGTCGTCAAGCACGCCGGCGGCGACGGCGCGCAGACGACGATCGGCATTCCGGTCGTCGAAACGCGCAATGGCGGCACGACGGATACGTCGGCATTCGCGCTCGACGCGGCGTCGGACGGCTACCGTCAAGGTTTCGGCACGCTGTCGGCCGGCGGCTACGACTACATGCTCGCGCGCGGCGGGCACGGCGGCCAAGCGGAAGACTGGTATCTCGTATCGGCCGCGAAGCCCGAACCGCCTCGGCCGCCTGTGCCACCGCTGCCGCCAGAGGGCAACGACGGCAACTCGCCGGAGACGACGCCATCGCCCCCGTCGCCTCCGTCGCGCGCCGTCGCGCCGGAACCCGACGCGTATCTGGCGAACGCCGACGCGGCCGCGATGATGGCGATCCACAGCCTGCATCAACGCGAGGACCGCACGCTGCGCACCGCCGGCTCGACGTCGGGCCCGCTCGACGGCGCAGTGTGGCTGCGCGCCGAAGGCCAGTTCACGTCGATGTCCGGCGGCGCGCGCAGCGTGTCCGGCAACGGCCGCCTGATCCACGCGGGCGCCGACCTGTTCCGCTTCGACGATGGCCGCGGCGGCAGCCTGCGCGTCGGCGCGATGGGCATGTACGGCAGCCAGACGAGCTGGTCGACCCGCCCGCTGTGGAACGCGGCAACGCACCGCATGGCCGACGCCACCGCGCGCGGCAGCGTCGCGGGCTACAACGTCGGGCTGTACGGCACGTGGTACGGCAATCGCGACATCCTGTCCGGCCCGTACGTCGATACGTGGGTCATGTACGGCGCGTACGCGAACAGCGTCGGCGGCAGCCTCGCCGGCGATTCGTACCGCTCTCGCACCGTGACGGGATCGGTGGAGACCGGCTATTCGATCCCGTTCTACGAACGCGGCGATTCGCGGTTCTTCGTCGAACCCGAGGCGCAACTCGTCGTGTCCGACTATCGCGCGGCCGCGCACGACACACCGGGCGGCCGTCTCGACGGGCAAGGCTCGACCGACGTGCTGACCCGGCTCGGCGTACGCGTGCACGGTGTAACCGCAATGCCGTCCGGGCGCGAGTTGCGGCCGTTCGTCGAGGCGAACTGGTGGCATGGCCCCGGCTCGCGATCACTGACGCTCGATCGCAACGCGTTCTCGTTCAGTGTGCCGCGCGATCGTGCGGCGTTCCGCATCGGTGCGACAGGCCAGTTGTCGAAGCGCTTCGCGATCTCGGCCGGGTTCGGCGTGGAAGCGAACCTGTCCGACTATGCGGTGGTCAAGGGCGAGCTCGCGGCGAAGTACCGCTGGTGACGCGGTACGGTCCCGGCTTCCCGCTTCATGCCGACGACGGCCAGGCGCCGCCTCTCGCCGGCCCGGCGTCGACACGGGGCCGACGAGCGCCCCTCGCGCGCCCGAATCGGCGTTCCGCGCAATTTCCGCTATACTTTGCCGACTTGCCGCCCGGTGGCGGCAGGTCGGAAGCGCGCCGATTTGCTGACTCGATTGCGGGCGCGCGAACCGGCCGGGGCCCAGGTTTCGTCTTCGTCCCGGCGGTTCACTACAAATGCGGCTAAAGAGGTCGTCAGCCGCGCATCTCCGACTCCGCGCCTCGCCGACACCGTTTAGCCGCCCAGTCATAAGGCGGAACGAATGGAATCGATCGGCATCGTCGCTCCACAGACCATGCATTTCGCCGAACCGCTGCGCTTGCAAAGCGGCAGCGCGCTCGGCAACTATCAGCTCGTCGTCGAAACGTACGGCGAGCTCAATGCCGCGCGCTCGAACGCGGTGCTCGTCTGTCACGCGCTGAACGCGTCGCATCACGTCGCCGGCGTCTACGCGGACGATCCGCGCAGCACCGGCTGGTGGGACAACATGGTCGGGCCGGGCAAACCGCTCGACACCAACCGCTTCTTCGTGATCGGCGTGAACAACCTCGGCTCGTGTTTCGGCTCGACCGGCCCGATGAGCATCGATCCGTCGACCGGCAAGCCGTACGGCGCGCGCTTCCCGGTCGTCACCGTCGAGGACTGGGTGCACGCGCAGGCGCGCGTCGCCGATGCGTTCGGCATCGAGCGCTTCGCCGCGGTGATGGGCGGCAGCCTCGGCGGGATGCAGGCGCTCGCATGGAGCCTGATGTATCCGGAGCGCGTCGCGCACTGCATCGACATCGCGTCGACGCCGAAGCTGTCCGCGCAGAACATCGCGTTCAACGAAGTCGCGCGCTCGGCGATCCTGTCCGATCCCGATTTCCACGGCGGCGACTACTACGCACACGACGTGAAGCCGAAGCGCGGTCTGCGCGTCGCGCGGATGATCGGTCACATCACCTACCTGTCGGACGACGACATGGCCGAGAAATTCGGCCGCGCGCTGCGCCGTGCGGACGGCGCGCTCGATGCGTACAACTTCAGCTTCGACGTCGAATTCGAGGTCGAGTCGTACCTGCGCTACCAGG
Organism: Burkholderia sp. MSMB2157WGS; assembly: GCF_001532755.1. Taxonomy (NCBI): domain Bacteria; kingdom Pseudomonadati; phylum Pseudomonadota; class Betaproteobacteria; order Burkholderiales; family Burkholderiaceae; genus Burkholderia; species Burkholderia sp. MSMB2157WGS. The sequence goes on along the minus strand of NZ_LPJG01000002.1, from coordinate 86,925 downwards.
GCGACAAGTTCGCCGACTACTTCGACGCGAACACCTACCTGCTGATCACGCGCGCGCTCGATTACTTCGACCCGGCGAAGGCGTTCGACGGCAACCTGACGGCCGCGCTCGCGCACACGCAGGCGAAATACCTGATCGCGAGCTTCTCGACCGACTGGCGTTTCGCGCCGGCGCGCTCGCGCGAGATCGTGAAGGCGCTGCTCGACAACAAGCGCACGGTCAGCTACGCGGAAATCGATGCGCCGCACGGCCACGACGCGTTCCTGCTCGACGACGCGCGCTATCACAACCTGATCCGTGCGTATTACGAACGAATCGCCCTCGAGGTGGGAGCATGAACCAGCAAGCGCTGAATTCCCTGTCCGCGCGCGCGGACTTCCGCACGATCGCCCGCTGGGTCGAGCCGCGCTCGACCGTGCTCGATCTCGGCTGCGGCGACGGCTCGCTGCTGGCGCTGCTGATGGAGGAGCTGGACGTCACCGGCTACGGCATCGAGCTGAACGACGCGGGCGTGCTCGCCAGCGCGAAGAACGGCATCAACGTGATCCAGCAGAACCTCGAGGACGGCCTGCGCCTGTTCGAGGATCACAGCTTCGACATCGCGATCCTGTCGCAGACGCTGCAGACGATCCACCAGACGGCCGCGATCCTGCGCGAAACGGCGCGCGTCGGCCGCGAGTGCATCGTGTCGTTCCCGAACTTCGGCTACTGGTCGCACCGGCTGTCGGTGCTGCAGGGCCGCATGCCGGTGTCGAAATCGCTGCCGTACCAGTGGCACAACACACCGAACGTGCGGGTGCTGACGATCAAGGATTTCGAGGCGCTCGCGCCCGAGGTCGGCGTCACGATCCTCGACCGCGTCGTGCTGCACGAAGGCCAGCCGATTCGATGGGGAGCGAACTGGCGTGGTAGTCTTGCTGTCTATCGCGTCAAGCGCAGCTGAGCCGGGGAGCCGTTGACGGAAGATCCGGCCCGCCCGCGTGCGCGGCCGCCCCTCCTGCGCCGTCCGCGCCGCCTGCGCTGCCGCCGCCATCAGTCAACGCTACCCAGTTCCATTCCATGTCGAAAACGCCACACGAGGCGCCCGCACTCACCGCTCACGAGGATCACCCCGGCTGGCGCGCCTATCTGAACACGCACATGCTGATCTGCGTGTTCCTGGGCTTCACGTCGGGGCTGCCCCTGTTCACGCTCGTCTACCTCGTGCAGGCATGGCTGCGCTCCGAGGGCGTGAACCTGAAGGAAATCGGCCTGTTCGCGCTGATCCAGTTCCCGTATACGTGGAAGTTCCTGTGGGCGCCGCTGATGGACCGCTACGTCCCGCACCTGCCCGGCTGGCGGCCGGGCCGTCGGCGCGGCTGGCTGCTGCTCACGCAGTTGCTGGTCGCGGGCGCGATCGCCGCGCTCGGCTTCGTGTCGCCGCGCGACTCGATCTGGACGGTCGCGGCGCTCACGACGCTCGTCGCGTTCTTCGGCGCAAGCGCCGACATCGTGATCGACGCGTATCGCCGCGAGCTGCTGCGCGACACCGAGCAGGGCCTCGGCAACGCGGTGCACGTGAACGCATACAAGCTCGCCGCGCTGATCCCCGGCTCGCTGGCGCTGATCCTGTCGGACCACCTGCCGTGGGACGCCGTGTTCGCGATCACCGGCGCGTTCATGCTGCCGGGCATCCTGATGACGCTCGTCGTGCGCGAGCCGGAAGTGGTCGGCGCGCCGCCGCGCAACCTGCGCGATGCGATCGTGCTGCCGTTCCGCGAATTCATCCAGCGCGACGGCTGGGCCGGCGCGCTGCTCGTCATCGCGTTCATCTTCCTGTTCAAGATCGGCGACACGATGGCCACCACGCTGTCGACGTCGTTCTTCCTCGACATCGGCTTCACGCGCACCGAGATCGGCATCGTCGCGAAGACCACCGCGCTCGTCGCGAGCGTCGCCGGCGGCATCATCGGCGGCATCTGGCTCGTGAGGATCGGCATCGGCCGCGGGCTGTGGATCTTCGGCGCGCTGCAGATGGTGTCGACACTCGGCTTCGCGTGGCTCGCGCAGCTCGGCCCCGGCTCGCCGGTGCTCGCGGTGCTGTACGACTTCACGATGTCGACGAGCCACGCGATCGCGGCCGCGCTGTCGGTGTTCGGCATCGCCGTCGCGCCGCAATTCAGCCCGATGACGGTCGCGCTCGCGCTCGTCTACGGCTTCGAAACCTTCACGACCGGCCTGACGATGGCCGCGTTCGTCGCGTACATCGCGAGCACGACCGACCCGCGCTATACGGCCACGCAGTTCGCGCTGTTCACGAGCCTCGCGTCGGTGCCGCGCACGCTCGCATCGGCCGCGAGCGGCTTCGTCGTCGCGAAGATCGGCTGGTACGACTACTTCATCGTGTGTACCGCGCTTGCGATTCCCGGCATGCTGCTGCTGTTCAGGATCGCGCCGTGGAACGGTACCGCACGCAACGGCGAGGCCAGCCGTGCGCGGTAACCGCCTGCATCGCCTCGCACACGCGGCGGCTTCGCTGAGCGTCGGCGCCGCGGCACTCGCCGCGACGCTCGCGCACGCGACCGACACCGGCGCGACGGCAGCGGGTTCCGCGCCGGCCGCAGCGCAGGCGACGCCGCCCGCCCCGGCCACGTCCGCCGCGCCCGTTGCGCCGTCCGCCGCGGAAGGCGCGCAGCCGACCGGCGCCGCGGTGCCGGCGAAAGCCTATACGCCGACGCCGCAGCAGGTCCGCTACGGCAACGCGATCGCGTTCCGCACGCTGATCCCGTCACCGCTGCTCGAACAACTCACCGCGAACGAATACGCGCAGATCGTGCAGACGGCCGCCGACAGCAATCGCCTGCTGCCCGCGAACCAGCCGCGCGTGAAGCGGCTGCGCGCGATCGTCGCGAAGCTCGCGCCGTATTCGGTGAAGTGGAACGACCGCGTGAAAAGCTGGGCGTGGGACGTCAACGCGATTCGCTCGCGCGACATCCGCCTGACCTGCCTGCCGGGCGGCAAGGTGCTCGTGTACGGCGGCATGCTCGAGCGCGTGCGCCTGAACGACGACGAGCTCGGCGTGCTGCTCGCGCACGGCATCGCACATGCGCTGCGCGAACACGCGCGCAGCAATTTCAGCATGACCTCGCAGACGTCGCTGCGCGCGGCCGCGCTGCCGCCGCTGTTCGGCGTCGGCGATCCGCTGCCGCAGGCGCTGAACCTCGGCGAGCGCCTGCAGTCGCTCCACTACGATCCGACCGACGAGACCGAGGCCGACGTGATCGGCGGCGACATCGCCGCACGCGCGGGCTTCGATCCGCGCGCGGCGATCACGCTGTGGGACAAGCTCGCGGTCGCGACGCGCGCGAACAAGGCGTCGGGCTTCATCTACACGCACCCGTACAGCAGCGCGCGCCGCCAGGATCTGCTGAATCGGCTGCCGGACCTGATGCCGCTGTACGCGAAGGCGACGGGCAAACGCGTCGAATCGCTGCCCGACTACGCGGGCATCAGCGCACAGCGGCGCAAGATCGTGCGGCGCTGAGCCGCCGGCGAAACGGCGAACGCTACGCGTCCACGTCGGCCATCGCCGGGCGCACGCCGCTGTCGCGCATCCAGCGCACTTCGTCTCCGGGGCTGCGGCCGAACAGCCGCTTGAACTCGCGGCTGAACTGCGACGCGCTCGCATAGCCGACCCGCGCGGCCGCCGCGCCGGCGCCCACCCCGTCCTGCACCATCATCAGCCGCGCCTGGTGCAGCCGCGCGGCCTTCACGTACTGCATCGGCGACGTCGCCGTCACGTGCTTGAACTGCGCGTGGAACACCGCGACGCTCATCCCGGCCTCGCGCGCGAGCGTCTCGACGTCGAGATCGGCCTTCAGGTCCGCATGAATGCGGCGCAGCGCCTTCGCGACGCGGCCGAAATGATGCTGCTGGACGAGCGCCGCACGAATCGCGTCGCCCTGCGCGCCGGTCAGCACGCGGTACGCGATCTCGCGCATGATCGCGGGCCCGAGCACGCGCGTGTCGTGCGGCGACGCGAGTGTTTCGAGCAGGCGCACCACCGCGTCGGCGAGCGGCGCATCGAGCGGCGTCGAATAGACGCCGTGCGGCTCGCTGACCGCGGCGCCGAGCGTCTCGTCGAGCAGGATCGCGAGTTCGGCGATCACCGCGAGATCGACGCGGATCGAGATCGCGAGAAACGGCTCGTCCATGGTCGCGAAGGTTTCGCACTCGAACGGCAGCGGCACCGACAGCACCAGATACTGCTGCGCGTCGTAGACGAACGAGCGATCGCCGAGATAACCGAGCTTGCGGCCCTGGCACACGACGACGATGCTCGGTTCGTACAGCACCGGCATGCGCGGCACCGGACGGCTCACGCGAATGAAGCGCACGCCGTCGAGCGCCGCCAGCGTATCGCCTTCATTCGGCGCGAGACGCGAATGCAGCTCGATCATGCGGCGCCGCACACGGTCGCCCGAGTCGTCGAAAAGGGGCTGGAAGCTCATCGGCGTCGTCCTGTCGTGCAAGAGAATCTGGCTCGCAATGTAGCACCGCGAACGCATTTTGACGGCTGTTCGCGGGCAATTCGAGAGGAATAGGCAAATCTTCCAGACCTTCGGGTATTTCACCGCGGCGGTGCGCTCCTTACGATAGGCACCTGTCTCGCCGCATCGCCACACGATGCGACGGCAGTCTGTTTCGCCGGATCTTTTCCGGACAAGGAGCCCACCGCATGAGCACAACCTATGCCTACGCGGCGACGGATTCGCAGTCGCCGCTCGCCCCGTTCGAATTCCAGCGTCGCGCGCTGCGCGACCTCGACGTCCAGATAGACGTCCTCTATTGCGGCGTCTGCCACTCGGATCTTCATCAGGCGCGCAATGAATGGCGCAACACGATCTATCCGGTCGTGCCGGGCCATGAAATCGTCGGCCGCGTGACCGCGACCGGCCCGCAAGTGTCGCGTTTCAAGGTCGGCGAGCTGGTCGGCGTCGGCTGCCTCGTCGATTCGTGCCGCACGTGCGCGAGCTGCGCGGAAGGTCTCGAACAGTATTGCGAGAACGGCTTCGTCGGCACCTACAACGGCCAGGATCGCGTCACCGGCGACATCACGTACGGCGGCTATTCGACGCAGCTCGTCGTCGACGAGGCTTTCGTGCTGCGCGTGCCGGACACGCTCGACCCGGCCGGCGCCGCGCCGCTGCTGTGCGCGGGGATCACGACCTATTCGCCGCTGCGGCAGTGGAACGTCGGCCCCGGCAAGAAGGTCGGGATCGTCGGTCTCGGCGGCCTCGGCCACATGGGCGTGAAGCTGGCGCGCGCGATGGGCGCGCACGTCGTGCTGTTCACGACGTCGCCGTCGAAGATCGAGGACGGCAAGCGGCTCGGCGCGCATGAAGTGGTGATCTCGAAGGACGAGGCGCAGATGAACGCGCATCTGAACAGCTTCGACTTCATCCTGAACACGGTCGCTGCGCAGCACGACCTGAATCCGTTCCTGCACCTGCTGAAGCGCGACGGCACGATGACGCTGGTCGGCGCGCCGGAGCATGACCACCCGTCGCCGCAGGTGTTCAACCTGATCTTCAAGCGGCGCCGCCTCGCGGGCTCGCTGATCGGCGGCATCGCGGAAACGCAGGAAATGCTCGACTTCTGCGCGGAACACGGGATCACGTCCGACATCGAGACGATTCCGATGCAGCAGATCAACACGGCCTACGAGCGGATGCTGAAGAGCGACGTGAAGTACCGGTTCGTGATCGACATGGCGTCGTTGAAGCAGTAAGCGCCGCCCCAAGCGAAACGGGCCGCCTGTCGGAACAGGCGGCCCGTCTTTCATCCGGCGACCGGGATCACTCGCCCGGCGGCTGCGCGCGCGGCGCAGCGCCGGCCATCACTTCTGGTAGTCGTAGTCGACCGTCAGCGGCGCATGATCGCTGAACTTGATGTCCTTGAAGATCGACGTGCTTTTCGCGGTACCGGCCACACCCGGGGTCGCGATCTGGTAATCGATCCGCCACCCGACGTTCTTCGCGTACGCCTGGCCGCGGTTGCTCCACCACGTGTACTGCTCGGGACGCGGGTCGAGCGTGCGGAACACGTCGACGTAGCCGACGTCGTCGAACAGCTTCGTGAGCCACTCGCGCTCTTCCGGCAAGCAGCCCGAGTTCTTCTGGTTGCTCTTCCAGTTCTTGATGTCGATTTCCTTGTGGACGATGTTCACGTCGCCGCACAGGATCACCTCGCGCTTCTTCTTCAGCGCGGCGAGGTGCGGCATGAATTCGGCCATGAAGCGGTACTTCGCCTGCTGGCGCTCTTCGCCGCTCGATCCGGACGGCACGTACACCGACACGATCGACAGCTTGCCGTAGCGCGCCTCGACGTAGCGCCCTTCGGGATCGAACTCGCTGCTGCCGAAGCCGATGATCACGTCATCGGGCTCGCGGCGGCTGTACACGCCCGCGCCGCTGTACCCCTTCTTCTCGGCGTGGTGGAAATAGCTCTTGAAGCCGTGCGGCTCGACGAATTCGGCCGGCAGGTCGTCGGCCGATACCTTGATTTCCTGCACGCACACGCAATCGGCGTTCTGCTCGCCGAGCCAGTCGAAGAAGCCCTTCTTCGCGGCGGAGCGGATGCCGTTCAGGTTGGCGGTAATCACTCGCATCATGTCGGGTTCCGTTCAGTTCGATGTTTTTACAGGGTGGCAGCTTAACGGATCTTCACGCCTTCGAGCTCGGGCTTCGGCGGCGGGAATTCCAGCTTCATGTCGGTCATCGTGCGCAGCAGCAGCTCGGCGATCATCACGTTGCGGTGCGTCTTCGAATTCGCCGGGATCACGTACCACGGCGCGTGCTCGGCCGACGTCGCGGCGAGCGCGTCGCGGTACGCGGACTGGTAAGCGTCCCAGTGCTTGCGCGCGTCGAGATCGGAGATGTCGAATTTCCAGTGCTTGGTCGGGTCGTCGATGCGCGCCTGCAACCGCGCGCGCTGCTCGTCCTTCGAGATGTGCAGGAAGCACTTGACGATGGTCGTACCGTTCTCGAACAGCATCGTCTCGAAATCGCGGATCTGCCGGTAGCGGCGCTCGCACTCCTTGTCGCCGATCGCGCCGAGCACGCGCGGCACCAGCACGTCTTCGTAGTGGCTGCGGTTGAAGATCGCGAGTTCGCCCGCCGCCGGCACCTGCGCATGCACGCGCCACAGGAAGTCGTGCGCGGCCTCGATCGGCGTTGGCGCCTTGAACGGCACGATGCGCAGGCCGAGCGGATCGACCTCGCGAAACACCGCGCGCACGGTGCCGTCCTTGCCGCTCGTGTCCATCCCCTGCAGCACGAGCAGCACGCGCTTCTTCTGCTGCGTGTGCAGGCGCTCCTGCTGGACGTCGAGCTCGGTCGACACGACCGACAGCCGTTCGCGATCGGCTTCCTTCGAGCCGGACGAAAACGGCTTCGCGGCCGGGTCGAACGCGTCGAGCTTGAATGCGGCGGCTTCCTTCTCGCGCGTGCTGTAGGGCACGCGAAAATCGTCGAGCGACGGTTGTTTCGCCATTCGTTCCTCCGTTGGACGGTGCGATGCATACGATAACGCATCCACCAAACGCAACGGGCCGCCCCGAACTGGTTCGGAGCGGCCCGTCGTCAAGCGCGGTTCAGGCGCGCGCGCATGCTCAGCCGAGCTTCTTCTTCAGCAGTTCGTTGACCTGCTGCGGGTTCGCCTTGCCCTTCGTCGCCTTCATCGCCTGGCCGATCAGCGCGTTGAACGCCTTTTCCTTGCCCGCGCGGAATTCCTCGACCGACTTCGCGTTCGCCGCGAGCACTTCGTCGATGATCGCTTCCAGCGCGCCGGCGTCGGAGATCTGCTTGAGCCCCTTCGCGTCGATGATGCGATCGGCCGCGCCGTCGTCGGTCGCCTTCTCGTCCCAGATCGTCGCGAAGATTTCCTTCGCGATCTTGTTCGAGATCGTGCCGTCGGCGATGCGCTGCAGCAACAGCGCGAGCTGCGCGGCCGACACCGGAATCGCGTCGATCTCGATGCCGTCGCGGTTCAGTTGCGACGACACGTCGCCCATCAGCCAGTTCGCGGCGATCTTCGCGTTCGCCGCGCCGGCCTTCGCGACCACCGCTTCGAAGTACGCGGCCATCGCCTTGCTCGACGTCAGCACGCCCGCGTCGTACGCGGACACGCCGTACTCGTCGACGAAGCGCCGTTGCATCGCGGCCGGCAGCTCGGGCATGCCGGACTGCACGCGCTCGATCCAGTCCTGGCCGATCACGAGCGGCATCAGGTCGGGATCCGGGAAGTAGCGGTAATCGTGCGCGTCTTCCTTGCTGCGCATCGAACGCGTCTCGCGCTTGTCCGGATCGTACAGGCGCGTTTCCTGCACGACTTCGCCGCCGTCCTCGATCAGCTCGATCTGGCGACGCACTTCGTAGTTGATCGCTTCCTCGAGGAACCGGAACGAGTTCAGGTTCTTGATTTCCGCGCGCGTGCCGAACTTCTCCTGGCCGACCGGGCGCACCGACACGTTCGCGTCGCAGCGGAACGAGCCTTCCTGCATGTTGCCGTCGCAGATGCCGAGCCACACGACGAGCCCGTGCAGCGCCTTCGCGTACGCGACGGCCTCGGCCGCGCTGCGCATTTCCGGCTCGGTGACGATCTCGAGCAGCGGCGTGCCGGCGCGGTTCAGGTCGATCCCGGTCATCCCGGCGAAGTCTTCATGCAGCGACTTGCCTGCGTCTTCCTCGAGGTGCGCACGGGTCAGGTTGACCGTCTTCTCGTACGCGGGCTTGCCGGCCTTCTCGTTGGCCGGCACCTGGATCGTGATCGAGCCGCCCTGCACGACCGGAATCTCGTACTGGCTGATCTGATAGCCCTTCGGCAGATCGGGGTAGAAATAATTCTTGCGCGCGAAGATGCTGCGCGGCGCGATGGTCGAGCCGATCGCGAGGCCGAAGCGGATCGCCCGCTCGACCGCGCCGCGGTTCAGCACCGGCAGCACGCCCGGCAGCGCCAGGTCGACCGGGCACGCCTGCGTGTTCGGCTCGGCGCCGAACTGCGTCGACGCGCCCGAGAAAATCTTCGAGACGGTCGACAACTGCGCGTGCGTCTCGAGACCGATAACGACTTCCCACTGAGTAGCCATATGCTTACACCCCTGCCGGTACTTGCTTGTGCCAGTCGGTCGCGCGCTGGAACGCGTCGGCGACCTGCAGCATCCGGGCTTCGTTGAAATAGTTGCCGATGATCTGCAGACCGACCGGGCGCTTCGCGTTCGCGCCGGCGCCGAAGCCGCACGGCACGCTCATGCCGGGCAGACCGGCGAGGCTCACCGACAGCGTGTAGATATCGGCGAGATACATCGCCACCGGATCGTCGCCCTTCGCACCGAGATCCCATGCGACCGTCGGCGACGCCGGGCCCATGATCACGTCGCAGGACTTGAACGCTTCCTGGAAATCGTTCGCGATGATGCGGCGGATCTTCTGCGCCTGCAGGTAGTACGCGTCGTAATAGCCGTGCGACAGCACGTAGGTGCCGACCAGGATCCGGCGCTTCACTTCAGGCCCGAAGCCTTCGGCGCGCGACTTCTTGTACATGTCGAGCAGGTCGCCGTACTGCGCGGCGCGATGGCCGAAGCGCACGCCGTCGAAACGCGACAGGTTCGACGACGCCTCGGCCGGCGCGATCACGTAGTACACGGGGATCGACAGTTCCGTCTTCGGCAGCGACACCGGCACGAGCGTCGCGCCGAGCGCTTCGTATTGCTTGAGCGCCGCGTCGATCGCCGCGCGCACGTCGTCGGCGAGGCCGGCGCCGAAATACTCGTTCGGCAGGCCGATGCGCAGGCCGGCGAGCGGCTTGCCCGCGTCGTTGCCAGGCGCCCACGGCTGGCCGAGGTGGCGCGTGAAGTCCTCGTCGTCGCGCTCGAGGCTCGTCGAGTCGCGCTCGTCGAAGCCGGCCATCGCGTTCAGCAGCAGCGCACAGTCGGACGCGCTCTGCGCCATCGGGCCGCCCTGGTCGAGCGACGACGCGAACGCGATCATCCCGTAGCGCGACACGCGGCCGTAGGTCGGCTTGATGCCGGTCACGCCCGCGAACGACGCGGGCTGGCGGATCGAGCCGCCGGTATCGGTGCCGGTCGCGGCCGGCGCGAGGCGCGCGGCGACGGCGGCCGAGCTGCCGCCCGAGCTGCCGCCCGGCACCGCGTTCGTGTCCCACGGGTTCTTCACCGCACCGAACGCGGAATTCTCGTTCGACGAGCCCATCGCGAACTCGTCCATGTTGGTCTTGCCGAGCGTGACCATGCCGGCCGCCTGCAGGCGGGCGACGACGGTCGCGTCGAACGGGCTCTCGTAATTCGCGAGCATCTTCGAGCCGGCGGTCGAACGCCAGCCGCGCGTGACGAAGACGTCCTTGTGCGCGATCGGCAGGCCGGTCAACGCGCCGCCCGCGCCGCGCGCGAGTTCGGCGTCGGCGGCTTTCGCCTGCGCGAGGGTGAGGTCGGCGTCGACTTGAATGAACGCGTTCAGGTCGCGCGCGGCGTCGATCCGTTTCAGATAGTGCTGCGCGAGCTCGACGGCCGAGCATTCCTTGGCGGCGAGCGCGGCGCGCAGTTCGGTCAGGCTTTTTGCGTGCATTGAGTGGTTTTCCTGGGAATTCTGGGTGGCGCGCGGCGCCGAGCGGCCGGCGCGCTTGTCATCGAACGCTTACTCGATCACCTTCGGCACGAGATAGAGGCCGTCCTGGACGGCCGGCGCCGGACGCTGGTTGTCGTCGCGATCGACGACTTCCGTCACGGCGTCGTCGCGCAGGCGCTGCGCGACTTCCTGGATCTGTTCGATCGGGTGGGCGAGCGGCGCGATGCCGGCGGTGTCGACCGCCTGCATCTGCTCGACGAGGCCGAAGAATTCATTGAGCTGGCCGAGCATGTGCTCGGCGTCGGCGTCGGCCATTTCGAGTCGCGCCAAGTGCGCGATGCGTTTCACATCGGTCAGGGTCAGGGCCATGCGATCACCGGAAAAACAAGGCTGCGCAGTGCGTCGAAAGCAGCACTGCGGCGGGGGGTTGGAGGGTGCGATCCCACCCTCAAAAATCGGGGCCGAAGCGGCAAAAATACCGCCCGTTTCGATTCAAATACCGAGAAATTATAAGGTATCATTACGCGTTCGACCCAAACCCGGCAGCCTTTTCCCGCACCGTTTCGCCCCCTTCGGCAAGCCGTGCGTGCTTCGTGCGATCCCCGGTAGACATCACTCGCAGCTTCGTGCGCCGCGGCGGCCGCTTCCGCCACGCTTCCCGAGGCTGTTATTTTTTCCGCTGCCGCCCTCAGCGCTCGCTATGCAGGGCCGGCCCAGAGCGAAACAGGATTCTGAATGTTCGGTTTTTTGCGCAGCTACTTCTCCAACGATCTCGCGATCGACCTCGGCACCGCAAACACCCTGATCTACATGCGCGGCAAGGGCATCGTGCTCGATGAGCCGTCCGTCGTGTCGATCCGCCAGGAAGGCGGCCCCAACGGCAAGAAAACGATCCAGGCGGTCGGCAAGGAAGCCAAGCAGATGCTCGGCAAGGTGCCGGGCAACATCGAGGCGATCCGCCCGATGAAGGACGGCGTGATCGCCGACTTCACCGTCACCGAGCAGATGATCAAGCAGTTCATCAAGACGGCCCACGAGTCGCGCATGTTCTCGCCGTCGCCGCGCATCATCATCTGCGTGCCGTGCGGCTCGACCCAGGTCGAGCGCCGCGCGATCAAGGAAGCGGCGCACGGCGCCGGCGCGTCGCAGGTCTACCTGATCGAGGAGCCGATGGCGGCCGCGATCGGCGCGGGCCTGCCGGTGTCGGAAGCCACCGGCTCGATGGTCGTCGACATCGGCGGCGGCACGACCGAAGTCGGCGTGATCTCGCTCGGCGGCATCGTCTACAAGGGCTCGGTGCGCGTCGGCGGCGACAAGTTCGACGAGGCGATCGTCAACTACATTCGCCGCAACTACGGGATGCTGATCGGCGAGCAAACCGCCGAGGCGATCAAGAAGGAAATCGGCTCCGCGTTCCCGGGCTCCGAAGTCAAGGAAATGGAAGTGAAGGGCCGCAACCTGTCGGAAGGCATCCCGCGCAGCTTCACGATCTCCAGCAACGAAATCCTCGAAGCGCTGACCGATCCGCTGAACCAGATCGTGTCGTCTGTGAAGATCGCGCTCGAACAGACGCCGCCGGAACTCGGCGCCGACATCGCCGAACGCGGGATGATGCTGACGGGCGGCGGCGCGCTGCTGCGCGACCTCGATCGCCTGCTCGCGGAAGAAACCGGCCTGCCGGTGCTCGTCGCGGAAGATCCGCTGACCTGCGTCGTGCGCGGCTCCGGCATGGCGCTCGAGCGCATGGACAAGCTGGGCAGCATCTTCTCGTACGAGTGATCGCCGAGTGATCGCCTAAGCAGTCCCGTTTGATATGACGCACCCGCGGCGTGGCCGGATCGCTCGTTCAGAACGAACCGCCGCGCCGTTTGCGCGTCTGAGCATTATTTAACCGATCACACGCGCCCGGCGCCGACCATGGAATACAGTCCGCCGCCCCTCTTCAAGCAAGGTCCGCCCGCGCTCGCGCGGCTCATCTTCTTCGTCGCCCTCGCCATCGCGCTCCTCGTGTCGGACGCGCGCTTCAGCACGCTCGAAATCGTCCGCGGCGTGCTCGGCACCGTGCTCTATCCGCTGCAACGCGCGGCGCTCGTCCCGCGCGACCTGTTCATGGGCGCGGCCGACATCGCCGTCACCGGCGCGTCGCTGCGCCACGAGAACGACGACCTGCGCAAGCGCAACCTGCAGCTGTCCACGCAGGCCAATCAGGCCGCCGTGCTCGCGCAGGAAAACGCGCACCTGCGCGCGGTGCTCGAGCTGCGCCAGCACATCGCGACGCAATCGACGCCGGTCGAGATCCAGTACGACACGAGCGACCCGTTCACGCAGAAGATCGTGGTCGGGCAAGGCTCGCAGCAAGGCATCCAGGACGGCTCGCCCGTCGTCAGCGAGGACGGCGTGGTCGGCCAGGTCACGCGCGTGTTCCCGCTGCAATCCGAAGTCACGCTGGTCACCGACCGCGATCTCGCGATTCCCGTGCAGGTGCTGCGCACCGGCCTGCGCAGCGTGATCTACGGCACGCCGAAGGGCGATTCGCTCGACCTGCGTTTCGTGCCGACGAGCGCGGATCTCGTCGCCGGCGACGAGCTCGTCACGAGCGGCCTCGACGGCGTCTATCCGCCCGGCCTGCCGGTCGCGAAGGTCGTGCGCGTCGACAAGCTCGCCGATACCGCGTTCGCCCGCGTGACCTGCGCCCCGGTCGCGGCCGTGCGCGGCGCGCGCCAGATGCTCGTGCTGCATTACCGGAACGACATCCCGCCGCGCCCGGCCGAGCCCGATCCCGCCGCCGACAAGAACGCGAAGGGCAAGAAGGGCGCGAAAGCCGCCGCGAAGGCCGAGAAAGCCGACAAGGCCGACGCGAACGCGAAACCGGCCGCCGCGGCGCAGCCCGCCGTCGCGAAGCCGGCGCCGGCCGCCCCCGCCGCGCCGGCCAAGCCCGCCGCCGGGCAATCGGGAGCCCAGCGATGAACCGCCCGCAATACATCCTGCAGCCGGTCAATCCGTACTTCATCGTCTTCAGCCTCGCCGCCGCGTTCCTGCTGAACCTGATGCCGTGGGGCCGCCTGCCCGGCGTGCCCGACTTCGTCGCGCTCGTGCTGCTGTTCTGGAACATCCACCAGCCGCGCAAGGTCGGGATGGGCGTCGCGTTCGCGCTCGGCATCCTGATGGACGTGCATGACGCGGGGCTGCTCGGCGAGCACGCGCTCGCCTATACGCTGCTGTCGTACGGCGCGATCACGATCCACCGCCGCGTGCTGTGGATGCCGATCGGCGTGCAGGTGCTGTACGTCACGCCGCTGCTGGTCGGCGCGCAGCTCGTCCCGTTCGTGATCCGCCTGCTGATGGGCGCCGCGTTCCCCGGTTGGCGCTATCTGGTCGACGGTTTCGTCGAAGCCGCGCTGTGGCCGATCGCGAGCCATCTGCTGCTGATGCCGCAACGCCGCCCGGTCGACCCGGACGATACGCGCCCGATCTGAGCCGGACCGACCTTGAATACCCGCCGCCCCCACGCCCGCCGCGCGCCGTGCCCCGGGGCGGCACCTCGCCCGCGCCCGCGCACGGGCCAGATTGCCCTTAAATGACCGAATTCAACGACACCCAACAGCAGCTCTCGAGGTTCCGCCTGCGCGTCGCGGCGGCGGGCGTGTTCGTGTTCGTCTGCTTCGGGCTGCTCGCGAGCCGCTTCTTCTACCTGCAGCTGATGCAGCACGGCAAATACGCGCTGCAGGCCGAGGAAAACCGCATCTCGGTCGCGCCGATCGTGCCGAACCGCGGGATCATCACCGATCGCAACGGCGTGATCCTCGCGAAGAACTACTCGGCGTACACGCTCGAGATCACGCCGTCGAAGCTCGACGACACGCTCGACAACACGATCGACAAGCTGTCCGAGATCGTCCCGATCGACGCACGCGACCGCCGCCGCTTCAAGAAGCTGCAGGAAGACTCGAAGAACTTCGAGAGCCTGCCGATCCGCACGCGGCTCACCGACGCCGAAGTCGCGCGCTTCACCGCGCAGCGTTTCCGGTTCCCCGGCGTCGACGTGCGCGCGCGGCTGTTCCGCCAGTACCCGCTCGGCATGACGGCCGCGCACGTGATCGGCTACATCGGCCGGATCTCGAAGCGCGACCAGGATCGCATCGACGCGATGAGCGACGACAACGACAGCGACCAGGAACACTACGATCCGCGCCGCGACGCGAACAACTACAAGGGCACCGACTACATCGGCAAGATCGGCGTCGAGCAGAGCTACGAAACCGAGCTGCACGGGCTGACCGGCTTCGAGGAAGTCGAGGTGACGGCCGGCGGCCGGCCGGTGCGCACGCTGTCGCGCACGCAGGCGACGCCCGGCAACAACCTCGTGCTGTCGCTCGACATCGGGCTGCAGCAGGTTGCCGAGCAGGCGTTCGCGGGCAAGCGCGGCGCACTCGTCGCGATCGAGCCGAAGACGGGCGACGTGCTCGCGTTCGTGTCGTCGCCGAGCTTCGACCCGAATTCGTTCGTCGACGGCATCGACCAGCAGACCTGGGACGAACTGAACAACTCGCCCGACAAGCCGCTGCTGAACCGCCCGCTGCACGGCACCTACCCGCCCGGCTCGACGTACAAGCCGTTCATGGCGCTGGCCGGCCTGACGCTCGGCAAGCGCACGCCGGGCTGGGGCTTCCAGGATCCCGGCTACTTCACGTTCGGCGGCCACACGTTCCGCAACGACGTGCGCTCGGGCCAGGGCTGGGTCGACATGAACAAGGCGATCATGGTGTCGAACGACACCTACTTCTACATGCTCGCGCGCGACCTCGGCGTGAACGCGATCGCGAACTTCATGAAGCCGTTCGGCTTCGGCCAGATCACCGGTATCGACATCCAGGGCGAGGCGCGCGGGATCCTGCCGTCGACCGACTGGAAGAAGAAGGCGTTCAAGAAGGCCGCGCAGCAGAAGTGGTTCGACGGCGAGACGATCAGCCTCGGGATCGGCCAGGGCTACAACTCGTTCACGATCCTGCAGCTCGCGCACGCGACCGCGACGCTCGCGAACAACGGCGTCGTGATGAAGCCTCACCTCGTGAAGGAAGTCGAGGATCCGATCTCGCGTGCACGCCACCTGACCGTGCCGAAGGAAAGCGACGTGATCCCGCTGAAGGCGGCCGACATCGACGTCGTGAAGCGCGGGATGGAGAACGTGATCGAGAACCCGTCCGGCACCGCGTACAAGGTGTTCCGCGGCGCGCCGTACCTCGCCGCCGGCAAGACCGGCACCGCGCAGGTGTTCTCGCTGCAGGGCTCGAACTACAAGGGGCACCTGCTCGCCGAACATCTGCGCGACCACGCGCTGTTCATCGCGTACGCGCCGGTCGACCACCCGCAGATCGCCGTCGCGCTGGTCGTCGAAAACGGCGGCTGGGGCGCCCAGGCCGCCGGCCCGATCGCGCGTCGCGTGCTCGACTACTACCTGGTCGAGCGCCAGAACCCGAAGAACGAGGCCGCGGCCGTAGCCGCCGCGGCGTCGGCCACCGAGCCGGTGAGCGCGCCCGTGGTCGGCGACACCTCGAAGCCCGCCACCATCGCGGCCGGCTTCACCGCGCTGCCGCAGCCGGTCGTGCCGTCGGCGGCCAGTGCGGCCGAGGCGGCATCGGCCGCATCGGCGGCCTCCGGCACGGCCGACGCCGGCGCCACTGCCACGCCGCCGGCCGACGCGAGCGCCGCGGCGCCGATGGCCGCGAGCCTGCCGCCGATCCGGCGCCCGCACCGGCCGCGCCGGCCCGCGAGCGACGCGCAGCCGCTCGTCGCCACGCCGCGGGACGACAACCACCGTGCGACGGCCCCCGCGAAAGCGGCGGACGCCGGCACCGCTCATTGACGGAGAAAGGCATGCAATTCGACAAGCGCGCCTGGCTCGACAAGATCAAGCAGATGTTCGCGGGGTTCGACCGCCCGCTCGCGCTCATCGTGTTCCTGCTGCTGTGCGTCGGCATCGTCACGCTGTACAGCGCGTCGATCGACGTGCCGGGCCGCGTCGAGGACCAGTTGCGCAACATCCTGCTGACGTTCGTGCTGATGTGGGTGATCGCCAACATCCCGCCGACCACGCTGATGCGCTTCGCGGTCCCGCTCTACACGTTCGGGGTCACGCTGCTGATCGCCGTCGCGCTGTTCGGGATGACCAAGAAGGGCGCGAAGCGCTGGCTGAACGTCGGCGTCGTGATCCAGCCGTCGGAAATCCTCAAGATCGCGACGCCGCTGATGCTCGCGTGGTACTACCAGCGTCGCGAAGGCGGGCTGCGCTGGTACGACTTCGTCGCCGCGTTCGGGATCCTGCTGGTGCCGGTCGGGCTGATCGCGAAGCAGCCCGACCTCGGCACGGGCCTGCTCGTGTTCGCGGCCGGCTTCTTCGTGATCTACCTCGCCGGCCTGTCGTTCAAGCTGATCGTGCCGGTGCTCGTCGCGGGCGTGATCGCGGTCGGCTCGATCGCCGTGTTCGAGGAGCGCATCTGCCAGCCCGAAGTGCAGTGGCCGCTGATGCACGATTACCAGAAGCACCGTGTGTGCACGCTGCTCGACCCGACGTCCGACCCGCTCGGCAAGGGCTTCCACACGATCCAGGCCGTGATCGCGATCGGCTCGGGCGGCGTGCTCGGCAAGGGCTACCTGAAAGGCACGCAGGCGCACCTCGAATTCATTCCGGAGAAGCACACCGACTTCATCTTCGCGGTGTTCTCCGAGGAATGGGGGCTCGCCGGCGGCCTCGTGCTGCTGACGCTGTACATGGCGCTGATCGCGCGCGGGCTCTACATCGCCGCGCAGGGCGCGACGCTGTTCGGCCGGCTGCTCGCGGGCTCGCTCACGCTCGCGTTCTTCGTCTACGCGTTCGTCAACATCGGGATGGTGAGCGGCGTGCTGCCGGTCGTCGGCGTGCCGCTGCCGTTCATGAGTTACGGCGGCACCGCGCTCACGACGCTCGGCATCGCGATCGGGATGATCATGAGCGTCGGGCGGCAGCGGCGGCTGATGAAAAGCTGAGCGCGCGGCCCGCACCGCGGCGCTCGGAAACGACGATGCCGGTGTGAGCTGCGCCCCAAGGATTGGACTCGATCCAACCTTTTGGGGCGTGTTTCGATGAACCGCCTGGATGGCTTGGGCGCGGGCCGCTTACGGCGGCGGCGCGTGCGGCTTGCCTTGTTCCGCGCCGGCGCCCGACGCCGGCGTCGGCGCCTTCAGCCGCGCGCTCAACTCCTTGAATTTCAGCCCGGCCGTCTCGTCGCCCTGCGCGGCTGCCGCCGCGTAATACGCGCGTGCGATGTTCAGGTTCTGCGCGACGCCGTCGCCGCCGCGCTCGTAGAACGACGCGGTCACGTACTGCGCGATGGGCTCGCCCGCGTCGGCGGCCTGCTTGTACCACGCGAATGCCTGCCGGTTGTCGCGCGGCGTGCCGCGCCCGTCGAGGAACTGGTTCGCGAGCGACAGCTCGGCCTGCACGTGCCCCTGCTTCGCGGCCCGCAGGAACCAGCGATGCGCTTCGGCCGGGTTGCGCGCGACGAACTCGCCGTCGTCGAACATCCGGCCGTACACGTACTGCGCATGCGACATGTTCGCGTCCGCCGCGCGCTTCAGCCAGCGCAGCCCTTCGTCGACGTTCGCCGTCACGCCTTCCCCGGTCAGCAGCATCATCGCGTAGTTGAACTGCGCAAGGCGATCGCCGCGCTCGGCCGCGTCGTGGAATTGCACCAGCGCCGCGCGATAGTCGCCGGCGTTGTAGTCGGCGACCGCCGATTGCGTCTCGTGCGACGGATCGGGCTTCGCTTGCGGCGCGCCCTGCGCGGCGGCGGCCGCACACACGGCCCACAGGCCGACCATCGTCCCGATCCGCGCGCGCCGGCGGCACGCACCGTCTGTGCCGTTCATGACCGTACCTCCTGCAACGCCTGCCGCGTCGCGCGCAGCAGCCAGCTCACGTCGGCCGACACCGTGATCATCCGGTAACCGGCCTCGCGATACTGGCGCGCGGCCGCCGTGTCGCCGGCGAAGATGCCGACCGCGACGCCGGCCTGCTTGCCGGCCGCGAGCACGCGCGCCATCGCGGTTTCGACGTCCGGGTGGCGGATATCGCCGAGATGCCCGAGGCTCGCCGCGAGATCGGCCGGGCCGACGAACAGGCAATCGACGCCGGGCGTCGCCGCGATCCGCTCGACTTCGTCGACGCCGCGCGCCGATTCGACCTGCACGATCACCGCGACCTGCGCATTCGCCGTCTGCAGGTAGTCGCGGCGCATGCCGAACGCCGCCGCGCGCACCATGCCTGCGACCCCGCGCAGCCCGTCGGGCGATTCGCGCGACGGAAAGCGCGTGAGCCGCACCGCGTGCGCGGCGTCGTCGGGCGTCTCGATACACGGAAACATCAGCGTGCGCGCGCCGGCGTCGAGCGCGCGCTTCACGAGCCACGGCTCCCGCGCCGGCACGCGCACGACCGGCTCGCTCGGCAGGTGCGCCGCGGCGATCGCGCGCAGTTGCGACGCCACGTCGCGACTGTCGTTCGGCGCATGCTCCATGTCGATGCAGAGCCAGTCGTAACCGGCATGCGCGAGCGCTTCCGCGGCCGAGTCGCTGCCGAGCGACAGCCACAGGCCGTACAGCGGCTCGTCGCCGTCGCGCAGGCGTTGTTTGAGGGAATTGGTGAGCGTGCTCATCGATACGGCCTCCGGAACGGAACGGCAATCGAACGGGACAAGCAACAGGCGAAGCGAAACGCGCGGCGCCGGGCAATCGAAGCATGGCGGCGGCGACGGACCGCGCGCCGGAGAACGTGAGTCGGATCGGGCCGGCCGATCTGACAGCGGGCCGCGCAATCGCTCACGCGAGCGTTTTTCGGTGCCGCACGACGATCATAGCGCGGCGGGGTGCTCGATGCGGGAACAGACGGTGGAAGCCGTACCGGCACGGCGCGGAGGAAGGCTAGCCGGCGGCGGCGACGAGGCGGCCCACGCCGGACGGCGGGGCTGCCTCTCGGGAGGGCAGGGTCAGCGGCCGGGCTGGCGCTCGACGTCGGCCCAGCAGTTCGGCGTTTCGTACAGGCGCACGCGCTCGAGGCGCAGGTTCACGCCGTAGTGCGCGTCGTACACGTTCGCGAGGAGGTCGAACGCGATCGCCGCGAGGTTCTCGACGGTCGGAATCCGATCGAGCACGACGGTCTTGTGGTCGGCCATCTGCTCGAGGAACGAGCGCACGACCTCGTCGCGCGCATAGACCAGGAACGCGTGATCCCACTTGCTGACGAGATGCTCGACCGCGAGCGCCTTCACGTCGGCGAAATCCATCACCATGCCGCGGTCGGGCGCCCCCTCGGTATCGACGAGATCGCCGCGCAGCGTGATTTCGAGCACGTAGCGATGGCCGTGCAGGTTCCTGCACTGGCTGCGGTGATCGGGAATGCGGTGGCCCGCGTCGAATTCGAGTTTTCGGGTAATCAGCACGATGTCAAAAGCCGTGGCTCAGGGAATGTTCAGATATTTATGGGTCTGCATCGACAGCCGCCACTGCGGATGACGCTTGCACCAGTCGATCGCGAGCTTCGTGTTGAGGTCGCGCGACGGGCCGTCCATCGGCTGCACGAGAAAATACGCGAAATCGAGCTTCGCGTAGTCGGCCAGCCGCTGGTTGTCCTGCGGAACGACGACCTTCAGTTCGTTGCCCTTCGTGACGACGAGCGGCGCATCGGCCTTCGGGCTCACGCAGATCCAGTCGATCGATTCGAGCACCGGCAGCGAACCGTTGGTCTCGATCGCGATCTCGAAGCCCGCCGCATGCAGCGCGTCGACGAGCGGCTGGTCGAGCTGCAACATCGGCTCGCCGCCCGTGCAGACGACGAAGCGGTGCGCTTCGCCGTCCGGCCACAGGCCGGCGATCGTCGCGACGAGCGACGCGGCGTCCTTGAACTTGCCGCCGTTCTCGCCGTCGGTGCCGACGAAGTCCGTATCGCAGAAGCGGCACACGGCCTCCGCACGATCCTCTTCGCGGCCCGACCACAGGTTGCAGCCGGCGAACCGGCAGAACACGGCCGGCCGGCCCGCATTCGCGCCCTCGCCCTGCAACGTGTAGAAAATTTCCTTGACCGCGTAAGTCATCGTGCTTCGTCCGGCTTGCGCCGCTCGTTGTCGATCAGAATCCGTTGTCCATCAAGCGCTGCCCGCGCAGCCGCGTCACAGCGGCGCTTCGGTCACGCGCTCGCCCTTCAGGTAAGCCTCGTAGCCGCGCTTGCGCAGCTTGCAGGCCGGGCATTCGCCGCAGCCGAAGCCCCAGTCGTGCAGTTCCGCGCGCTCGCCCACGTAGCACGTGTGCGTCTCGACGCGGATCAGTTCGACGAGCGTCTCGCCGCCGAGCTGTTCGGCGAGCTGCCACGTCTGCGCCTTGTCGAGCCACATCAGCGGCGTCTCGAGCACCATGCGCGTATCCATCCCGAGATTCAGCGCGACCTGCAGCGCCTTCATCGTGTCGTCGCGGCAGTCGGGATAGCCCGAAAAGTCGGTCTCGCACATCCCGCCGACCAGCACGCGCAGCCCGCGGCGATAGGCGATCGCCGCGGCGATCGTCATGAACATCAGGTTGCGGCCCGGCACGAACGTGTTCGGCAGGCCGTTTGCCGCCGTCTCGATCTCGATCGTGCGCGTCATCGCGGTATCGCTGATCGCGCCGAGCACCGACAGGTCGATCATGTGATCGTCGCCGAGCCGGTCCGACCACGCGGGAAACTTGCGCTTCAGCGCTTCGCGCACGCCTTCGCGACACTCGAGTTCGACGCGATGGCGCTGGCCGTAATCGAAACCGAGCGTCTCGACCGTCTGGTAGCGCTCGAGGGCCCATGCCACGCACGTGGCGGAGTCCTGCCCGCCGGAAAACAACACGAGCGCGCCGTCTTTAGCGTCTGTCCGAATCACCGTGATACTCCGTGAATGTGTAGGCTCGCGTCGCACTGCGCCCCGAGGCCGGCTGCCGCCGGGCGGCCCGACGCGGCCGGCCTGCGCCGGCTCGACCAGTATAGGCAGCGCGGTCGGCCGCGAATGCGGCGGCGCGCTTATACCGCTCATCGCGCGGCATCGTTGCCGCGCGCCACGGCGGGCGCACCGCGGGCAGCCTGCCATGCGCATGAAGCGATGCGCTAAGTCATTGAGCGGGCACGGATTTTATCATGCTCCGGCGAATGCTGCCGGGCCCGCCGCCCACGACACGCAATACCCACCACAAACGAAAAACCCCAAGAACCTTCCGATTCTTGGGGTTTTAAATGCTGGTGGCCTGGGACGGAATCGAACCATCGACACGCGGATTTTCAATCCGCTGCTCTACCAACTGAGCTACCGGGCCAACGAAGAATGAAAGTATATCGAGCTATTGGTCCCCGAGCAAGTGCTTTCGCAAAATATTTTACAGCGCGCCTTCGGACGGCTTCTTGCCGAGCTCGACGCCGAGCTGCTTGAGCTTGCGATACAGGTGCGTGCGCTCGAGGCCCGTCTTCTCCGCGACGCGCGTCATGCTGCCGTTCTCGCGCGCGAGGTGATATTCGAAGTACGCGCGCTCGAACGCATCGCGCGCTTCCCGCAACGGGATGTCGAACGGGATCGCGGCCGTCTGGCCCGCGAGGCCGAGCGCCGACGCCATGTCGTCGCCGAGCGTCGGCAGCGCCGCCGCCGACGCGACCGCCGCCGGCCCCGCGGCCTGCCCGCCGCCCGCCTTCGCCGCCGCGTTCGCAGACACCGGCGCCGCGCCGCGTGCGAGACCGTGCTCGACGGCCTTCAGCAACTTCTGCAGCGCAATCGGTTTCTCGAGGAAATCGAGCGCGCCGATCTTGGTCGCCTCGACGGCGGTATCGATCGTCGCGTGCCCGGACATCATGATCACGGGCATCGTCAGCAGCCCCTGCGCCGCCCATTCCTTGAGCAGCGTGACGCCGTCGGTATCGGGCATCCAGATATCGAGCAGCACGAGATCGGGCGCCTGATTCAGCCGGTATTCCCGCGCGGCCTGCGCGTTCTCCGCCGCCTCGACGACATGTCCTTCATCGCTGAGGATCTCCGAGAGCAATTCCCGGATGCCCATTTCATCATCTACCACCAGGATGGTTGCCATTTACGCTGCCTTTGTCTGCTCACTTGCTTTTGTCTTGGCGGAAGCCGCCCCGTCCTGTGCACCGGATTCGGCGCCTGGCGTATCGCTCGCCATCTGCAGGAAGAGGATCGACACCTGCGCACCCTCGACGGTCTCGCCGTGCATGCGATTGCGCAGATCGATCCGCGCGCCGTGCTCGTCAACGATTTTCTTGACCGTGGCCAGCCCGAGCCCCGTGCCCTTCGCCTTCGTCGTCACGTAAGGCTCGAACGCGCGCGTCAGGATGCGTGCCGGAAAACCGGGCCCGTTGTCGGACACGGTCAGACGTACCGCGACGCGCGTTTTGCCCTCGGCGTCGGGGTCGCCATATTCTACTGTCTTGGTTTCGATCAACACACGCGGATGCGCGGACTCCGCGACCGAATCCTGCGCATTCTGCAGCAGGTTGTGAATCACCTGGCGCAATTGCGTCGCGTCGCCGCGAATCACCGGCAGCGACGGCGCGAGCTCGGCGACGATCGCGCTCTTGCCTTCGCCGACGCCGTACAGCCCGAGCACCTCGCTCGCCAGTTCGTTCAACTGCAGGTTCGCGAGCACCGCCGGCGGCGTGCGCGCGTATTCGCGGAAATCGTCGACCATCCGCTTCATCGCGGCCACCTGGTTCACGATCATCGTCGCGCCGCGCTTGAGCACGTCCGCGTCGGGCGGGGCGAGCTTGTCGGACAGCTTCATCTGCAGCCGCTCGGCCGACAGCTGGATCGGCGTCAGCGGATTCTTGATCTCGTGCGCGAGCCGCCGCGCGACCTCGCCCCACGCGACCGAACGCTGTGCGGAAATCACGTCGGAGATGTCGTCGAACACGACGACGTAACCGGACGTCTGCGGATCGTCGGCCTGCCCCTCGACCGTCGACACGAGGCGCGTGCCGCGCACGAGCAGCGTCAGCGGCTCGGTTTCGCCCGGCACCTCGATCGCGAACTGCTGCTGCCAGTGGCCGCGATCGCCGCTGCCGCCGTCGGACGCCGCCTCGCGATCGGCGAACGCCTTGCGCACCATCGCGCCGAACCCGGCGGCCACGCCGATCCGGTCGAGCGTCGTGCCGATCAGCGAGTTGAACGGTTGCCGGAAGATCCGCTCGGCGCCGCGATTGGCCGTCGTCAGCCGGAACTGGCGGTCGAGCACGAACACGCCGGCCGTCAGGTTCGCGAGGATGCTCTCGAGATACGTCTTCGAATGCTCGAGCGCGATGCGGTTCTTCTCGACCGCGAGCCGCGCCTCGGACAACTGGCGCGTCATCGCGTTGAACGACTGCGTGAGGAAGCCGAGCTCGTCGCGCGTCTTGATCTCGCGCTTCGGCGTGTAGTCGCCTTCCGTGATCTCCTTCGTGCCCTGCGCGAGCAGGAACAGCGGCCGCGCGAGCTGCTGGCCGAGCGCGAGCGCGAGCATCATCGCGATGAAGGTCGCGAGGAACAGCGCGAGCGTCAGCGTGCCGATGTACATCTTGCGCAGGCCCGTGCGGCCGAGCGACTTTTCCTGGTACTCGCGGTACGCGCGCTGCACGGCGTCCGCGTTGTGCGCGAGCGTCGGCGGCACCGGCTGCGTGAGCTGCAGGAACCGCTCCGCCGGCTGCAGCAGCGACGTCGTCGCGTCGGGAATCGGCCGCACGACGCGCAGCCGCAGCGCGCCCTTCGCGCCATGTGCGCGCGGGTCGCCGTCGACTTCGCCCTCGATCGCCGCATACGCGCCGTGTTCGCGCGCCTGGCTCAGCATCAGCGGCGTCGGCAGGTCGTCCGGAATCAGCGCCGCGAAATTGCCCGACGCCTGCGCGACGATGTGCAGGTCGGGCGCCGCGCCCGAGCCGCCGCGGCTCGGCTCGACGATCGTCGCGTCCTGCACGCCGAACTGGTCGCGCAGCCGCAGCAGCGTGAGCGTCGTGCCGTTCGTGTTCGCATCGACGCTCGCGAGCTGGTCGGACATCAGCCGCGCCTTCGTCTGCAGATCGGACAGCGACGCATCGAGCATCCCGCGGCCGAGGTTCAGCCCGGCCGTCAGCGCCGTCTCGACGTTCACGTCGAACCACGACTCGATACTGCGCGACACGAACTGGTACGACACGACGTAGATGATCCCGCCCGGCACCACGCCGACGAGCGCGAAGAACACCGCGAGCTTCGCGAGCAGCCGCGTGCCGAACTTGCCCTTGCGCAGGCGCACGACGATCATCCCGATCAGCCCGAGCACCACGAGCAGGAACACCAGCGCGACGACGATGTTCGTCGCGTACAGCCACGAGTAGTAGCGGTCGAAGAATTCGGTGTTCGCGCTCGCGGCCGCGAGCAGGACGAGCAGCAGCAGCGCGGTCAGCGCGACGGTCGAGACGATCACGCGGATGAGGAGGCTCTTCCCGCTGGCCGCGCGGCGTACTTTATTTAGCACGTTCGGTCACCGTGAAGTTGAAGCGCTTCCAGTCCGACCCGAGCGTCCAGTCGCGGTTGTTCACGGCATCGACCTGGAACGGCTTCGGCATCAGCGCCGTATCGAGCTGCATCCGCACCGATGCCGTGTAGGTTTCGCCCGCGCGCACCTGGTTGCGGTCGATCACGTGCCACGACGTGATGTGGCGGACCACCGCGAGCGCATCCTTCAGCGACGGGAAGCCGAGCTGCAGGCCGCCCGTCGACACGCGATACTCGCGCGTGAGCGGCTGGAACGACAGGCGGATCGTCTGCGTGACCGACACCGGCTGCTCGTCGAACCAGTACCAGCGCGCGCGGCTCAGTTCGAAGTCGGTCGTGAAGTAAAGCGGGATGCCCTTGTTGACGGCATCCTCGAGGCTCGGATTCAGCTCGAAGTCGAAACGCGCGTCCAGGCTCCAGCCGCTTCCGTCCGACTGAAGCGACGCGCGCTGCACGGCGATCGATTCGGCATGCGCCGGCCGGACGACGGCCAGGCACAGCGTCAACGCGACCAGCAAGACGACCGCGAGCCGAAATGGAAAAAGGTGTTTGATCGTCACCGTTTCTGAAACCGCGCGTAGAAAAATCCGTCGTGATCGATGTTCTGGTCGAGTGCGCCGGCGGCCGCCCGCCCCTGCACGCCGCCCGGCAGCAGTTGGCCAGGGGCGTCCAATCGTACCGCATCTTCGCAGGCCGCTTCAAACCAGCGGGCCTGCCATTCGCCTTCCTCAGGAAAGATCGAACAGGTCACGTAAAGCAGTTCGCCGCCCGGCTTCACGAGCGGCCACAGCGCCGACAGGATGCGACGCTGCTCCGCGACGAGCGCCGGGATGTCGGCCTCGCGGCGCAGCCAACGGATGTCGGGATGCCGCCGCACGATACCGGACGCCGAGCACGGCACGTCGGCCAGGATGCGATCGAACGGGCGCCCGTCGTACCACGCGTGCGGCGTGCCCGCGTCGCCGACGCACACGTTCGCTGCGAGCGACAGGCGCACGAGATTCTCGCCGATGCGCGCCGCGCGCGTCGCGTCGCTTTCGAGCGCCACGACGTCCGCATCGGCGAGCTCGAGAATATGGCCGGTCTTGCCGCCGGGCGCCGCGCACGCGTCGAGCACGCGCATGCCGTCGCGCGCGCCGAGCCATTCGGCCGCGAGCTGCGCGCCGGCGTCCTGCACCGACACCACGCCGTCGGCGAATCCCGGAATGCGATCCACCGGCAGCGCCGATGCGAGCCGCACCGCATGCCGGCCGATCGCGGTCGCGTCGATCCCGCTTGCGCGCAACGTGTCGAGATACGCATCGACGCTCGCGCGACGCGCATTCACGCGCAGCGTCAACGGCCCCTGACGCTCGCCGGCCGCGAGGATCGCCTGCCACGCGTCCGGCCATGCGCGCTTCACCGCATCGACCCACCACGCGCGGTAGTTCCAGTGCGCGACCGGGTCGTCCTGCATCGCCGCGGCGAGTGCGTCGCGCTCACGCAGGAAACGGCGCAGCACCGCGTTGACCATCCCCTTCGCGAATGCGAACTCGCGCCGCGCACC
Organism: Burkholderia sp. MSMB2157WGS; assembly: GCF_001532755.1. NCBI lineage: Bacteria > Pseudomonadati > Pseudomonadota > Betaproteobacteria > Burkholderiales > Burkholderiaceae > Burkholderia > Burkholderia sp. MSMB2157WGS. The sequence goes on along the minus strand of NZ_LPJG01000002.1, from coordinate 60,202 downwards.
GATGACCGTGACGGCCTGGTCGACCACCGTGAACGCCGGGTACGCGGCCTCGTCCGCCGGGTCGAGCAGCAGCGCGAACGCGCCGGCGAGCACCGCGTGCACGTGCGCGGGCGGCGCCTTGTCGATGAACTTGCCGATCAGCCAGTCCGCGCTGCCGAGGCGGCGCATCGTCCGGTAGGCGACGTCCTGCGTCGCGCCGCGCGCGAGCGCCTGCGCACCGGACGGCATCTGCGCGAACACCGCCGACAGCGCCGCCGGCAACGCGGTGCCGCGTCGCACCGCATCGACCGCCTGCGCGGCCGCGTCGAGCGCGAAGCCGAGCGAATCGGGCGCCAGGTGCAGCGCGGACAGGCGCGCCGGGCGGCCGGAAGAAGTCGGAGCGGAAAAACGGGGTCGTGTCATCGGTGCGGAATCGGCAAACAAGCGCCACAATCGGGTGCGACAAACCAATGCGGCAAGCAGCGGCGGCAAACGGCGGGATCGCGGCCGCCAGGTGGCCCTGCGATCCCAAACCGCGCATTGTAGCGTGCGACCATGCCGCCCCCTTTGGCCCCTTTACGGCGCGCACAAATGAAACACCCCGCAGCGCGGAGCATGCGGGGTGGCGGAGCGGCCTGCGCGCGGCAACGGCCGCGCGCTACGCCGGGGCATCAATCGAAGCGGCCGGTGCGCGCCATCTCCATCAGGCGCGCGATGCGCTCCTCGGTGGCCGGGTGCGTCGAGAACAGGTTCTGCAGGCCACCGCCGTGCAGCGGGTTCATGATCATCATCTGCGCGGTGGCCGGATGCGCCTCGGCCGCCTGGAACGGGATGCCCGCCGCGTAGCGATGGATCTTGTCGAGTGCGGTGGCCAGCGACTGCGGATCGCCGGAAATCTGCGCGCCGCCGCGGTCGGCCTCGAACTCGCGGGCCCGCGAAATCGCCATCTGGATCAAGGCGCCTGCGATCGGGGCGAGCAGCGCGACCGCGATACCCGCGATCGGGTTGGCCGGCCGGCCGTTCTCGTCGCGCCCGCCAAAGAACATCGCGAAGTTCGCGAGCGCCGAAATCGCGCCCGCCATCGTCGCGGTGATCGTCGAGATCAGGATGTCGCGGTGCTTCACGTGCGCGAGCTCGTGCGCCATCACGCCGCGCATCTCGCGCTCCGACAGCACGCGCAGGATGCCCGTCGTCGCCGCGACCGCCGCGTGCTCGGGGTTGCGGCCCGTCGCGAACGCGTTCGGCGCGTCCTCGTTGATCAGGTAGACGCGCGGCATCGGCAGATTCGCGCGCGTGGCCAGCTCGCGCACCATCCGGTAGAACTGCGGCGCCGTGCTCTCGTCGACTTCCTGCGCGTTGTACATGCGCAGCACCATCTTGTCGGAGAACCAGTACGAGAAGAAATTCATGCCGAGCGCGAACAGCAGCGCGATCGTCATGCCGCGCGAGCCGCCGATCATCCCGCCGATCACGATGAACAGGGCCGTGATCGCGGCCATCAGCATCGCCGTTTTGACCCAATTGAACATACCCACTCCTTATCCGTCAGGGGACCCGCCGCGCATGACAGCGCACGGCGGAAAATTGTAAGCGATTTGTTAGATAAGGTCTCGCCGGAAAAATTCAATCTCAGCGTTGCGCGCTCGCCAGACGAAGGCCGAGGCCGACGAAAGCGCTGCCGACCGTGCGGTCGAGCCACTTCTTGACGCCCGGCTTGCCGGCGAAGCGCTGCGTGACGCTGCCCGCCACCCACGCGACGACGCTCGTCCAGACCGTGCTCATCGCGACGAACACCGCGCCGAGGGTCAGGAATGCCCACGCCTTGTGCGGACTGTCGGCCGACACGAACTGCGGAAAGAACGACACGAAGAACAGCACGACCTTCGGATTCAGCACGTTGGTCCAGAAACCCTGCATGAACAGCTGCCGCAGCGGCCTGGCGGCCGCGGCGTGCGTGGCTTCGGCGCCCGACGGCGCGGCGGCCTGCTTCGCGACGATCATCCGCACGCCGAGATAGATCAGATACGCGGCGCCGACCAGCTTGATCACCGTGAACGCGGTTGCCGACGCGGCCAGCAGCGCGGTCAGGCCGAATGCGCATGCGAGCGCGTGGACGCAGCAGCCGGCCGAAATACCGAACGCCGACATCAGCCCCGCGCCGCGCCCCTGCGCGACGCTGCGGCCGATGATGTAGGCCGTGTCGGGGCCGGGCGTGATGTTCAGCAGGAAAACCGCGAACACGAAGAAGCCGAAATGGACGATGCCGAACATGAAAACCTCGAAACCGGAAAGCGCAGGGAAATTCTACGCGTGCCTGCGGCCCCGCGCGACTCGGCCGTCCGGCCAGTTGCGCGGGGCCGGCGAATCCGGTCGAATGGCGCTCAGGCCGTGTCAGTCGATGTCGGGCAGCGCGAAACGCTGGCCCGCGGCGAGCGGCGAACCGGCGAGGAATTCGCGCGCGGGCAGCCGCTTGCCGCCCGGCTTCTGCAACTGCGTGACGCGCAGCGCGCCGCTGCCGCATGCGACCACCACGCCTTCCGGCGCGGCCTCGACGATCGTGCCGGGCGCCGCGTCGCCGCGCGCCGCCACGGGCTCGGCCGCCCACAGCTTGATGGCCGCGCCGTCGAGCGTCGCGACGCCGCCCGGGAACGGATCGAACGCACGCACCTGCCGCGCGAGCACGTCGGCGGGCTTGCGCCAGTCGAGCGCCGCTTCGTGCTTGCCGATCTTTTCCGCGTAGCTCACGCCGTCGGCCGGCTGCGGCGTCGCCGGCAGCGCGCCGTCGCGCTCGAGCCGCACGAGCGCGTCGACGATCAGTCGCGCGCCGTCGGCGGCGAGCCGGTCGTGCAGCGTCGCGGTCGTATCGTCGGGCGCGATCGCGATGCGCGCCTCGTCGATCATCGCGCCGGTGTCGAGGCCGGCATCCATCTGCATCAGCGTGACGCCGGTCTCGGCGTCGCCCGCTTCGATCGCGCGATGGATCGGTGCGGCGCCGCGCCAGCGCGGCAGCAGCGACGCGTGGATGTTGATGCAGCCGGCGCGCGGGATGTCGAGCACCTCCTGCGGCAGCAGCAGGCCGTACGCGGCCACCACCATCACGTCGTGCGGCGTCGTGCGCAGCAGCTCGATCGCGTCGGCCGCCTCCGCCGGATACTTGCCCGCGCGGCGCAGCGACGGCGGCTGCGCGACGGTCATCCCGTGCTCGACGGCGTAGCGCTTCACCGCGCTCGCCTGGAGTTTCATCCCGCGGCCGGCCGGGCGATCGGGCTGGGTGAGCACGAGCGGCACCGGGAAACCGGCCTCGTGGATCGCGGCGAGGGCAGCCGCGGCGAATTCCGGCGTGCCGGCAAAAATCACGCGCAACGTATGGGTCATGACAGCGTTCGGGGTCGGGCTGGGCGTACGCGCATCACATCGCGCGTTCGAGTTTCTTCATCTTCGTCTTGATGCGCGTCTGCTTGAGCGGCGACAGGTATTCGACGAATACGCGGCCCATCAGGTGATCCATCTCGTGCTGGACGCACACGGCGAGCAGGCCTTCGCAGTCGAGCTCGAACGTCTCGCCCTGCTCGTTGAGCGCGCGCACGCGCACGTGGTCGGGGCGTTCGACTTCGTCGTAGATGCCGGGCACCGACAGGCAACCCTCTTCGTAGATCTGCTTCGCGTCGCTCGACCACACGATCTCCGGGTTGATGAACGCGCGCAGCTCGTTCTTCTCCTCGGAGACGTCGATCACGATCACGCGCTCGTGCACGTCGACCTGCGTGGCCGCCAGGCCGATGCCGGGCGCCGCGTACATGGTCTCGGCCATGTCGGCGACGAGCTTGCGGATCCGGTCGTCGACCTTGTCGACGGGTTTGGCGACCTTGTGCAGCCGCTTGTCGGGGTAATGAAGAATATTGAGCAAAGCCATGGCGTTCGGTATTCGGTGGAGCGGCGTGCCGCATCGGCCATCCGGCCGGCTGGCGCCACCGCCGGGATGCAATGAAGATGAGGCGGATGCGTGGCATATCAATGCCGCGAATCGCGCCTCCTGCAATCGGCCGGGCGCCTGCGCGCACGGCCCTGTCGAGTATTTCGGATGATGAAAATTTTATCATGGCGCCACGCGCTGCGCTGGCCGCCACATTCGAGGGCAGCCTCATGTCGCCGCAAGCGCTGACGCCCTCCGCGCTGCGCGCATGGCTGCAGCTCGCGCATGCGCCCGGTCTCTCGCCCGCCGTGTTGCAGGCGCTGCTCGCGGCATTCGGCTCGCCGGCGGCGGTGCTGTGCGCGTCCGACCAGGCCATCGCCGCCGTGAGCAGCCCCGCCGCCGCGCAAGCCGTGCGCGCGAGCGAGCGCGACGATCTCGATACGCGCACCGACGCCGCACTCGCCTGGCTCGACGGGCCGGGCAACGTGCTCGTCACGCTGAGCGATCCGGCCTACCCGCCGCGGCTGCGCGACCTGCACGATCCGCCGCCGCTGCTATATGTAAAGGGGCGGCTCGACCTGCTGCACGCACGCGGCCTCGCCGTGGTCGGCAGCCGTCATGCGACGCCCCAGGGGCTCGCCGACGCAACGCATTTCGCCCACGCGTTGTCCGACGCGGGCCTCACGATCGTCTCGGGCCTCGCGCTCGGGGTCGACGGCGCCGCGCATCGCGGCGGGCTCGACGGCCGGTCGGGCACCGTCGCGGTGATCGCGACGGGCGCCGATCTCGTCTATCCGGCGCGGCACCGCGCGCTCGCCCACGAAATCGCCGCGCACGGCGCGATCGTGTCGGAATGGCCGCTCGGCACGCCGGCCCGTGCCGCGCATTTTCCGCAGCGCAACCGGCTGATCGCCGCGCTCGCGCTCGGCGTGCTCGTCGTCGAGGCCGCCCCGCGCTCGGGCTCGCTGATCACCGCGCGGCTCGCAAACGAACTGGGGCGCGATGTGTTCGCGATACCCGGCTCGATCCACGCGCCGCTCGCGCAGGGCTGCCACGCGCTGATCCGCGACGGCGCAAAGCTCACCGCGGCGCCGCTCGACGTGCTCGAGGAATACGGGCTCGGCGAGCCGGCGGCGCACAGCACGGGCGGCGCGGCGCGCGCCGGCAACCCGCGCGCGAACGCCGGCGAAATCCGCGCGCCCGGCACGGCCGGCAGCGCGCCAGCGGATCGCGCCGCAGCGGCTGCCGCGCCGCCCCGATCCGAAGCCCCGCCACCGGATGATCCGTCGGAACGAGCGGTGCTCGTCGCATTGGGATACGGCCCCGTGACGTACGAATGGCTCGCCGAGCACAGTGGCCTGCCCGACGACGTGCTGCATGGCGCGCTGCTCGCGCTGGAACTGGCCGGCCGCATCGCGAGCGTCGCCGGCGGCCGCTTCGCGCGGCTCGACGCGGCGCCCACCCCGTCCGCGCGGGGCGTGCTACAGTCCCCGCCATAGGGGCGGCCCGGCCGCCGACGATATCCAAGGAATTCCATGCCCGCGCTGAATCTCGACACCGATGCGGATCGGATCGCCGAGCGCCTCGCCGATCCCGGCACGTTGCTGGTCGCCTGCCTGTGCGCCGAGTGGTGCGGCACGTGCCGCGACTACCGGAGCGCCTTCGACCGGCTCGCCGACGCGCATCCGGACGCCTGCTTCGCCTGGATCGACATCGAAACCCATGCCGATCGGCTCGACGATCTCGACGTCGAGAACTTCCCGACCATCCTGATCGAGGACGCCCACACCGCACGCTTCTTCGGCACGGTGCTGCCGCACGCGGCGATCGTCGAGCGCATGCTGTCCGACTTGAGCGCGGTACCCGGTGCGCCGCACGCACCGAAATTGCGCGACGTCCTGAACGTCGAAGCCTGAATTCGCGGCCCGGCGCGGCAGTTTTTGCGCAGGCTTGCGCGCCCCGCCGCGCCGGGCGCTTGCCGCCGTTGCGGCCCCCCTCTATGATGAGCCGCTTTTTACACGCCGAGCCGCCGTCGCTGCGGCGTGTGCTATAAAGCGGTCGTAAAAGGGACCCACAACCGGCGAACCCGGTCTACCAACACACACCTGTCATGTCCAAAGCACTGATCATTGCGGAAAAGCCTTCTGTCGCGAACGACATCGCACGCGCTTTGGGCGGCTTTACCAAGCATGACGAGTATTACGAGAGCGACGATTTCGTCCTTTCGTCCGCTGTCGGCCACCTGCTGGAAATCGCAGCCCCGGAGGAGTACGAGGTCAAGCGCGGGAAATGGAGCTTCGCGCATCTGCCCGTCATTCCCCCGCATTTCGACCTGAACCCGATCGCAAAAAGCGAGTCGCGCCTCAAGGTGCTCACGAAACTGATGAAGCGCAAGGACGTCGACCGCCTGATCAACGCATGTGACGCGGGGCGCGAAGGCGAGCTGATTTTCCGCCTGATCGCGCAGCACGCGAAGGCGAAACAGCCGGTCCAGCGTCTGTGGCTGCAATCGATGACGCCGCAGGCGATCCGCGACGGGTTCGCGAACCTGCGCAGCGACTCGGACATGCAACCGCTCGCCGACGCCGCCCGCTGCCGCTCGGAAGCCGACTGGCTCGTCGGGATCAACGGCACCCGCGCGATGACCGCGTTCAACAGCAAGGGCGGCGGCTTCTTCCTGACCACCGTCGGCCGCGTTCAGACGCCAACGTTGTCGATCGTCGTCGAACGTGAAGAGAAAATCCGTCGCTTCGTCCCGCGCGACTACTGGGAAGTGAAGGCCGAATTCGCGTGCGCGGCCGGCTTCTACGAAGGAAAGTGGTTCGACCCGAAATTCAAGCGCGACGAATTCGATCCGGAAAAGCGCGACTCACGCCTGTGGAGCCTGCCGGCCGCCGAAACGATCGTCGCCGCCTGTCGCGACCAGGTCGGCACGGTGTCCGAGGAATCGAAGCCGTCGACGCAACTGTCGCCGCTGCTGTTCGACCTGACGAGCCTGCAGCGCGAGGCGAACAGCCGCTTCGGCTTCTCCGCGAAGAACACGCTCGGCCTCGCCCAGGCGCTGTATGAAAAGCACAAGGTGCTGACCTACCCGCGTACCGATGCGCGCGCGCTGCCGGAAGACTATCTGTCGACGGTCCAGTCCACGCTCGAGATGCTCAAGGAGAGCCACAACTATCTGCCGCATGCGAAGCAGGTGCTCGACAAGGGCTGGGTGAAGCCGAACAAGCGGATCTTCGACAACTCGAAGATCAGCGACCACTTTGCCATCATCCCGACGCTGCAGGCGCCGAAGTCGCTGTCCGAGCCGGAGCAGAAGCTGTACGACATGGTCGTGAAGCGCTTCCTCGCGGTGTTCTTCCCGGCAGCCGAATTCCGCGTGACGACCCGGATCACCGAAGTCGCCGGCCATCACTTCAAGACCGAAGGCAAGGTGCTCGTCGAGCCGGGCTGGCTGCAGGTGTACGGCCGCGACGCCGAAGGCGCGGACGCGAACCTCGTGCCGGTACAGAAGGACGAGAAGGTGAAGACGGACGAGATCGCCGCCGTCGCGCTGGTGACGAAGCCGCCCGCACGCTACTCGGAAGCGACGCTGCTGTCGGCGATGGAAGGCGCGGGCAAGCTGGTCGAGGACGACGAGCTGCGCGAGGCGATGGCCGCGAAGGGCCTCGGCACGCCGGCGACGCGCGCGGCGATCATCGAAGGCCTGCTCGGCGAGAAGTATCTGCTGCGCGAAGGCCGCGAACTGATTCCGACCGCGAAGGCATTCCAGTTGATGACGCTGCTGCGCGGCCTCGGCGTGAAGGAACTCACGGCGCCCGAGCTCACCGGCGAATGGGAATACAAGCTGTCGCAGATGGAGCGCGGCAATCTCGGCCGCGACGCGTTCATGCAGGAAATCGCCCGCATGACGCAGCAGATCGTCAAGCGCGCGAAGGAATACGATTCGGACACGATCCCCGGCGACTACGCGACCCTCGAGACACCGTGCCCGAACTGCGGTGGCCAGGTGAAGGAAAACTACCGCCGCTTTGCGTGCACGAAGTGCGATTTCTCGATCTCGAAGATTCCGGGCAGCCGGCAATTCGAGATCCCGGAAGTCGAGGAGCTGCTGCAGAAGAAGGAAATCGGGCCGCTGTCGGGGTTCCGCAGCAAGATGGGCCGCCCGTTCTCGGCGATCCTCAAGCTGTCGTTCGACGACGAGACGAAGAACTACAAGCTCGAGTTCGATTTCGGCCAGGATCAGGGCGGCGAGGAAGGCGAAGCGCCCGACTTCTCGGCGCAGGAACCGGTCGGCGCGTGCCCGAAGTGCAAGGGCCGCGTGTTCGAGCACGGGATGAGCTACGTGTGCGAGCACTCGGTGGCGAACCCGAAGACCTGCGACTTCCGCTCGGGCAAGGTGATCCTGCAGCAGGAAATCACGCGCGAGCAGATGGGCAAGCTGCTTGCCGACGGTCGCACGGATCTGCTGCCGAACTTCAAGTCGTCGCGTACCGGCCGCAACTTCAAGGCGTTCCTCGTGAAGCAGCCGGACGGCAAGATCGGCTTCGAGTTCGAGAAGAAGGAGCCGAAGGCCGCCGCCGCGAAGAAGACGGCCAAATCGGCGGCGAAGGATGCCGAAACCGTGACCGAAGGCGCCGAAGAGAAACCGGCACCGGCCCGCAAGACCGCCGCACGCAAGACGACGGCGCGCAAGACGGGTTCGTGACGCCCCGACCGCCGGGCGCCGCTTGCGGCGCGTCCGGCGCCGGTACGCAGCCATAAAAAAACGCGGATCGATCGATCCGCGTTTTTTTTCGTGCCGGCCTCCGAGCCGTTACAGCGGCGACGGCACCGCCACGCGCGTGCGCGGCGAGCGCGCAAGACGCGGCTGCAGGTTCGGATCGGTCGACTCGGGCTGCTCGGCCCGCATCTCCACGCCGATCGGCGGCGGCGTCGCGCCCTGCGCGGCCCACTGCTCGCCCATCATCGCGTCGGTCGAGTGGCTGAAATGTTCGACGAGGTGGTCGATGAACGTGCGCACCTTGGCCGGCAGGTGGCGCCGGCTCGGGTAGGCGATGTTGATCTCGACCTGCGGCAGCCGGAATTCCGGCAGCAGCCGCACGAGCGCGCCGCGCGCGATGTCGCTGCCGATCAGGTAGCTCGGCAGGATCGCGACGCCCATTCCGAGCAACGCGAACTGGCGCAGCATCGCGGTGTTGTTCGCGACGATCACGTTGGTCGGGCGCACGCGCACTTCGCCGTCCGGCCCCGTGAACACGCGCTCGTCGCCCCAGTATTCGGTCGGCAGGCTCAAGGCCGGGTGCTCGGCGAGCTGTTCCGGATGAATCGGCACGCCGTGCTTCTCCAGATAGCTCGGCGTCGCGCACACGGTCATGCAACCGGTGGTGAGACGCCGCGTGACGATGCTTGCGCTGCGCATCTGGCGCGTGACGACGATGCCGACGTCGAAGCCTTCCTCGACGAGATCGACCTGCCGGTCGACCAGCGTGAGATCCGGCACCACTTTGGGGAAATTCTCCGTGTACGACTGCAGCACGGGAGCGAGGTTGTGCAGGCCGAACACGACCGGCGCAACGATGCGCAGCGTGCCGACCGGCTCGTGATTGCGTGCGACGACCATCTGCTCGACGTCCTCGAGCTCGTCGAGGATCTGGCGGGCACGCTCGAGATAGACCTGACCCGACTCCGTCAGGGAGAGGCTGCGCGTGGTGCGGTTGAGCAAACGCGTGCCGAGCCGGCCTTCCAGATCGGCGACGTGGCGCGTCGCGACCGCGTTGGAGATATCCATTGCGCTCGCGGCCCGCGCGAAACTGCCGAGATCTGCAACCTTGACGAACACGCGCATCGACTGCAAATGATCCATAAACGACTCCTGCCGCTGTTACAACTTCAAAAAGATGAAGCAAATGCGTAATTCTCCTACGACAGCGGAAATGATGCAGAGTTGCTCAACAAGGGGGCGGTTGACGATAAAAATAGTCAAAAATCCTCGGCTTCCGCGGATAGTTGATCCAATTATTCTGCTTGGAGCAACAATTGGGTGAACCTCGGCGTGTAAGCGGCCGAATCAGAAAGGACGTGTTTGATGCGACACAACAGCGCACCGCTTCGCACGGCGCGCGAGTGGCGCCGGGGGTGACTGGCGCCGATTGCGGCGGAGCGTAACAACCTGTTAAAAAGACACCACGAAGGCGGCCGGCGTAGCATCATGTCGGCCCCGGCCGGGCAGAGCGGGCGCGCAACGCGCGCCGCCGCCCGCGCCGCTTTCAACGCGCGACACCCCGTTCACCATGAAAATTGCCATCCTCGACGATTACCAGGACGCCGTCCGCAAGCTGAACTGCTTCGAGATGCTCGCCGGCCACGACGTAAAGGTCTTCAACAATACGGTGCGCGGCCTGGGACAGCTCGCCAGCCGTCTGGCGGAAGTCGAGGCGCTCGTGCTGATTCGTGAACGGACCCCGATTACTTCGCAGTTGCTCTCGAAGCTGCCGAACCTGCGCATGATCAGCCAGACCGGCCGTGTGTCGAGCCACATCGATCTCGACGCGTGTACCGACCGTGGCATCGCGGTGCTCGAAGGCACCGGTTCGCCGGTCGCGCCGGCCGAACTGACCTGGGCGCTCGTGATGGCCGCCCAGCGCCGCATTCCGCAGTACGTCGCGAACCTGAAGCAGGGCGCCTGGCAGCAGTCGGGCCTGAAGACGTCGGCGCTGCCGCCGAACTTCGGCCTCGGCCAGGTGCTGCGCGGCCAGACGCTCGGCATCTGGGGCTACGGCAAGATCGGCCGTCTCGTCGCCGGCTACGGCAAGGCGTTCGGGATGAACGTGCTGATCTGGGGCCGCGAGCATTCGCTCGAAGCCGCGCGCGCCGACGGCTACACGGCCGCGGAGAGTCGCGAAGCGCTGTTCGAGCAGAGCGACGTGCTGTCGCTGCACCTGCGCCTGCACGACGACACGCGCGGGATCGTGAAGCAGGAAGACCTGATGCGGATGAAGCCGACGTCGCTGCTCGTCAACACGAGCCGCGCCGAGTTGCTCGAGGACAACGCGCTCGTCAACGCGCTGTCGCACAACCGTCCGGGGATGGTCGCGATCGACGTGTTCGAAAGCGAGCCGATCCTGCAGGGCTACAGCCTGCTGCGGATGGAAAACGTGATCTGCACGCCGCACATCGGCTACGTCGAACGCGAAAGCTACGAGCTCTATTTCAGTGCCGCATTCCGCAACATTCTCGCGTTCGACGACGGCGACATGTCGAGCGTCGCGAATCCGGAAGCGCTGACGCCGATCCGCAAGCGCTGATCGCACGGGCTGCGCACGCCGCGCGGCCCCGCTGCTCCATTCCCGATCGTCAGGCGGCCACGCGGCCGCCCGTCATCGCGCCGACACGCGTGAGGAAGTGCTCGCCGTCGCGCCGACCGAGATCGTACGCATGCCGCATCTGCGACGGGCTCGTGTAATCCCAGCTCGAAATCGGTACCTTGCTCGACGGCTGCACGTACAGCCGCCGCTGGTCGCCATGCGCGACCGTGAACATCTGCGGACGCGGATACAGGCGCGTGACGAGCACCAGCACGTCGCCCGGCGACGGGTCGAGCGCATCGACCGGTACGTTGTCGACCATCCCGCCGTCGAGCACCGGCCGGCCGCCGCGCCGCAGCACCGGCGTGAACGGCGGCGTGCAGGACGACTGCAGGATCAGGTCGGCGAGTTCGTCGACTTGCGTGCAGGCCTGCGCACGCACGAATTCGGGCCGGAAACCGAGTGTGCGCCCGAGCGTCGGATGCAACGTCTTGCGCACGTACTTTTCGATGTTGTACGCGACGAGGCCGGCGGCGACCGCGCTGCGCGCGCCGAGCCAGCGCGGCACGTGCGACACGCCGATGCGGATCTCCGGCGCCGCGGCGAGCTTCGCGAACGGCTCACCGTAGATGTCGAGCAACGCCTGGCGGTAGATCCGGTAGTGCGGAAACACCGGCTCGCGCCCGAACAGGTTGCCCCAGTACGCGTTCTTCCGGTTGTGGCGCAGCGCCTCTTCGTAATAGCGCATCACCCACGCGGCGTCGCGCGTATACAGCATGCACGCGGTGGCCGCGCCGGCCGAAATGCCGGTAATCACGCGCGGGCGCAGGTCGAGCGCCGGCTGCGCGACGTCCCAGAAGCCGGCCTGCCACCAGCACCGATTGCCGCCGCCCGCAAAGACGATCTGGTCGAACATCGCGCCGCTCAGCCGACGAGCGCGTAGGTCGACGTCGCGTGGACGGCCATCTTGCCGTCCTCGTCGAACAGCTCGACTTCGCCGAACACGAGATTGCGGCCCATCCGCAGCACGCGCGCGGTGACGAGTACGTCGCCCTTGCGCACGGGACGCATGAAGTTCGTGTTCAGCGACACCGTCGTCATCGGCCGGAATTCGCCGAGCGCGGCCGAGATCGCGACCACCATCGCGGTGTCGGCGGCCGCCGTGAACACCTGGCCGCAGATCACGCCGCCCGAATGGCGGAACTCGCCGGAAAACGGCAGGCGCAGCGTGACGCTGTCGTCGCCGATCGACACGGGGACCAGACCCAGCGAGCGGACCCACGGGGCCAGCAGGCGATCCAGCAATTCGCGGACTGCGTTTTCGTCCATCTTCGACTGTCCAGAAAACGTCGCGCGACCGCCGCGCAACGCGTGTGGCGTCATCATACCGGGAGCGCGCAAACTGCGACCGCTCGTTATCGCGCCGACGGCCACCGCCGTCTCGACGAAATATTTTCAGGATATTTGCAGAAAAGGCTTGCCAAGCCTGAAATACTCACGCATAATCTTTCTTCTGTTGGGGGCGTTAGCTCAGTTGGTAGAGCAGCGGACTCTTAATCCGTAGGTCGAGTGTTCGAGTCACTCACGCCCCACCAGGAATTCCAAAGGCCGGTCAGCGAAAGCTGACCGGCCTTTTTCGTTCTGGCGCGCCGCACTCGCGGCGCGCGCCTTTCGCGGTACGTCACCGCACGCCCGTCGCGCATCGTTTCCGCTAGAATCGTCCGACAAAATCACACGACCGGCGCACGTATCGTCGTCTGCCGCCGGCACTGAGAGAACACGGGACGTCAGACATGGAAGCATGTGAACGAGACGCGACCATTCAGAGGGCGTGGTCGCGCCAATATCGGCCTGTCCGTCGCGACGGGCCGCTCCCCCGGGCGCACCCGAATCCGCGCGACGCACGAACCGGATCGCGTCATGCCGGGTAAGAACGCGCTGGTCGCGCTGACGATCGGTGTCGTCCTGTCCGTGCTGACCGGCGCACTCGCCGTCACGGCAAGCCGGGAACCCGGCCACCTGGTCCGCGTGCCGGGCACGGTCGTGCGCATCGTCCAGGACAGCGATGCGATGCGCGCGTACCGGCCGATCGTCGCGTACCTCGCGAACGACGGCCAGCGCCGCGAAGTCGCCGGCAATACCGCATCGACGGTCCCCGCCTACGACATCGGCGAAAACGTCGACGTCCTGCTCGACCCCGACCACCCCGAGCGCCCGGCGCTGATCGACGATTTCACGCAACGTTGGTTTCCGGTGGCCGTGCCGGCGCTGCTCGCCGTCGCGTCGTTCGCGATCGGCAGCGTGCTGATCGCCGGCGAGCGTCGCCGCCGACAATCGGAGCCGGCGCGGCCCCGCGTCGCACGCCAGCCGGCACGGCGCCGCTGGGATGTCGCGATCGTGCTGATTCCGATCGCGATCGGCACGGGCTTCCTCGCCGGCGCCGGCGCGGCCGGCCTGCGTCAGTGGCAGATCGTCCACCACTATGCGCGCTCGACCGGCCATGTGGTCGAGATCGCGAAAAACGGGCGATCGTCGCGGTCGCGCACGTCGCTGTATTCGGCCATCGTCGCGTTCACGACCGACAGCGGACGGCTGATCACGTTCGCCCAGGGCTCGGCGTCGTCGCAACCGGGGCTGCGCGAGGGCGACGCGGTCAGCGTGCTGTACGATCCCGTCACCCCAGAGCGGGCGCTCGTCGACCGCTTCTGGGATCGCTGGGGCCTCACGGCCATCCTGTTCGCGATCGGCGCGCCGTTCCTCGCAGCGGGGCTGTTCGTCGCCGCGACGTTATGGCCCGACCACCACCGGCCGCACGAAGCCGCCCGATGACGCACGCGCGGGGCGGCAACCGTCGCGACGCACGCGTCACCGCTCCCTGAACGCCTCCACCTTCGCGCGATTCCCGCACGTGCGCATGTCGCACCACCGCCGCCCGACACCGCGGCCGCGATCGACGAAGAACCACGTACACCGGCCGCACTGCCGCACGCGCGCGAAATCGTCGCTGCGCATCAGATGCTCGAAACCGAGCGCGACCGCATCGATCCAGCGCGACGCCGCGCGCGCGTCGGGCCGCCACGCGAAGCGGCCGCCGACCGCATCGAACGCGCTACGCCCGATCGCGTCGCGGATCGCCGCCGTGAGCCGGTCCGCTGCGCGCGCGCCTGCACTGCCGCCGCCTGCGGCCGTCAGATGCGCGATCGCGACGTACGCGTCGTCGCGAAAGCGGTGCAGCGCCGCGAGCTCGTCCGGGCCGTCCTGGCGCGGATGACGCAGCAGCCGCGCCAGATCGTCGGGCGCCAGCAACCCCGCTTTCGCGGCCCATGCGCGCACGGCCGGCCAGTCGACGAGCTTGTCCTCGTCGCGCGTCTTGCCGGTGTCGGCCACGGTGTTCAGAAAATCGAGCGCCGGATGGCCGCCGACGAAATCGGCCGCACGCCATTCATGCCCGTGTCGCGCCCGGTCGGATCGAGTAACCATTTATTCTCGCCTATCGGTTTCACATCCGGAAAATCCGGCGTAACCTGTTAACAACCAAAACAGGTTATCACGGAGAAGCCGATGCTCGAACTCCCGAACCGCTTCGATTTCGAAGGCCACCGGATTGCATGGGGCACGCTCGGCGAAGGGCCGCCGCTCGTGCTCGTACACGGCACGCCGTTTTCGTCGCAGGTATGGCGCCGGATCGCGCCGTGGCTCGCGCGACGCCATCGCGTGTATTTCTACGACCTGCTCGGCTACGGCCAGTCCGACATGCCGGACGCGGACGTGTCGCTGGGCCGTCAGAACGCGCTGTTCGGCGCGCTGCTGAATGAATGGCAACTCGCACGGCCGCGCGTGCTCGCGCACGACTACGGCGGCGCGACCGTGCTGCGCGCGCACTTTCTCGACGGCATCGCGTATGCGGATCTCACGCTCGTGAACCCGGTCGCGATCGCGCCGCAAGGCTCGCCGTTCGTGCGCCACGTCGCGCAGCACGAAGCCGCGTTCACCGGCTTGCCCGCGTACGCGCATCGTGCGCTCCTGTCGGCCTATCTCGGCAACGCGGTCGCGCAGCCGTTGAGCGAAGACGTGCTGTCGACCTACCGTGCGCCGTGGCTCACGCCGGCCGGCCAGGCCGCGTTCTATCGCCAGATCGCGCAGATGCGCCAGCGCTACATCGAGGAAGCGGAGGCCCGCTACGCGCCGCCGGACTTTCCGGTGCGCATCGTGTGGGGCGAGGAAGACGCGTGGATTCCGCTCGAGCAAGGACAGGCCCTGGCCGATCGCATCGCGAACGGCCGGCTGATCCGCGTCCCTCGCGCGGGCCACCTGGTTCAGGAAGATGCGCCGGAAGCGATCGTCGCGGCCGTGCTCGACGGGTACGCACGGCGCTGAGCCGGTACCGCGTCTCGCGTCACCACACCGGCACGCCTGCGCCGTTCGAGAGGTCCGCGAATTCTACCGACGCGTCGCGGCCCGGCAAAAACGCGAATCGGCCGACGCTACGCGCCGATCGAACCACGCCCGCGCCGGCTGCGATGCCGGCGCGGGCACGTGGCACGGCGCTTACCACGGCAGCGAATACGTCTTCGTATTCGTGAAGCTCTTCATCGCCTCCTGCACGCCCTCCTTGTACCCGAGCCCCGAATCCTTCACGCCGCCGAACGGCGTCAGTTCGAGTCGATAGCCCGGCACCTCGCGCACGTTCACACTGCCGACTTCCAGCTCGGTGATGAAGCGCGTGATGTGGTCGAAGCGATTCGTGCACACCGACGACGACAGCGCGTAGTCGGTGCTGTTCGACATCCGGATCGCTTCGTCGATGTCGCGAAAGCGCATGATCGGCGACACCGGGCCGAAGGTTTCATGCTTCACCAGCGGCATGTCGGGCGTCACGCGATCGACGACCGTCGGCGAATACAGCGCGCCGTCGCGCACGTTGCCGACCAGCAGCCGCGCACCGCGCGCGATCGCGTCGTTCACCTGCTGCTCGCAGAACTTCGCGGCCGCTTCGTCGATCACGGTGCCCATGTCGATCGACGGATCGGACGGATTGCCGTACGACCACGCGCGCGTTTTCTCGACGACCAGCTCCGTGAAGCGATCGGCCACCGCCTCGTGCACGAGCATCCGCTTGATCGCCGTGCAGCGCTGCCCCGAATTCCTGTACGAGCCCGACACCGCGAGCGTGCTCGCTTCGTCGAGATCGGCGTCTTCCATCACGATGATCGGATCGTTGCCGCCGAGTTCGAGCACCGCGCGCCGGTAGCCCATCCGCGCGGCGATCGACTTGCCGATCGACACGCCGCCGGTGAACGTGATGAGATCGATCGCCGGGTTCGTGATCAGCTCGTCGGCGATCTCCTTCGGGTCGCCGGTGATCACCTGCAGCATCTGCGGCGGCAGGCCGGCTTCGTACAGGATGTCCGCGAACAGGTAGCACGACAGCGGCACCTTCTCCGACGGCTTCACGACGATCCGGTTGTTGGTCGCCACCGACGGCACGATCTTGTGCGCGACCTGGTTCATCGGGTGATTGAACGGGGTGATCGCCGAAATCACGCCGAGCAGCGGGTCGCGCTGCGTGTACACGCGGCGCTTCTTGCCGTGCGGCGTCAGATCGCACGAGAAGATCTGCCCGTCGTCCTTCAGCACTTCGCCGGCGCCGAACGTCAGCACGTCGGCCACGCGGCCGGCTTCGTACGTCGAATCCTTGATGCACAGCCCGGCCTCGGCCGTGATCAGCGCCGCGATCTCCGCGGTGCGCGCACGCACGATGTCGGCTGCGCGGCGCAGGATCGCCGCGCGATCGTGGCGCGTGAGCGTCGGCCGGTACGCATGCGCAACCGCGAATGCGCGGCGCACGTCGTCGAGCGTCGCCTTCGGCACGGTGCCGACCAGCGCGCCGTCGTACGGGTTGCGCACGTCGATGACCGCGTCGCGGTGGATCCTCTCACCGTCGATTCGCAGTGCTTCACGACGAAGCGTGCGGACGTCCGACGATTCTGCAATGGCGTTCATGAGTGTCTCCTGGCGGATGCGTCCGCGTCACTGCAGGTGGTTGAGCGCGATGTCGATGATGTCGAAATTGCGCAGCCGCGCGCGGCCCGCGACGTCGGTCGCGACCGGCTTGCTGAAGATCAGCGGCACGATCTGCTCGGAGATCCCGCCGTGCGAGCGCAGCGGCACGTCGAGGCCCGACAGGTCGTGCTTGATGCGGCGCGTGCCGAGCACGACGTCCTGCTTCGAGATCACGATCAGGTCGCCCATCCGCGCGGGCGGCAGTTCGAAGCGCGCGCAGCCTTCCGCGCCCGTCAGCACGACCTCGATGCCGTCGACCGCGGCGAGCCGCGCGCGCAGCGCATCGGCATCGGCCGTCGCCGGCACGTAGACGGTCGCGAACGAACCGAGCGCACCGTGGTGCACGACGTACGGATCGGTGATCGGCAGGATCACGCGCGCCGCATCGTGGCCGAGCCATTCGTCGAACAGCTCCTGCAGGTAGATCACGTTCGGCTCGCCGGTCTCGTCGTCGTGCTTCGCGTTCATCCCGTGATCGGCCGTGATCGCGACGATCGCGCCGAGTTCGTCGAGGCGCCGCAGGTACGTGTCCATCATCGCGTAGAACGCGTTCGCGCCGGGCGTGCCGGGCGCGCACTTGTGCTGCACGTAGTCGGTGGTCGACAGGTACATCAGGTCGATCGGGCGCGTCTCGAGCAGGCGCACGCCGGCGGCGAACACGAACTCCGACAGGTCCGCGCTGTACACGCTCGGCACCGGCTTGCCGACCAGCTCGAGCACGTTGTCGATGCCGTTTTCCGCGATGCTCGCTTCGTCGGCCTTCTCCGACGAGAAGCAGATGCCCTTCAGCCCCTTGCCGAGCAGGCGGCGCAGCTTGTCCTTCGCGGTGACGACCGCGACGCGCGCGCCCTGTTCGGCGAAGGTCGCGAGCACGGTGGGCGCGACCAGGTATTTCGGATCGTTCATCAACACCTCGGCGCCGGTGTCACGATCGTAGAAGTAATTGCCGCTTATCCCGTGGATCGCCGGCGGCACGCCGGTGACAATCGACAGGTTGTTCGGGTTCGTGAAGCTCGGCACCACGCATTCGCCCTTGAGCGCCGTGCCGGGCTTCAGCAGCGTGCGCAGGAACGGCGCGACGCCGGCCTCGGCGGCTTCTTCCAGATATTCGTATGCGCAGCCGTCGACGCAGACGACCACCACGGGCCGGCTCATCCAGTTGTAGCGGCGGCCGTTCACTTCCACGGATACAGGCGTTTCAGTCATGACGTTCATTCCTTTCAGGTCGAAGGGGTGAGCCGTCGGCGCCCGCGCCGCGCCGAAGGGAGGTGTTTTCCATGCTTGACATTAAAATTGAGGATTTGTAGATTGTCAACAACATGCAGAGAACAGAAAGCAAAACAACGGTGCAGCAAGAGGGCTGGTCTCCACTCATCCGCCGCGTGCCGCGGCGCCACAGTCAAGGGGTCTGAAGATGAACGAAGTGCCGGTACACAAGCGTTTCGATGCATGGGCGACGGGCGCGGCCCGTGTCGCGCTGGCCGTGGCCGTCGCGCTCGGCGCCGCCCAGGCGGCGCACGCGAAGACGTCGCTGCTCGTCTACACCGCGCTGGAAGACGAGGCGATGAAGCCCTACAAGGACGCGTTCGAGAAGGCGAACCCCGATATCGAGATCCGCTGGGTGCGCGACTCGACCGGCTCGGTCACCGCGAAGCTGCTCGCGGAGAAGAACAACCCGCGCGCGGACGTCGTGCTCGGCCTCGCCGCGTCGAGCCTCACGCTGCTCGACCTGCAAGGCATGCTGATGCCGTACGCGCCGAAGGGCTTCGACCAGCTCACGCGCAAGTACAGCGACGCGAACACGCCGCCGCACTGGGTCGGCATGGACGTGTGGGGCGCGACGATCTGCTACAACCGCGTCGCCGCGCAAGCGAAGAACATCCCGAAGCCGACGTCGTGGGAAGACCTGACGAAGCCGGTCTACAAAGGCGCGATCGTGATGCCGAGCCCGGTGTCGTCGGGCACCGGCTACCTCGACGTGACCGCATGGCTGCAGACCTTCGGCGACGACAAAGGCTGGAAATTCATGGACGCGCTCGACAAGAACGTCGCGCAGTACGTGCATTCGGGCTCGAAGCCGTGCACGCTCGCGGGCACCGGCGAATTCCCGATCGGCATCTCGTTCGAGTTCCGCGGCCACGAACTGCAGGCGCAGGGCGCACCGATCGATCTCGTGTTCCCGAAGGAAGGGCTCGGCTGGGACATGGAAGGCACGGCGATCATGAAGACGACGAAGCAGCCCGACGCCGCGAGGAAGCTCGCCGACTTCATGGCGAGCAAGGAAGCGAACCAGATCACCGCGCGCTGGTGGGCGATCGTCGCGTATCCGGGCGTGGCGCGAAAGCTGGCCGGCATCCCCGACAACTACCCGGACCTGCTCGTGAAGAACGACTTCGTGTGGTCGGCGAAGAACCGCCAGTCGATCCTCGATACGTGGCAGAAGCGTTACGGGGCGAAAGCGCAGCAATGACGCTGCCCGCAGCGGGGCCGCGCCGCGCGCCGCCCCGCGTCACCCTTTCCGTCGTCGAACCCGGCCCCCGGGCCGCCCCTCCATGGAGGCGCGCATGGCACCTTATCTGAGCGTAGAACGCATCGAGAAGCGGTACAACGACACGCAGGTCCTCACCGACATCGACCTGAACGTGATGAAGGGCGAGATGATCTGCTTCCTCGGGCCGTCCGGCTGCGGGAAGACCACGCTGCTGCGGATCATCGCGGGGCTCGAGACGCAGAACGCCGGCCACATCATGCAGGACGGCCGCGACATCTCGCGGCTGCCGCCGCAACTGCGCGACTACGGGATCGTGTTCCAGTCGTATGCGCTGTTCCCGAACCTCACCGTGTACGACAACGTCGCGTACGGGCTCGTGAACCGCAAGATGAAGCGCGACGCGATCCACGAGCGCGTGCACACGCTGCTCGCGCTGGTCGGCTTGCCCGACAGCCATCGCAAGCACCCCGGACAATTGTCCGGCGGTCAGCAGCAGCGCATCGCGCTGGCGCGTGCGCTCGCCACGTCGCCCGGCCTGCTGCTGCTCGACGAGCCTC
This sequence comes from Burkholderia sp. MSMB2157WGS, assembly GCF_001532755.1. Taxonomy (NCBI): domain Bacteria; kingdom Pseudomonadati; phylum Pseudomonadota; class Betaproteobacteria; order Burkholderiales; family Burkholderiaceae; genus Burkholderia; species Burkholderia sp. MSMB2157WGS. The sequence goes on along the minus strand of NZ_LPJG01000002.1, from coordinate 39,892 downwards.
TGTCGGCGCTCGACGCGCGCGTGCGCGTGCGGCTGCGCCAGGAAATTCGCGCGCTGCAGCAGCGGCTCGGCGTGACGACGATCATGGTCACGCACGACCAGGAAGAAGCGCTGTCGATGGCCGATCGCATCGTCGTGATGAACCACGGCGTGATCGAACAGATCGGCACCCCGCTCGAAATCTACCGGCAGCCGGCATCGCCGTTCGTCGCGGATTTCATCGGCCGCGTCAACACGATTCCCGCCGAAGTCGCGCACGACGGCACGCTGCGCGCGGGCGCGGTCGGCCTCGATTGCCGCCACGGTGCGGCCCGCCCCGCGCAGGGCGCGGCGGTGTCGGTCTACGTGCGGCCCGAGGACCTGCGCATCCGCGTGCCGGGCGAGACGCCCGACAACGTGCTGGCCGGTCGCGTCGAGAAGCTCGAATTCCTCGGCGCGTTCTGCCGCGTGAGCTTCCGGATCGACGGGCTCGACGGCCAGGAGATCGTCGCCGACCTGTCGTATCGCGACGTCGACCGCACCGGCGTGCAGGCCGGCGCGCGCATCGACCTCGCGCTCGATCGCGAGCATGTCCGCGTGTTCCCGTGCGCGAAGGAGCGACTGCAATGAGCACCGTCCTGACCGAGCGCCGCCGCGGCGCGTCCGCCCCCGCCGACGTGCGACAGATCACGCACTGGCACGACCGCATCGCCCAGCTCGCGCTCTTCGCGATGGCCGCGCTGATGTCGCTGTTCCTGCTGCTGCCGCTCGCGCTCGTCGTGCAGAAATGCTTCGTCGACGCCGACGGCCGTTTCGTCGGCGCGCACAACTTCGTCGAGTATCTCGAGGACAGCGGCGTGCTGCGCTCGATGCTGCATTCGCTGACGGTCGGCGCGCTCGTCACGGCGATCGTCGTGCCGATGGCGTTCACGTTCGCGTATGCGCTGACGCGCTCGTGCATGCCGCTGAAGAACGCCGCGCGCACGATCGCGCTGCTGCCGCTGCTCGCGCCGACGCTGCTGTCGGCCGTGTCGTTCATCTACTGGTTCGGCAACGCGGGGCTGCTCAAGCCGCTGCTGCACGGCCATTCGATCTACGGGCTGCCGGGCATCGTGCTGAGCATGGTGTACGCGTCGTTCCCGCACGTGCTGATGATCCTCGTCACCGCGCTGTCGCTCGCGGACGGCCGGCTCTACGAGGCCGCCGACGCGATGGGCACGGGTCGCATGCGCAAGTTCTTCACGATCACGCTGCCCGGCGCGAAGTACGGGCTGATCAGCGCGACGATGGTCGCGTTCACGATGTGCATCAACGACTTCGGCGTGCCGGTCGTGATCGGCGGCTCGTACAACGTGCTGTCGACCGACATCTACAAGCTGATCATCGGGTTGCAGGACTTCAACCGCAGCGCGGTGGTGAGCCTGATGCTGCTGTGCCCGGCGCTCGTCGCGTTCGGCGTCGACCTCTTCGTCCGCCGTCGCCAGCAGTCGCAGCTCGGCGCGCGCTCGACGCCGTACCAGCCGAAGCCGTCGCGCGGTTTCGACGCCGCGATGCTCGCGTACTGCGCGCTCGTGTGCGCATTCTTCGTCGCGGTGGTCGGCATCTCGGTGTTCGCGTCATTCGTGAAGTTCTGGCCGTACCAGATGAGTCTCGGGCTGCAGCACTACCGGATGGGATTGATCGCGGCCGGCATCTTCGACGCGTACAAGAACAGCTTGCGGATGGCCGCGACGGTGGCCCTCGGCGGCACGATCGTCGTGTTCGGCGCCGCGTACCTGATCGAGAAGACCCGCGGCGCGCGCTGGCTGCGCGGCTTCATCAGCCTGTGCGCGATCTTGCCGATGGGCGTGCCGGGGCTCGTGCTCGGCATCAGCTACATCTTCCTGTTCAACGCGCCCGGCAATCCGCTGAACGGGCTGTACGGATCGCTGTGGCTGCTCGCGATCGTCACGGTCGTCCACTACTACGCGTCGAGCCACCTCACGGCCGTCACCGCGCTCAGGCAGATCGACGGCGAGTTCGAGGCCGTATCCGCATCGCTGAAGGTGCCGTTCTACAAGACCTTCCTGCGCGTGACGGTGCCCGTGTGCCTGCCCGCGATCCTGCTGATCGCGCGCTACCTGTTCGTCAACGGGATGACGACGGTGTCGGCCGTCGCGTTCCTGTACTCGCCGGACACGCAACCCGCCTCGGTCGCGATCCTGAACCTCGACGACGCGGGCCAGATGGGCCCGGCCGCCGCGATGGCCACGCTCGTGCTCGCGACTTCGTCGTTCGCATGCGTGCTGTTCGCGTGCATCTCGCATCGCCTGCTGCGCCGTACGCAGGCGTGGCGCCATCCGCATCGCCGTTGAATTCCCGCCGCATTCCCGTGACGTCCCGACTTCATCAAGGAGACACCATGACGCTCGCCGCCCAGCCCATCCTGCTCACCCCCGGCCCCCTGACGACCTCCGACCGCACGCGCGACGCGATGCTGCGCGACTGGGGCTCGTGGGACGGCGATTTCAACGCGATCACCGCGCGGCTGCGCGAACGGCTGCTGCAGATCGTGCACGGCGATGGCACGCACGAATGCGTGCCGCTACAAGGCAGCGGCACGTTCTCGGTCGAGGCGGCGATCGGCACGCTCGTGCCACGCGACGGCCACGTGCTCGTGCCGAACAACGGCGCGTACTGCCAGCGCATCGCGAAGATCTGCCGCGTGCTCGGTCGCCGGCTGACGACGATCGACTACCGCGAGGATCGCCGCGTCGATCCGGCCGACGTCGAGCGCGCGCTCGCCGCCGATCCGACCATCACGCACGTCGCGCTCGTGCACTGCGAAACGGGCGCCGGCGTGCTGAACCCGCTGCACGACGTCGCGCAGGCCGTCGCAAAGCACGGGCGCGCGCTGATCGTCGATGCGATGAGCTCGTTCGGCGCGATCGACATCGACGCGCGCACGACGCCGTTCGACGCGGTGATCGCCGCGTCCGGCAAGTGTCTCGAAGGCGTGCCGGGGCTCGGCTTCGTGATCGCGAAGCGCAGCGCGCTCGAACGCTGCGAAGGCAACAGCCACTCGCTCGCGATGGACCTGTACGACCAGTGGGTCTACATGCAGCGCACGACGCAGTGGCGCTTCACGCCGCCGACGCACGTGGTCGCCGCGCTCGACGCGGCCGTCGCGCAATACGTCGACGAAGGCGGACTCGCCGCGCGCGGCGGCCGCTACCAGCGCAACACTCGCGCGCTGATCGACGGGATGCGCGCGCTCGGCTTCCGGCCGTTCCTCGATCCGGCGATCCAGGCGCCGATCATCGTCACGTTCCATGCGCCGGACGACCCGAACTACGATTTCAAGCGGTTTTATCAGGAGGTCAAAAAGCGCGGCTACATTCTGTATCCGGGCAAGCTGACCGAAGTGGAGACGTTCCGCGTCGGCTGCATCGGCCATTTCGGCGAAGCCGGGATTCCGGGCGCCGTCGCGGCCATTGCCGACACGCTGAAAGCGATGGGCGTGCGCCGCGTATCGGCCGAAGCGGCGGCATGACGAGGTGACGCGATGCACCCGGCCGCGTGCGCACGCGCATGCGGCCGCCCGTTTTTCCCGGCCGTGCGTCGCGCGGCCCCTTACCTTATCGACGAACCTTCCGATGCGCCCCTTCTGGATCGAACAAGCGCTGTTCAACGACGGCGATCTCGCCCCCGCGCTGCAAGGCGCGACGCAGGCCGACGTGTGCATCGTCGGCGGCGGCTACACGGGCCTCTGGACCGCGATCCAGGCGAAGCAGCAGCACCCCGCGCTCGACATCGCGATCCTCGAAGCCGACCTGTGCGGCGCCGGCGCGAGCGGGCGCAACGGCGGCTGCCTGCTCACCTGGTCCGCGAAATTCCTGACGCTGCGGCGTCTGTTCGGCGAAGCCGAGGCGATCCGGCTCGTGAAGGCGTCGGAAGCGGCGGTGCAGCACATCGCCGATTTCTGCCGCGCGCACGACGTCGATGCCGAATTGCGGCTCGACGGCACGTTGTACACCGCGACGTCCCACGCGCAGGTCGGTACGCTCGCGCCGGTGCTCGACGCACTCGCCGCGTGCGGCATCCACAGCTACGAGCCCCTGCCGCCCGCCGAAGTCGCGCGCCGCTCGGGCTCCGCGCGCAATCTCGACGGCGTCTACTCGCCGATCGCCGCGACCGTGCATCCCGGCAAGCTCGTACGCGGGCTGCGCCGCGTCGCGCGCGCGATGGGCATCCGCATCTACGAACGCACGCCGATGCTCGACTTCACGCCCGGCCAGCCGGCCGTCGTGCGCACGCCGTCGGGCAGCGTCACGGCGGGCAAGCTCGTGTTCGCGATCAATGCGTGGATGGCGAGCCGTTTCCCGCAGTTCGAACGCACGATCGCGGTCGTGTCGAGCGACATGGTGATCACGGAGAAATGCCCCGAGCTACTCGAGCGGACCGGGCTCGTGGACGGCGTGTCGGTGCTCGATTCGCGGATCTTCGTCTACTACTACCGAACGACGGCCGACGGGCGCCTGATGCTCGGCAAGGGCGGCAACACGTTCTCGTGGCGCAGCCGCATCGCGCCGGTGTTCGACCGCCGCTCGCCGTACGAGGCGCAGCTCACACGGAGCCTGCGCGCGTTCTTCCCGTCGCTCGCGGACGTGCCGATCACGGCAAGCTGGAACGGGCCGTCGGATCGTTCGGTCACGGGCTTCCCGTTCTTCGGCCGCCTCGACGGCGCGCCGAACGTGTTCTACGGGTTCGGTTATTCGGGCAACGGCGTCGGGCCGACCTACATGGGCGGGCAGATCCTGTCGTCGCTCGTGCTCGGCCTCGACAACGCGTGGACGCGCAGCCCGCTCGTGCGCGGCCCGCTCGGCCATTTTCCGCCGGAGCCGATCCGCTACGTCGGCGCGCACGTCGTGCGCAACGCGATTCGCCGCAAGGAACGCGCGGAAGACGAGAACCGGCAGCCGTCGGTCGTCGATACGTGGCTCGCGAAATTGGCGAGCGCGGCGGGGAAGGCCGACAAGGCGTGACGATGCGTCGGCCCGAACGCGCAACGAAAAAGGGACGCGGCGACGCGTCCCTTTGCCGATACGCGGCAGCCCGCGCGAACATCGCCGACGCTTATGCGCCGGCCTTCTCCCGCGCCGCCTTGCCCGCCGCGGGCAACCCCTGCTCGTGCGTGCGGCGCATCCGCGCGAGGCCGTGCGCGACGTGCTCGCGCACGAGCGCGACGGCCTTTTCCTCGTCGCCGGCCGCGAGCGCCTGCACGATCTTGTCGTGCTCGGCCGCCGACACGGCGATCGCATCCTCCTCGGCCTCGATCGCCGCCTGACGCAGCAAGCCGAGCTGGCGCACGAGCCGCCGGTAGGTATCGGTGAGATGCGTATTGCCGACGCCGACGACCATCGCGTCGTGGAACTGCACGTTCAACTCGGTGTAGCGCGTGACGTCGTGCGCCTTCGCGGCGTCCTTCATCGACTGGATGATGCCCTTCAGCACCTTCAGCGTGTCGGGCGAGATACGCTTCGCGAGCGCGCGCGCGACCGATTCGTCGAGCATCGCGCGCACTTCGTAGATCTCCTCGGCCTCGCGCAGCGGCACGACGCGCACGGTCACGCCGCGGTTCTTCTCGTTGCGCAGCAGGCCGGCCTGCTCGAGCGCGCGGAACGCTTCGCGCACCGGGCCGCGCGACACGTTCAGCTTGGTCGCGATCTCGACTTCGTTGAGCTTCTCGCCCGGTGCGTATTCGCCGGAGACGATCGCGCGCTCGAGCATGTCCTGGACGATCATCGCGAGCGACTGGCTTTGCAGGAGTTCGATGGCGCTGAGCGCGTTCGGGGCAGTCATGGTCGGGGCAGCGGGCTGGGGTGAAACGACGGCGCCATATCGGCGAATGATCCTTGTATACCCTCACCCCGGCATATTGTCAACAGTTTTCAGTTTCCAAAACCCAACCCCGCGTGCCCGCACACGGGCTGCCCCCGGCCGGCATGCAACCGGCACGCGGCGCTCGCGCGATGCGGGGAACCGCCCCCGCTTCGCGCGACGCCGGCGCAGCCGTCAGGCCGTGCGCTTCACCGGGCCCGGATCGCTGTGGCTCGGCCGGCCCGTCTCGACGTGGCCCGCGAAGCGGCGCACGACCTTGTCGTCGCCGCCGCGCAGCGTGGTCGCGGTGATCGTCAGATCGTACCAGCCGTGGCTCGACGACAGCTCGAAGTGCTCTTCGACGCGCTCGCCCGGCTCCAGCGTGTAGGTGCGCGCCTGCGCTTGGCTGTACGCGTTGTCGACCGTCACGCGGCACGTCGCGCGCCCGCTGTTGCGCAGTTGCAGGTACACGTGACGGTTGCGCACGTCGTAGCCGATCTTCGCTTCGGGGTTCGCGTGGCGGCCGTCCGCGGCGAGCCGCGTGTTGCCCTGGAACTCGCACAGATAGCCGTTCGGGCCGTAGGCGGCCAGATGGTACTCGCCGCGCGCGGCCGACGTGCTCCACGTATCGACGAAGCGGTCGTGCGCGGACACCGCGTAGCGGCGCGGCGGCGTCGCCGGGTTGCGGCGGTCGTACACGTAGAACGCGGCACCGGCGTCGCCGGTGTTCGCGAAGTCGAGCGACACGGTATCGTCGTGCGCGCCCACGCGGCTGTGCACGAACAGCTCGTACGGCAGCGCACGCGCCGGACGCGTGCCGGGTTCCTGCGCCGGCATCGACTGCTGCGCGGGCACCTGGTACGCCTGGCCGGCCGTCGCGATGTGCTGCGGCACCGTGAAGCTCACCGTGCGCGTGTCGGGGCGCGCGGAAAAGTCGAACGCCGACGTGAGATCGCCGCAGATCGACCGGCGCCACGCGCTGATGTTCGGCTCCTTCACGCCGAAACGCGCTTCGAGGAAACGCAGCACCGACGTATGGTCGAACGTCTCCGAGCAGACCCAGCCGCCCTTCGTCCACGGCGAGATGATGATCAGCGGCACGCGCGGCCCGAGGCCGATCGGCTGGATGCCGCCCGGATCGGCGCCCGGCACGAGCGGGCTCATCTCGCCCGGGTACTTGTTCAGGTCGAGCAGCTCGTCGCCGAGGTTCGACAGCAGGTTCGACGACACGATGCCCTGGCCGCCCACGCCGCTCGTGACCGGCGGCACCGGCGGCACGACGTGGTCGAACAGCCCGTCGTTCTCGTCGTAGTTGAGGATGAACACCGTCTTCGCCCATACCTCGGGGTTCGACGTCAGCGCCTCGAGCACCATGTTGATGTAGAACGCGCCGTCGGTCGGCGACGCCTGCGGGTGCTCGCTGTACTTGTACGGCGACACGATCCACGACACCTGCGGCAAGCGGTTGGCCTGCACGTCGGCCTTCAGTTCCGCGAGCGTGTGGTTCGACGCGCCCTTGTCGACCAGCGGGCCGCTCGCGCCTTCCTTCACCTGGAAACGCTTGAAGAACATCAGCGAGTTGTCGGTGTAGTTGTCGGTCGGGTCGCCCGGGATGCCGGTGCCGCCCTGGTACACCTTCCAGCTGATCTTCGCGTCCTCCAGGCGTTCGGCGTAGGTCGTCCACGTGTAGCCGTTCACGTCGTTGCGCTCGCCGATGCCCGGGCCGTTCGGCGCGCTGCCGTAGACGTTGCGCGAGTCGACCGTGCCGGTCCACAGGTAGATGCGGTTCGGCGCGGTGTCCGCGTGCGCGGAACAGAAGTACGAATCGCAGATCGTGAACGCGTCGGCCAGCGCGTAGTGGTACGTGAGATCCTGGCGCTTCAGGTAGCCCATCGTCAGCACGTCCTGCTTCTGGTTCACCCACTGATCCCACTGGCCGTTGTTCCAGGACAGGTGCCCGCTGCTCCAGCCGTGGTTGGTGCCCGGCTGGAATTCGGTCGTCTGCTTCGGATCGAGATAGAACGGCAGCACGTACGGCGCCGACGGATCGAGCCCGCGCGAATGGTAGTTCTTCGTGAACACCGACGCCGGCGGCTGCTGCCACACCGGCGCGCCGTTCGGCAGCAGATGCGGACGCGGGTCGTCGAAGCCGCGCACGCCGCGCAGCCCGCCGAAGTAATGGTCGAACGAACGGTTTTCCTGCATGAAGATCACGACGTGCTCCACGTCGCGGATCGTGCCGGTGCGATAGGCGGCCGGCATCGCCAGCGCATTGCGGATCGCGGGCGGGAAGCCCGCATAGGCGGCCATCGCGCCGGCCGACTGCGCGGCGAGGCGCAGGAAATCGCGTCGATTGTTCGAGGACATGAAGAGAGCCTTGTGGTCGGAGGGAGTGGGGTCGCCGGGCGAGCGGGGCCGGCGTTTCTGCGTCGCCGTTATTACCCCGCACCGGCATGTCCCGGCCGTGACCGGTTCCTGCAGGTTTCTTGCGCTCATCCCCAGCTTTTTTTCGAAGCCGCGCACGACGCGCCTTTCATGCGGCCGACACATGCGTACGCTACGCTGACGCGCGATGAAGAGGGGGGAGAAGCCGACACGTGTTCGATCAGCTGAAGGCGTTCCATGCGACCGTCCGGCAGGGCAGCATCACGCGCGCCGCGCGCCACCTCGGCGTGAGCCAGCCGACGATTGCCGCGCAGATCCGGCAGGTCGAGCAGCTGTACGGCGTCGAGCTGTTCTACCGCAGCGGCCGCAAGCTCGAAGTGACCGAGACGGGCATCGAGCTGCTGCCGCTCGTCGAGAAGATGATCGCGCTCGAGGCGCAGGCCGACATCATGCTGCGCAACGTCGGCGGCCTGTTCGAAGGCCACCTGCGGATCGGCGCGACGGGCCCGTACTACATCATGGACGCGGTCGGCCGCTTCTCGAGCGCGCATCCGTCGATCGCGCTGACGTGCCGGATCGGCAACTCCGAGGAAATCCTGCAGGCGCTGCAGGAGTTCCGCATCGATCTCGCGGTCTCGTCGCAGCGCAACGACGCCGACGGCCTCGAACGCAAGGTCATCTCGACCGATCCGCTGGTGCTCGTCGTGCACCGCCGTCATCCGCTCGCGCGGTTCGATGCGATCGACCCGGCGCAGCTCGCCGACGTGCGACTGCTGATCCGCGAGGAAGGCTCGGTCACGCGCCGCTGCACGGAGACGATCCTCGCAACGGCCGGCGTCGCGGCCGCCTCGGTCGCCGAGATCGGCAGCCGCGAAGCGATTCGCGAGGCGATCCTGCATGGGGTGGGCGGCAGCCTGTTTCCGCGCGGCGAGGCCGAGCGCCATCCCGACCTGCGCGTGATCGCGCTGCGCGGTGTCGATACGACGATCGACGAATACGTGTACTACCTGAAAGCGCGCCGCCAGAGCCCCGCGATCGACGCGTTCCTCGCGTGCATCCTGCCGGACGACGGCGAAACCGCAGGCGCGGTCGATGCGGCCGAAACCGGACGAACGATGCGGCGGGCGAACGCGCGCTGAGCCGCCGCGCGTTCGCCGCCTCCGCACACTACGTGGCGCTTTTCCCGCGCCTTCCCTCGTTGCTTTCCTCGTGCCTTCCTTCTGTCGTGGCGCCGCGCGTCACTTCGGCAGCGCCGGAATCATCCAGGTCAGCACGTGCTGCTGCAGGAACACCAGCACGCCGAGCAGCAGCGTGAGGATCACGCTGTGCCAGAAGGTTCGCGCGAACACGACACCCTCCCGCCCTTTCAGGTCCGTCGTCGACACGCCCGTCGCGATGTTCTGCGGCGAGATCATCTTGCCCATCACGCCGCCCGACGAGTTGGTCGCGGCCATCAGCACCGGATCGAGGCCGAGCTGCCGGGCGGCGACGACCTGCAGGTTGCCGAACAACGCGTTGCCCGACGTGTCGCTGCCGGACAGGAACACGGCGATCCAGCCGAGCGACGCCGACACCAGCGGGAACAGCGCACCCGTCGACGCGACGCCGGTGCCGAGCGTGTAGCTGATGCCCGAGTAGTTCAGCAGGTACGCGAGCCCGACGATCATCATCACCGTGACGATCGCGATCCACGTCTGCCGCCACGTCTTCACCACGCATTCGACAAACGCGCCGGGGCCGGTGCGCGTCAGCGCGGCCGTGACGATCGCCGACACGAGGATCGCCGTGCCCGTGCCGAGCGGCTGGAAATCCCAGATCGCCGCATACGGCTTGTGGTACAGCGACACGTACACGGCGTTGTGCAGGCCGGGCCACTTGATCTTCACGTCGCCGATCGCCGCGATGTTCGCGTGCACCCAGACGATCACGACCACCGACACGACGAGCCACGGCAGCCAGCCGCCGAAGCCGGCGCGCGCGGCGCCGGCTGCCGCCGGCACGCTGCGCGCGAGCGCGTATTGCGGATCGGGCTGCGGCTTCCACAGCTGCAGGAAGCCGATCGTCACGATCAGCGACGAGAGCGACGACAGCACGTCGGTGAGCTGGTAGCCGAGGAAGTTCGACGTGACGAACTGCGCGATCGCGAAGCTGCCGCCGGACACGAGCAGCGCGGGCCACAGCTTCGCGATCGAGCGCAAGCCGCCGTATGCGCCGACCACGTAGAACGGCAGCAGCAGCGCGAAGAACGGCAACTGGCGGCCGACCATCTGCGCGAGCGTCGCGGGCGGCAGCGACGTGACCGCGCCGAGCACGGTGATCGGCACGCCGAGCGCGCCGAACGCGACCGGTGCCGTGTTGAACAGCAGCGTATAGGTGAGCGCTTCGAGCGCGGGAAAGCCGAGCGCGATCAGCAGCGCGCTGGTGATCGCGACCGGCGTGCCAAACCCGGAGATTCCTTCGAGCAGACAGCCGAACGAGAACGCGACGACGAGCAGCACGAGGCGGCGATCGTCGGGCAGGTTGTCGAGCATCCACTGCCGGAACTGGTCGAAGCGGCCGGACTTCACCGCGATGTTGTACAGCAGCAGCGCGTTGAAGACGATCCACATCACCGGCACGACCGCGAGCGCCATGCCGGCGCCGACCGCGTTGAACGCGAGCCCGGCCGGCATCCCCCACGCGCCGATCGCGACCGCGAGGCCCGCGACGAGCCCCGCGAGCGACGCCTGCCACGCGGGGCGGCGCAGCACGCCGAGCGCGATCAGCGCGACCGCGATCGGGATCGTCGCGACGAGGAACGACAGGAGCAGCGAATGGGCGACCGGCGTCAACGGTTGCGCGAAGACGATGCCGGGCGGTAGGGCGTCGGTGGGATTCATCGTGTCTCCAGATATCGACCCGAGTGGGCGCTTCAGCGCGTACCCGGATCCCATGCCTTGTGCGGCCGGCCCGGGTTCGCATGTCGATGCGCCGAGCTCGGTACAAGTCGATGTCCTGCAGTCGCGACCGCGATCGGGCGCTTGCGTACGCAACGACGTTGCGCGGCCAACCGATCGGTCGCTTAAAAGAGGTTAGGAGGCGCGACGCGCTTGTACAAGGGGGAGAAGCCCGATGCGGGCGAGCCCGTGCGGACCCGCCGCCGCACGATGGCAGGCTGATGGCGTGCCGCTGTCGCGTTCGACAGAAAACCCGTCGCAGCCGGCTCGCCGGTGGCCGCGCAATGTTGCGCGACCGGAAAAGGTGACTGCCAGCCGCGAGGATGTTTCGTTTGGCATCCGAAGCCTAGACTGGCTGCATCGTTTCCGGCCGCGCCGGCGATGGCGCGGCACCGGAACCCCACGGAGCAAACACGATGATGATGAAGAAACACGCGGCATGCGCGTTCGTGCTGATCGGCGCGGCGTTCGCCGCTCACGCGCAAGCCGCGTCGACGCTCACGCGCGCGCAGGTCCGCCAGGAGCTCGTGGAACTGCAGGCCGCCGGCTACCGGACGAGCCTCGCCAGCAGCCCCGACTTTCCGCGGAACATGCAGGCGGTCATGCAACGTGCGGCGCAGGCGCGCGGCGAGGGCGACGCTGCCGGTTACGGCGGCGATGGCCAGACCCATGCGGAATCGGCCGGGCCGGCGCTGCCGCGTGCGGCCGATCGCGGCACGTACGCCCATCACTGATCGTCGACGGAACGGAATTGCAATCGCATCGCGGCGCGGCGCACCGTGCGCCGGCCGCATGCGCGATCGTCACACGCTGAAGCGGTTCAGCGTATAGGCGCGATAGGCGGCGACGAACGCGTCGAACGATCCGGCCTCCTTCGCTTCGAGCTCGGCCTGCTCGGCCAGCGACTTCGCGGCGAGCGCCTGCTCGGTGCGCAGCGTCTCGGCCGACGGCGGATGCGCGCGGAAATGCGCGGCATGCGCTTCGCTCCGGGCGAGCGCGAACGCGAGGAACGACTGACCGTTCTCGCGCATCGTGCGCAGCACGCGCGCGGACGGCGTGCGCTCCGGATCGGCGAGCTTCTCGCGTTGCGCGGCAATCGCGCGCGCATGCTCGTCGCCGCCGCGAATGTCGTCGAGACGGCGGCCGACGATGTCGATATCGGCCATCAGCGCGTCCGCCCACGCCTGCAGCGCGACCGGCTGGCCGTCGCGCATCAGCGCGAGCCCCGGCTTGCGGCCATCCAGCGTCACGCTGCCGAAGTTCGCGTTCGCTTCCTTGTACGCGTCGCAGTCGAGCGGCGCGCTTTCGTCGAGCGCGCAGGCGAGCAGGAACGCGTCGAGGAAGCGCGCGGTCTCCAGTGCGATGCCGGTCGGTTCGAACGGATCGATGTCGAGACAGCGCACTTCGATGTATTGCACGCCGCGCGACGCGAGCGCGTGCAGCGGCCGCTCGCCAGAATACGTGACGCGCTTCGGCCGGATCGTCGAGTAGAACTCGTTCTCGATCTGCAGCACGTTCGTGTTGATCTGGATCCACTCGCCGTCGCGATGCGTGCCGATCGCCTCGTACGCCGGATACGGCTCGCTGACGGCCTTCGACAGCGCGTCGAGATAGCCGGGCAGCGTGTTGTAGTCGACGTGCAGCGCGGCCTGGGCCGTCGTGTTCGAGTAGCCGAGATCGCTCATCCGCAGGCTGGTCGCATACGGCCGGTACAGCGTATCGGCGTCGAACGTCTCGAGCGCGTGCGGCTTGCCGCGCAGGAACTTCGTGTCGAGCACGGGCGACGCGCCGAACAGGTACATCAACAGCCAGCTGCGGCGGCGGAAGTTGCGGATCAGCGCGAGATAGCGTTCCGACTGGTAATCGACGAGCGTCGCCGTCGATCCTTCTTCCGCATGCAGGCGCCGCCACACTTCCTCGTGCAGCGAGTAGTTGTAGTGGATGCCGGCGATGCACTGCATCGTGCGGCCGTAGCGATACGCGAGGCCGCGCCGGTACACCGTCTTCAAACGGCCGATGTTCGACGTGCCGTAGTCGGCGATCGGGATCTGGTCGTCGGCCGGCAGCAGGCCGGGCATCGAGTCGCTCCACAGCATCTCGTCGCCGAGCGACGCATAGACGTAGCGATGCAGATCGTCGAGGCGTTCGAGCGTGAGCGCGGCGTCGCGCTCCGCGGGCGTGATCAGTTCGATCAGCGCTTCGGAATAGTCGGTCGTCAGCGCCGGATGCGTGAGCGCCGAACCGAGCGCGCGCGGATGCGGCGTGAACGCGATCATCCCGTCGCGCGTCACGCGCAGGCTTTCCTTTTCGATGCCGCGCAGGCCGTCGGGCAGATGCTGCCGCGTCGGGCCCGAGCTCAGCGCGTCGAGGCGATTCAGCAGCAGTTCGGACTGGCGGTAAGTCATGGTGTTCGACATGGAGACGCAAGTGCGTGACGGCCGCGCGCAGAACGCCGCGCGCGGCCGGCTGGATTGTTGGTCGCTTCGTTGGTAGCGGGCACTTTAACATCTCGCCGGAACCCGCGCTTGAGGTGGCCGCGGGCACGGCGCGCGGGCCTGAGCGGGCCGTCGGACGGGCCGGGCGCGGTCGTCCCGGCCGGTATCGCCGGTTCCGAACGACGCCGATCGGCACGCCGGCCGGCGCCATTCGTCGGACGGAACGCGAACGACGAACGGATGGCGACAGGTGCAACCTCGCCGCCGCATGGATCGCGAAACGACGCGTGTGCACGCATCGCACGCGCGACGCCCGGCCGACGCCGGACGCGCGAACTCGCCATGACGCGCCGCGTCACGCCGGCGCTTGCCGCATGCCGGCGTCGTGTGCGCAACGGGTTGCAGCCCGGCCGCGTTGCGGTCGCGCCGGTGGCGGGCCGCCGCGCTTACCCGCCGCGCGCGCCGCCCGCCCGGTCGGCCACTTCGTTCCACAGATGCAGCGCCGCATACGCGCGCCACGGCCGCCAGCCTTCGGTGCGGCGCTTCTGGCTGGTGAGCCGGTCGAGCGCCGGGTCGCGCGCGGCGATCGACTGCATCAGCACGAGATCGGATGCCGGCCACGCGTCCGGGTCGCGCCACGCGCGCATCGCGATGTATTCGACGGTCCACGGGCCGATGCCGGGCAGATCGAGCCATGCGCTGCGCAGCGTCGCGAGATCGGCATGCGCGCGGTCGACCGGCACGTCGCCGGCCGCCACCGCGCGCGCCACGCCGGTCAGCGCCGCCACGCGCTTGCCGGGCATCCCGATCTTGTCGAGATCGCACGCGGCCAGCGCGTCGGGTGTCGGGAAACGCCACGCGGGCGCGCCGTCATCTTCATGAATCACGCGTTCGCCGGCCCGTTCGACGAGCCGGCCGACGATCGTCGTCGCGGCCTTCACGCTCACCTGCTGGCCGACGATCGCACGCACGGCCAGCTCGAATCCCGACCACGCGCCCGGCACGCGCAGCCCCGGCGCGGCCTCGACGAGCGGCGCGAACCACGGATCGCGCGCGAGCCCGCCGCCGATCGCGGCCGGATCGGCGCCGAGATCGAACATCGTCGCGACGCGTGCGGCGAATGCATCGTCGACGTGACGCGCGAGCGCCCCTTCGACGGTCGCGATCAGGCAATGCTTGCGCGGATGTTTCGCGACGGTGAGCCGGCCGGCAATGCCGTGCAGGTCGACGATGCGGCGATACACGCCGTCGGCGACCTGCTCGACGCCCGGAATCGCGCGCCCGCTGAAGAAGCGCAGCACGCGCACCCAGTCGTACGGCGCCTTGTAGCGCAGCTCCATCTGCGCGGACGGCGGCACTGGGCCGCCGTTCGCGAGGGACTTGATCGTCGTCGTCTCGATGCTCAAACCGCACTACCCTCCGTCTCGGCTTCGGCTTCGTCGTTGTCGTGGATATGACGCGCCTCGGCCGCGAGCAGCGTCGCCTTGCGGCGCACGCCCCAGCGATAGCCGGCGAGCGCACCGCCCTTTTGCACGACGCGGTGGCACGGAATCGCGAGCGCGACCGGATTCGACGCGCACGCGGACGCGACCGCCCGCACCGCGCGCGGCGAGCCGAGCGCCTCGGCGATCTCCGAATAGCTGCGCGTCTCGCCGTACGGGATATGCGTCAGCGCTTCCCACACGCGCTGCTGGAACGCGGTCGGCGCGATGTCGAGCGGCAGGTCGAATGCGTGCCGCGTGCCGTCGAGGTACGCGCGGATCTGCGTGACGAACGGCGCGAGCCGGGCCGGCGATTCGATCAGTTCGGCCCGCGCGAACGCGTCCTTCAGCTCGCCGACGAGCGACGCCGCGTCGTCGCCGAACGCGATCCGGCAAATGCCCTGTTCGGTGGCGGCGACGAGCACCGTGCCGAGCGACGTCGACGCGGTCGCGTAGTCGATCCGCAGGCCCGCACCCTGGCGGCGGAAGGACGACGGCGCCATCCCCAACTCGCGCGGCACCGACGCATAGAGCCGCGACGGCGAGTTGAAACCCGCGTCGACGGCCGCCTGCGTGACCGGCTGCCCGCTTTGCAGCGCCTGCCGCAGCGCGGCGCCGCGCTGCGCGGCCTGGTACTGCCGCGGCGACACGCCGACCACCCGCTTGAAGAGCCGCTGCAGGTGGAACGGGCTCACGTGCACCGCGTCGCTCAACTGCTGCAGCGTGAGCCGCTCGGCGTGCGCGTCGAGCACCGCGCACGCGCGATTGACGATTTCCAGCTCGCGCGGCAGCCCTTCCGGCTGGCAACGCTTGCAGGGCCGGAAGCCGGCCGCGCGCGCGGCCGCCGGATCGGCGAAAAAGGACACGTTCTCGCGGCGCGGCTGGCGCGACGCGCAGGTCGGGCGGCAGAACACGCCGGTCGTGCTGACGGCATAGAAGAACGCGCCATCCGCATGCGGATCGCGTTCGGTCACGGCGGCCCAGCGGGCCTCGTCGGTCGGATAGGCGGTTTTCATCTGAACCTCGCACTCTCTAGTGTAGACGGTGCCTACTCTAGACATCGGCACATGCCGTCGCGCCCTGAATCTTGCTCTGTGATTCGTGCCGATGAATCGGGGCCGTATCGTTAAAAATAAATCCGACGAAACGCACGCGACGGCCGCTCCCGCGTGGCTTTCGTCATCGTCGCGTCATCATTTTGCTGCAGTGCGGATGCGACAAATCGTCGTCCTGACGTTTTTTTGCAATCGGAATATTGCGTCGCACCATCGCCGTGTGTATAGTTGGAACTGTCTCCTCCATGTCTCCTCCTGATATGGATTAAGCCCGTTCCGCTCTGCGTGAACGGGCTTTTTTTCGTCCGTCGATTGTGCCGCGGTCCGGCCGGCAGCGCAGGCGCGATGCGTCTACACTCGATGCTCGTCGACTGCGAAGGAGTTCCCGCCCATGAAGCCCACCATCCGCGGAATCGATCACATCGTGCTGCGCGTGACCGACATGGCGGCAATGACACGCTTTTACTGCGACGCCGTCGGTTGCCATGTGGAGAAGGAGCAGCCCGACCTGGGCCTCGTGCAGTTGCGCGCCGGCGATGCGCTGATCGACCTGCTGGCGGTCGGCGGCCCGATCGACCGCCCCGACAGCGGCCCGCCCGGCACCGGGCGCAACCTCGACCACCTGTGCCTGCGGGTCGAGCCGTTCGACCCCGACGCACTGATCGCCCATTTCGCCGCGCATGGCGCGCGGCCGGAGGCGCCGGCGCAACGCTACGGCGCCGGCGGCTACGGGCCGTCGATCTACCTGTTCGATCCCGAAGGAAACATGGTCGAATTCAAGGGGCCGCCGGCCGCGCTCGGCTGAACGCGACCGGCGCGCGGGCCGTCACGCGTCGGCGCGCGCCTTCAGCACCGTCCACTCGACCGCGACCGGATCGTGATCGGCGCTCGAGATCCACGCGGCGCCGTCCTGCACCGTGCACTGAAGGCGCATCGTGCGCTCCGCGAGCCGCCCGAGCGCGGCCGCGACGCCGTCGGCGAGCGACAGCACCTGCACGTTGCGCAGCCGTTCGACCTTGCTGCGCACGCCCTGCCACCAGATATCCGATGTCTTGCCGCCGTAGGCGATCACCGTGACCTGCCCGGCACGGCCGGCCGCCTTCGAGATGCGCCGTTCGTCCGGCTGGCCGGCCTCGATCCATACGTCGATCGCGCCCGTCAGGTCCTTCTGCCACAGATCGGGCTCGTCGACGTCCGACAGCCCCTTGCAGAATTCGAGCCGCTCGTGCGCGAACAGCGCGAACGCGACGATGCGCACCATCATCCGGTCGTCGGTTTCCGACGGATGGCGCGCCACCGTCAGCGCGTGATCGGCGTAGTAATGCCGATCCATGTCGGCGATTTGCAGTTCGGCTTTGTAGATCGTGGATTTCAGCGCCATGCGGATGCGGCCCGGGCGGGCATTCGGTTCGGTCGGGCCGTGATGATACCGAATGCGTGCCGTCCGGCGTGCGGCATGCGCGATCCACAGCACAACGGCCCGGCATGGGCCGGGCCGTGTTCGATTCGCGCCGCCGGCCCGTCGGGCCGGCGCGCTCGCGCGTCCTGCG
Source organism: Burkholderia sp. MSMB2157WGS (assembly GCF_001532755.1). Taxonomy (NCBI): domain Bacteria; kingdom Pseudomonadati; phylum Pseudomonadota; class Betaproteobacteria; order Burkholderiales; family Burkholderiaceae; genus Burkholderia; species Burkholderia sp. MSMB2157WGS. Next base: position 22,213 of record NZ_LPJG01000002.1, on the reverse strand, counting down.
ACGGCGCGGTGAGTGGACGGTTACTGCTTGACGAAGCGCGAATCGGTCCAGAGGCCTTGCTGGTCGCTGTTGTCGGCGCTGACGAACTGCACGTCGCCCTGGTCGACCGATACCACGCGGAAGCGCTGGCCTTCCGGCACCGACAGGCAGCGGAAGTCGTCGAAGTACTGCTGCTTCGCCTGCGACTTGCCGTCGCGTTCGTGACTCAGTACGGAGTCCAGATTGTCTTTCGACAGGCAGCCCCATGCGTTCTTCGTCAGCTGGATTTCCTGCTTCGGCTTGACGGCCGAATCGCCGCCGGCCTGGGCAATCGACACAGCGCAAAATGCGCCGACAAGGGCAAAAAGGACACCGGTACGCTTGATCATGTTCTGTCTCCAGGCTTGCGGGCACCAGGCTGGGTTAGCTATGTGTTTAAAGGTGATCGTGAACCCGCGTTTTTCACTTTAGAAGACCGGCAAACGATAGCAAGCACATTTGTTGTGCGACCGCAATAGCGGCGGATTGTCGCACCCCGTGCGCAGCCCGCTTATGGCGCGACGTACGCGAGCGGCACGGGCTGGCGAACGCGGCCCCGGCCCATGCCGCCGGGCGGAAAGCGTTACCCGGCAAGGCTTTCGGCAAAGTTACAGCGCGGCGATTGAACGGTTTGGATAATCCATTTCGCTATCCGGATCATTTTGATGCGTTGCACATAAAGTCGTCCGAAACGATTCGACTTTACCGCAGCGCGGAATCGCATTTACCTGAAACAAGAAAAATGCCAGATATAAGCGAATCCGTATTTATCCGGAGTTCCCCACATCCGTTCGGCGCCTGCGAAGCCCGTCGCAAGCGCCTTTTACCCATGTGGTGTTTACCCTGCTTTATTCAGCCCGATTGGCTGACGCGCGAAATAGTCGTGCTGGAAGATGCACATCCGATAAGCGTTGTGATATGCGCCATTCCCGAAAAATTCTTCCTTCAATTCGGCCTCGTGCTGGAATCCGCATTTCTCGTACACATGGATCGCCGCCGCGTTCGACGTATCCACGATCAGGTAAAGCTTGCGCATGTTCAGCACCTTGAACGCGTACTCGACCGCGAGACGCGTCGCCTGGCCCGCGTAGCCGCGCCCCTGGCATTGCGGCGCGATGATGATCTGGAACTCGCCGCGACGGTGGATGTAGTCGAGCTCGATCAGCTCGACGAGGCCGACCAGTTCGTCTTGCCCATCGACCGCGACGAACCGGCGCTCGCGCTGGTCGTGCACGTGGCGGTCGTACAGTTGCGACAGTTCCGAGAAGGTTTCGTACGGCTCCTCGAACCAGTAGCGCATGATCTTCGCGTCGTTGTTCAGCTCGTGGACGAAGCGCAGGTCCTGGCGCTCCAGCGGTCGTAGCGCGAGCGTGTGGGTGTCGTTCTGGAGTTGCATGTTCATGTCCTGTTCGATGCCGGCGCACGTGCGGAACGCCGGCGCGGCACGGCCGCGCCCGGCCCGTCTCGCACTGTAAGAAATTGAACGCGGGCGCAGTTCAGAGCCTAGAATGGGAGCAAGGGTTCCCGCCACCGCAAGGAGGCTATCGTGATCGAGCAAGTCATACTCGGCATTTTCCTCGTGCTCCCGCTGGTCATCGTGGCTGCGCTGTTTTCCGACGAACTCTGGCAGGAGCATCGCCGCCAGCATCCGCGCGACGAGAACGCCCCGCACATCGACTGGAAGCACCCGTGGCGCCGCGTGCGACGCGGGCATTGACGCCGATCCTCGTCGAACCGCAGCACGCGCCGGCCGGGCCATCCTGGGCCGGGCAGCATGCGGTGCACGATTCTTGCGCTTCGATCCGATTCCCGCCCAACCCGCGAGACACCGACGTGAACGACAAGCCCGCCCTTCCTCCACACGATATCCCGAACGAAACGATCGACCTGCAGATCGCCGATGTGCTGGCGACTGTCTGCTATCCGGCGAACAAGGATGCGATCGTCGACGCCGCACGCGAGGCCGGCGCCAGCAACGACGTGCTGTCGATGCTCGACGGCCTGCCCGAACAGGATTACGCGGACGTCGACGCCGTCACGCGCTGTGTCGCCGGCAACTTCGGCCCGGGGCTCGGCATTTGAGCGGATCCCAATAACGAGATAGGATCGGACCGCGCCGGTCGCGCCGCGACCGGATGCATGCCGCTCGGCGCAAGATCGGGCGTTCGAGCACGCGTGTCCGGGGGACTCCATGGAAGGCATCCTGATCCAGCACACGACGCAACGTCAGCTGTGGTTCGGCGCGCTGACGGCGCTCGTCATCCTGCTTGCGCTCGGGATCGCCGCGCCGCACGCGAACGTCGCGCTGCCGGCCGTCGAGCCGTTCATGCCGATGTGTGCGCTCACCGTGTTCACGACCGCCAGCATCGCGGCGTTCTTCCTCGGCGCGCAGTTCACCGTGACGCGCCAGCCCGTGCTCGGCGCGCTCGGCGGCGCCTATGCGTTCACCGCACTTGCCGTCGCGCTGCAACTGCTCACCTTTCCCGGCGTGTTCGCGCCGCACGGCCTGCTCGGCGCGCACCCGCAAAGCGCGGCATGGATGTGGATCTTCTGGCATGCCGGCTTTCCGTGCTTCGTGATGGCCGCGCTGTTCGCACGCGAGCGACTGACGCGCGCCCCGGTCGGCGAGAAAGCGACGCGCCGCTGGACGATCGCGCTCGTCGGCGGCCCGGCCGTCGCGGCGGCACTCCTGTGCGCGCTCGCGCTGAACGTGTCGCTGCCGCCCGCGTTCCATCCGCCTCGCGACGCAGCCGTGCTGCCCGTCAACGGCATCGCGCTCGTCGTATGGATCCTCAACGTGCTCGCGCTCGTGGCCGTGCTCGTCACCGGCCGGCTGCGCACGACGCTCGACCTGTGGCTCGCGATCGCGGTGCTCGCGTGCCTGACCGACACGACGCTGAACCTGCTGACGACGAACCGCTTCACGGTCGGCTGGTATGTCGCACGCGTGTTCAGCATGTTCACGCCCGGCGTGCTCGTGTGCGTGCTCGCGTGGGAAGTGACGATGCTGTATCAGCAGTTGTTCGAAGCGCATGCGACGCTGATCCGCTCTTCCGCGCGCGACGGGCTCACGGGCGCGTTCAACCGCAGCCACTTCAACGATCGTTTCCACATGCTGTTCCTGCAGGCGCGACGGCAAGGCGAACCGCTGTCGCTGCTGATGGTCGACGTCGATCACTTCAAGGCGTACAACGACGCGTTCGGCCACGTGAAGGGCGATGCGTGCCTGATCGCCGTCGCGAATGCACTGGCTGGCGCCGTGCGGCGGCCGGCCGATATCGTCGCGCGCTACGGCGGAGAGGAATTCGCGATCGTGCTGCCGAACACCGGCGCGCGCGGTGCGCGGGTCGTGGCCGACGAAGCGCGCGAAGCCGTGCTGCGGCTCGACCTCGCGATGCCCGATTCGCCGGCCGGGCGCGTGAGCGTCAGCATCGGCTGCGCGACCGTAGCGGCCGAGGATCTGTCGACGCCCGACGCGTTGATCGAAGCCGCCGATGCCGCGCTGTACCGGGCGAAGGATATGGGGCGAAACCGGGTCGTCGTCGCCTGAAGACGTCTGCTGTTTGGCCAATTGTTACGGTCATTGTGACCGGAATAATCCGCCGTTACGGATTGCGTGACGGGGATACCAACGCTTACAGCCGGTGTTGCCGGCGCTCGCTATGCTGGGTTCCATATCGAACCCGAGCAGGTGAACGCGATGAAGAAGACCCTTTTGCTGATTGCCGGCGTCGCCGTGTTGTTGAGCGGCTGTATCGTGGTGCCTGATGGTGGCGGGTATTACGGGGATGGCGGGTATTACCATCATCATCGTCATTGGGATTGAGATAGATGCAGGTCCGGACGCCTCGATCCGGACTGCACGCGATCAAGCCGGCGTCGCCGTATCCGGCATCCAAACTCAGGCGATGCCCGCGGCCGTCATCGGCGGCGGATATGCGGAAGGCGAGAGATTGCGGATGATCAAACGGTCGAGTTCGGCTTGCGCCTGCGCGATTTTCGCGTCGGCCGCGACGATTTTCCTTTGGTGGCGATAACGCGCCACGAGCACCGACCCGACGATCACGACACCGAACACGACGTTTTCGACTGCCGGCGCATGGTCGGCCAACTCGCCGGCCACGGTACCCGCGACCGCGCCGACCAGCACGCCCAATATGGCGGCGAGTATGCCGTCGACGATCCAGCTCTTCGAAGGGTATTTGAGCCGCGCCACGTTCATTGCGACAACGGCATCCACCATACCGTCGACGTCGCCCTCTACGGCGTCGAATTGCGCGTCGATGGCATCCATCAGGCTTTGGGCGCGCGCCTTGTCCGGTTTGGCGAGCGTCCCGGCATTGGAATAGGTCAGCAGGATGCCGTCCAGTTCTGCCCATGCGGCTTCCAGTTCGGCGGATACCCGGTCTTCTTCGCGCAGATAGTTCCACCCGGTATCGACATCGTTGAGATCGACGTATGCGCCATACGATGCGCAACATTTGAAAACCGCGAATGCCCGACGCAGTTCGAGCCCCGTGGTGAAATTGTCATTGGCTCGCGATCGCTGGCTTTTCGCCATGTCGACCGTCGAGTTGCCGGATGACTCGCTCCGTGTGCCGAATCTGAATCCCATGCGCGCCCTCTGTTTGTTTTGACGCCGGTGTTCGACGTTTTGATATTTCTCCGGCTGGCTGATTTTACGACAGGGCGCGTGATGCAAACGGGAGAGCGATCGGGAGCGGGTTTGGCGATTGGAAGTGCATGGCGTGCCAAGAACGACTTGCGAACTTCAAATGTGCGAGCATCATTTCCCGATACAAAACCTGCTGAAAATCACCCCCAGCAGGTCATCCGAAGTGAACTCCCCGGTAATCGAATTGAGTTGCTCCTGCGCGAGCCGAAGCTCCTCGGCGAACAGATCGAGCGACTGCGCGCGCTGCTCCGCGTGATCGGCCGCCTGCGCGAGATGCGCCTGCGCGGCCCGCAGCGCGATCAGATGCCGCTCGCGCGCCAGATAAACGCCCTCGGCCCCCGCCTGCCATCCGGCGATTCGCAACAACTCCGCGCGCAGCATGTCGATCCCGTCGCCGCGCTTCGCCGACAGATGCACCTCGGTCAGATCACCCTCCGCCGCCGGATGCTCGACGCTTGCCGGCACGCCGGTCAGATCCGTCTTGTTCAGCACGCGCACCACCGGCACGCCGGCCGGAAACCGCGCCGCGATCGTCCCGTCGTCGGGCGTCATCCCCGTGCGCGAATCGAGCAGATGCAGCACGACATCCGCGCGCTCGATCTCGCTCCACGTGCGCGCAATGCCGATCCGCTCGACTTCGTCCTCCGTCTCGCGCAGCCCGGCCGTATCGATGATATGCAGCGGAATCCCTTCCACTTGGATCGTCTGCGCGACCTTGTCGCGCGTCGTTCCGGCGATCGGCGTGACGATCGCCAGCTCCGCGCCCGCCAGCGCATTCAGCAGCGACGACTTGCCGACGTTCGGCTGCCCCGCGAGCACGACCGACAGCCCTTCGCGCAACAGCGCGCCCTGCCGCGCATCGCCGAGCACGTGCGCGAGCTGCGCACGGATCTTCGCGAGCTTGCCGCGCGCGTCGGCCGCTTCGAGGAAATCGATTTCCTCCTCCGGAAAATCGAGCGTCGCCTCGACCAGCATCCGCAGCGTGATCACGTCGTCGACGAGCGCGTGGATCTGCCGCGAGAACGCGCCGTCGAGCGAACGCCCGGCCGAGCGCGCGGCCGCCTCGGTGCTCGCCTCGATCAGGTCGGCAACGGCCTCGGCCTGCGCGAGGTCGAGCTTGTCGTTCAGGAACGCGCGCCGCGTGAACTCGCCCGGCTCCGCGAGCCGCAGCCCGAAGCCGCGCCCCACATCCAGGCAGCGCTGCAGCAGCAACTGCATCACGATCGGCCCGCCATGCCCCTGCAGTTCGAGCACGTGCTCGCCGGTGTACGAATGCGGCGCCGGGAAATACAGCGCGATCCCGCGGTCGAGCGGCGCGCCGTGCGCGTCGAGGAACGGCACGTAGCTCGCATGACGCGGCGCGAGCTTCTGCCCGCACAACGCGTCGATCAGCGGCAGCGCCGCCGCCTCGCCGCCGCGCCCGAACGACACGCGGACGACCCCGATGCCGCCCCGGCCGGCAGCAGTGGCAATGGCGACGATCGGATCGGAATCGGTAGCGAGCATGGGAATCGGAGAAATCGGGTAATCAGCGGGTCAATGGTGCGCCCGCACAACAGTTCGGGCATCGGAACGCCGGCATTGTAGCGTGCCGGCTCGCCCGCCACCGGCCACGGCGCCGGATTCGGACTCGCCTGAATTTATCCCACCAGGGATAAGCCAAGTATTAGCCCGGCATCATCACACACCGGCCATTTCGGACGAGTATGTGTGCCGGAGGGGCTCGGCACTGCGTCCCTCAATTTCATCACCCATCCTGATCAGGGCCGGGATTCGTCCGAACGAGATACGTTTATCTCATATGGTTGTCTGAGACGCGGCGATGGAATTGCACAATCTCCCCCATGCCGACATCCGAAGAAAAAGCCGCGTTCTCGGAACGCCTGAAATTTGCCCTGCGGCGCAGCCCGGAGAAAGTCACCGGCGCGACGGAGCTGGCGAACCGATTCAATCTGCGCCATCGCGGAACGCATCCCGTTTCGCCGCAAACCGCGCACAAATGGTTGACGGGCCGCACGATCCCGACGTCGGACAAACTCGAAACGCTTGCCGAATGGTTGCGCGTCGAAGTGCACTGGCTGCATTACGGGCCGTCGCCGAGCGTGATCGAACATCCGACGCCGCAACCGCTGCCGCGCGACGAACGCTATCCGCCGACGCCCGAGACGATCGAACTCGCATCAAAGATCGAGGCGCTATCTCCGCACCAGCGCTACCTCGTTCAGGAACTGGTCGAGCAGTTCTACGGCGATCCGAAACTCGAAGCGAAGAAGGCCTGAACGGCAGCGACCGTACGCGCCGCCGTCGCCGGGAAACAAAAAGCCGCATGGTCACGAACCATGCGGCTTTTTTGCGAGCATCGCGGGCGGCTGGCCCCCCGCGAATGCAACGGGCGTCAGGCCGGCTTCTTCTTGACGCCGCCGAGCTTGCGCGTGATGTAGTACTGCTGCGCGATCGACAGCACGTTGTTGACGACGTAGTACAGCACCAGGCCGGCCGGGAAGAAGAAGAACATCACCGAGAACGCGATCGGCATGAACTTCATCATCTTCGCCTGGACCGGGTCCGGCGGCGTCGGGTTCAGGCTCGTCTGCACGAACATCGACACGGCCATCAGCACCGGAAGGATGAAGAACGGATCGCGCTGCGACAGGTCGTGAATCCACAGAATCCACGGCGCGCCGCGCATTTCGACCGAGGCGAGCAGCACCCAGTACAGCGAAATGAACACCGGGATCTGGATCACGACCGGCAGGCAGCCGCCGAACGGATTGACCTTCTCGGTCTTGTACAGCTCCATCAGCGCGGCGTTCATCTTCTGCGGATCGCTCTTGAAGCGTTCGCGCAGCGCCTGCATGCGCGGCGTGATTTCCTTCATGCGCGCCATCGACTTGTAGCTCGCCGCCGACAGCGGGAAGAACACGGCCTTGATCAGCACCGTCAGCAACACGATCGCCCAGCCCCAGTTGCCGACATAGCCGTGGATCTTCTCGAGCAGCCAGAACAGCGGCTTCGCGATGATCGTCACCCAGCCGTAGTCCTTCACGAGCTCAAGGCCGGGCGCGATGCCTTCGAGCATGCGCTCTTCTTCCGGACCGGCGAACAGGCGCGCCTGCACGTCGGCCGACTGGCCCGGCGCGATCGCGGCGACCGGCTGCTTCACGCCGACGCGGTACAGCGCCGGATCGATCTTTTCGGCGTAGATGTCGCGCTTCGCGCCCTGCTGCGGAATCCAGGCCGACGCGAAGTAGTGCTGCACCATCGCGACCCAGCCGTTGTCGGCGGAGGTCACGTAGTCGGCCTTGTTCTTGTCGAGGTCGCTGAAGTTGATCTTCTGGAAGTGCTTCGAGTCGGTGTAGACCGCCGGCCCGAGGAACGTATGCGAGAACATCGGCGTTTCGACGGCCGTGTTGTCGCGCACCAGTTCCATGTAGACCGTCGGCGTGACGGGCGCCGTGCCGACGTTGTCGATCTTGGTGTCGACGCCGATCACGTAGCTGCCGCGCGTGAACGTGTAGGTCTTCACGACCTTCACGCCGCCCTTCACCGGCGATTCGAACGACAGCTTCAGCGTGTTCTGATCGCCCGTCAGCGACGTCGGGCCCGCATCGACCTGCGTGTAGACGTCGTTGTGGTTCGGGAAATCGCCGCCGAGCAGGCCCGTGCGTGCGAGGTACGTGTGGCCGGCCGTGTGGTCGAACAGCGTGATGTACAGGTCGGGCTGCTTGCCGTCGCCCTGCTTCTTCAGCGTCAGCTTCGCGAGCGTGCCGCCGCGCGTGTCGATTTCGCCGTCGTACACGTCGGTCGAGAATTTCACGAGCTGCGCCTGGGCGGCCGGGGCCGTCGTCGACGGTGCGGCGCCGGCTGCGGCGGCAGGCACGTCACCTGCGTTCGTCGTCGCGCCCGTGCCCGATGCGCCGCCGGCAGCGGCCAGGGCCGTGTGCGTGGCGCTCGGGAAGAACATCGACGGGCGTCCATGGTCCCGCTGCCAGTTGTCGTACAGCATGACAGCTGACATGAAGAAGATCACCCATAGGACGGTGCGTTTGATATCCATGCGTTGTCTCAGAGTCGATGGGACCGCGCGTCGGCTTCGCCGCGAGCGCGAGTGTCGGAGTTGGGCGGCGGGACGAGGTCGATGCCGCCCGCGGAAAACGGATGGCATCGGCACACGCGCCTGACGGCGAGATACGTGCCGCGCGCGGCGCCATGATACTGGATTGCCTCGCGCGCGTAATCCGAACAGGAAGGATAAAAACGGCAACGGTTGCCGAGCATCGGGCTCACGGCAACCTTGTAGAAGCGCAGTAACGCGATCAATACCGTTTTCATACCTTGGGCGGCGCCGTACGACGCCGCGTCAAAACCGGCCGGGTGGGCGGGAGCGCCGCACCGGGCACGGATGCGTCACTCGGACGCGGGCTTCGACGCGCGGCGGGCGATTTCCCGGGCCGCCCTGTCGAGCAGCTCGCGGATCTCCGCCGCGCACATCGCCGCGAGCGGGGCGGAAGCCGCGCTCGGCAGCGCTTTCTTGTCGAAGCGCGTGTGCTGCCGCAGCAGCAGGTCGTAACCGGCGAATTCGGCCCGGCGCAGGCGAAACGCATCGCGCGCCAGCCGCTTCACGAGATTACGGGTGACCGCTCGCGGCGCATACTTCTTGCCGATGACGAGCCCCAGACGCGCGGGCTGGCCGGTCGGCTTGCCGTAAATCACGAAGTGCGCGGAGCGCCGCCAGGGGCGCAAACGAAAAACGGATGAAAATTCATCCGTTTTCAGAAGTCGCGCAGCTTTCGGGAAGGCGGCTTTCGTCTGCGACGGATTCGCACCCGGCTCGACGGCACCTTCCGCAGGGCTGCGGACGGCGGACACAGCGCGCAACCTGCCTTAGATGGCGAGGCGCTTGCGGCCCTTCGCGCGGCGAGCGTTGATGACCTTGCGGCCACCTGCCGTCTTCATGCGGACACGGAAGCCATGGGTGCGCTTGCGGCGCGTCACGGACGGTTGGTAAGTACGTTTCATGATGTTCTCACTTGTTCGAGAATGTCGAAATTCAGGGGACCGCGTGCCCTTAACCGGAGGCATTCGGGCGAACGCAATCGCCGGGAATACAGGATTGGTTTTCGCGGAACCCGCTATTTAAACCGTTTTTCTCTTGACGGTCAATACTTTAGGCGTCGTCCGCCTGTGCCGGCCCGCTCCGATCCGGCCCCGCGACCCACAATCGGAGCCTGTGGATAAGTCCCGCTGTGGCCGCGTTTGGCGTTAGAATCTCGCCTTATCTCCAAGAATCCCGCACGCCGCTTCGGCGCCCGCCTGCCCCTCCAGGACTGTGACGCAGGCGTCCGAGGCACGCTCGCACGACCGCTTCGGGCCTTGTTGCGCCACCGCGACAAGGGCGCCGGCGAGCCGCGCTGTGCATGCAAAAAACGACAGCTACTTGATGAACGATTTCTGGCAACACTGTTCCGCACTGCTGGAGCGCGAGCTGACGCCCCAGCAGTACGTGACGTGGATCAAACCCTTGGCCCCGGTGGCCTTCGATGCGTCGGCGAACACGCTGTCCATCGCCGCGCCGAACCGCTTCAAGCTGGACTGGGTCAAGAGCCAGTTTTCGAGCCGCATCTCCGATCTGGCCCGAGAATTCTGGAACACGCCGATCGAAGTCCAGTTCGTCCTCGATCCGAAGGCCGGCATGCGCAGCGCGCCCGCGGGCGCCGCCCCGGCCGCCCCGCGGGCGCCGCTGACCCCGAGCGGCCCGGCCGCGACGGTCGCCGCGATCGCCGCCAACCTGACCGCGCATGCCGCCGCGGCGCCCAGCGCGCCGGCCGACGTACCGATGACGCCGTCCGCGGCCGCCGCGCACCACCTGAACGCCGACGACGCCGACATCGATCTGCCGAGCCTGCCCGCGCACGAAGCGGCGGCCGGCCGCCGCACGTGGCGTCCGGGCCCGGGCGCCGCGCCCGCCAACGGCGGCGAAGCCGATTCGATGTACGAACGTTCGAAGCTGAACCCGGTGCTCACGTTCGACAACTTCGTGACCGGCAAGGCGAACCAGCTCGCGCGCGCCGCCGCGATCCAGGTCGCGGACAACCCCGGCATCTCGTACAACCCGCTGTTCCTGTACGGCGGCGTCGGCCTCGGCAAGACCCACCTGATCCACGCGATCGGCAACCAGCTGCTGCTCGACAAGGCCGGTGCGCGGATCCGCTACATCCACGCGGAGCAATACGTGTCGGACGTGGTGAAGGCGTACCAGCGCAAGGCGTTCGACGACTTCAAGCGCTACTACCACTCGCTCGACCTGCTGCTGATCGACGATATCCAGTTCTTCTCCGGCAAGTCGCGCACGCAAGAGGAATTCTTCTACGCGTTCGAGGCGCTCGTCGCGAACAAGGCGCAGGTGATCATCACCAGCGACACGTATCCGAAGGAAATCTCGGGCATCGACGATCGCCTGATCTCGCGCTTCGACTCGGGCCTCACCGTCGCGATCGAGCCGCCCGAGCTCGAGATGCGCGTGGCGATCCTGATGCGCAAGGCGCAATCGGAAGGCGTGAACCTGTCGGAAGACGTCGCGTTCTTCGTCGCGAAGCACCTGCGCTCGAACGTGCGCGAACTCGAAGGCGCGCTGCGCAAGATCCTCGCGTATTCGAAGTTCCACGGCCGCGAGATCTCGATCGAGCTGACCAAGGAAGCGCTGAAGGACCTGCTGACCGTGCAGAACCGGCAGATTTCGGTCGAGAACATCCAGAAGACCGTCGCCGACTTCTACAACATCAAGGTCGCGGACATGTACTCGAAGAAGCGCCCCGCGAACATCGCGCGGCCGCGGCAGATTGCGATGTATCTCGCGAAGGAACTCACGCAGAAGAGCCTGCCGGAGATCGGCGAGCTGTTCGGCGGGCGCGATCACACCACCGTGCTGCACGCGGTGCGCAAGATCGCCGACGAGCGCAGCAAGGACGCGCAGCTCAACCACGAGCTGCACGTGCTGGAACAGACACTGAAGGGCTGAACGGGCCGGCGCGCTTGATAATTCGGCCTCCGCCCCAATTTAAGGGGGGCGGTTCGGTTTTGAGGCACAATACTGGTTTGACCGCCCCGGTGGTGGCGGGCCAAGAGCCCGGCCGGCGGGGCGCTGCGAGGCTGCTGCGCTGCAGGCCGTTACTCAACGAAGGAACTCTATGCAACTGGTCAAGACCGAACGAGACACCCTCCTCAGGCCGCTGCAAACGGTCAGCGGCATCGTCGAACGCCGCCATACGTTGCCGATCCTCGCCAACCTGCTGATCACCAAGAACGGCCCGGACGTTTCATTCCTGTCGACCGACCTGGAGCTGCAGATCACCACGCGCGCCGATTTCGGCGTCGGCGGCGACCAGATCGCGACCACCGTCGCGGCCCGCAAGCTGCTCGACATCCTGCGCGCGATGCCTGACGGCCAGGTCACGCTGTCGCTCGCCGACAAGCGCCTCACCGTTCAATCGGGCAAGAGCCGTTTCGCACTGCAGACGCTGGCGGCCGACGAGTTCCCGACCGTCGCGCAGGCGAAGGATTTCGGCGCCACGCTCACCGTCCCGCAGAAGTCGTTCCGCCAGCTGCTCGGCATGGTGCACTTCGCGATGGCGCAACAGGACATCCGCTACTACCTGAACGGCATGCTGCTCGTCGTCGACGGCGACCAGCTGATGGCCGTGGCCACCGACGGCCACCGCCTCGCGTTCTCGTCGATGAAGCTCGAAGGCGGCACGTTCGGCCGCCAGGAAGTCATCGTGCCGCGCAAGACGATTCTCGAGCTGCAGCGCCTGCTCGAGGACATCGACGACACCGTCACCATCGACATCGCGCAAACCCAGGCCAAGTTCACGTTCGGCCAGGTCGAGCTCGTGTCGAAACTCGTCGAGGGCAAGTTCCCCGACTTCCAGCGCGTGATCCCGAAGGCGCACAAGAACACGTTCGAGATCGGCCGTGAAGAACTGCAGCGTTCGCTGCAGCGCGCGGCGATCCTGACCTCGGACAAGTTCAAGGGCGTGCGCTGCATCGTCGCGCCGGGCCAGCTGAAGATCATGTCGACCAACGCCGATCAGGAAGAGGCGCAGGAAGAACTCGAAATCGCCTATCAGGGCGATACCGTCGACATCGGCTTCAACGTCACGTATCTGCTCGACGTGCTCGCGAACCTGAAGGTCGACACCGTGCAGGTGAGCCTCGGCGACGCCAGCTCGAGCGCGCTGATCACCGTGCCCGAGAACGACGAGTTCAAGTATGTCGTGATGCCGATGCGCATCTGACGCGCACGACATCGCGACACACACCAGGGGGCGGCAAGCCCCTTTGGCGTTTTTATGGCGAACCGACAACCCGCCCTTTTGGTGCCTTTTCGGCGCCTGGGGCGGGCCAGGAAACTGGAGCGGCCCGGCGATTTCTCTCGCTGAAACGCACCGCGCCGCCACCTGAGTGGCCTCGCAGAACCGGAAGATATCCATGAGTGAACAGCACAATTCGCAACCCGATAACAGCAGCTACGGCGCTTCGTCGATCCAGATCCTCGAGGGGCTGGAAGCGGTGCGCAAGCGCCCCGGGATGTACATCGGCGACACGTCGGACGGCACCGGTCTGCACCACCTCGTGTTCGAGGTGCTCGACAACTCGATCGACGAAGCGCTGGCCGGGTACTGCAACGACATCCACGTGACGATTCACGCCGACAACTCGATTTCCGTGACCGACAACGGCCGCGGGATTCCGACCGACGTGAAGATGAACGACAAGCACGAGCCGAAGCGTAGCGCCGCCGAGATCGTGATGACCGAGCTGCACGCCGGCGGCAAGTTCGACCAGAACAGCTACAAGGTGTCGGGCGGCCTGCACGGCGTGGGCGTGTCGTGCGTGAACGCGCTGTCGAGCTGGCTGCGCCTCACCGTGCGCCGCGACGGCAAGAAACGTTTCATGGAGTTCCACCGCGGCGTCGCGCAGGATCGCGTGATCGAGGTGGTGGACGGCGTGGAAGTGTCGCCGATGCTCGTGACGGGCGACACCGAGAACCGCGGCACCGAAGTGCATTTCATGGCCGATCCGACCATTTTCGGCACGGTCGAGTACCACTACGACATCCTCGCGAAGCGGATGCGCGAGCTTTCGTTCCTGAACAACGGCGTGCGCATCCGCCTCACCGACCTGCGTTCGGGCAAGGAAGACGATTTCGCGTTCGCCGGCGGTGTGAAGGGCTTCGTCGAGTTCATCAACAAGACGAAAAGCACGCTGCATCCGACGGTGTTCTTCGCCAATGGCGAAAAGGACGGCGTGGGCGTCGAAGTCGCGATGCAGTGGAACGACAGCTACAACGAAAACGTGCTGTGCTTCACGAACAACATTCCGCAACGCGACGGCGGCACGCACCTGACCGGCCTGCGGGCCGCGATGACGCGCGTCATCAACAAGTACATCACCGACAATGAAATCGCGAAGAAGGCGAAGGTCGAGACGACCGGCGACGACATGCGCGAAGGGTTGTCGTGCGTGCTCTCCGTGAAGGTGCCGGAGCCGAAGTTCAGCTCGCAGACGAAGGACAAGCTGGTTTCTTCCGAGGTTCGTGCGCCGGTTGAGGAAGTTGTGGCGAAGGCACTGGAAGAGTTCCTGCTGGAAACGCCGATCGACGCGAAGATCATTTGCGGGAAGATTGTCGAAGCTGCTCGGGCGCGGGATGCTGCGCGGAAGGCGCGTGAGATGACGCGTCGGAAAGGCGTGCTCGACGGCGTCGGCCTGCCCGGCAAGCTCGCGGACTGTCAGGAGAAGGACCCGGCGAAGTGCGAAATCTACATCGTCGAGGGCGACTCGGCAGGCGGGTCGGCGAAGCAAGGGCGTGATCGGAAGTTCCAGGCCATTCTGCCGCTGCGCGGCAAGGTGCTGAACGTCGAGAAGGCACGCTACGACAAGCTGCTGTCGTCGGAGCAGATCGTCACGCTCGTGACCGCGCTTGGGTGCGGGATCGGCAAGGAAGACTACAACCTCGAGAAGCTGCGCTATCACCGCATCATCATCATGACCGACGCGGACGTCGACGGTGCGCACATCCGGACGCTGCTGCTCACGTTCCTGTATCGTCAGATGCCGGACATGATCGAACGCGGGTACGTGTATATCGCGCAGCCGCCGCTTTACAAGATCAAGGCGGGCAAGGATGAGCGGTATCTGAAGGATGATGTGGAGCTCAACGCGCACATGCTGCGGTTGGCGCTGCAAGGGTCGGAGCTGGTGCCTGGGGAGAATGCGGCGGCGATTTCGGGTGATGCGCTTGGGGAGCTGGCGCGGTCGTATCTGCTGTCGCAGAGCGTGATCGAACGGTTGAGCCGGTTGTATGATCCGGCCGCGCTGGAAGCGGTCATGGATGGCGTGGTGATCGATCTCTCCAGCGAGGAGTCGACCGAGGCTTCGGCCAAGGCGCTGCACGCGGCGTTGCATGATGACGCGCTGAAGAACGAAGTGCGGGTCGTGCCTTCGTATGATCCGGTTCGCGAACAGCGGGCGCTGCATGTCGAACGGACGCATCACGGTAATGTGCGGGTTTCAGTCATTGATCAGGAATTCCAGCACACGGCGGATTATCAGCAGCTCGTGACGACGGCGAATACGTTCAAGGGGCTTATCGGGGAAGGTGCGGTCATCAAGCGCGGGGAACGCAGCATGGCTGTCGCGGACTTCAAGAGCGCGATGAAGTGGTTGCTTGCCGATGCTGAGCGGAACGTGTCGAAGCAACGCTATAAGGGCCTCGGCGAGATGAACCCCGAGCAGCTGTGGGAAACGACGATGGATCCGGCAGTGCGGCGTCTGCTGCGTGTGCAGATCGAGGACGCTATTGCTGCGGATGGAATCTTTACCACCCTCATGGGCGATGATGTCGAGCCGCGGCGGGCGTTTATCGAGTCGAATGCGTTGCGGGCGGGGAATATTGATGTCTAACTCCCTTCCACTGATGATGCGCTGACGCATGCAAATCAGCGGAGGCCGATTGAACTGTCGACAACATGCTGAACGCATCGGACAATTCGACTCAGCTTGAACCACCATCGAAGGGGGCGACGACGCACTACACAGCGGCAAAAGTAGCAATATTAGCTAGAGCGCTCCCCTCGCTGCCCCCCCAACAAAGCCGGCCTAGAGCCGGCTTTGTTGTTCCTACCTGTTTCTAAGGTTCTGCAGCCGACCGCGGCGTCATTTTGCCAACTTTGTCTGGCAATCCGTTCGCCCCATTCACCGCCCGGCTTACAACACTTGCGCGAACGATAGCTCGCCCAACCTACTCGGACCGACAGCTAGCTCGAACCATCCGCCAAAAAACTCAATCCAGGAAACGAATTCACACTAAACTTAAGCTACATTTTCTATCCTGGAGTTGCAAAATTCACATCCAGAATATATTTTTTTCTTCCTGGACTCAGTATTTCTTGCTTTTTGAGATGTTGCTGCATATAGTGACGTCAATGCTTCACTGACGCCGTCAGGGAGCATTGGGCGGTAAAGGCGTCCGTCTTGAGCGCCCAAAAAGAAAGCCGGAAAGGGTTCCCACCCTTTCCGGCCCGCATGCCCATCCCCCGCTGGCGGTTGCAGCCGTCAGCACATTTGGAGAAATAGACATGTCCAGTGTAATCGAACACCTCTTCGCAAACAACCAAAGTACTCCTATGGACCTCGACGATCTCATCGCACAAGGGGGTACCGCCGACAAGAAGATTGGCGTCCTCGTCGGACACAATCTCGGTAGTAATACCCTGCTGCTGAACACTCCGATGTTCGACTTCTATAAGGTTTCCGAAGTAGCTAACGAGCGAGCCCTTCAAAGTCGTGCGGATCTCGGCAATGAAGAGATCGCTCAGCGCAATCTGGATCCGAAACACGCGCAGAAGTTAGCAGTGTATCTGCTGAAGGGTCTTGCTCATGCACTTGCCACAAAGTACCGACGCGAGGGCGCCGAATTGCCCGCCGCGCTGGACCGGATTCAACGAACGCTGGGGAAGCAACCGTACTTGGCGATCCAACCCATCACGGCCAACATTCGCACGTGTGATTTTGGCGGTAAGGGCTTGCGATTTGAACAAGCGGGGGGCGGCTTAGTTAATGTCTATCTTGCAAATAAAGATGTTCTATGGGTAGTCGACGGACAACATCGACGATTCGCAATGGATATGCTTTTCGACTACCTTCGGACACTTACAACCGCTCACAAATATCCCAAACGACCACAGCTATTTCCGGTTGAGGGTGACGGGAAGGTTGATGCAGAAGAACTTCGTTGCTGGCTTGAAATCTTCGAGATCGGCCGCACAACTTGCAGCGTAATGGTCGAAGTCCATCTTGGGCTGACAGCAGAGCAAGAGCGGCAACTTTTCCACGACCTAAATAATCTTACAAAGAAGGTCGAGGCAAGTTTGGCATTTCAGTTCGATCAGTCGAACCCCGTCAACTTATGGATCAAAGAGCAGCTGCACGAGTCAGGTTTGCTAAGTGCTTCTATTGTCGAGCGAGACGTAACAGATTGGCATGACGACAAAGGCTACATCGCCCGCAAAGATTTGATCGCGATCAATGCAATCCTGTTCACAAATAAAACCAACGTAAGCAGTGCCACCCCTCAGGATGTTGAAGAGAAAAGTAAAGTTGCGGTGGAATTTTGGTCAGCAATAAACGAGATCGATGGTTTCGGCCAAGATAAGGCGAAGCAGCGAACTGTTGCCGCTCAGCCGGTGGTTCTCAAAGCACTGGCGAAGCTTGTCTATGATTTTGGTTTCGGGAGACAAAAAGATCCAGAATTGCTAGAAAAACTTCTCGCTGGCATTTCACGTGTAAATTTTTCTCACGAGGACCCCATGTGGCGCTATTACCAACTCTCGCCGGAGGAACGTACGAAATGGAATCTTGATGGACTCGCTGCGTATTTGCCTTCCGAGGAGGGAGCTAACCGTGACGTTGGGGCCTTTAACGAGAAGGATCGAGTCATGAGATTCGGCGCGAAGCACAACGATATATATCCAATTATCGGCGACATGATTCGCTGGAAACTCAATTTACCCACACGCAACAAAGCGTAACTCCGCACTATAAATTCAAAGCCCATCAAAAAAGATGGGCTTTTATTTACTACATTTACGATATCAATCCGACTCACATAATCGCGTGCTGTCGAATCACATCGCAGCACCGCTACGATCGCTCGATAGCAACCGTCGCTTCCGCAGGATCCCGAAACTATTCGACGCCACCCTCAGGTTTGCTTTGAACTGTGAAACGGCTACTTGGCGTCGCGCGCCCAGACGAACTACACAGGCGCCAGGTAACTTGAGAAGACTATGAGGCCGCTCGGTGTCATGCTCGATATGTCATTCCTCAACCTGCCACCTGGCATTGCACAGTGAGGTGAGTTAGCGCTCGCTCTAGCACTCGTTGCGAAAACATCCGCTAAAAAGCTCTCGACGTAGGCGCTCTCCTCCGGCTTGCCCGACCGAACGAACAACAATGCCACACCAGCCTCATGCGCCCAACCCCTTACCCGTTCACTCCGGTTCAAACTCTTGCAGGGACGTCCTTTTGAAGACATTACTCGCATAGCTGGAACGGTAGAGGTCAGCGAAGCTCCGTCCACAAGCCATTACAGGCCATTGAACCTCATCGAGTAGAGCGTCGCGAGGCGTTCGATGAAGCGGCTGTAATGGTAGTCGTCCGTGTCAGGCAGGATGATGTTGCTCGTCGGTGATACAGAAACCGGAGTTCGACCATCGTTGCGGCACTGGATCAAAATAACGCCGATGCCATCGAAGCCGGTATCGGTAGTAGTGGACCGCCGCTGCAGTTCTCGCAGCCCCTGCAGGACGAGCAGCGCATCCTTAGGTTGAACGTGCTGTGAGATATCGGGAGCCCGTGTCGAAAGATCGAACTTGTTAATATCTGGCGAAATGAACTCGTTCGATGTATTGACCAACACCAGCCCGGCAGCGATAGCATGTGCGCTGTCCCCGTGTATCGTCTGAAAGCTAGAGGTCAATTCGTCCTTGAGTCGGGGTCTCGCCTTCGAAAAAGCAGTCATTGCTGCCTTTGCCTCAATTGCGAGAAGAACGGACGAGACGTTGGCGATCGGCAGCACTGGAAGTTCCACCAAGGCATCCCTCTCTGCAGGGGCTAACTTAATGTCGTAGCTATCTACAAGCTCAGCGAAATTTACAGCGGCTTTCTTGCCGCTCTTGGAGCTCCCCGCCGATCCCTGGGTAGTGTGGCGGCAGAGTACAAGATCCAAATTCTTCTTCTTATGGTTTCGGTAATCGCTCATCTCATGATTGATACCCAACCCAACCTTGCCCTCTCGAACGTGCTTGCGAAGCAACGGGCACGACAGCAACAGGTCGAGCATAGCGCCCCAGCAAGCCACTTTGGAATGCCTGTCCGACCGGGAGTGGTATTGCCAACTGTTCCCGTAAGCGAAGCCTTTTCCTGAGCCAAACGTGGGAGTGGAAAGAGTTCTTGTCAGAATGCCGGGACAGTACATTGTTATAAGCAAACCACGTAATGATGAAGGCGTAAGTGTAGCTCACTTAGCAGGCAGCGCCGTTTTTCAGTCACCCCTGCTACTCCCCATAACTTGACGCCACGTGACCTTACCCCGCCGAGCGCACCATTCGTAATTTAGTGGGCTTGCCGGTTTTCGGTTGATGCAGTTGCCGGAATTGGTCCGGCGCCAGCTGCCTCAAGGCGCTATGAGGCTAGCCCTAAGACCCCCCTTCTAACGAGGAAACTTGGGTAGCTCACCGGAGTACCGCCCGCACGAAAACTGGCCCCTTTTTGGAGGCTCTCTTGGCCGTTGGGCGGACTCGAGTTTTATTGATGTCCATGCTACGATTCAACGTTTGCTTGAACCTGCTGGAGTACGCATGCCCACATCGCTAGAAATCACTGCCATTTTTGGGGGCATTGGTGGCCTGGAACTTGGCCTTCACCGGAGCGGCCACCGTACCACCCTTTTCTGCGAGTGCGACCCCGAAGCAACGATGGTGCTCCAGCACCAGTTCGCTGGCGTGCCCGTCGTTTCAGATATCAAGCAAACGGACGAAGTCCTGGCCAACATCTCTCCCACGTCGAACCTCTTGACCGCAGGCTTCCCGTGTACGGACCTTTCACAGGCGGGGCGGACTCGCGGATTCGCTGGCGGACGATCGAGCCTTATTCGCGAGACAATTGAACTGCTTCGCCGCCGCCCCTTCCCAAACGTCTTAATCGAAAATGTCCCCAACTGGCGACACCTGCACAAGGGCGAGTACATGGCGGAGGTTCTCTCCGCTTTGGAAGGGCTCGGTTATCGCTGGGCATACCGGACGATCGACGCGCTTGCGTTCGGTCTTCCACAGCGCCGAAACCGTATCTTTGTGTTCGCGACGTTGGACGGTGATCCGCGCCGAGTACTATTCCATGGGAACTACGCCCCGGTCGAGGGGGAAAAGAGTTTGACGGAATCCGCACACGGTTTCTACTGGACGGAAGGTACCAGGGGACTCGGATGGGGTGAGGACTGCATTCCGACCATGAAGGGAGGTTCGGCGATGGGCATACCGTCTCCACCCGCGATTCTGCTCCCTGATTTGTCCGTCATCACTCCGTCTCCTAACGATGCTGAACGGCTCCAAGGCTTCCCAGACGGCTGGACCGATTTTGAGGGTACCGTCAATGATGGCGGACACGTGTTCAATAAGCGCCGCCGGTGGATGCTCATAGGCAATGCTGTGAACGTCGCCGTGTCTACCTGGCTGGGCGAACAGCTTGCGATTCAGCGCCCTTACGAAGGTGAACTGGGAACACCGTTGGTGGAGGGAAAATCTTGGCCAGCCGCCGCTTGGTTCGATGGAAAGGTGCGATATGAAGTCCCGATCAGTACTTGGCCTGTGAGCGAAGACCGCCAATCATTGGCGCACTTTCTCCACCACTCGGGTTCTCCCCTCTCACTTCGTGCTACTGCCGGTTTCTACAAGCGCATCTGTGAGAGCACGCTTCGCTTCAAGCCCGGATTCAAAGAGGCAATTGCTGCCCACCTCAAGAAGATGGAAGCTTTCACGATCATCACTACGCCAAAGGCGCCAAAGAAGTTGGCGGTAGAAAGTGTAGAAATGGCCTAATTGCAACGTATGGCGCGTATGCAAGTACCGACCGATCAGATCACGTCGGAACGAATGAAAAGGGTACGCCGTCGTCATACCAAGCCCGAAGTCAAACTGCGCAAGATGCTTTGGTCCCTAGGTCTGCGATATCGTTGCAATTTTGCGGGATTGCCCGGCAGCCCGGACTTGGTCAATCGACGTGAGGGATGGGCAATCTTCGTCAATGGCTGCTTCTGGCATGGTCATCAGGGCTGCAAGCGAGCGACTACTCCCAAGCGGAACAACCATTTCTGGGAAGAAAAGATCTCCGCGAACCGACAGCGGGATATGGCTAAGGTTGCTGCGCTTCAGCAGCTAGGTCTTGAAGTCGTAACCGTATGGGAATGCGAGATAGAGAAGATCGACGCACTGGGTTTACATCGAGCGTGCCCTCAGCTACTTGCTCTTCTGGATCGTCTTAAAGCTAGACAGATAGTGAACGAAGAATAACGAGCCTCAACGCCACGAATCAGCGCAACGGCAAAGGGGCCAAGACGGTTCTGACCGAAGACGGTCCGATCCGTATCGAGGTGCCGCGTGACCGCGACGGCAGCTTCGAACCCCACCTTGATTCCCAAGCACGAACGGCGCTTCACGGGCTTCGACGCGACAAGATCGTCGCCATGTATGCCCGAGGCATGGCCGTACGCGAGATTCAGGACGTCCTGCTGGAACAGTACGGTACCGAGGTCTCGCCCGACTTCATCAGTTCGGTCATCCAATGGCGCCGACGAAAGTTGGGCGATGGACTTTGTTGCTGACGCGCTGGTGCATGGCGAAGCAGCCATCCCGCAACAACACATGAATCCGGCGATAGCCGTAACGGCGCTTCTGCGCGGCGATGGCCATCATCCGGCCAGTCAGCGCTTCGTCGTCAACTCGGCGGCGTGATTCGTAGTGGAACAGCGGGCGCGAAATCCCTACCAGCCCGCAGGCCCAGGGTAACACCCATGGCGCGTTCGGCCATCAAGATTCGGACCGCTTCGCGCTTGGCCTGCGGGCTTGCTACTTTCTTCGCTTTCCAGGTGTAGGAGGTCGCGTCCGATATGCCGTACTTGCGGCACAGCTTCGCCGGCTTCAGGCCGGCCTCGGCTTCCTTCAAGATGCTGATGATTTGTTCTTCGGTGAATCGCTTTTTCATTGCCGTTCCTCTCCGGAACGGACTCTACACCGTCACCGTACCAAACACGGGGAGCAGGTCAATACCAGGCGCCGCACATTTCCGCCGCGCCAATGCAAAAACCCCCGCCTTTTTGGGCGGGGGTTCTTGGCTTAGGGAGCCTGACGATTACCTACTTTCACACGGGAATCCGCACTATCATCGGCGTAGAGTCGTTTCACGGTC
>NZ_LPJG01000001.1:0-132881 GCF_001532755.1 Burkholderia sp. MSMB2157WGS | reverse complement strand
GACACGGTGCAGTCGCGCTTGCCGGATCCGGAATGGCTCGAGCGCTGGCTCGACGAGCAGATCCGTTTCGACGGCGAATGGGAGAAGAAGGTCGTCGAGCGGATCCTGCACAACCTGTCGATCCTGTTCGAGCGCACGTTCGCGACCGCGCAGGAGCTGAACCGCTACCGCCGCGAAGTGACGGCGCGGGTAAGTGGCGCGGTGGACAGCCCGTAGCGGATCGATACATCCGGCTGTCGCGCGGTGCCGGCCGGATGCCGGCCGACCGGCGAACGCGCCGACGCCGACCGGCGCTGCCGGCCGGCGAATTATTCATTTCCGGAAATAATCGCTTCATCGGTTTATGAAACCGTATGGAAAGCTTGAATTTCATGCGTTTAGTATTTTTTAATAAACGCCTAATTCCGGATTTAATGGGATTTTCCGTGTCTGTTGCAGACGGTTTGTTTTTCGCAATCCGGAAAATAAAATGGAAAAGTTGGGAAAGTGAAATTGAATTGTAGGCATCTGGTTTTGCCTCCGTCTATGCGGATAAAGCGCTGCGATAGCGGCGAATTTGGCTGGAAACCGGTTGTTTCTACGGGAATTTATCGAACCTGTCGAGCCCTCGATTCGTTCGCATATTAATTTACAAAATCACAACCGGATAATGTTCGTGTAAGCGTACTGGTGCGATGAAAATCGATAGATAAATACAAGTGTCACGATTGAAAATAAGAATGATATGCATCCATGCTTCAATATAAAATCGTTTCCGAATCCAAATAGGAGAGACGAGTCAGGGAGACGAACGGCAACTTGCCTGTCGATGGGTGCAACTTTGAGGCGGCGGTATGGCTAATGTGAGATTGGCAAAGCGATTGAGAAGTCTGCCTTCGCTGGATTTCCTGAGAGGCTTCGAATGCGCGGCGCGTCATTTGAGCTTCACGCGTGCGGGGCAGGAATTGAACGTCACGCAATCGGCCGTGAGTCGGCAGGTCAAGGCGCTCGAAGAGCAGCTTCGGATCGAGCTTTTCCATCGGCACATTCGTTCGCTGACGCTGACCGACAAGGGGCGCGAGCTGTACGACGCGATCTCGTTCGCGTTGTCCGACCTGGAATCGGTGGTCGGCAAGCTGTCGTCGAGTGTCGGCCAGCGCGCCATCTCGTTGTCGACCACCGTCTCGTTCGCCGCGCTGTGGCTGATCCCGCGCCTCGGTTCGTTCCGCGCCAGCTATCCGGACATCGACGTGCGCGTGTCGGCAACGAGCGAAATTGAAGATCTTAAACGCAAACGTTTGCACCTGGCCGTGCGCTATGCAGGCCCGTATACGTCGACCGACGATACGGAGGTGCTGTTTCGCGAGCGTGTCGTGGCGGTGTGCAGCCCGAGCCTGATGACGGCGGCGGGCGACGCCGCGTCGATGAAGCCGGCCGACCTCGACAAGCACGTGCTGCTGCATCTCGACGACCCGCGCGGCGAATGGCCGTGGCACGGATGGAGCCATTTGCTGAAGGAGCTCGGCGTGCCGCGGCTGCGGCCGGCCGGCGCGTTGCACTTCAGCCAGTACGACCAACTGGTCCAGGCCGCGGTCGACGGGCACGGCATCGCGATCGGAAGGCGTCCGCTGGTCGACGGGCTGTTGAAGCAGGGGCGGCTCGTCGAACTGTTCCCGCACTGCACCGTTGCATCGGGCAGCTACGTGCTCGTGCAGAACCCCGATGCGTGCAACGAATTCGACATCGCGGTGCTGACCAACTGGTTGCTCGAACAAGCGTGTCACCCGCTCGCGACGGAGCAGGACACCGCCGGCAGCAACGTGGTGCCGATGTATCGCGTCGGATGACGAACGCGGCGCGCGACAGCGCCGTGCGCGCCGTCATGCGCGGTACCTGTACCTGTGCGATGATGCGCCGCTTCGCGTTCGTCGCAGAACGCCGCCGACCGCGGCGCCCGTTTCCGGGCCACCGCCGAGTCCTGACATTCCGGAGACAGCATGCCCGCACACAGCATCCAGCGCAGTACCCTGCATTACCACGATCACGGCGCCGGTTTTCCGGTGCTGCTCGGGCACAGCTATCTGTGGGACGCGACGATGTGGGCGCCGCAGATCGACGCGCTGTCGCGCAAGTATCGCGTGATCGTGCCGGACCTGTGGGGGCACGGCGAATCGGGCGCGCTGCCGGACGGCACGCACACGCTCGACGATCTCGCCGCGCACGCGAGCGCGCTGCTCGACGCGCTGGACATCGAACAGTGCGCGATCGTCGGGCTCAGCGTCGGCGGCATGTGGGGCGCACGGCTCGCGTTGCGCGAGCCGCAGCGCGTGCGCTCGCTCGTGATCATGGACGCGTCGCTCGAGGCCGAGCCCGATGCGACGCGTACGCGCTATTTCGGGATGCTCGATGCGATCGAGGCCGCGGGCCGCATCGCGCCGCCGCTGCTCGACGCGATCGTGCCGCTGTTCTTCCGCCCGGACGTCGATCTCGACGGCCCGGTGCCGACGGCGTTTCGCCATGCGCTCGCGAACCTGCCCGCCGACCGGCTGCGGCAATCGATCGCGCCGCTCGGCCGGCTGATCTTCGGCCGGCCCGACACGCTGCCGGCGCTCGCCGAACTCGATGCCGCACACACGCTGCTGATGTGCGGCGCGGGCGACATGGCGCGCCCGCCGTCGGAAACCGTGAAGATGGCGAGCGTGATCGGCTGCGCGCATGCGCTGGTGCCCGACGCCGGCCATATCTCGAACCTGGAGAATCCCGCGTTCGTCACGCGCACGCTGCTCGACTGGTTCGACGCGCAGCAACTGCCGTCGAACTGACGGTCACGCGAACGGCGACGCGCGCAGGCTGCGCGGCGTCGCATCGACTCGCGTCATGCGCGCTCGCCGACCGGCGTGAACTTCCGGTCGCGCACCCGCGCTTCGTCGGCACCGCCGCGCACGAGGCTCAGCGCTTCGGCGCGGCTCGCCACGCACGGCCCGGAGCCGGGCAGCGGCTGGCGCGCGGTCTCGCGCAGCGCGAGCACCGACACGATGCCGATGAACGACGCGCCCATCAGGTAGTACGCGGGCATCATCAGGTCGCCGGTGCGATCGACCAGCCATGCGGCGACGAGCGGCGTCGTGCCGCCGAACAGCGACACCGACACGTTGAAGCCGATCGCGAGCGCGCCGTAGCGGATGCGCGTCGGAAAGAGGGCAGGCAGCGCCGACGGCATCACGCCCGTGAACGTCGACAGCAGGATGCCATAGATCAGCATCCCGCCGAAGATCGGCAGCATGCCGCCGGTGCGGATCAGCATCAGCGCCGGCACCGACAGCGCAAACAGGCCCACGCAGCCGGCCATCATCACCGGCTTGCGGCCGACCTTGTCCGACAGGTGCCCGGCGTACAGCGTCATCGGCATCATCAGCACCATCACGAGCAGCACCATGAAGAGCCCGTGCGATTCGCGAACGTGCAGCGTCGCCGACAGGTAGCTCGGCAGGTACGACAGCGCCATGTAGTCGGTCACGTTGAAGATCAGCACGAGGCCGACGCATTGCAGCAGCGGCCTCCACTGTTCGACGAGCAGCGTCGCGAAGCGCTGCTTCGGCCGCGCGCGTTCGTCCGCCTCGCGTGCTTCGGCCTCCTTCCTGAATGCCGGGGTTTCCTCGAGCTTGAGCCGCACGTAGAGGCCCACGAGGCCGAGCGGGCCGGCGATCAGGAACGGCACGCGCCAGCCCCACGACAGCAGCGCGTCCTGCGACAGCGACGCGGTGAGCAGCGCGACGACGCCCGCGCCCAGCACATAGCCGATCAGCGTGCCGAATTCGAGGAAGCTGCCCATGAAGCCGCGGCGCTTGTCGGTCGAGAACTCGGCGATGAAGGTGGCGGCGCCGCCGTATTCGCCGCCGGTGGAGAAGCCCTGCACGAGGCGGGCGACGAGCAGCAGCACGGGCGCCATGATGCCGATGGACGCGTAGCTGGGGATCAGGCCGATCGCGAAGGTGCCCACGGCCATCATGATCATCGTGGCGGCGAGCACGCGCTGGCGGCCGATGCGGTCGCCGAGCGGGCCGAACACCATGCCGCCGAGCGGACGCACGAGGAACGCGGCCGCGAACGTGCCGAAGGTGGCGAGCAACTGCGCGGACGGGCTGCTGGACGGAAAGAACACCTTGCCGAGCGTGACGGCGATATAGCTGTAGACGCCGAAGTCGAACCATTCCATCGCATTGCCGAACGCCATCGCGCCGACCGCGCGCTTGAGGACGGCAGGGTCGACGATCGTGATGTCGTCCAGCTTGACGGACTTGCGCGAAGACCGGGCTTTCGCGGGGTGCGCTTGCGACGGGCTCAATGAACTCTCCTGGAATTGCCTTGGCAACCGGCCGGCGAGAATGCGGCGGGGTCGTGCGGACCGACGGACAGCGAAGGCGGATGTCTCGGGGATGCCTCGATGCCGGTGGCGTGACGCGCGCAGCGGACGACACCGGGCAGGTGTGTTGTGCGAACCAGTTTAGAGAAACGAGCGCGAGCGGCTATCGGTCATGCGCCCGGAAACCGGTGGTAAACGACACGCCGGAGGCGCGGCGTCGAGGGCGCCCCATCGGTCGCACGCGCGCCGGGGGCGGTCGTCTCGCCATTCATTTCGCCATTCGCCGGCGCGCGGATACGAGCAATGCGGCGAACGCCGCTTCGTCCGCCCGCAGGCCGCGCGGCGTCCGCCGGACCGCGAGCGCGGCGAGCGTGCCCGCCTCGAACGCATCGAGCACGGCCGGGTGGATGTAGCAGCGCCGGCACACGGCCGGCGTGTTGCGCAGCAGGTCGGCCACCGCGCGCACGGTCTCGACGATCTGCTTGCGGGCATGCGTGACGCCGCGATGCTCCACGCGCCGCAGCAACGCGAGCGCGTGCACGCTGCCGGCCCAGGTCCGGTAATCCTTCGCGGTGAAATCGGCGCCGCCGGCCTCGCGCAGATAGTCGTTCACGTCGGACGACCCGACCGGATGGCGTGCGCCGTCGTCGTCCACATACTGGAACAGCTCGTGGCCGGGCAGCTCCGCGCAGCGCCGCACGATGCGCGCGACCCGCGCGTCGTCGACCGTCACGTCGTGCTCGATCCCGCTCTTGCCGGCGAAGCGCAGCCGCACCTGGCCGGGCTGGATCTTCAAATGGCGCTTGCGCAGCGTCGTCAGCCCGTACGAGCCGTTTTCGCGCGCATATTCCGCGTTGCCGATCCGCGCGAGCGTCGTGTCGAGCAAGCGGACGATCGTCGCCACGACCTTGTCGCGCGGCATGCCCGGCAATGCCAGATCGCGCGCGACGCGCGCGCGGATGCGCGGCAGCGCCCGCGCGAACGCGGCCATCCGCGCGTACTTGTTCGCGTCGCGGGTCGCGCGCCATTGCGGGTGATAGCGATACTGCTTGCGGCCGCGCGCGTCGCGGCCCGTTGCCTGCAGATGGCCGAGGGGGTCCATGCAAATCCAGACGTCGGTGTACGCGGGCGGAATCGCGAGCGCGTCGATGCGGGCGATTTCGTCGGCATCGCGAACTCGCACGCCGTCCGGCCCGTAATACGCGAAGCCGTTGCGAAGCCGCCGGCGCGTGTAGCCCGGGCGGCGGTCGTCGACATGGCGCAGCGCCGCGACGGCGCTCGAAGCGGGCTGCTTCATGTCGACGACCGCCGGCCGGCGGCGACGTCGGTGCGCGGCGACCCGCGCTCATGGGCGGCGATCATGCTCGTCTCCTTTCGGTTCGCGTGAAGGGCGGGCGCCCGGCATGGGGTGCGAACCGCCAGCGCGACGGAGCAAGAACCGTGCGCCGCACGCGCGCGGCCGATCCGGGGTTAGGTGTTTATACGTATGCCGATTCCGGTATCGCCTCAATCCAATATTTCATTGGAAGGTTATCGGACTTGTTCCTAGACTGATGCGGGGCTTGTATACCGCGCCGACCGGACACGCCGGCCGGCGCCGCCCGATCCGCGCCAGCGCCACGCAGAAACACAACAGCGCCGCGGCACACAACGACATCATCGGAGACGGACCATGACATTCATCAGGAAGCTGGCGGCCACCGCGATCGTCGCGGCGACGGCGGTGTTGGCCACCGGCGCGCACGCGCAGCAAAAGCCGGTCACGCTCGGGTTCTCGCAGGTCGGCGCCGAAAGCGCATGGCGCACCGCGAACACCGTATCGGTGAAGAGCGCGGCGAAGGACGCCGGCATCAACCTGAAGTTTTCCGACGCGCAGCAGAAGCAGGAGAACCAGATTCGCGCGATTCGCTCGTTCATCGCGCAGAAGGTCGACGTGATCGCGTTCTCGCCGGTCGTCGAATCGGGCTGGGAGCCGGTGCTGACCGAAGCGAAGGCCGCGCATATCCCGGTGATCCTGACCGACCGCGCGGTCGACGTGAAGGACCCGTCGCTGTACGTGACGATGATCGGCTCCGACTTCCTCGAGGAAGGGCGGCGCGCCGGCCACTGGATGGAAGAGCGTTACAAGAACGACGCGGGCCCGATCAACATCGTCGAGCTGCAGGGCACGGTCGGCTCCGCGCCGGCCAACGACCGCCGCGCGGGCCTGCTCGAAGTGATCAAGAACAACCCGAAATTCAAGGTGATCGCGTCGCAGAGCGGCGACTTCACGCTCGCCGGCGGCAAGCAGGTGATGGAAGCGTTCGCGAAGACCTACGGCAAGCAGATCAACGTCGTCTACGCGCACAACGACGACATGGCGCTCGGCGCGATCCAGGCGATGGAAGAGGCCGGGATCAAGCCCGGCAAGGACGTGAGCGTCGTGTCGTTCGACGCGACCAAGGGCGGCTTCCAGGCGATGATCGCGGGCAAGATCAACGTCGACGTCGAATGCAGCCCGCTGCTCGGCCCGCAACTGATGAGCGCGGTGAAGGACGTCGTCGCCGGCAAGCAGTTGCCCAAGCGCATCGTGACCAACGAGACGGTGTTCCCGATGAATGTCGCGGCGCAGGTGCTGCCGACCCGCAAGTACTGACCTGTCCGCACGGGCGGCGGCCTGACGGCCGCCGTCCGGCGACGCTTCGACGGAGGATGCATGGAGAGTGCGCCGGTGGTCGAGATGATCGGCATCGACAAGTCGTTTCCGGGCGTCAGCGCGCTGCAGCGCGTGGACTTCCGGCTGTTTCCGGGCGAGATCCACGCGCTGATGGGCCAGAACGGCGCGGGCAAGTCGACGCTGATCAACGTGCTCACCGGCGTGCATGCGCACGATGCGGGCGAGATTCGCGTCGGCGGCCGGCCCGTGCGCTTTGCCGCGCCGCGCGAGGCCGAGGCGGCCGGCATTCAGACGCTGTATCAGGAAGTGAACCTGTGCGCGAACCTGTCGGTCGCGGAGAACATCTTCGCGGGCCGGCAGCCGATGCGGCGCGGCGCGATCGACTGGAACACGATCCATGCGCGCGCGCGGGCGGCGCTCGCCGAACTCGACCTGTCGCTCGACGTCACGCGCTCGCTCGACGCGTATCCGATCGCGGTGCAGCAGATGGTCGCGATCGCGCGTGCGGTGTCGGTCGACGCGCGCGTGCTGATTCTCGACGAGCCGACCTCGAGCCTCGACGACGGCGAGGTCGCGCGGTTGTTCGACGTGTTGCGCCGGCTGAAGGCGTCGGGCATCGCGATTCTGTTCGTCACGCATTTTCTCGAGCAGACCTATGCGGTGTCCGACCGGATCACCGTGATGCGCAACGGCGAGCGCGAAGGCGAGTACCTCGCGCGCGACCTGCCCGTCGACGCGCTGGTCGCGAAGATGACCGGCCGCGAGCGCATGTCCGACACGCTGCAGGCCGGCGCGGCTGCGGTCGAGCGCACCGCCGCGACCGCCGCGCCGTTCCTGTCGATGCAGCAGGTCGGCCGGCGCGGGATGATGAGCGCGCTCGATCTCGACGTGCGCCCCGGCGAGATCGTCGGGCTGGCCGGACTGCTCGGCTCGGGCCGCACCGAAACCGCGCAGCTGGCGTTCGCCGCGGCGCGCCCGGATACCGGCGCGATCGAGATCGACGGCGCGCGCAAGCGGCTCGCGTCGCCGCACGATGCGGTGCGCAACGGCATCGCGTACTGCCCGGAAGACCGCAAGAAGGAGGGCATCGTCGCCGCGCTGTCGATCCGCGAGAACATCGTCCTCGCGCTGCAGGCGCGGCGCGGCTGGTGGCGGCTGATCGGGCGCGCGCGCCAGCGCGAGATCGCCGACACGTATATCGCCCGGCTCGGCATCAAGGCGCGCGACGCGGAGCAGCCGATCGGGCTGCTGTCGGGCGGCAACCAGCAGAAGGTGCTGCTCGCGCGCTGGCTCGCGACGGACCCGAAGCTGCTGATTCTCGACGAGCCGACGCGCGGCATCGACGTCGCCGCGAAGTTCGACATCATGGAGCGCGTGCTCGCGCTGTGCGCGCAAGGGCTCGCGATCCTGTTCATCTCGTCGGAGATCGGCGAGGTCGTGCGCGTGAGCCACCGGATCGCGGTGCTGCGCGACCGGCGCAAGGTCGCGGAGCTGTCCGGCGCCGATGCGTCGGAGGAGCAGGTTTACCGGTTGATCGCGGGAGGCCAGTCATGACGTGGTTGCGCACGCTGTTTCGTCATTCGCTCGCGTGGCCGGTGCTGACGCTCGCGCTGCTGTTCGCGCTGGACGTCGCGCATCGTCCGGGCTTCCTGTCGATCGCGCTGCTCGACGGCCATCTGTTCGGCGCGCCGATCGACATCCTGAACCGCGCGGCGCCGCTCGTGATCGTGTCGCTCGGGATGACGCTCGTGATCGCGACGCGCGGGATCGACATCTCGGTCGGCGCGATCGTCGCGATCGCCGGCGCGGCGGCCGCGACCGTGCTGGAGGCCGACCCGTCGCGGGTCGGCGCGGCGCTGGCCGCCGCGCTCGGCGTCGGGCTGCTGGCCGGTGCGTGGAACGGGCTGCTCGTCGCGTTCGTCGGGATGCAGCCGATCATCGCGACGCTGATCCTGATGGTGGCCGGGCGCGGCGTCGCGCAACTGCTGACGGGCGGCCAGATCATCCCGATCGGCGCGCCGGGCTACCTCGCGCTCGGCGGCGGCTATCTCGCGACCGTGCCGTGCGCGGTGTGGATCGCGCTCGCGACGATCGGCGCGACCGCGCTGCTGGTGAACCGCACGGCGCTCGGGCTGTTCATTCGCGCGATCGGCGTGAATCCGGTCGCGACGCGGCTCGTCGGGCTGCGCTCGGGCGCGGTCGTGTTCGGCGTGTATCTGTGCTCGGGCGTGATGTCGGCGCTCGCGGGCATCCTCGCGAGCTCGAACGTGCGCAGCGCCGACGGCAACAACGCGGGGCTGCTGCTCGAACTCGACGCGATCCTCGCGGTCACGCTCGGCGGCACGTCGCTGCTCGGCGGCCGCTTCAGTCTCGCGGGCTCCGTGCTCGGCGCGCTGATCATCCAGACGCTCACCTACACGACCTATTCGATCGGCGTGCCGCCGGAGGCGACGCTCGTCGTCAAGGCGGTCGTCGTGATCGTCGTGACGCTGATCCAGTCGGACGCGGCGCGTGCGCTGCTCGTCCGGCATGCGTCGCGGCTGCTGCCTTCCGCGCGATCGCGCGCCACCCCCACCGGAGCAACGCCGCGATGAATCGTTTCCTTGGCCGGCTCGCCGATCCGCGCACGTTGCCGATCGTCGTGACGATCGTGCTGTTCGTCGCGCTGTTCGGCTTCGGGTCCGTGATGTACACGGGTTTTTTCTCGATGCAGGTGCTGACCGGGCTGCTCGTCGACAATGCCTTCCTGCTGATCGTCGCGATCGGGATGACGTTCGTGATCGTGTCGGGCGGCATCGACCTGTCGGTCGGCTCGGTCGTTGCGCTGACAACGATCTTCTGCGCGGTCGGCGCCGAACGGCTGCACTGGCCCGTGTGGGCGATCGTGCCGCTCGCGCTCGCGTTCGGCGCGCTGTACGGCGCGGCGATGGGCGCGCTGATCCACTATTTCCGGTTGCAGCCGTTCATCGTCACGCTCGCCGGGATGTTCCTCGCGCGCGGCGCGTGCTTCCTGATCACGACGCAGTCGATCACGATCAACGAGCCGGCGTTCCATGCGATTGCGGGCATCAGCGTGCCGGTCGGCGGCGGCACGCTGAGCGCCGGTGCGCTGATCGCGCTCGCGACGCTGGCCGTCGCGATCTACGTCGCGCATTTCACGCGCTTCGGCCGCAACGTCTATGCGGTCGGCGGCAACGAACGTTCGGCATTGCTGATGGGCTTGCCGGTCGCGCGCACGAAGATCGGCGTCTACGCGCTGAGCGGCTTCTGTTCGGCGCTCGGCGGCGTGGTGTTCACGCTGTACGTGCTGTCGGGCTACGGGCTGCAGGCGCAGGGAATGGAGCTCGACGCGATCGCCGCGACCGTGATCGGCGGGACGCTGCTGACGGGCGGCGTGGGCTACGTGATCGGCTCGGTGTTCGGGGTCGGCATCCTCGGCACGATCCAGGTGCTGATCACGTTCGACGGCACGCTGAGCTCGTGGTGGACGCGGATCGTGATCGGCGCGCTGCTGTGCGTGTTCTGCGTGCTGCAGCGGGTCATCGAGCGGCACGCGGCGCGGCGCCGCACCGGCGGCACGGGGCTCGGCGCGCAGCGGCCGACGCATGCGCCCGCGCGGCCGGCGCCGCCCGAAGAGGACATCGCGCTGGTATCGACGATGCGGCGATCGTAGCGGGCCGTTCGGCCGCGCGGGCGAACCGCGGTGGAACGATGCGCGCGGCGCGGCGCCGTCAGGCCGGGCCGGCCGCGTCCGCCTCGGTGTCGAACGGCGTATCGGCGACGCGCGTGCGTTTCAGCGAGCCGGCCAGTTTCTCGATCGCATGCAGGTCCAGCGCATCGAGGTGCTCGCGCATTTCCTGCACGAACGACGCATGGTCCGGCTCGTCCGCATACTGGCCGAGCCATTCCTCGATATCGGTCAGCCGGCCTTCGCCGGCGAGTACGATCAGCTCGGCGAGCGCATCGGCGGGCGGGCTGCGCATCGCAGGCGCCGCGCCGGCCGGTTCCGCTTCGTCGGCGGGATGAAACCGCCCGACGAGCCCCGACACCGGCGCGAGCGCATGGCCGAGGGCTGGCGCGGCGACCGCGAACGAGAACGTCGTGCCGCTCCCCGGCTGGCTTGCGACGGCCAGCTCGCCGCCCATCGCCGCGACGATGCGCTGCGCGATGAACAGGCCGAGCCCGGTGCCGCCGTTGACCGCCTGCACCTGCTGGTACGCGCGGAAGATGTCGGTGGTCGCGGTGATGTCGATGCCGATGCCCGTATCGGCGACCTCGAACAGCAGGCGCCATGCATCGCCTTCGCGCGACGCGTGAACCGACAGCGTGACCGTGCCGTCGCGCGTGAATTTCGATGCGTTGGACAGCAGGTTCAGCAGCACCTGTTGCAGCCGGATGCCGTCGATCAGCACCGTGCGCGGCAGCGGCGTGACGGGCCGGTAGACGAACCGGTTGTCCTGCTGCGCGCACAGCGCGAGCGCGTAGTGGCCGATGTCGTCCAGCAGCCCGGGCAGGTCGGTGCGGTCGGGCGCGACGCCGAGCGGCTGGAGTTCGGCCTTCGTGAACGCGAGCAATTCGTCGATCAGCGCGAGCTGGTAGCGGATGCTGCGGTCGATCGACCGGATCAGCCGCGCCTGGCTGCGCGTCGCCCCTTGCAGCAGCAGCTTCGCATAGCCGTTGATCGTCGACAGCGGCGCGCGCAGATCGTGGCTGACGTAGCCGAGCGTCTCGATCTTCTGCTGCATGTGCGTTTTCGACTGCTGCAACGCGTCGTTGAGCGCGACCGTGCGCCGCGCCACCTCGTCTCGCAGCCGGTCCTGCTCGGTGAGCTGCCAGTGTTCGAGCCGCTTGCGTGCCTCGGTGCGCTGACGGCCCACGTGGTGAATCCACGCGGCCAGCACCAGCAGATGCGTCGCGAGCCCGATGATCGCGATGACCGGGTTCGGATAGACGTCGGACCGGATCCACGACAGCACGGGCGGCAATGCATCGCGGCCGTCGAGCATCCGGATCACGATGTTGAACGTCGCGAACGCGACCGCGATCAGCATCACGCGTGCCGTCGGCGTGCGCCGGATCACGAGCATCAGCGCCAGGCTGATGTTCACCATCGCGAGCACGGTGTTCAGCCACAGGCAGAACCACGCGAAAGTCGCGAGATCGCCGAGCGCCGCACCGGCTATCCCCACGCATTCGAGCGCGAGAAACACCACGTACACCGCGCGCATCGGCATCTTCGCCTTCTCGCGATGCGCGACCATCAGGATGAAGACGATGAAGCATGCGACCGACAGGTACGCGAAGATCGTTTCGCCGCGCGTCGACCACTCGCGCGCGCCGGACGACAGGAGTATCGCGAGATAGCCGCGGTACGCCGCTTCGAACAGCGCGGTGTTCAGGGCCAGTGCGGCCAGCACGTGGAATACGCCGCTGCGCGAGAAAAAGCCGATCAGCAGCGCACACCACACGAGTGCGAGCAGCCCGCCGAAGAAGCCGAAGTTCCACATCGACGCGTGCAATTCCTGCGCGATCCACGCGTCGCGGGTGAACGCGACCGGCGCAAGGCGCATTTCCTTGCGCGACGTGATGCGGATCAGTACCGGGAGTTGTTCGCCCGCGCGCAGCGTGACGTCGAGGGTCGGGTAGCGCGACGGCGCGTCGCGCGCGTCGCCGCGGTCGGTCGGGAAGCTGCGCTCGAGCGTCCATTGACCGTGCCGGTCGACGTAGAAATCGGCCCGGTCGACGCGCGCGTCGCGAATCGCCAGCACCAGCGCACGCGTGTCGCCGTCGCGGTTGATCAGCGTCGCCTGGACCCACCAGGCCGAGCGCGAAAACGTCACGTTGAATGCAGTGCGGGCCGTGGCGGCTGCACGACGCGACGGCTCGGCGAGCCGGGCGGCGACCGCGTCGACGGACAGCGTCGTGCCGGCGTCTTCGAAAACCGATACGGCTTCGAGTTGCGCGGGATTCGACGCCGTTGCGGCACGGGCCGTCGCGCACGTGACGGCCAGCGCCGCCAGAAGCAGGAGCAACGTGCGACATGCCGCCGCCCATGCCGCGCAGTGCCTACGCATCGCCGTGGCGCCCCCCCGGTGCGGCCGGCGCGTCGACCGCGTGGCGCTGGCGCCGCCAGTCGGACGGCGTGACGCCGAAGCGTTCGCGGAACGCCGTCGCGAAATTGCCGGGGGTGGAAAAGCCGATTTCCTCGGCGATGTCGCCGATCCCCATCGACGTTTCCGACAGGAAATGCATCGCGGCGCGCAGCCGCGTGTCGCGCAGATACTCGAATACGGTCTGGCCGAGATGGTCGCGGAACGCGCGCGACAGCCGTTTTTCGTGCGTGCCGACCTGCTTCGCGAGCTCCTCGAGGGCCGGCGGATGGCGCAGGTCGCGCAGCAGCACGTCGCTTGCCGCGCGCACGAGCGCCGCGTCGCGGTTGTCGGGCAAGTCGGGCAGGTGCGCGAACGGCTGGCTGCGTCGCACGCGCTTCAGGTGATTGCGGATTCGCGCGATGACTTCCGCCGGTTCGAACGGCTTGACGATGTAGTCGATCGCCCCCGTTTCGAGCCCCGCGATGCGGTCCTCGAGATCGCCGGCGGCCGTCAGGATGATCACCGGAATGGATTGCGTCGACGGGGTGGACGCCAGCAGCCGGCTCGCGGCGAAACCGTCCATGCGCGGCATGCGCACGTCCATCAGGATCAGATCGGGCGCGATGGCCTGCGCACGGTGATAGGCCTGCAGCCCGTCGAACGCGACGCTGATCCGGCACTGCGCGGTGCGCAGGATTTCGGTCAGGAGCCGCAGGTCGTTCGGGCGGTCGTCGACGATGAGGATGTGGGCGCCGGCGAGATCCGGCGTGGTGCGTGGCGACGCCGAGCTGGACAAGCGGGATGACATGGTTGCGAACGCGTTGGGAGGGGAGTGGCCTGTCAGGTCGGAGGCATCGCAATCTGTACGATTGTTGCAAAAAATTATATGTCGGCAACAGCGTCGAAGGTGGGATTCCGTGCGGCGCGTGTGGGCTTGTCGCAGGGGCATCGCAAGGTGCGCGGCGGTGCCGTCGGCTCTCCCGGAAAATGAGCCGGAAAAATGTGCCGAATCGATTTCGAAAATTACGGTCTTTATTTCCGGTTCAATGATTTCAAGGGTGAAAATGGCCCGTATGATGAATTGACGATCGAGGTGTCGAAATCCGATGGCAACGGCGTAAATCGAATTTCCGGATTTCTTGTCGGTCAACTGGACTAGACGTAATGCGGACGAGAATTTCCGTTTCCGGAAAAATCGAATTTCATGCGAATGTGTATGAATGTAAATGCCGTCCGCTACGGAAAAGTATTTTTCCGCTCCGGAAAAGGTTCGTTTGAACGAATGTCGGCACACTAGCCACGACGCGGCTGGAATCGGTTCTCTGAATGCTTCCGGCTGTCGTGAAAATGACCGTCGCCGTCGCTTTGCGGGCTGCCAATATTCAATGTCACATTGAATGATGGTATTCCCGGATAATGAGAAGACGGTAACGAATGAATAACAGGCACGAGGGTAATGAAGGCGTCATAATTCGCGGAATTTTTAGATATACAAGATGAGCCGTGAAATGACGGGATGGGGCTGAGTGTGAGGCATCGGGCGAGAAGAAATCGTCAAGTAAATTCGATCGATTAATTCGGTGCCGGGGTCGTTCGGTGAGCGGTCGGTTTTTTCCGGAAATCCGGAAAAAACGGTTGCCGGCCGGACGGAAAGGGGTGAGTGACTTCGCGTGCGCCGCCGGGCGTCTGATCGATCCGGAGGCCGCGTGTGGTGCTCTATCGAATCAGGCGGATACGAAAAATATGAATACGACAAGCATGGCAGGTCGGGGTGTCGGGTCGATCGATCCGGCGCCGGCTGTCAGCGTCAGCGATCCGGCGGCGCATGCCGCAAACCCGGGGACAGGATGGCGCCTTTCGCCGCCTGAATGAAAGATGACGGGCCGCCCGCGATGCGGGTCGGCGTCCGTTCATCCAGCGTCCGAGCGACGCTTTTCCGAATGAGACTCGAAGTTGCCCTTCGGCTGGTGCGACGGGGTACGCGCGTGCGGATTCGCGACGCGTCGTGCGCCCTGTCGCGGCCGGGCAGGCGATGTCGACTTCCGTGAATCGATAACCGGCGATCGCCATCGCGCATCGTGCCGAACGGGCACGCGCGACGGTCGGTCATGCCGTCGCGATGTGGGTCGAGCGTTTTGCGCAACGCTGTTCGTAGTTTTGATTAGTAATACGAAGTGAGAAGCGGGGCGTCGCGAGCCGGGCGAAAGCGGAGAAGGTCCGCGCTTCGTCTGGTGCCGCGTTCGCCGTTGCGTCATCCAGCACATGAGAACCGAGGGAACACAAGATGAACAAGTCGTTCAAGTCGATCTGGAACGAAGCATTGGGAGCCTGGGTTGCGGCTTCGGAGCTTGACCGGGCACGCGGCAAGCGTGTGGCGTCGTCGCGGCGCACGGCGGCGCATGCCGCGAGCGCGAGCGGCGCGACGCGTGCGGGCCTGCCTTCGCCGCGACGGCTCGCCATGCTGATGGCGTCCGCATATCTGGCGTTGTTCCATGCGGGCGCCCATGCGCAGTACGCACCGGATGGCGGTACCGCGTCGGGCGGCGTGACGGCGATCTCGATCGGCCTCGGTTCGACCGCCGCGCAACAGAATTCCACCGCGCTGGGCAACCTGTCGACGGCGCAGGGCTTGTCGGCCACGGCGCTCGGCCCGGGTGCGCATGCGATGGCGGATGGTTCGACGGCCGTCGGCATCAACTCGCAAGCGAACGGTGTCAACAGCGTGGCGATGGGCGTGCAGGCGATCGGCTCGGGCCCGTATTCGGTCGCGATCGGGAATTTGTCGAGCGCGACCCAAAGCGGTTCGGTCGCGATGGGCAGCGGCGCCGCGGCGACCGGCGTGTCCGCCGTCGGGTTGGGCAACAACGCGCTGGCATCCGGCCAGTACGCGGCGGCGATGGGGCTCGGTGCCAGTGCGGCGGGCGCGCAGAGCGTCTCGCTCGGCTATGCGTCGCACGCCACGGACACCGGGTCCGTCGCGCTCGGCAACCAGTCGACGAGTTCGGGCGCGGCAGGCGTGGCCGTCGGCAGCGGGGCGCTGGCTTCCGGTAATTCCGGCGTCGCGATGGGCGTCAACAGCGGCGCGACGGGCACCTCGTCGATCGCGATCGGCTGGGGCGGCACCGCGGGCGTGCCCGGCTCGGGCACGCAGTCGATCGGCACGAGCTCGATCGCGATGGGCTCGAACACGCGTGCCGGCGCGGACAATGCGGTGGCATTCGGCCTGAACGCCAATGCGTCGGGTCTCAGTTCGATCGCGACGGGCGTGCAGGCGACCGCGACGCAGCAGTTCGCGACCGCGCTCGGCAACCTGGCGCTGGCGACCGGCGTTTCCTCCAGCGCGCTGGGGCCCGGCGCGACGGCGTCGGCGACGAATGCGACGGCGGTCGGCATCAACAGCGTCGCGGCTGCCGGCTCGACCGTCGCGATCGGCGATTCCAACTCGGTCGCGGCAACTGCCGGCGCGGGTTCGATTGCCGGCGGCAACGCGTCGAAAGTGCTCGGCGGCACGGGCGCCGTCGCACTCGGCTTCGGCCAGACGGTGAGCGGCGACGGCGCGGTCGCGATCGGCGATCCGAGCAGCGCGATCGGCACCGGCGCGGTCACGATGGGTTCGAACAACACAGCGAACGGCAACGGCGCGGTGGCGATCGGCAATACCAACAACGCACAGGGCACGGGTTCGCTGGCGCTGGGCAATACGTCGACCGCGGCGGCGGCGGGAGCGGTCGCGTTCGGCGCATCGGCCGTGGCCAACAACGCAAACGATGTCGCGCTCGGCTCGGGATCGACGACGGCCGCGCCGAATCCGACGGCCAGCGCGGTCATCGGCGGCGTCACGTACAACTTCAACGGCATCAACCCGACCAGCGTCGTCAGCGTCGGCAAGGCGGGCAGCGAGCGCCAGATCACCAACGTCGCGGCCGGGCGCATCGATTCGTCGAGCACGGATGCGATCAACGGCTCGCAACTCGCCGCGACGAACACGGCACTCGATTCGCTGTCGACGTCGACGGCGTCGAGCATCACGTCGCTGTCGACCGGGGTTTCGTCGTTGTCGACGGGCCTCAGTTCGACCAATAGCGCGGTCACGTCGCTGTCCACGTCGACGTCGACGGGCATCGGCTCGCTGTCCACCGGCCTGAGTTCGACCAACAGCGCGGTCACGTCGTTGTCGACTTCGACGTCGACGGGTATCAGCTCGCTGTCCACCGGTCTCAGTTCGACCGACAGCACGGTGACGTCGCTGTCGACGTCCACGTCGACGGGCCTGTCGTCAGCCAATAGTTCGATCGCGTCGTTGTCCACGTCGACCTCGACGGGTATCGGTTCGCTGTCCACGGGGCTGAGCACGACCGACAGCACGGTGACGTCGCTGTCGACGTCCACGTCGACGGGCCTGTCGTCGGCCAATAGTTCGATCGCGTCGTTGTCCACGTCGACGTCCACGGGCATCGGTTCGCTGTCCACCGGCCTGAGTTCGACGAACAGCGCGGTCACCTCGCTGTCCACGTCGACGTCGACGGTCGTCGGTTCGCTGTCCACCGGCTTGAGTTCGACCAATAGCGCAGTGACGTCGTTGTCCACGTCGACGTCGACGGGCATCAGCTCCCTGTCCACCGGCCTGAGTTCGACCAACAGCACGGTGACGTCGCTGTCGACGTCGACGTCGACGGGCATCAGCTCGCTGTCCACCGGCCTGAGTTCGACCAACAGCAACCTGACGTCGCTGTCCACGTCGACCTCGACGGTCGTCGGCTCGCTGTCCACCGGCCTGAGCTCGACGAACAGCAACCTGACGTCACTGTCCACGTCGACCTCGACGGTCGTCGGCTCGCTGTCCACCGGCTTGAGCTCGACCAACAGCTCGATCACGTCGCTGTCCACGTCGACCTCGACGATCGTCGGTTCGCTGTCCACCGGCCTGAGCTCGACGAACAGCAACCTGACTTCGCTGTCGACCGCCACGTCGACCGGGATCAGCTCGCTGTCGACGGGCTTGAGCTCGATCGCGAACAACAACACGAACCTGGGCAACAGCACGGCCGGCGCGATCGGCGGCGGCGCCACCTACGATCCGACCACCGGCGCGATCTCGGCGCCGTCGTACGTGACGTACAACAGCGACGGCTCAACGACGATCAACAACAACGTCGGCTCCGCGATCGACAACATCAACGCGCACGGCATCAAGTATTTCCATGCGAATTCGACCGCGCCGGACAGCCAGGCGGTAGGCGTCGACAGCGTCGCGATCGGTCCGAACGCGATCTCGAAGGTGGACGGCAGCATCGCGCTCGGCTCGGGTTCGGTGGCCGACCGCGCGGTGGTGCCGTCCTCGGGCATCATCCGCAACGGCACCGCGTCGATCCCGTTCAACACGACCGACCAGACGCTGCTCGGCGCGGTATCGGTCGGCGATGCGACGAACAAGACGTACCGCCAGATCACCAACGTCGCGGACGGCACCGGCCAGCAGGATGCGGTGACGGTGCGGCAGCTGACCGGCGCGCTGCAGTCGTTCGCGGTCACGGGGCAGAAGTACTTCCACGCGAACTCGACGGCGGCGGATTCGCTCGCGGTCGGCGCAGAATCGGTCGCGGTGGGACCGACGACGGTCGTCAACGGCGACAACGGCGTGGGCATCGGCAACGGCGCGATCGTCGATCAGACCGCGCCGGGCGGCGTGGCGATCGGGCAGGCGGCGAGTTCCGCGCAGGCCGACGCGATCGCGCTGGGCAGCGGCGCAACGGCGACGGGCGCGCAGTCGGTCGCGCAGGGCGCGAACGCGGTGGCGGTCAGCGTCGGTAGCGTCGCGCTCGGCTCAGGCGCACGCAGCACGGCGACCGATGCGCTCGCACTCGGCGCCGGCGCATCGGCGACGTTCGCGAACAGCGTGGCGCTCGGCGCCGGTTCGCTGACCACGGTCGGCGCGCTGACGAACTATGTCGCGTACGGGCTGAGCAGCCCGCAGTCGTCGGCCGGCGAAGTGAACGTCGGCAATCGCCAGATCACCGGGCTGGCCGCCGGCAAGAACGGCACCGACGCGGTGAACGTGTCGCAGCTCGATTCGGTCGCGAGCCAGTTGACGACGCTGATCGACCAGCGCACGACCAACCTCGGCGGGCAGTACACGACGAACCCGACCGGCGCGAACGTGCCGCCGGGCTCGACCGGGCCGAATTCGTCGGCAGGCGGGTCGGGGGCGGTGGCATCGGGCTCGAACAGCACGGCGGTCGGCAATAGTGCACTCGCGTCGGGCAACGGCTCCACGGCGATCGGCGTGGGTTCGACGGCATCGGGCAACAACTCGACCGCGCTCGGCACGGGCAGCAACGACGGCGGGCGCTCGAACGTGGTCGCGGTCGGCTCGGCGGATTCGGCGCGACAAGTCGTGAACGTCGCGGCGGGCACGCAAGGCACCGACGCGGTGAACGTGAACCAGCTGAATGCGGTATCGAACCAGTTCACGCAATCGCTGAACACGGTCAACAACCAGCTCACGCAGATGCAGCAGCAGATCCAGCAGACCGATTCGATGGCCCGCGAGGGGATCGCTGCGACCGCCGCGATGGCGTCGATCCCGCACATGGACCGCGATTCGAACTTCGCGATGGGGGTCGGCACGGCGACGTTCCAGGGCCAGAAGGCCATGGCGGTCGGCATGCAGGCGCGCATCACGGAGAACCTGAAGGCGACGCTGAACGGTGGTTTCGCCGGCAGCCAGCGCGTCGTCGGCGCGGGCATGCTGTATCAGTGGAAGTGATCGCGCGCAGCGGCTCGTTCCGGCACGCGTTGCCGGGGCGGGCCGCGCCGAACGCAAACGCATGCGCGTGCGGCCGCGCCGCACGCTGCGCCCATCGCATTCTCGGAGTAATCAAGTGAAAAACATCCATCTTGCACTGCTGGCGTCCGTCGTTTCCCTCGCGGCCTGTTCGAGTGCGTCGGGGCCGACGTACAACGCGTACGAACTGCAGTCGCGCAACGGCATCCGCACGTTCCAGGTCGACTGCCACGGCATCCTGTCGACCGCGAAGACCTGCATGAAGGTCGCGACACGCATGTGCGGCAACGAGCCCGTACGGCTCGTCGACACCACCACGCCGTACCGCGACGGCGCCGATCCGCATTCGATCGTGTTCCAGTGCGGCGCGGCGCCCGCGCCGGCCGCCGCGGCCGTTGCGCCGGCGCCCGCGCCGGTCGAGAAGGTGAGCCTGACCGGCGATGCGTATTTCGCGACCGACTCGGCCGTGCTGACGCCCGCGGCCACCGCCGCGCTCGACACGCTGCTGAACCGGCAGGCCGACCGGCATTTCTCCCGCGTGGAAGTGGACGGCTATACCGACGCGACCGGTTCCGATGCGCACAATCAGGCGCTGTCGAAGCGCCGGGCGGATGCCGTCGCCGCCTACTTGCGCGAACGCGGGCTGAAGGCGGATTCGTTTGCCGCCGCCGGTCACGGGGAAGCGAATCCGGCGGCATCGAACGATACCGCCGAAGGGCGCGCGCGCAATCGTCGCGTGGAAATCTCGCTGCAGAAGTAGGACGCCGCGACCGGGTCGCCGCAAGCGCGGCCGTCGAAGCCGGACGGCTCGCTTGCGGCAAGGATGCCCGGTGCGGACGAAGGCGGCGGGACAGGCCCGGCGCGGCGTGCGCGTGCGGCGGTCGCATGGGCGCCGCCCGCACGGCGAGTTGCGCCCGGCCCGCGGACCGTTATCCGCACCAGCCCGCGGATCGGCGTTCAGTGCCTGATCATGCAGACGGCCACGATCTCGTATCCCGGGTCGGCATGCGCGCTCGCGGCTTTCTCCGCTTCGTCGTACGAACTAAAGGATGCGGCATCCTCGATGGCCGGCGCCATGCCGATATCGCCGTCCTCGGCGGTGCACAGGAACT
The DNA here is from genome assembly GCF_001532755.1 of Burkholderia sp. MSMB2157WGS. NCBI lineage: Bacteria > Pseudomonadati > Pseudomonadota > Betaproteobacteria > Burkholderiales > Burkholderiaceae > Burkholderia > Burkholderia sp. MSMB2157WGS. The sequence continues at coordinate 111,895 of NZ_LPJG01000001.1, read as the reverse complement.
GCTCGCCGGTCTTCACGACGTAGGTGGACATCATGATTCCCTCCAGGGTGTGCAGGGGGAAATTCCAGTCTAGCAGGCAGGAAGGAAGTCGCGAGTCCCGGCCGTCATCCGGGGTCGGTTCGTCGATTCGGCTGCCGCGAAGGGCCGGATTCGCGGCCATGGGCCGGCATGGAGCGGCGAGGCGCGCGGCGCGGCGGCGACGCGCGGAAGAGCGCAAAGCCGTGCACAATACGCGCATGCATGCCCCCGATCTCGAGCGCCTCGTCGCCGTCACCATGCCCTTCGGGAAATACAAGGGCCGACTCATTGCCGACCTGCCCGGACCTTACCTCAACTGGCTGGCTCGCGAAGGGTTCCCGCGCGGCGAACTCGGCCAACAGCTCGCGCTCATGCACGAGCTCGACCATAACGGCTTGCGGCACCTGCTGGAGCCGCTGCGCAAACCCGCGTAGCACGAGCGTCGCGCCCGGTCGGTCGCTCGATTCGGCGACGGCGGGCGGCGCGGTCGTGTACTTTCGCGCCCCGGCGACAAACGCCCGTTCATGACCCGTTCATGGAAAGCTGTATGAATATACAGTATAGTATGCGTCGAACCGGGCCGCGCGCAGGCATCCCTCGTCGCGGCCCGCGCCGCGCCTGCGGGCATCCGCCGCAGCGTTCCGGCACCGTGAACTCTGGCTAACTCATTCAGACGGGCAGGCAAATTGTCATCCAGCAATCTGATCCGCATTCGCGGAGCACGTCAGCACAACCTCAAGAATCTCGATCTCGACCTGCGCACCGGCGAAATGACGGTCGTGACCGGCCCGTCGGGCTCCGGCAAGTCGAGTCTCGTGTTCGACACGCTGTACGCGGAGGGCCAGCGGCGCTACGTCGAAACCTTCAGCGCGTACGCGCGGCAGTTTCTCGACCGGATGGATCGCCCGCAGGTCGAGCGCGTCGACGGCGTGCCGCCCGCGATCGCGATCGACCAGACCAATCCGGTTCGCAGCTCGCGATCGACCGTCGGCACGATGACCGAGCTGAACGACCACCTGAAGCTGCTGTACGCGCGCGCGGCCGAGCTGTTCGACCGCAAGACCGCGCGGCAGGTGCGGCACGATACGCCGGAGACGATCTACGCGGAACTCGTCGCGCGTACGCAGGCGGGCGATCCGCGCGTCGTCGTCACGTTCCCGGTCGAATTGCCGGAAGCGGTGTCCGACGAGGAAATCGCGCAATGGCTGTCGGCGAGCGGCTACACGCGCGTGCAGGCGCAGCGCGAAATCGCGTCGCCCACCGGGCCGCGCAAGGTGCTCGACGTGGTGGCCGACCGTTTCCGCGTGCAGCAGGCCGACAAGGTGCGGGTGGTCGAGGCGATCGAGGCGTCGCTCAAGCGCGGCGCGGGCCGCGTGAACGTGTACGTGCTGGCGCCGGAGGCGGACAACGCGGTCGCCGAGCCGCAGGTGTGGCGCTTCTCCACCGGGTTGCACGATCCCGACAGCGACCTGCGCTACGCGGAGCCGCAAGCGGCGCTGTTCTCGTTCAACTCGGCGTACGGCGCGTGCGAAACCTGTCGCGGCTTCGGCCGCGTGATCGGCGTCGATCTCGGCCTCGTGATTCCCGATGCGCGCAAGACGCTGCGCGGCGGCGCGATCAAGCCGATGCAGACGCCCGCGTGGAAAGAGTGCCAGGACGACCTGATGCGCTACGCGGCGAAGGCCGGCATCCGGCGCGACGTGCCGTGGTCCGAGCTGACGGATGCCGAGCGCGACTGGGTCGTCGACGGTTCGCCGGACTGGAACGGCAAGTGGCAGAGCCAGTGGTACGGCGTGAAGCGCTTCTTCGGCTACCTCGAATCGAAGGCGTACAAGATGCACATCCGCGTGCTGCTGTCGAAATACCGCAGCTACACGCCGTGCGACGTGTGCGGCGGCGCGCGCCTGAAGACGGAATCGCTGCAATGGCGGCTCGGCTCGAAAGAGAATGCCGACAGCGTGCTCGCACCGGCCGATCGCTTCATGCCGCGCGGCGTCGACTGGAGCCGCGCGCAGCTCGAAGCGCTGCCGGGCCTGACCGTGCACGACCTGATGCTGCTGCCGATCGAGCGCATCCGGCGCTTCTTCGACGAAATCGTCTTGCCGAGCGCGCTGCTCGACGATGCATTGAAGCTGCTGCTCGCCGAAGTGCGCACGCGGCTGAAATACCTGTGCGACGTCGGGCTCGGCTACCTGACGCTCGACCGGCAGAGCCGTACGCTGTCGGGCGGCGAGGTGCAGCGGATCAACCTGACGACCGCGCTCGGCACGTCGCTTACGAAAACCCTGTTCGTGCTCGACGAGCCGAGCATCGGGCTGCATCCGCGCGATCTCACGCGGATCGTCGAGGCGATGCAGCGGCTGCGCGACGCGGGCAACACGCTGGTCGTGGTCGAGCATGATCCGTCGGTGATGCTCGCGGCCGATCGACTGATCGACATGGGCCCCGGCCCGGGCGAACGCGGCGGCACGATCGTGTACGACGGCACGCCGGGCGACATCCGTTCCGCGCACACGCTGACGGGCGAGTATCTCGGCGGCCGCAAGCAGGTCGCGCATGCGTCGAACTGGGCGCGCCGTCCGGTCGATGCGAGCACGCCGCGCATCGTGCTCGAAGGCGCGACCGAGCACAACCTGCGCGACGTCACGGTCGAGATTCCGCTGCAGCGGCTCGTGTGCGTGACGGGCGTATCCGGCTCCGGCAAATCCACACTGCTGCAGGACGTGCTGTATCCGGCGATGGCGCGGCACCACGGCAAGGCGACCGAGTCGCCGGGCGCGTTCCGCCGCCTCACGGGCGCCGACCAGGTCGGCGACGTCGTGTTCGTCGACCAGTCGCCGATCGGCAAGACCACGCGCTCGAACCCGGCGAGCTACGTCGGCGCGTTCGACGAAATCCGCAAGCTGTTCGCGAAGGCGCCGCTCGCGCTGCAGCGCGGCTACGGCGCCGGCACGTTCAGCTTCAACTCGGGCGATGGCCGTTGCCCGACCTGCGGCGGCTCGGGCTTCGAACACATCGAGATGCAGTTCCTGAGCGATGTCTACCTGCGTTGCCCGGACTGCGACGGCAGCCGCTACCGCGCCGAGATTCTCGAAGTGCGCATCGCGCGCGACGGCCGTGCGCTGAACGTCGCCGATGTACTCGACCTGACCGTCAGCGAAGCCGCCGCGTTCTTCGCGACCGATGCCGAGGTGCTGCGCGTGCTGCAGCCGATCGTCGACGTCGGCCTCGAATACGTGAAGCTCGGCCAGCCGGTGCCGACGCTGTCGGGCGGCGAGGCGCAGCGCCTGAAGCTCGCCGGCTTCCTCGCCGAGTCGGCGGCGGCGGCCAACGGGCGCCGGGTCGCGACGGAAGAGGCGCGCATCGCGCGCGCGAAGCTCTTCATGTTCGACGAGCCGACCACCGGGCTGCACTTCGACGACATCGCGAAGCTGATGCAGGCGTTCGGCAAGCTGCTCGCGGCCGGCCATTCGCTGATCGTGATCGAGCACAATCTCGACGTGATCCGCGCGGCCGACTGGCTGATCGATCTCGGCCCGGAAGGCGGCGACGGCGGCGGCCGCGTGCTGTGCGCGGGCACGCCCGACGACGTGAAAGCCTGCGCCGAATCGCATACGGGCGTGGCGCTGCTGCAGTACGACCGCGCGATGGACGGCGCAGCGGCGGCTGCCGACGAAGGCGTGCCGCTGCAGGCCGTGCTGAGCGCGGCGCGTGCGCGCCGTGCGGTCGAGGGCGAGGACGTCGTGCGGATCGTCAACGCGCGCGAGCACAACCTGAAGTCGCTCGACGTCGACATCCCGCACGGCAAGTTCAACGTGATCACCGGCGTGTCGGGGTCCGGCAAGTCGACGCTCGCGTTCGATATCCTGTTCCACGAAGGCCAGCGCCGCTATCTCGAATCGCTGAACGCGTATGCGCGCTCGATCGTGCAGCCGGCCGGCCGCCCGGAGGTCGACGCGGTGTACGGCATTCCGCCGACCGTCGCGATCGAGCAGCGGCTGTCGCGCGGCGGGCGCAAGAGCACGGTCGCGACCACGTCCGAGGTGTGGCATTTCCTGCGGCTGCTGTATGTGAAGCTCGGCCTGCAGCACTGCATCCACGACGGCACGCCGGTCACGTCGCAATCCGTCGAATCGATCGCCGCGCAACTGCTGCGCGATCATCGCGGCGAACACGTCGGGTTGCTCGCGCCGCTCGTCGTCAACCGCAAGGGCGTGTACACGGATCTCGCGAAGTGGGCGAAGGCGCGCGGCAGCACGCATCTGCGCGTCGACGGCGAGTTCGTTACGGTCGACCCGTGGCCGAAGCTCGACCGCTTCCGCGAGCACACGATCGAATTGCCGGTTGCCGATATCGTCGTGTCGCCGGACAACGAAGCCGAGTTGCGGCGCAGGCTCGACGAGGCGCTCGAGCTCGGCAAGGGCGTGATGCACCTGCTCGCGCCGCTCGACGGGCTGCACGATGCGATGCGCAACGATCATTCGACCGCCGGGGTCGGCGCGGTCAAGGTGCTGTCGGTCAAGCGCGCGTGCCCGGTGTGCGGCACGAGCTATCCGGAGCTCGACCCGCGGATGTTCTCGTACAACAGCAAGCACGGCTGGTGCACGACTTGCGTCGGTACCGGCGTCACGCTCACGCGCGAACAGCGCGCCGCGTACGACGACACGGTGCTCGCCGAGGACGGCCGTGGCCGCGAACAGACGCTGCCGTCGGACGAGCAGGAGCCGGAGGGCGTCGGCAACGAGCCGTGCCCGGATTGCGGCGGTACGCGGCTGAACCCGACCGCGCGCGCGGTCACGTTCGATGCGCATCCGATCGTCGAGGTCGCGCAATGGACGGTGTCGGACACGCGCCGCTGGATCGACGCGCTGGAACTCGCCGGGCGCGACGCGCAGATCGCGCGCGACATCGTCAGCGAGATCGGCAGCCGCCTCGCGTTTCTCGAGGAAGTCGGGCTCGGCTATCTGAGCCTCGACCGCGCGGCGCCGAGCCTGTCGGGCGGCGAAGCGCAGCGTATCCGGCTGGCCGCGCAGCTCGGCAGCAACCTGCAGGGCGTCTGCTACGTGCTCGACGAGCCGACGATCGGCCTGCATCCGCGCGACAACCAGATCCTGCTGGACGCATTGCGCAAGCTCGGCGACAAGGGCAATACGCTGGTCGTCGTCGAGCATGACGAGGACACGATCCGCCGCGCGGATCACATCATCGACGTCGGTCCGGGCGCCGGCAAGCGCGGCGGCACGCTGGTCGCGCAAGGCGCGGTCGCCGATCTCGCCGCGCAGGCCGAATCGGTGACGGGCCGCCTGCTCGCGCAGCCGATGCTGCATCCGCTGCAGCCGCGCCGCAGCGTGAGCCTGCCGGGCAAGAAGGGCGGGGCGACGGTGCCGGAAGCGTGGTTGACCGTGCATGGCGCCAGGTTGCACAACCTGCGCGACGTCACGGTCGGCATTCCGCTCGCGCGGCTCGTCGCGGTGACGGGCGTCAGCGGGTCGGGCAAGTCGACGCTCGCGCGCGACGTGCTGATGACGAACCTGCTCGATGCGGTCGGCCGCTCGGTGCTGTCGTCGCCGGCCACGCGGCGGGCGCGCAAGGCGGCGCAGCAGGACGCGCCGGCCGCCGAGCGCCGCTCGAGCGTGCTCGCGCGCCGCGCGCCGCGGCCGTCGCTGAACGTCACGCATACGTGGCAGGGCTGCGAGTCGCTGAGCGGCTTCGAGCAGATCGATCGCGTGCTCGAAGTCGATCAGACGCCGATCGGCAAGACGCCGCGTTCGTGCCCGGCCACCTACATCGGCGTGTGGGACACGATTCGCAAGCTGTTCGCCGATACGCTCGAAGCGCGCGCACGCGGCTATACGGCGTCGCGTTTTTCGTTCAATACCGGCGACGGGCGCTGCCCCGCGTGCGAAGGGCAAGGCGTGCGCACGATCGGCATGAGCTTCCTGCCCGACGTGAAGGTGCCGTGCGACGTGTGCCACGGGCAGCGCTTCAATCCGGAAACGCTCGCCGTCACGTGGCGCGGGCGGAACATCGGCGACGTGCTGACGATGGAGATCGACGAGGCGGTGGAATTTTTCGCGCCGATCTCGAACATCGCGCATCCGCTGCAGTTGATGAAGGATGTCGGGCTAGGCTATCTGACGCTCGGCCAGCCGTCGCCGACGCTGTCCGGCGGCGAAGCGCAGCGCATCAAGCTCGTCACCGAGCTGACGAAGGTGCGCGACGACGTCACGCGACGCGGCCAGAAGGCGCCGCACACGCTGTACGTGCTCGACGAACCGACGGTCGGCCTGCACATGGCGGACGTCGCGAAGCTGATTCGCGTGCTGCACCGGTTGGTGGATGCGGGGCATAGCGTCGTCGTGATCGAGCATGACCTCGACGTGATCGCGGAAGCCGACTGGATCATCGATCTCGGGCCGGAAGGCGGGGTGGGTGGCGGCACGATCGTCGCGGCGGCGCCGCCGGAAGCGCTCGTGCAGGTGAAGGCAAGCCATACCGGGCAGGCGCTGAAGCCGGTGCTGGCGCGAACGGCTGCCGAAGGCGCCGAAGCGGCGCGGCAGGGCGCGGCGCGAGTCGGCTGAGCGCGCTGCATCCGGCGAGCGGCCCCGGTGCCTGGCGACGCATCGGGGCCGTGCTTGTTTCGTCATGCGTCGCTCATGTCGACGCCGCTCAACTCCCGTTGACGCCGATCGTCTCGATGATGGTTTCCAGTTGCGGGCTCATCGGCAGGTTGAGGCTCAGGCCCGACGGAAGCGGACGCAGGAACCAGCGCTTGTACTGGCGCGCGATCTCGCCGTCGGCGGCCAGCTCCTGGAACGTGCTTTTCACGAGCTGGGCGAGCTGCGGATCGTCCTTGCGGAACATGATTCCGTACGGGTCGTAGGACAGGAAGTCGCCCACCACGTCGTACTGGCCGCCCTTGTTCGCGTTCTCGGCGATCAGCCCGTACAGCAGCACGTCGTCCGTCGCGAACGCGTCGGCGCTGCCGTTCGCGACGAGCGCGAAGCCCTGCGCATGATCCGGCACCACCTGTAGCTGGATCCCGAGCCTGAACCGATCGTTCAGGTCGCGCAGCGCCTTCTCGTTGGTCGTGCCGGCCGTCACCGCGACCTTCTTCCCCGCGAGATCGCGGAACGAGCGGATCGGCGCGCCTCGTTTCACCATCACCTTCGTGCCGGCCACGAAGATGATCGGCGAGAACGCCACGCGCTTCTGGCGCTCGAGGTTGCTGGTCGTGGAGCCGCATTCCAGATCGACTTTCCCGCTGACCACCGCGTCGATACGGTTGTCGGACGTGACCGGCACCCAGCGGATCGTCAGGTTCCGGTTGACCGCATCCTCGATCGACGACACGAGCGCCTTGCACAGCTCGATCGAATAGCCGATCGGCTGGTTGCGCGCGTTCAGGTACGAGAACGGGATCGACGCGTCGCGATAGCCGAGCGCGATCGTGCCGCTGCCACGCACCTTCGCGAGCGTGCCCGTCAGTTGAGCCGGCGCGACCGGCTCGACGCGCGGCGGCGTCGACGGCGCATCTTCCGCGCGCGCGGTCGCGCCAGTGGCGAGCAGGCCCACGAGCGCGAGCGCACGCCAGAATCGCTGCATCTTCATCGCCGGGCCTCCGTCAGACTTCCGTCGGATGTGCGATCGTCGCTTCCTGTTCCGCTTCGATGCGCGCCGCGTTGGCGTCGGCTTCCGCTTCCGACAGCAGCTGGCCTTCCCATTTCGCGACCACCGCGCTGGCGATCGAGTTGCCCACCGCATTGGTGGCCGAGCGGCCCATGTCGAGGAACGTGTCGACGCCGAGAATCAGCAGCAGCCCGGCCTCCGGAAGCCCGAACTGGTGCAGCGTGGCCGCGATCACGACGAGCGACGCACGCGGCACGCCGGCCATCCCCTTCGACGTGAGCATCAGGACCAGCAGCATCGTGATTTGCGTGCCGAGCGACAGGTGCTGGTTGTACGCCTGCGCGATGAACAGCGACGCGAACGTGCAGTACATCATCGACCCGTCGAGGTTGAACGAATAGCCCATCGGCATCACGAAGCTGGAGATCTTGCGGCGTACGCCGAACCGGTCGAGCGCGTCGAGGATCTTCGGATACGCGGCCTCGGAGCTGGCGGTCGCGAACGACAGCATGAACGCTTCCTTGATCAGCACGAGCAGCTTGAACACGCGAGGGCCGAGGAACAGGAATCCCGCACAGACGAGCAATGCCCAGAGCAGGAACAGGCTGATGTAGAAGTCGCCCATGAACACCGCGAACTTCAGCAGTACCGACAGCCCGTTGACCGCGACGGTGGCGGCCATCGCGGCCATCACCGCGAGTGGCGCGAGCTTCATCACGTAGCCGGTGATCTTGAGCATCACGTGCGACAACTGGTCGATCGCGGCGATCAGGATCTTGCCGCGCTCGCCGAGTGCGGCGAGCGCGACGCCGAAGAACATCGAGAACACGACGATCTGCAGGATTTCGTTGTTCGCCATCGCCTCGGCGATCGATCTCGGCACCATGTGGCCGACGAAATCCTTCAGCGTGAACTTGGACGTCGCGAGGTTCGCGGATGCGCCGATGTCCGGCAGCGGCAAGCCGAGGTTCTCGCCTGGCCGCAGCAGGTTCGCCATCAGCAACCCGAGCAGCAGCGAGACCAGCGACGCGGTGACGAACCAGCCGATCGATTTCGCGAACACGCGTCCGACCGACGCCGCGTCGCCCATGTGTGCGATGCCGACGACCAGCGTGGAGAAGACGAGCGGCCCGATCACCATCTTGATCAGCCGCAGGAACACGTCGGACACGAGCGAGATGTAGCCGGCGATTTCGGCGGCGGCTTTCCTGTCCGGAAAGCTCGTGAAGATCATGTAGCCGATCACGATGCCTACCGCCATCGCGATCAGGATCCAGACGGCTGCAGCATTCTTTTTTCGCATCGTGAGCCTCCCATGCAGCGGTTTCGCAATCGGGGATGGGAGGACGATACAGGACCAGAATGGCGATGAACAGTGCAACCGGGTCCGAGTTTGCGCTAGCGTCGGGTCATGGCCGGCTGGGCGACGGCGATTGCGCCGGCGGCGCTTCCGGACACGACGCCTGTGCAATCCAATACCGATTTGTGCGGAGCAGCATATTGGCTGTTCGACGGCTGCCGGACGGCGGCGACTAGCGCGGATTCGCTATTCTCGACCGTCATACACCAATCGACCGGCATGTTGCGTTGCCGCGATGCCGCGCTAGTCGTGCGCCCGCGGATCCAGCAGGCTCGTGTTGAAATCGCATGACTGCGCGGCGAGCCGGACGATCTCGGCGGTCAACGAATGGGCACGTTCGGCGCGATGCAGCGCGACGTAGCGAACCGGCGGCAGCGCCGGCTGCGTGCGCACGATCTCCAGCGCGTCGCACGCGACGAGGTGCGCGACGCATGCCTTCGGCAGATAGCTGATTCCCAGGCCCGACAGCGTCAGGCCGATCTGCGCGAGCAGGCTGTTGCTCGACAGCACGCGCTGAGTCGCGACGCCGTGTTCCTGCAGAAAGCGCGTGTACAGGTGCCCGGTGCCCGACAGGTTGCCCTGCAGGATCAGCGGAAACCGCGCGAGATCCGTCAACGACAGGGCGGCCCGGGACGTCGGCACGAATCCGGCTGCGCACATCCACGCGTTGTCGACCTCGCCGACCGCCGTCGCCGTGAACGCGTCCGCCGCATGAATCTGCGGGACCACGATCAGATCGATCGTGTCGGCCGCGAGCCGGTCGCGCAGCGTCGCAGTCAGGTCCACCTCGGCCTCCACGTGCACGCGCGGATACGCGGCCTGGATCGCCGCGATCAGGCGCGGCAGCCACGTCAGCGCGGTCAGTTCGGTCACGCCGATCCGGACATGCCGCACCAGCGCTTCCTTCGAACTCATCCGCTCGACCACGCGGTCGCGCTGCTCGAGCAATGCCTTCGCATGGTCGAACAGCTCCGCGCCCTTGTCGGTGAGCCGCGCGCTGCGATGCGCGCGATCGAACACGGTCAGGTCGAACGCGCGTTCGAGTTCCTGGATCCGCTTCGATACGGCCGACTGCGTGGTGTTCAGGCGCGTCGCCGCGGCGTCGAACGAGCCGAGCTGCACGATCCAGTACAGCGCTTCCATCTGCTTGAACGTCAGCATCGCGGGTCACTCGATAGATGAAGAAAAGCGATATGTTCTCATGTCAAAAAATCGCTTTTTTTACATATTTCGGCTGTTTAAGGTGCTCCCGTTGCGTCGCCTGGCGCGTGCGTTCATCAGAAAACGCACCGCCTCGTACCCATCGTTCAATCGAACCCCCATTCCTGGAGATTGCATGGACACCGTCATCGATTCCCCGCCCGCCGCCGGCGCGGCCCGCAAGCCGCGCGTCGGTCTTGCGTGGCAGATCGTCATCGGCCTCGTCATCGGCATCGCGACCGGGCTCGTGCTGAACCGGTTTCCGCAATTGCGCGACACCGCCGTGTCCGGATTGCTGCAGCCGGCCGGCGACATCTTCATCAAGCTGGTGCGGATGATCGTCGTGCCGATCGTGTTCACGAGCATGGTGATCGGCATCGCCGGCGTGGGCGACGGCAAGTCGCTCGGCCGTCTCGGCCTCAAGACGCTGCTCTATTTCGAGGCGATCACGACGATCGCGATCGTGCTCGGGCTCGTGATCGGCAACGTGCTGCAGCCGGGCGTCGGCACCGACATGTCGCAACTCGGGCACACCGACATTTCCCGTTACCAGCAGACCACGCAACAGGTGCAGCAGGCGCACCACGGGCTGATGGCGCTGGTGCTCGGCATCATCCCGGACAACATCGTCGCGTCGATGGCGAAGGGCGACCTGCTGCCGGTGATCTTTTTCTCGCTGCTGTTCGGGCTCGGGCTGCAGTCGGTGCCGGAAGAGCATCGCAAGCCGGTGCTCGCGATGCTCAAGGGCGTCGCCGATGCGATGTTCAAGGTGACGAACATGGTGATGCGCTATGCGCCGGTCGGCGTGTGCGCGCTGATCGCGGTGACTGTCGCGAGCTTCGGCTTCGGATCGCTGCTGCCGCTGCTGAAGCTGGTCGCCGTCACTTACTTCGCGATCCTGCTGTTCGCGATCGCGGTGCTCGGCGTGACCGCGCGGCTGTTCGGATTCCGCATCCTCACGTTGCTGCGCGTGATCAAGGACGAGCTGATCATCGCGTTCTCGACCTGCAGCTCGGCGACGGTGCTGCCGCAGCTGATGAAGAAGATGGAGGACTACGGCGTGCCGAAGAGCATCACGACGTTCGTGGTGCCGACCGGCTACACGTTCAACCTCGACGGCGCGTCGATCTATCTCGGCATCGGCACGCTGTTCGTCGCGCAGCTTTATGGCGTGCACCTCGGCTGGCAGCAACAGGTGCTGCTGACGCTGACCATGGTCGTCACGTCGAAGGGCGCCGCCGGCGTGCCGGGCTTCATGTTCGTGATCATGCTCGCGACGCTCGCGAGCGCGGGGCTGCCGCTCGAAGGGCTCGCGTTCATTGCCGGCGTCGACCGGATCATGGACATGGGCCGCACCGCGCTGAACGTCGTCGGCAACGCGCTCGCGCCGCTCGTCATCGCGAAATGGGAAGGCCGGTACGACGCGGAAAAGGGCCGCGCGTACGTCGAATCGCTGCGCGGCTGACAGCCGCCATGCACGCATCGCACAACATTCGGAAGCAAACAGGAGCATCTAAGATGAGCAGTCCTCATGGAGCACTTTTTCCAGACGCGCTGATGCAGCAGATCAAGTCGCGCTTTCATCACGTCGATCGCGACGTCGACGGCCGCGAGCGGCTGTTCTTCGACAACGCGGGCGGGTCGTTCCGGTTGAAGGCGGCGATCGACGCGTACGCACGGGTCGATGCGCTGCCCGATTGCCCGGAGCGCATCCACGCGCGCGCACTCGATCTGCAGGCGACCCAGTCGCGCGGCGAGGACGACGTTCGAACGATCCTGAACGCGCAGGGCGGCAGCGTGTATGCGTCGCTGACCGCATCGGGCGCGATGTTCGACATGGTGCGCGCGATCATGGAGAACGTGCCGGGCACCAATGCGGTGACGACCGTGCTCGAGCATCCGTCGTCCTACGATGCGATGACGTATTACGCGGAACGCACCGGCAAGACGCTGCGCATCGCGCCGAGCAATCCGGAGACCGGCGGCGTGGACGTCGATGCGATCGTGTCGCTGGTCGACGCGGATACCGCGCTGCTCAGCGTGATGGCGGCGTCGAACATTTCCGGCGCGAAATTCGACATCGAGACGATCGTCGCGCGTGCGCGCGAGAAGAAGCCCGACCTGTTCATCGTCGTCGACGCGGTCCAGCATGCGCCGCACGGGATCGTCGATCTGCAGTGCACGCCGGTCGACGGGATCAACTTCGCCCCATACAAGTTCTTCGGATGCCGCGGCTCGGGCATGTCGTGGCTGTCGCCGCGTGCGGCGGCGTTGCCGCATCACCGGCTCGCCGCGAAGGAGAGCGGCGTATGGGAACTCGGCAGCCCGGCGCCCGCGCAGTTTGCGGTCGTATCGGCGATCGTCGATTACGTGGCCTGGATCGGCCGGTATTTCATCGATTCGGACGACCGGCGCACGCTGTTCGTCGAGGGCATGCATCGGATCGAACTGCATGAGCGCGCACTGCTCGCCGCATTGCTCGACGGTTTGCGCGCGATCGACGGCGTCGACGTCTACTGGGATCATGACGACCTGACGCAGCGCGACCTGATCGTCGGGATCGGCTTCGCGCATCTCGAACCGACGCAGGCGGTGCGCGAGTACGAGAAGCGCGGTGTGATCGTGTACGAGCGCGTCGCAACGAGCCTGTATTCTGGCCGGATGCTGAAATCGTTCGGGCTCGCCGGCGCGGTGCGGATCTCGCCGCTCCATTGTCACGCGCCGGACGATATCGCGCGATTCGTCGCGATAACCGCAGAGCTCGCGGCGCACCGCTGATCGACGACACGGCCCGGATCACGCGGGCCGTGTCGCCTCCGGCGCGATTTTTCCGATCAGGCGGCCGGCGCGACCGACGCGCCCGCGATGCCGTGCCGGCGCAGCGAATCGGCGACGAAGCCCGACGCCTTCATCTCCTCGACGAACGCGGCCAGTGCCGCGGCGGCCGCGTCGCCGCGACTCTTCGGCACGCCCATCGCCTGCCGGATCACCATGAAACGCTCGTCGAGCAGGCGCAGGCCGGGCGTTTTCGCGGCGTCGGCCTCGAGCTGTTGCTTCACGCCGGCCGCCACTTCCAGTTGCTGCTCGACGAACGTCGGCACGACGGCTTGCGACGTCGGTGCGCGCACGATCTGCGCCGCTTTCAGTTCGCGAGTGAGGAACAGGTCGTACGCGCTGCCCTTGCCGACGGCCACGCGGTTGTGCGGTTGATCGACGTCCGCGTTGGTGCGGATCGGCGATGCGTCCGGCACGAGATAGAAGCCTTCGATCAGCACATACGGCGCGGTGAACGCGACGGTTTCGCCGCGCAGCGGATCGACCGCGAAGAAGCCGAAATCGGCGCGCTCATCGGTCAGCGCCTGCACCGATTTGGCGGCGCCGTCGAACACCACGAGTTCCAGGTCGGCCGACAGGCGCTCGGCGAACGCACGGGCGAGGTCGATCGATACGCCGAACGGTTCGCCCGTTGCCGGATCGCGGTTCGCGAGGATCGGGTTGCCGAGGTTGATCGATGCGCGGAGCTTGCCGGTGGGGGTGAAGGCGGAGACGACAGCAGGAGCGATGGGCATGAGCGGACTCGCGGGAGGCGTAGGGTCGATAGGGTGACGGGCTGCGCGACAGCGCGCCGATGTCGAGCTTATCACCCGGACGCCGGGTGGCGCGTGTCGCGGGCTTGCGTGCGTCGAAACGTCGGGCCGGCCGCGTGACACGGGGGCGCTCGTCCCCGGCTCATTGCCCGTTCGATCGAATTCAAGCCGATCGGGCCGGATAGAGCGCTCCTCGCGATCAGCCCGGCCCGTCGCTGGCGGCCGCGAGCAGCGGCACGACCAGATCGCTGATCGGCGTCGGAATTCCATGCGTTCGTCCGTATCGCTGCACGACGCCATTTCGGCAGTCCCATTCGAGCGGGTGGTTGCCCTGCCGGTCGGCAAGAATCGACGTGCCCAAATCGGGCGGAAAACCATGGAAGCCGTCGACGATCTCCTGCGGCACGTCATCGCCCAGCTTCGCGCCCTCCGCACGCGCGACCTCGAGACATTCCCGCAAGTAGGCGAGCGACAGTTCGGTGATGTCGCTTCGCGAGAACATGCCGGCGCGGCGACCGGTCAGCACCATGAGTCCCGCCACTGCGTTCTGCAAAAGCTTTCGCCACGCGAGCGAGATGAAATCCGCCGCGACCTCGGGCGAGCATCGCGTGCCGCGCAAAGCCGAAACCACCACGTCGCTCGCCGGCGTATCGGGCAGGGTGAGTCGAGGCTTGCCCCGCAGCCACACCGACGCGCCCGATTCGCGCTGCGCCGGAAACCAGACGACCGACGGCACGACCTCGGCGCCGGCCGCATGCGGTGTGAGCGCGGCTTTTTGCTCGACGCCGTTTTGCAGCGCGCAGACGACGGTATGCGCATCGCATAGCGCGGCGAGCCAGGGTGCCGCGCTCGCCACCTGCGTCGACTTGACCGCGACGAACACGACGTCGACCCTTTTCTCGACCGCTTGCGGATCGGTCAGTACGGGCCCGGGCACGACGATCTCGCCGCCGTCGAAGCGCAACGTCAGGTGCGCGTGCGCCGAGCGGCCGCAGATCACCGGCGTGCGGCCGGCTTCATGAAGGGCCGCGGCGACGGTCGTGCCGATTGCACCGGGACCGACGAGGGCGACGCTCGGGTAGTCAGACTTCGTCATGGTGTTCATCCTGTCGAGTGATCTGCCAGATAGGGGCGCAGTGCAAGGGCGAGCGGAAAAATCGCCAGCGCGGTCAACGCGGTCGCATACGTGGCGCCGTGCACACCGATCCTGTCGCCCAGGAAACCGTAGAGAACCGGAGATATCGCGCCCGACGCGATCGTCCCAGTATAGAAAATTGCGAATGCGCGCTCGGTGCGCTCGGGCGCAGACATTTCCGGGACGGTTCCGTACAGCACCGACGACGTGCCGTTGAGCATCATGCCCAGGATCGGCAGCAGCACCATGGTCAGCATCAACGGAAGATACATCGTCGCGACGATGCACACAGCCGTACCGCCCTCCGTGAGCAGCACCGTCCTCACCATACCCATGCGCGCGCCGAGCCAGCCGCACATGAATTTGCCGGCCGCGCCCCCGATGAAAACGAGTGCAAGGGACGTTCCCAGCAGGTGAGGCGAGACGCCCTTTGCCTGGAGCAGAAAAGGCAGAAAGGTAAGCAGTCCCATGCGTACGGCCGTATCGAGCACGCCGATGGAAAACAGCGCGGCGAATCCGCTTCTCCCCGTGCCGCCGCGTCGAGCGGACGCGGGCTCTTTTGCCGGCGCCGTTGCGGCGCCGCGCGGCACGGTGGGAAACCAGAGCGCGATGACGGCGGCCACGACGCAGCCCAGTCCGGCGACGATCCAGAGCGCGCGACGCCACGACATCATCGTGACGAGCAGCGAAATGACGGCCGGCAGTGCCGATTTCCCCAGATCGCCGGAAAAGTTGTAGAGGCTCAGTGGGCCTCTCGCGTTGCGCCCGTAGATGCGGGAGACGGCGCCCGATGCGATCGGATGCTGGGTGCTGGAGCCGCCGCCCGAAATCGCCAGTGCGACGCCGAGGCCGAGCAGGCCGCCCGACAGGCCCGCGATCGCATAGCCGAGCGCGGCGAGCAGCGTACCGACTGCGAGCGTCGCGCGGCTGCCCAGACGTTGTGCGAGACGCCCGGCGGACAACTGCAGCGTCGCCATCGTACCGGCATAGACGCCGCGCAGGATAGCCAGCGCCGCAAAGTCGAGCCCGAATTCCGACTGCCACACGGGTAGCAACGCGTAAATCATGTCGGTATAGCCGTCATGCATGGCATGGGCAATGCAGGATAGCCACAGCACGCGCGGCCGCGATGGTGACGTCTCCCGCACGACGGGAGGGGAAAAAACCGGCAAGCGCATCGTCATTCTCTCCGGACGAGCGGTGGATGAAAGGCCGCTCGTGGTCTGCTTTTCAGGCGCGACGGGTAAATTCTATGACCGGGATGCCAGCCGTTTCAATTGAGCTAAAATCCCGTCGACAGAGAGAAAAAGTCACGTCATGAACGAAAACCGAGGCGCCGCGAAGCACCGGGACGAGTTGCCCCCGCTCAATGCGCTGCGCGCGTTCGACGCGGTTGCGCGGCACGGCAGCTTCGCGGGTGCCGCGGCGGAGCTGCACGTGACCCATTGGGCCGTCGGAAAACAGATCAGGTTGCTGGAGGACTGGTTCGGCCTGCCGTTGTTCGATCGTCGCCCGCGTGGCGTCGTGCTGACCGACGAAGGGGCCGCGTTGCTGAACGACGTCAGCCACGCGTTCGAGCGCCTGGGCACCGCGGTGGTGCGGCTGCGTCACAACCCGTTCGCGCACCGGATATCGGGCGTCGTGCGGGT
This sequence comes from Burkholderia sp. MSMB2157WGS, assembly GCF_001532755.1. NCBI lineage: Bacteria > Pseudomonadati > Pseudomonadota > Betaproteobacteria > Burkholderiales > Burkholderiaceae > Burkholderia > Burkholderia sp. MSMB2157WGS. Next base: position 95,317 of record NZ_LPJG01000001.1, on the reverse strand, counting down.
GAATGTGCCGATGAGCTTTGCGCTTTGCTGGCTGTTGCCGCGGCTCGCCGATTTCCATTCGCGGTATCCCGACATCGACGTCAGGGTGTCGACGACCTCGCGCAAGCTGCGCTATGTCGCGGACGCTTTCGATATCGGCGTTCGCTCCGGGCCGGAGCAAGGCGCGGGCGTCGTGTCGCGCCCGTTGATGCCCGACCTGCGCGTACCGGCCTGCAATCCCGCGTTGTTGCGCCAGCATCCCATCCAGAGCGCGACCGACCTGCGCCATCACACGCTGCTGCATTCGGCCACGACGCGCTCCGCCTGGTCGCACTGGTTGAAGGAAGCGGGGGCTTCCGATCTGCGAGCCGCGCGCCATGTCGAATTCGATCACGTGAATCTTCAGCTTGGCGCGGCCGTCGAAGGGCTCGGCGTGGCGCTGGCGTCGCTGCCGCTGATCGCGCGCGATCTTGCCGAGGGGCGCCTCGTGTGTCCCATCCCATCGCCTGTATGGCGCGCCGACGACTACATGCTGGTGACGAACGCCGATCGCGCCGACGATGCGGCCGTGTCCGCGTTCGACGCATGGATGGAAGGCATGGCGAATCAGGAGGGGGCCAGGCTCGCGGATCAGAGCGGGCGGTGATGCTGCGCCCGCGAGCGAACGCAGTCCAAGGGTTTCTTTGGATTCCTGATGACGAGATTGAAAAACCGGCGACGGTTTTACCAACGGCAGCGTGCTTCGCCGGAGTAGTGCGGTCACTACCCCGGACTGGCGGATCGGCGATCAGAAGCCGTGGAACATGCCGATGTTGACCTGAACCTGGTTGCCGCCCGACGAGGTGTTGCCAAAGTCGGCAGCCGAAGCCTGCGCGCCCTTGGCATGGACGTAGGCGCCCATCGCGTACAGCGCGGTACTCTTCGACAGCGAGTACGTCGCACCCAGCGACACCTGGTTGATCGAGGCCATCGTGCGACCTTCGGCCGCTTGCGTGGGCGTGGCCGCGGAACCGTATACATACGTGTAACCCGTCGCCAGCGACAGCGCCGGCGTGACCCGGTACTGCAGGAGCGCACCCAGCACGTTGAAGTGGATCGACGGCTGGCCGTCGTTGCCCTGGTACTGAGCGTTCGAGTAGCGCAAGCCCGCCGTGTACGGACCGACCTGGTATTGGGCGGCGATTTGCGCGATGCCCGCACTCTTGAACGCATTGCCGCCGTTGTAGCCCGAACTCGGATAGCCGAGCGCGCCACCGAAACTCGGTTGAGCGGTTGCGTTCAACCAACCGTTCTCGCCCTGGTTGGCCGCGTGAAAGTAGCCGCCGGCGACCGTCAGGCCACCTTGAGCGTAGGTCGCGGCCGCCGACCACGATTGACCCGAGCCCATTGAACCGGCAACGCCGCCGAACGAGTACGCACCTTCGGCCTGGAAGCCGTGGATGATCGGCGAAATGTACTTCACCGCATTGTTCTGGTTCGTCGTGTTGTCGTTGTTGTCGACGTCGCCCGGCGTCGAGAACGTCGACGCGGAAATGGCGTCGCCCGTCAGGACCTGAACCATTTCCGTCACGGCATCGAGCTGGCGCCCCATGCGCAGCGCGCCATACTGATCGGACGCGAGACCCACGTAGGCCTGGCGGTTGAACAGCGAACGCGTGGAACCGATGGGCCCTTGGCCGCCTATCCCGCCTGTCGCGATGTTGAAACCATTCTCGATCTTGAATACCGCCTGGAGGCCGCCCCCAAGGTCTTCTTGCCCCCTGAGGCCCCACTTGTTCGAACCCGAGGCGCCGCCGTCGAGGCCGAACCGGCTGTGGCCATTGATGTTCGACGTATAGCCGATACCGGCATCGAGCATGCCATACAGCGTGATCGACGACTGGGCCATGGCTGCCGAAGATGCTGCGAAGGCGGCAACGGCGATGACGCTGATGTTGATTTTCTTGTTTTTCATCTGCATTTCACGGTCAGGGGTGGTTTCGGGATGGGTTGAAACGGCTTTTGTCGTATTCACGGCTTGCGCGTCGTCTCGGTCGTGACGGCCGGCGTCATGTTCGCCAAAGCGGCATATCGAGTTCGATCATTTCGTGATCCTTAAAAATATGCGTGGAGAACCGCCGAACTGCTCGACCGTCGAACGCCATGCCCGCGCCATACTTGCGCGCCAGGCCGGCGGCGGCGAAACCGGAGGTTGCTCCACCTGCGACGAAAGACGAGCTGGAAATATCGGCGATCCTTGCGGACGGACCGAGCGTCAGGTTCAGCCACTGGCGACGTGCGCCAATCGTTTCGCCGAGCGTCAATAAGGCGTGGTCGCGCTTTGCAAGTGGAAAAACCATATCAGGAACATAAATTCCCGTCAAAATTTGTTTGATATAAGTTAATCTCGTTTGATGACCTGGCGCCTTACGGAGTTTCCCCTATAAGGGGCGGCGCGAGAGCGAAGTGTTATCGAGGTGCGCGCCATCACGCTGATGATGTCGGCGACGGCAAGCGAATGCGGGCGAGGGGGCGATAGCGGGCTGCAAGAACCGCTACGAAGAGCAACGATCTCGGAAAGGAAAGTACCGGTCGGCAGTTCGTGGTGACAAATGCGCAATATCAGTCAAATTCGATCGATCGACCAGCGGAGAGCCGCCGCCGAAAATCGGTCGCCAAGGTTAGTCCTTGGTAACCGTTCCATTTTCTCTCGGATTGCAATAATCGAAGCGGAAAAGGCGATCGTCGAGTACCCGCCCGTATTGGCCAGAAACTCGCGAAACGAGCGAATGACGCTACCGTGCGGCGGTGCGCTGAAGGAGGCGAGCGTTGCGACAGCCGTCGTCGCACGCGAACTCGATCTTCGCGCGGGCGAACGGGTAATGAGGACGCCGGGCGAACCGGTATTTCCGGGCAGCCAGCCAGCGCCCGGTATCGGCCCCCGGTGGCGGCGATCGAACTTCGATCGCAGACGAAATCAGCCCGCGATTTGGCGTTGCATTAGATAGAATTTCATGTCGTCGCGGCCATGCATTGAAATCGGTATCGGATCGCGTTCAAAGCCGAGCATTTCGTAGAACGGGTATGCCGATTCGCGCGCGGTACACCAGAGCAGGGTGCCGCGCTGTTTGCGAACATGGCGAATGGACAGATTGACCAGCAGGCGTCCGAATCCCAGCCCGCGTACCGACGGATGGACGGCCATGCCGCGAAGGCGCCACGCTCCGGAGTTCGAAACGCCGGATTGTTCTTCTTTACACACCGATGCCACGGCAACGATATCGTCGTTGTCGCGAACGGCAAAGTGCAGGGTCGTTGGAGCGTGGTCTCCGTCCAGCGCGCTTCCCTCTTCATCTCCGGCCATCAACACCGCGGCCCTCAGGGGATAGGTTTCTTCTGCACGGACGGCACAGATGGTAAAGCGCACATCTTGTGAAGTCATATAATTATCGGCTCTCTTCGTGACGCAGATTTTCTTCCAATTCTCTTTCGGCATGCCCACTCGCAAAATTAGCAGTTGCCGGGCACGCCCAGTAAGGGTAATTTCCTATCAGTTTCTTTTTTGAATCATACGCTAACTGCGATCACAGATGACGTCGAAAGTCTCGACAGATGCAGAACTGGCCTACGACGAGATTCGATCGAGGATCTTCGACGGCCGTCTTGCGCCTGGGCAGAAAGTATCCCACCGAGGCCTGTCGGACGAACTGGGTTTCGGCCAAATGCCGGTGCGCAGCGCATTGCATTTGCTCGAATCCGAAGGGCTGGTCGTCGTGATCGAAAAGAGCGGCACTTATGTCGCGTCGCCGACGACCAGCGATCTGCGCGAAATTTTTGAAATGCGGCTGGCCCTGGAGAGTACCGCAGCGTTTCTTGCCGCGAGATCGGGTGTCACGGCAGGTCTTCGCGAGGCGGCGGAAAAAATGCGGAAACTGGTCGACCAGGACGTTTCGGACATCATGCTCGAACAGCGTATCGGTTGGGTGTTTCATCAAGAGTTGTTTGCTGCCGCACGGAACGCGCGAATCTCATCGGCGTATGGTCTATTGCGGGCTCAGACCTTGGCCCTGAACGAACTCCCGCGTGGCGACGCCGAAACCGTCCGGCGCGGCACGATCGAGCACTTGCACATCTTTCAAGCAATCGAAGCGAACGACGGCGAGCTTGCGCGTCAGCATATGTGGAATCACATCGTTGACGGTACGCCGGCACGGATAAAACTGCTAAAGGCGCGGCATGAACACGAAAAATAAAGGGCTTTCTCTTCCGATGCAAATGCTTGGCGGCCTCGTGCTGGGCGCCGCCTGCGGCGTGTTTGCGCCGGGCTTTGCCGCGAAGCTGGGATTTCTGAGCACGATGTTCGGCCACGCGATCAAGATGGTCGTCATGCCGTTGATCTTCCTGTCGGTCACGGTCGGGGTCTTTCGTGCGGGCAGGCTTCGCGAGCGGCTTGGCAAGGTCGCACTGTTCAGCATCGGCTTCTTCGTCTGCATGACGGGCTTGGCCGCATCGTTCGGGCTGCTGCTCAACTTCGTGTTTCGACCGGGTCTCGGGGCGAGCATGACGCACTCCGGATCGATGCCCGCGGCGCTCGCGTCCAGCATCGACTGGACGAAATTTCTCGTCGATTTGATCCCCGCCAACATCGTCGCCGCGCTTTCCGCAGGGAATTCTCTCCCGGTGCTCGTGTTCGGCGTCATTTTCGGCGCGGCATTGTCGGCTGCCCCGGAGCGTGCCGAGCCCGCGATCGCCGTTTTCGAGGCGCTGCTGTCGGGCTTGTTCAAGATGATCCAGTGGGTGATCGCATGGTCGCCGCTCGCGATCTTCGCCGCGATCGCGCAGTTGTTGTCGGCCAAGGGCTTCGCGGGCGCGCATTCGCTCGTCGAGCTGCTGGGCGTGGCCTATCTCGGCATGGCGGTGCTGGCGGTGGTACTCACCATCGTCATTCGCGTCGCCGGTCAGTCGCCGCTTGCCGTGCTCAGGAAGGTGAGGGAACCGCTGATCCTCGGTTTCACGACGCGTTCGTCCGAAATTACCTATCCGCTGCACCTGAAGAAGCTGGTTGAACTGGGCGTGCCTTACGGCGTGGCGTCCACGATCTTGCCTCTGGCATATATTTTCAATCGCGACGGCGCGGTGCTCTATACGGCCCTCGCGGTCGGCTACCTGGCCGACGCCTATCACCTTGCCTGGTCCTGGCCGCTGGTGATCACGATTCTGATCCTGACGATCGTCACCATCGACGGAGCGGCCAATGTGCCCTCCGGGGCGATCGTGGCAATCACCATCGTCCTCACGTCGATCGGCTTGCCGGCCGATGCGGTACTGCTGCTGTTGGGCGTCGACGCCTTTTTCGACATGGGGAGAACCGCCCTCAACGTCTACGGAAGCACGGCGGCAGCGGCCGTTGCGGTGAGGCTTTCCGGTTCGGACAGTATGGCCGCGGAGACCGTGACGCGTCAGGCCAGCGCGTAGGTGCGTCGAAACCGCCGGGCGCCCGCACGCGTTTCGGCGTTGCGCGCGCCCGGTGCGAGGCGCCGGCGTGCGTCCACTCGGGCATCCGGGCACGGCGCGGGCCGGGTTGGATGAACGAGCGTATCGATCGAGTGGTAGTTGGTAGAGCGACGTATCATTGCAGGAGAAACATGATGGTTGGTTCGGAATCCGCAGATTTTTTCATGCTGCGTTTAGGCACGCCGCATCCGTCGTGGACATTCACCGATGACAGCAACATGATCGGCATTGTCGATTGCGACGGGGTGATGAGCGCCACGTTCGAGCTGGATCGCAACCAGGTCGCACGGATTCGAGGATTGGGCCGATCGGTGGAGAGAATCAAGTGTACGTGCGAGCGCGGCGGCCGGGAGCTGCACTTTTATCTCCATGGCAGACGGGTGTCTCAAGGCGTGTGGGCCGGGGTCGCGTCAGCCGATCCCGACTATCTGCCGACCGACGCGATGATCGCAACATGGGACGTGCCGAAGACAGTCGATGCGTTCAGGTTGACGGACGTCGGTGCAGGCATGATCGCTTCGGTTAGCCCGGCCTGAACTGCGATCACAGTTTGTGCGCGGGCTTGAGCCGGAACACCCCGATCGGTGGGCCCGATCGTTCGACATGCCCGTCTGTCCGCACGCGTACGTCGTCTGATGCATGCGGTCCTGGCACACTCAACCTCGGATCGCCAGGACCGATTTGCTGGCCAGTTCATCGGTCAGCGCTTTTTATTCATTGAGCCGATTGAATCGGTTCGCTTGCTGCGCGCCCTCCGATCAGGAGGGGCGCGCGGCGCTGAGGTCTCCTTCGAGCGAAGAAGCCGCGAGTCGGCACGCGAGCGCGACGCATCGAGCCGCCCGGAGGAGAGCGCATCATCCTCGGTGCCCGGCTGGCTCCGCACCGCCAAGCGGAGCGCTCGCCTTCCCGTGCATTCCGCCAGCCTGATTGCCATGACCCCGACCTTCGTCCCCGTCACGCACGCCGACGCCGAAACCCTCGTCGCGATCCGCATCGCCGCGATGCGCGACAGCCTCGAACGCATCGGCCGTTTCGATCCGCAGCGTGCGCGCGACCGGTTTCTCGTGTCGTTCGATCCGGCGCTCTGCCGTTTCATCGAAGTCGACCATTCGCGTGCGGGCTTCTACACGCTTCGGCCGATGGCGGATCACTGGTTGCTCGATCACCTGTACATCGTGCCCGCGCATCAGCGGAGGGGCATTGGCGCCGCCGTGCTGCGCGAGATCCTTGCCGAAGCCGACGCACATCGGATGTCCGTTCGCGTCGGCGCATTGCGCGGCAGCGACTCGAACCGCTTCTACGAACGGCACGGCTTCGTGCGAACCGACGAAGCGGAGTGGGACATCTACTACCGGCGCGGACCCGGCGCGTCGACGACATAGCGCGTGTGCGATGCAGGCCGGTTGAAATCGACACGCGCACATTAGCGTTTCCACCAATGCGGAAAATGCGGAGTCGGCCGATGTTGCAGAGAGGGCGTAAATAATTGATCCGAGGCCGATTATGACGACATCTGCAACAAACGACGCGAATGCCGTGCCGCTCGAAACGTCCGACAGCGCGGCGGCATCCGGCGACGCCGCCCGCGTCCCGTCGATCCTGCTGGTCGACGACGAACCGAACGTGCTGTCGGCGCTCAGGCGTGTGTTTCGGCCCACCGGCTACGACATCGTGACCGCCGACAGCGGCGAGGCCGCGCTCGAGATCCTGGCGTCGACCGACATCGACCTGATCGTGTCCGACATGCGGATGCCGCACATGAGCGGCGCGGAATTCCTGGCGCGCGCGCGGGGGCTGTATCCGGACACGATGCGCATTTTGCTGACCGGCTATGCGGAGATCGCGTCGGTCATGCAGGCCGTCAACGAAGGCGGCGTGTATCGCTACCTGAACAAGCCGTGGGACGATCACGACCTGCTGTTGACCATCGAGCAGGCGCTGGAGCAGCGCCGTCTGCGTCGCGAAGCGGCCCGGCTGGCGGCGCTGACGGAGGCGCAGAACGAAGCGCTGCGCCGTTTCAATACGGACCTCGAAACGCAGGTGCGCGCGCGCACCGAAGAGCTTGGCCAGACGGTGATGTTTCTCGAGGCGGCGCAAAGCGACCTGAAAAGCAGTTTCACGGCGATGGTCCAGGTGTGCGCGAGCATGATCGAGCTGCGCTGCGGGGCCGCGAGCGGGCATGCGATGCGGGTCGGCGAAATCGCGCGACGGCTCGCGCTGGCGGCCGGGATGAGCGAGCTGCATGCGCAGGACGTCTATTTCGCCGGGCTGCTGCACGGCATCGGCAAGCTGTCGCTGCCGGACGAATTGCTGCACAAGCCGCTCGCGCGGATGACGACGGACGAGCACCGCATGTTTCAGGAGCATCCGTTGCGTGCGCAGATGGTGCTCACGCCGGTCGCGCAGCTGCACAAGGTCGCGTCGATCGTGTTGCACCAGTACGAGCGCTTCAACGGCCGTGGCACACCGGACGGTCTGGTCGGCGACGCGATCCCGGTCGGGTCGCGGATCGTCGCGATCGCACGCGATTTCGAAGGGCTGCGCAACGGCGAAATCGGTGCGCCGCATTCGATCGAACAGGCGATCGACGTGTTGCGCTCGCAGGCGAGCGTGCGTTACGACCCGCAACTGGTCGCGCGCTTCGTCGAGTTGATGCGGGATCCGGCGAGTCTCGGCATCGCGGCGTCCGTCGCGGAAATCCGGTCGGCTCAACTGCGCGAGGGGATGCAGCTCGCCGACGATCTGCGCACGCATCGCGGCGTGTTGTTGATGACCAAAGGCAGCGTGATGTCCGCGCACCAGATCGAGCTCGTGCGCCGCTTCGAGACGCGCGAGGGCACGCCATTCGACATTCTCGTACTGGCCCGTCCGGCCGGGCAGCCGCACGCACCCCACGCAGGCGCGCCGCCGGCCTGACGTCGAAACGCCGGCCCGATCGCCGCGGGGTGCGCGCGACCGCCCGCGCCGCGGCGATGCATTCAACCCGTTCGGGGCGTCCGATCATGCATGGCATCTACAACGTTCCGCTCGTCCTGCTGTCGCTCGCGATCGCGACGCTTGCGTCCTATACGACGCTCGACCTCGCCGCGTTCATCTCGCTGCTCGACGATCCGAAGCTCAAGCGCGCATGGCTGGGCGGCGGCGCGGCGGCGATGGGCACCGGAATCTGGTCGATGCATTTCGTCGGCATGCTCGCGTTTTCGTTGCCGGTGCCGCTCGGCTATGCATGGCAGGAAACCGGCGCATCGCTGGCGATCGCGGCGCTCGTATCGTATTTCGCGCTGAACGTCGTCACGCGCGCACGGCTCGCCTGGTGGCGGCTGTGCGCGGGCGGCGCGCTGATGGGCGGCGGGATCGCGGGCATGCATTACACGGGGATGGCCGCGATGCACATGCAGCCCGGCATTCGCTACGATGCCGCGCTGTTCGCCGCGTCGATCGGCATCGCGGTGATCGCGTCGACGGCCGCACTGTGGATCGCGCAGGCGCTGCGCATGCAGCAGGCGCGCCATGCGACCGCGCAACGCATCGGCGCGGCCGTCGTCATGGGCATCGCGATTACCGGCATGCACTACACGGCGATGGCGGCCGCGCATTTCGCGCCGGATGCGCGGTGCGGCGCCGCGAACGGGGTCGACGCGCCGTGGCTCGCGACGACGGTCGCGTTGTTTACGATGGCGACGTTGGTCGTCACGCTGCTGGTGTGCCGTTTCGATGCGCGCACGACTTTCCTGCGCGGGATGACCGACACGCTCGAACGGCTCGTGCGGGTGAGAACGAGCGAACTCGAACGCGCGCTGCATAGCTATGAGCAAACGACACGGATGCTGCAACGCACGCGCGAGAACATGGCGGCCGAGATCGACGAACGCAAGGCCGCGCACGCGCTGCTCGAACAGGAGAAGGACGAACAGCGGCGTTTGCTGCAGGCGCTCGAGGAAACGCACGACCAGTTGCTGCAGTCTGAAAAGCTCGCGTCGATCGGCCAGCTCGCGGCCGGCGTCGCGCACGAGATCAACAATCCGATCGGCTTCGTCAGCGCGAACCTCAATACGTTGAAGACGTGGGTGCGCAGCCTGCTCGACGTGATCGCCGCACATGAAGCCGTGCTGCCGCAGCTCGACCCCGCCGCCCGCGACGCGTTGACGGCCGTGCGCCGCGCGGCGGATCTCGACTATGTCCGGGACGAGATCGCGATGTTGATCGACGAATCGATCGACGGCGCGCTACGCGTGCGGCGCATCGTGCAGGACCTGCGCGATTTCTCGCGGCCGGCCAGCGACGAATGGAGCGTGGTCGATCTCCATGCGGGCCTCGAGAGCACGCTCAACGTCGTCCACAACGAACTCAAGTACAAGGCCGACATCGTGCGCGATTACGGCGATGTCCCGCACGTCGAATGCCTGCCGTCGCAGCTGAATCAGGTTTTCATGAACCTGCTGGTCAACGCGGCGCAGGCGATTCCGGAGCGCGGCGTGATCACGATCCGCACGTCGAGCGACGGCGATCACGTGTCGATCGCGATCAGCGATACCGGCGCCGGCATGACGCCCGACGTCGCACGACGGATCTTCGATCCGTTCTTCACCACGAAGCCGGTCGGGCAGGGCACGGGGCTCGGACTGTCGGTATCGCACGGCATCGTCGAGCGTCATCGCGGCACCATCGACGTGACCAGCGAGCCGGGGCGCGGCACGACCTTTCGGATACGGTTGCCGGTTCGACGTGCGGGCGACCGCGCGAACGCGGTCGCGCTGGCGCAACGGGCGTGACGACACGACGACATGACGGCGAGCGGCCGCGGTCGCGGGCGCCGTGTGTCATGCCGATCGCTTGCGGCGCTGACGGCGAAAGAAATGCCAGAACATCGCGGTCGCGTCCGGCCCCGTGGCGGAATGGAACGGCTCGTCCGGATCTCCGCCGCTCCATGCATGCCGCAGCCCGCGAACGACACACACCCTGACGACCAGCCGTCCACGCTTCAGATAATCGATGTAGTCCGCCTCGTCCTGCGCGTAGCGGCGTTGCTCGCCGACGCGGATCGCGCCGTGTTCGTCGACGAGCCGGTTGAGTCGTGCGAACGCGATGCCGAGCTGCGTCGCATTGCGGTCGGTCACGACCGTGTCGAGCGCGCCGTGCACGACGAGCGCCGGCATGCCGGGATAGGACGCGACGTCGACGCACGCGTCGAGCACTTGGATCGGATCGTCGCGGATGCCGCGACGCATCAGGCTCATCGCGGCCATCGTCGACGACGGCGGCGCGAGGGCCGGGCCCGAGTGCAGGCCGACCGCCGCGAAGCGGTCGGGATACCGTATCGCCAGCGCCGCGGCGAGTCCGGCGCCCGCGGACATGCCGGCCACGTAGATCCGGTCGCGATCGAAGCCGTGGCGCCGCACGATGGCGTCGACCAGCGATGCGACGGCCGCGGCTTCGGACTGGGTCGTGTCGCCATGCCAGTGCCAGCAGCGATGCGCATGGGCCGTCTTGGCCTGCTCGGGAAACAGCACGGCGAACCCGGACCGCTCCGCGAGACGGCACATACGCGTGCCCGCGGCGAACGATTCGGCGGTCTGCTTGCAGCCGTGCAGCATCACGATGGCCGGCATGCCCGCTGTGGCCGCCGGGGCGACGGGGAGATACAGCGCGTACGCAAGATGGTTCACGAGCCGGCCGGCGCTCGGGCCGGCGGAATGAAACGAGCGGAGCCAGGTGCCGGGCGGCTTGGCCGACGGGGCGCGCGCGCCGTGCGTGGAGCCGGTCCGGCTGGCGGTACGGGCGGCGGTGGTGGCGGGCTTGGCGGTCCGCGGAGCGGCCTTTTTGGTCGCCTTCTTGACGACCGGCCGCGACCTGCCGACCGGCTTCTTCGGGCGCGCGCCGGTCGCGATCGCAAACAGGTCGAGAGGCCGCAACCAGAGGCTGGATTTTTTCCTGGGCATGTGCAGTTTCGTGCCGGCGGTCGGCCGTGGCAGGAAAATATGGCCGAATCCGGCGTCGGGATGAAAGTCGAACGAGCGCGGCGCAAGGTTCGTGCTGCCGGTGCCGCGGCAATCGAACGGCGTCGCACCGATCGTCGGTCATGCTAGCCGCCCGGCGTGACGTGTGTGCGAATCGAAGGTCGCTTCGGCCCTGTTGCGACCGGCCATTCAGTAGCATATCGTCCAAAGGCGCCGGATATCGGCGCTCGACAGCGGCAGGCGGGCGCGCGGTCGATCGAAGCGGCCGCTCGACGCGCTTCGCCCACGCCGCCGAAAACGACCACGGCGATCGAATCGCCGGCTGACACCGATATTCACGTAATATCGTGCGGTTCGACCGAAGTGCCCATCGTTCATTCCGTTGTGAGGAGCGCCATGCGGCTTGCTGATTTCATCGTACGGAACATGGAACCGATCCTGGTGCAGTGGGAAGCGTTCGCCGCCACCCTGTTACCGGCCGCGAGGAACATGAACTCGATCGGGCTACGCGATCACGCGCGTGAGATTCTGACCGCCGTCGCGAGGGACATCGCGACGCCCCAAACGAGAGAAGCGCAACGCCTAAAATCGCTGGGGCACGCGCCCGAGCCGGTGAATGCCGGAGAGACGGCCGCCGAGACTCATGCCACCCTGCGTGCCCGGCGGGGCTTCAACATCAACCAGCTGGCAGCCGAGTATCGGGCGCTGCGGGCCAGTGTGCTGCGCCTGTGGATCGACGAGTGTCGGCCGGGCGTGCCCCATCTGGACGACGTGATTCGCTTCAACGAGGCGATCGATCAAGCGCTGGCGGAATCCGTCGCCTTTTTTACCGAAGAGGTCGAGCAGGCTCGCAACTTGCTCCTCGGCATGCTGGGCCACGACATGCGCACGCCGCTGCAGACGATCCTGGTCACGGCGTCGTATCTCGCCGCGCTCAATGCAGGGGAGGAGGTATCGGAAGCAGCCGCGCGCCTGATCAGAAGCGGCGCCCGCATGCACGGCCTTCTCGAGGATCTCTGCGATTTCAATCGAACCCAGCTCGGACTGGGCATCAACGTCGTTCCCCGCAAGATCGATCTCGCGCACGTGCTCGTCAATGTGGTGGACGAATTGCGGGCAGGTCATCCCGATCGCGAAATTACGCTCGATATGAGCGGCGATCTTCGAGGTGAATGGGACGATCAGCGAATGCAGCAACTGTTGAGTAATCTGGTGAGCAATGCCGTCAAGTACGGCGCGGCCGGGACACCGGTGCGGGTGATGGCCGAGGCGAGCGGCGCAGAAGTGCTCATCGAGGTCGGCAATAGCAATAACGGCCCGGCCATCGATCGGCTCACGCTGGACCGCATCTTCGATCCGCTCCAGCGCGGAGCGGATGGTTCGGAAAGGACGGGTGACGATGCCGGCCTGGGACTCGGCTTGTTCATCGCCAACGAAATTGCCAAGGCGCATCGCGGCCGGATCGACGCGCGTTCCGATCGGACGGAAACCGTATTCGCGGTGCGGCTGCCGAGAGGTGTGTGAGCCGTGTGACGCGGGGGAGCATGGGCCGGGGATGTGTTGGCTTCGGGCGAGTCCGCTCGGAGGCTCGTGGGATGGTGGTGCGGCGTCGTTTGGGGCGGCGGTTGCGGCTGTTTGCTGCCGGTGGGCTCAAGTGAATCGCGACGAGTTGCTTTAGCCGATGAGTTCGCAGTGGCCCGCATGCGATCGCTCGAGGTTTGCCAGCCGGCTTGCGATCGGGGATGGTGATAGGGTGTTACCGGCCGGAAGCGGACAATCGACGTCAACGCCTAGATCGTTGACAATGGCCGTGCCGGTCTGTCGATGGCCGGACGCGGAAATCCAGATCGTAAGTCTCAATTGCTGTCGAACGGGACAACCAGATGAAACTCCAGGCCGGATATGATCAGACGTTTCAGTATGTGCGACAAAACGCGCACGGCCTGACGTACAACGTTGGATTTCACGTATATCAGCGCAACGACGGGACATTCATATTCGGCTACGAAGTCGTGCAGGAGGCAACCGATTTTCGATTCGGAAACGGCGCTAGTAGGTTTGACTTCGAGGGCACGCGCGAAGAAGCGGAAGCACATGTGCGGGCATTACTAGAAAAGATGATCGATAATCTGACGGACGAAGACGGGGAGAGAGTAACGCGAACGGGCGAACGTGCCGGTTATCGGATTGTCGAATGGAACGACGGAACTGACGGGGCTATCGAGGACTTAGTGCTACGCTGTCCGGAATTAGTGCTCGGGCGATATGTCGCAATTGCAAGTTGTGACAGCGGACCATATACGCCGACCGATGAGGAATTCACGGCGGGATGGTCAAAATTCGGCGAACTCGCGGTCAGTCCATCAGTCAGGGCGGTATCGCAGCTTCCGATGCCAGGCTTTGATGAGTGGTATGTGTACGATCGGCTTATTAAGTTTGAACCCCATTCAAACTTCGTGAATCGTGTAGGTTTTAACCCGCTCAACGTCAATGACAAATACACCGAAGAATTCTGGAGACAGGTTGCCAAGTTGGAACCTCTGCACGTGCTTGGATCGGGCACACCCCGGTTTGTTCTTGGTCACGCGTGACGAATTGCTTTTCCAGGCAGCAGTTCGTGAAGTAAAGCTTTGAGGGCGACGGGGTACGCGTTGTTACACGGCAGCGCGCGTGGCGGCCAGCAGTAGATCGAAAGTGACCGCAATACGTAGAGGCGACTGTCTCTTATGGGTCGGAACAAGACGCTCGACATTCGACGCAAGACTGCTGACAATCCTGCGTTTCGGACCTTGTCGGATATGTCACATGCCGCAGTCGCAAATGTTGAAAATGTTGCCGCCCGAGATCGCGCGGCACTCAATTTCACATAGGGAGATCGTCCTTCCGTTCGACGCGGCTATTGCCGCAGTCGATTGGTGTGCGATCAACCAGATTCCCATCCTCGGTTGGGAAGGATGGATTCGGTCTGCGGATGGGCGGGTCGGTCACGGCAATGCACAGCAAGGAACAACGAGTCTAGAAGGTCTTTCGGTGCGCGATGCGGCCGACTTCTGTCGTCGGACAATCTGCGCTGCCGCATTGGACTGGACGAAAATGCATCCAGAAACAACGGATCGACTACATTTCTGCATCACCGTCGATGCGACGGGTGTCGCAGAAAGATCGTAAGGCAATTGGCGGCCAGGAGCGGTCGGTAGCCCTCGCGTCTTGTATCGGCAACAATCACCACAGCGACCGACGTTTTTCCCAACGACTACTGCGAGCGAATCCGTGATGCCCGATTTACTTAATGAAACCGAGCGACCAACATGGTTTGCTTATCCGCGCCACTTTGTCCGGGCTGTTGAACTGAATATCCTCAATTTGGATCCGTGGCAGCTACTGGAGGGAAAATGGCTCCGCGTTCGGCTGGAAGGGCTGGCTACGCGATATCCCGATCGGCAGTTGGTTCCTTTCTTCCGGGATACGAGTAGCGACGACATAGCCTGTTGGGAGGCGGGCAAGGGCGAACGAGTGCAGATCGTTCATGATTTCGCGTCGCCAGGGTGGGAATGCGTCGGCGAGTTCGAAAATTTCCTATGCTGGTACAAGGCCACCGCAGAGATCGCATTGGACTTTGAGTGACCGCTTGCGAGATACTTACCACCCATCATGTGCGTCGACAGTCAGCCTCGCCCGTTTCGGTCAGAGCAAGAAGTTCTTTCTCAAATCGCCCAATTTAGTCCGGCCGGCGGGGACTGGTTACCGCTCGAGCGTCTTTTGGAAGATCTCTGGAGCGTCGGGGTGTCGGAAAAATCGTTGAGTGTTCTATTCGGTCTTTTTGAACGATTCCCCGATAGTGATGGGGCGGGAGTGCTGTGGAGCATTGTTCACGGGGTCGAGAGTCTTGACATTCCTTATGAACAGGAGCTGACAAAGTCGCTCTCGCAATGCTCGTCTCACATGGGCAACATAATGATGTCGCGATTACGGCGCAGTCTTGAATGATGTGCTGGCTGACGAAGAGCTGCAAAGCGGAGGGTGCAATGGCGGAATTGAACATCGCGGAAGTTCTGTATCCAAGCGGTGCACTTAGATACCGCTATAGCAGATACCTGGCCACTGATGGGCGGCGATGGATTCGGCATGGCCTCTTCGTCGAATACAGAGAGGATGGCACTCTCGCGTCTGAAGGAACGTACGAACACGGCGTTGAGCACGGAGTCTGGAAGGATTTCCATCCAAACGGACAACTAGCCGCCCTTGGGGACTACGATCACGGAACCGAGGCAGGGAACTGGACGTATTGGGATGCTGAAGGGCGACGCGAGATAAAGTGACGGGCGATCGCAACATTGGTTGCTCTCGAAAACGGGGAAGGAGTGGCTACTAACGGCCCCTGATGGCCCTTGCGGTGGGCGCGGACATCCGGTCAAGCGGCTGCTGCCGGCCAGAGACGGTCGTTCAAGTCCATGCCCTATCGTGATCGCGCATAATCGTGCTGCATCTGGTGGGCCAGACGCTGCTTGGAGGCGAGCTTCAGCAATGAAAAATATTCAGATCATTGACGGCGCAGAAAATTGTGTTTATGACATTTTTGCAGCAACAGACGAGCAGTTTGACTTGATATTTCCGAACGAGACTGACATTGCATTCATCGACGAGGTTTATGGCCGATCGGATGAGGCGTCGTTGAATGCTGCTTTCGCCGAGATATGGACTCGTCCGGTGAAAAAGAAGGAGGCGAGCGGTATTCACGGCACGCTCTTCTATGGGCTTGAGCAGAAGAAGAAATACTGTCCTTCCAGGAAAGACGATGAGGCAGTCAATCCTAACGGAAGCCATTTGCGATAGTGAGATTTTTTTAGCGCACGACGCGCCAGCGTAGATCAGAAGTCTCACATGCGTTACCTGCGCCGATGAACTAAATGACCGCTTCGTGCAGGACCGACCGACCGCTTCGGGGCTATAGCCGAACGCGTCTGGCTGCAGCTGGCCATGAACGGACAGTCGACGGGGTTGCCTCGATCGTTGACGATCGACCTGTCATTGCCTTGGTCGCGACTCTCCGTTGTGAGCGTCGATGCTAATTTACGGAGATTCTCAGCGCTTATGGCTATCGTTTGGGGACCATGCTGCTTTTGCGGGCAGTCGATAGAGAAGACCGAAACTGATCCGTGCGAGGTCTGCGTTACAACTGCTGAGGGACCTCGAAAATCGCAGGTTTGGTTTTGCCACGGCCAATGCTTTCGTGATCGACTGGGTTCTCCGCCTGATGAAGCCCGTCCCGAATTCTTCGACCCAGCATACTTTTGATCAACGCCGACTACGCCGCGCCACAATCCATATCGAAATGTCCAACGTCGGCCAGCAACGGACCTTCGGCCGATGCGTTGAGCGACCGCCCCCATGGCAGTTGCACTGTGCAAACGGCCATTCAATCGTTCGGTTGGCGACTTCGCATCGACGGAAATTCTAAAGGGGCGCTGGCAGCGAAACGGATGCGCGGACGCCGGAGACGGGCCTCCCAACGCGTTCGATGCCGCCTTGCAGGGGTGCGCGGCGCGCGGGCGGTGTCGGGTATAGTCAGCGGGTTCTTTATCCTTACGGTATCCGTTCAATGGAATCAAGACGCAAGACAGTGGGCGTAGTCGCGCCCGCGGGTGTGCCCGATCCGCAAGCCATCGAGCGTGGCATCGCGCTGGTCGAGAGCTGGGGCTTCAAGGTCACGACGGGCGCGCATCTCGGCAGCCGGTACCGCTATTTCGCTGGTACCGCCGAGGAGCGCGCGGACGATCTGCGGCGCATGCTGATGGACCCGTCGATCGACATCGTCTGGCTCGCGCGGGGAGGATTCGGTTGCGCGCATCTGCTCGAGCACCTGCCCGACGAGATTGCGACGCCGAAGACGATCATCGGTTTTTCCGACGCGACGTCGCTTTTCTGCGCGCTCGCCGACCGGCCCGGCGTGCGCTTGTTGCATGGTCCGACATTCCACAGCCTGGCGACCAAGGTCGACGACGCGACGCGTGCCGACATGCGCGCCGTGCTGACCGGTGGCAAACGCTCCCCGCTGAGCCTGCGGCATTTGTCCGGCGCCCGTGGTGCGGTGCGGGGACGTCTGTGCGGCGGCAACGTGACGGTGCTCGCGAGCGTCGCGGGTACACGCTGGTCGCTTCGCTCACGCGACGCGATCGTACTGCTGGAAGACGTGACGGAGTTCGGCTACCGGCTCGACCGCAGCCTGACGCAACTGCGTCTGAGCGGCGCGTTCGACGGGGCCCGCGCGTTCGTGCTCGGGCAATTCACGCGCTGCCCGATCCCGGACGGCGCGGATTTCACGCTCGAGCAGATGCTTGTCGACGTGCTGGGCGGCTTCGGCTTGCCGATCTACTCGGGTCTGCCGATCGGACATGAACACCGCAACATCACTTGGCAGTACGGCAACCAGGCTGCCATCGAGAACAGCGCGATCCAGTTCGTCGCGTAGCGTCGAATCGGTTCTGTCGCAATGCATAACCGATGTTTGCGAGCGGTCTGCAGGCCAATCGGAAATCCCGAGTTTTCTGCCAGCGATTCGATAACCGCGTGCCACAAGTTCTCGACAGGGTCGCCGAACAGCCACCGATCAACCTAATCGAGCGAACGGCCGCAGTACACTTCGGAATCGCCGTTGAGTTTCCGCCGGGGCGGAGGGCCGAAGTGGAGCGATCGGCGCCGGTCGTGCGTCACAGGGCGGCGGCCGGCCGCGTTCGGCCAGAAGCGGGCATTCGACGAACCGACATGAATTGGCGACAAATTTGATTCGAAGGGCGCTCCTGGAATGTCCCTTTATCGCACGGATCTCCTGACATGCTGCCGTCTGTTGACGAACTCCTCATGCTCGACTCGCTGACGTTACGTGTCGATGCTCGCTCGGCCATATCCATCATTCGTCGGCGTGCGCCGGCAAACGCTCGACCGGTCGCTTCCCGGTGCACTGCAGACGTTCAGTCGCAGATCGCGCGCGTCGCGCTATCGCGCCGATGCCGCTTGTACTCGCCAACTCCGTGACTAGACTGGATCAATAGCGCCCGGGCGTGCTTCAGCGGCAGCCGCCCGTCGCGAGTCAGTGGACCGCTGGCGCTCGCGTAAGTAGACACCGGGCAGGAGGACATGTGAAATGCTTCAATCTGGCCCCAGGAAAGAGCATGGCATCGAGGCGGGCAAGGAGCGCGATGGCGGGCGCGGTTCTGCTGGCGTCCGCTGTCTTCGTCACGTCAGGGCATGCCGAGCCGGTCGTCACGGGGCCACTCAGCGTCGACGGATCGCTCGTCGTCCTCGGGCCGGTTACTGTCGACGGCTCGCTGACGGTGGCCGGCGACATCTCCGCCAGCGGCCCGGTCACCGCGGCCTCGATTGAACGGATTCCTGCCGACGGTCATGCCATACGCAGACGTCAGGGAGAAAATACGTTTCACGGTCCACTCACCGTGCATGGCCCGCTGACCGTGCACGGGGATCTGGAAGCACGTGGACCGATTTCCGTTGGCGGCGCCATCGGCGCCGTTGGAACAGTTGACGCTGAGGGTTCGATTACGGAGCGTCGTTGAATACGCGTCAGTGTAGATGGCACTCGTTCTGTTGACTCGGCGGTCGGTTGACGCATGACGCAGCATCCACATTCGAAGCGTTCGGGCACCCGGCGATGCGCTCGACTTCGGCCAGGAAGAGACACTCACAATTGCATCTTCAAAGAGCGAACATTCACGCTCGGCCCTGTCCAGGAAATCTAGGCGGCTCGCCGCCGACATCTGTTCAAGTCAATGTGATGCGCCAGATGTCGGCTATGCCTTTATGTCGCGATGATGCCCTTATGCGGCCGTAGCGCTTGCTGCTTCGTCGATTAGATCGGCCACCTCCACCGCTTTCGATGCCAACGACGCATGACTGGTTGCAAGCGTGATGACTTTACGTGCACCCAGCCGACCCGACATGTGCTCCTGGTTCGCAGGCGCGATCATCCGGTCCTCGCTCGAAATCTGATACCACGACGGCTTGTTCTTCCACGCGGGTGTACCGATGTTGTCGCCGAAGGTGCTGGCAAGCGGCGCCTTTTGCGTCACGGCCATCACGAGCGCCTCTTCTGCGCTCAAATCCTGGCAGAAACTCTCGTGGTACTTGTCGGCCTTGATCCATAAGTAGCCGTCGCTATCCGGCGCGAGATTGGCTGCGGCCGCCGGCAGATGTTGCTGTGTAATCGCACCGGGGCTTTCGCCTGAGTCGGGAGCGAAAGCGGCAATATAAACCAGGCCCACCACGTTGTCGGCATTGCCGGCTTGCGTGATGACGGCGCCGCCGTAAGAGTGCCCAACGAGCAGCACCGGCCCCTGGATTTGGGCAATCATCTTGCGCGTGCGCTCGGCATCGTCGGCCAGTGACGTCAGCGGCAGTTCGACAGCGTGGAGATCCGAGTAGCCTTTGCGCGCCAGCTCGACAATCACTTTGCCCCAGTGCGCGGCTCCTCCCCAAAATCCATGGACGAGCAGAATTGCGGGTTTGGTACTCATGTGCGTCTCCGTGGTGATTCTCGATTCATACGAAGAAAAGCCCCGTGAGTCAGGGGATCACTGTGGTCGGCATGCATCTGGACAGAACTGCATCGACCGACCAAATTATTGGCTTAGGAAAGTGGAAAATCTACGACTGAAACGCCAAACTTTATGCCGAAACACCAGAGCAAGGAGCGGAGGAACGGAGTTCTCGAAGTGGCCAAGCCGCATTCGATAGACGTTTTTTCCGAAATTTACGCGAGCGCCGCAGCCGTTCAACCGCGCACATTACATTACCGAAGGCTCACGGCAGCGAGACGATCGGTACTGCAGTACAAAGCATTCGACCGGACCGGAATTGTCCCCCTGCGCGGCGCGCAACCGCGCAGGCGAGTGGGTTACCGTCAACGTGCGTCCGTGAACCGCGGATCGATATACGCGTCGACGTCCTGCGACTGCTTGTACACGGCATTACGCACGTTGAACGCATTTGCATTGCGCGTCGAGCCGTAGATCGAGTCGAGCCCGTCGCCCTTGCGGAACACACGCTTCGCGGCCGCCTCGTCGAGCAAGTGCGTGCCCTGCAGCAGCGGAAGATATTGCGCCGGCGCGAGCCCGACGCGCGCCGACATGATCTTGACTGCGTCGGCCTGCGTCTTCGGATCGTTGATGTACGCAACGCAGCGATACCAGACCTTGACTACCTTCGCCCAGTCGGCCCGACGCGCGGCCAGACTCGCCGGTGCGACGGTGATCGCGTCGTAGATCAACCCCGGCGCATCCGCCGACGTGAAGATCGCGCGCGAACCCGGCGCGCGCTTCAACGCCTCGCCGGCGTTCGGTTGCCATGCGGCTACCGCCGCGATGTCTGCCGACGAACCGAGCACCTGCGGCAGTTCGTTGGTTTTCGCATTCACGAGCGTGACGTCGCTGTCCTTGAGCCCGTGCTTGCGCAGTGCGGTTTCGAGCAACAGGTGGTCGACCAGGCCGAGCTCGACGCCGATCTTCTTGCCCTTCAGCGCCTCGACGGTGCGCAGCGGCGGCTTCGCGACGATCATGTCGTTGCCGGCCGAATAGTCGGTCAGCAGGATCATCACGTTCTTCGCGCCGGATGCGCCCGTCACGAGCGCATCGCCGTTGGTCGCCGCGACCGCGTCGAGCTTGCCTGCGGAGAACGCGTCGAGCGACGCCGAATAATCGAACCATTCGAAATCGACGTCGACGCCGGCTTCCTTGAACCAGCCCTTGTCGAGCGCGACCTGGAATGCGACCCAGCCGGGCCAGTCGCTGTAGCCGATCTTCAGCGGCGCGGCCGCCTGCGCGGCAGGCGCCGCCCATAGCGCGGCCGCCGCGGCGGCGGCACCCAATGCGTGGCGGATGAAACGGAAGGACGGCAGGCGGCGGAACGCCGGGGCGGGACGGGTCATCGTTGTACTCCAGGAGACCGGGATCGGGATCGTCGATAGGACTGTGCGCGCGCACACGGTCCGGCCGCGTGACCGGTTCCTGCGGATGCGGAACGAACGAAGCGGCCACGGAGAGGCGCGACGGCCGTTGCCATCGCCAATCTCCCGGGCTTTTGTCCCGCCGTGTAGCACGTGCGCATCCGGTCTCGCGACAGGATGAACGCGTGCCGGGCTGCTCTCGGACCAGACGTTCGACGAACCGGAACCCTAGCACCCCTAAGATGCGACGCCGCCGCACCTCTCGGCGTCATGCCGAGCGAGAAGCGTGCCAACGTCGCGCGGCAATGCGATTCAACGGCGGCGCAGGGGGCGCTGAAGTTCGATGAAGCGGGCGGCGAACAGCGCGTGCAGTACGCGCCGGAGCAGGTCGAGCTTGTTCATGAAGGATCGGCGACGAGGTGAAGGTGCACGGATTCAGCAATGCCCATGCCATCGCGGATCGCGCGGTGCGCGAGCCCGCGATGCGCACTGCGCCGGTGCGCGGTTGCGTGCGCATGGTGCGCCGCGCGCCCGCTGCGAGGGCAAGCGAATGCGTCCGCCGTTCGCCTATCGCGCGGCATCGCGCCGCCGGGCCGCGTTGTGCGGTGATTGGACAGCGGCTGGCACGCAACTCGCTTGTTCGACGCTCGAGAGGTGCGAAGCAATTTGCATCATCTTCAGGATCGCTAGGGTTCCGGTCGTGCGGCGTGCGCCGCGCGATGCCTGGTCCGAGAGCAATCCGGTCTTGCCTTCGCCTCGATGCGAGGAAACGGCGAGGCTCCACGGAGGGATAAAAGCCCGGGAGGTCGCGATGTCGTTCGGTCGCCCTCTCACGCCCTTTGTCCAACCGACCCCGGAGCCGCCATGTCGCCGAGCCCCCAAGCCGTCCTTGCCCCACCGCCACACGTCGCGTGGGAAACGCTGATTCCCGCCGGAACCCATTGGTCAGGCATCCTGCGCCGCGGTCTCGCGCTGCGCATCGTCGATGTCGACGGCGGCGCGAACCTGTCCGCCGTCTTTCATCGCCAGGAAGACCTGCTCGAACGCTACAACATGGCCGACACGCTGAAGGCACAGCATACCGCGCATCTCACGCGCGGCCATGCGCTGTATACGGACATGGGGCGCGTGATCGCGTCGATCACGGCAGACACGCTCGGCTGGCACGATCCGCTCGGCGGCGTCGGCGATGCGCGGCTGTTCGCGCACAAGTACGGCACGACGTCGTACCAGGCCGACCGCAACGCGATGATCCGCAACGGCCGCGACAGCCTCGTGCTCGAGCTCGCGAAATACGGCCTGTCGGCGCGCGATCTCGCCGCGAACGTCAACTTCTTCAGCAAGCTGGCCACGCGCGACGACGGCACGCTCGAATTCGTCGCCGGACATTCGCCGGCCGGCAGCGCGTTCGACCTGCGCTTCGAGATGAATACGCTCGCGGCGTTTTCTACCGCGCCGCATCCGCTCGATCCGCGTCCCGACTACGCGCCGAAAGCCGTGAAGTTGATCGCGTATCGCGCGTATCCGGCCGATGGCGCGGCGCCCGAAGACGACCCGTGCCGGCGCGCATGCGTGGAGAACACGCGCGGGTTCGCCAATACCGACCGTCTGTTTGCATGAGGACCGAGACCATGCCGATCATCGAAAGCCGGCTCGACCCGCGCGAAGCGATCCACGACATCACGCTGAACGCGGGCGATCCGTGGCTGCACGACCTGAAGCGCGGGCAGACCTTCCGCATTCTCGACCTGGAAGGCAACCAGGCCGTCGACACGCTGTTCTACCGCACCGACGATACGGAAGAGCGCTACAGCGCGCAGGACACGATCCGCGCGCAGCGCAACCTGTACCTGAGCGCGGGCAGCGTGCTCGTGTCGAACCGCGGCAACCCGATGGCGACGATCGTCGCCGACACGTGCGGCCGCCACGACACGCTCGGCGGCGCTTGCGCGGCCGAGAGCAACACGGTGCGCTATGCGCTCGACAAGCGTTACATGCACAACTGCCGCGACAGCTTCCTCAACGCGATCGCGCACTGCACGTGCGGCGCCGGCGCGCGGCTCACCAAGCGCGACCTGGTCGGTAACGTGAATTTCTTCATGAACGTGCCCGTCACGTCGCTCGGCGGTCTCACGTTCGAGGATGGCATCTCCGCGCCCGGCAAGTACGTCGAGATGCGTGCGGAGATGGACGTCACGGTGCTGATCTCGAACTGTCCGCAGCTCAACAACCCATGCAACGGCTACAACCCGACGCCCGTGCGCCTCATGATTTGGGAGGCCGAATGAATGATCGTCACGCTCACCGGCTTTGCATGGGACCGGAGCACGCACCGACGCGCGACGCCGGATCGACTCGTTCGCCGCGCCCAGAGGGCGCCGTTGCCATCCACGGCCGGCTTTGCAAAGCCGGTCGGCTGCGCGGGCGCGGAGCGATGCTCCGCGAATTCCCCGCTACGCCCCTTGGCGCGGCCCTGCGGGAGGCAACATGAGATTCGCTAAAGTCCTCGTCGCGAATCGCGGCGAAATTGCGTGCCGCGTGATCCGCACGCTCAAGCGCCTCGGCATCGCGTCGGTCGCGATCTATTCGGATGCCGATCGCGACGCGCGCCACGTGGCGCTCGCCGACGAAGCCGTGCGTGTCGGCCCCGCACCGGCGGTCGACAGCTATCTGAACGTCGCGGCCATCCTCGCCGCCGCGCGCGAGACCGGCGCGCAGGCCGTGCACCCCGGCTACGGTTTCCTGTCCGAGCACGCCGGCTTTGCCGACGCATGCGAAGCGGCGGGCCTGCGGTTCATCGGGCCGCGCGGCGATCACATGCGCGCGTTCGGCCTCAAGCACACCGCGCGCGAACTCGCCGCCGCGCACGGCGTCGCGCTGCTGCCCGGCACCGGGCTGCTCGACGACGTGGCAACGGCGCTCGCCGAAGCCGACGCGATCGGCTATCCGGTGATGCTGAAGAGCACCGCGGGCGGCGGCGGCATCGGCATGTCGCTGTGCCGCGATGCCGCGCAACTCGCCGCGGCTTTCGAATCCGTCGTGCGGCTCGGCACCGCGAACTTCGCGCATGCGGGCGTTTATCTCGAGAAGTTCGTCGAACACGCGCGGCACATCGAAGTGCAGATCTTCGGCGACGGCCGCGGCGGCGCGATCGCGCTCGGCGAACGCGATTGCTCCGTGCAGCGGCGCAACCAGAAAGTGATCGAGGAAACGCCCGCGCCCGAGCTGACCGACGCCGAGCGCGACGCGCTGCACGCAAGCGCGGTGCGGCTCGCACGCGCGGTGGGCTACGCGTCGGCCGGCACGGTCGAATTCGTGTTCGACGCGACCGCGCGGCGGTTCTATTTCCTCGAGGTGAACACGCGGCTGCAGGTCGAGCATTGCGTGACCGAGGCAGTGACGGGCGTCGATCTCGTGGAATGGATGATCCTGCAGGCCGAAGGCAACCTGCCGCCGCTCGACACGCTTGCCGTCACACCGCGCGGCGCGAGCATCCAGGTGCGGCTCTACGCGGAAGATCCGCACAAGCAGTTCCAGCCGAGCGCCGGGCTGCTCACGCACGTCGCGTTTCCCGAGAACGTGCGGGTCGACGGCTGGATCGAGGCCGGCACGGAGATCAGCGCACATTACGATCCGCTGCTCGCGAAGCTGATCGTGCGCGGCGACACGCGGCGCGATGCGCTGGCCGCGCTGCGTGCCGCGCTCGACCGTACCGAGCTGTACGGAATCGAGACCAACCTCGACTACCTGCGTGCCGTCGTCGGGTCGGACACGTTCGCGCGCGGTGCGCCGACGACGGCCTTCCTGTCGCGTTTCGCGTTCGCGCCGCACACGATCGACGTGCTCGACGGCGGCGTGCAGACCACCGTGCAGCAGGCGCCCGGGCGCGTCGGTTACTGGAGCGTCGGCGTGCCGCCATCGGGACCGATGGACGATCGCGCGTTCGACCTCGCGAACGCGCTGCTCGGCAACGCGCGCGACGCGGCCGGACTGGAATTCACGATGGTCGGCGCGACGCTGCGCTTCAATACCGCGACGCTGTTCGTGCTCGGCGGCGCGCCGCTCGCGGCCACGCTCGACGGTGAACCGGCGCCGTTCTGGCAGGTCGTGCGCGCACGACCGGGCGCGATACTCAAGCTGGGCGGCGTGACGGGCGCGGGCGTGCGCGCGTGTCTCGCCGTCAAGGGCGGGTTGCAGGTGCCCGACTATCTCGGCAGCAAGGCGACCTTTACGCTCGGCCAGTTCGGCGGCCATGCCGGCCGTGCGCTGCGCAAGGGCGACGTGCTGCATCTGCACGCGGACGCCGGGCGCGGCGACGCCGGCGCGGCGCTGGCCGCGGCCGATGTGCCCGCGCTGACGCATGCGTGGACGCTCGGCGTGCTCGACGGTCCGCATGGCGCGCCGGATTTCTTCACGCCGGACGATATCGCGATGCTCTATGGCACGCAGTGGACCGTCCATTACAACTCCAGCCGCACGGGCGTGCGGCTGATCGGCCCGAAGCCGCAATGGGCCCGTGCGGACGGCGGCGAGGCGGGGCTGCATCCGTCGAACATCCACGACAACGCGTACGCGATCGGCGCCGTCGATTTCACCGGGGACATGCCGGTGATTCTCGGCCCGGACGGGCCGAGCCTCGGCGGCTTCGTGTGTCCGGTCACGGTCGTGCGCGACGAGCTGTGGAAGCTCGGGCAGTTGCGGCCGGGCGACACCGTGCGGTTCGTGCGCGCGGGCGTGTCGACCGGGATGCCGGACGGGAAATCGGCCGCCGCGGTCGTGCAGTCGGCGAGCGACGTTGCCGCTGCCGCATCCGGCGATTGCGTGCTGCATCGCGACCCATCGGCCGGCGGCGGCATCGGCGTCGTCTACCGGCGATCGGGCGATCGCAACGTGCTGGTCGAATACGGGCCGCTCGTGCTCGACCTGAACCTGCGCTTTCGCGTGCACGCCCTGATGTGCTGGCTCGACGCGCACCGGCTGCCCGGCATGCTCGACCTGACGCCGGGCATCCGCTCGCTCCAGGTGCAGTTCGACGCACGGACGCTGCCGCTGGCCTCGTTGCTCGCGCATCTGCAAGCCGCCGAACGCGAGCTGCCCGACGTGGCCGACATGCGCGTGCCGAACCGCATCGTCCATCTGCCGCTGTCGTGGGACGACCCGTCGACGCGCGTCGCGATCGAGCGCTACATGCAGTCGGTGCGGCCCGATGCGCCGTGGTGCCCGAGCAATATCGAGTTCATCCGGCGCATCAACGGTCTGCCGAGCATCGACGATGTGAAGCGCATCGTGTTCGACGCGCGCTATCTGGTGATGGGGCTTGGGGACGTCTACCTCGGTGCGCCCGTCGCGACGCCGATCGATCCGCGGCACCGGCTCGTGACGACGAAGTACAACCCCGCGCGCACCTGGACGCCGGAGAACGCGGTCGGCATCGGCGGCGCGTATTTGTGCGTGTACGGGATGGAAGGGCCGGGCGGCTATCAATTCGTCGGCCGAACCGTGCAGATGTGGAATCGCCATCGCACCACGCGCGAATTCGAGGCCGGCAAGCCGTGGCTGCTGCGTTTCTTCGACGAGATCCGCTTCTACGAAGTCAGCGAGGCCGAGCTGAGTGCGTTGCGGGCGGATTTCATTGCGGGCCGCGCGACGCTGAAGATCGAGGAATCCGTGTTCGATCTGCGCGAATACAACCGCTTGCTGTGCGATGAAGCGGATTCGATCGCCGCGTTCAAGGCAACGCAGCAGGCAGCATTCGACGCGGAGCGCGAGCGGTGGCGTGCGGCCGGCCATGCGGAATACGTCGGCGACGCGGAGCAGGGCGACGCGCAAGCGGACCGGGCAGCGGCCGCGCTCGACGGCACGCAGCGGGCGATTGCCGCGGACGTATCGGGCAGCGTGTGGAAGGTGCTGGTGGAAGCCGGCGAGCGCGTGACCGAAGGGCAGGTCGTCGCGATCGTCGAGTCGATGAAGATGGAGGTGGCGGTGACGGCAACGGAAGACGGCACGATCGAGACGATCGATTGCACGCCCGGCGCGGCGGTGGTGGCCGGCCAGCGGTTGATGGTGATGAAGGCGGGCGCCGCCGAGGAGGTCGCATGAGCACGACACAACGCTCGATCCTGCCCGGGCTGCACTCGATCGCCGCGCTGCGCGCGCGCTACGCGGCAGGCGGCCTGACGCCGCCTGCGCTCGTCGACGCGATCGCCGCGCATTTCGACGCGGGCGACCCGCACCATGCGTGGATCCGGCCGCTGACGCGCGACGAGATGATGCCGTATGCCGACGCGCTCGTCGGGCGCGACATCGCGTCGTTGCCGCTTTACGGCGTACCGTTCGCGATCAAGGACAACATCGATCTCGCCGGCATACCGACGACGGCAGGCTGCCCCGCTTACGCGTACATGCCGGCGCGCAGCGCGCCTGTGGTCGAGCGACTGATCGCGGCCGGCGCGATTCCCGTCGGCAAGACCAATCTCGACCAGTTCGCGACCGGGCTCTCCGGGCAGCGCTCGCCTTATGGCGCGTGCCGCAACGCGCTCGATCCGCGCTATGCGTCGGGCGGATCGAGCTCGGGGTCGGCCGTGGCGGTCGCGCTTGGCGTCGCGACGTTCTCGCTCGGCACCGACACGGCCGGCTCCGGGCGCGTGCCGGCCGCGTTTCACGGGCTCGTCGGGCTCAAGCCGACACGCGGCGTGCTGAGCACGCTCGGCGTGGTGCCGGCCTGCCGGTCGCTCGATTGCGTGTCGGTGTTCGCGCGTTCGGCGGACGACGCGCGCACCGTGTTCGCCGCCGCGCACGGCGTGACGGAAGGCGATCCGTACGGGCGCGCGTGGCAGCCGCTGTTGGGTGCGGACGGTTTGCGCGCGCAGCCGGCACGCCCGCTCGGGCAATTGCGTTTCGGCGTGCCGCGAGCCGATCAGCTCGAATTCTTCGGCGACGACTCGTACCGTGCGGCGTGGGGCGCGGCGCTGGAGCGACTGCGTACGACCGGCGCGCGGGTCGTCGAGATCGACTTCGGCCCGTTCCTGGCCGCCGCGCGGCTGCTGTACGACGGCCCGTGGGTCGCCGAGCGGCTGGCCGCGATCGGCGCATTCGCCGCGCGGGAACCCGATGCGCTGCATCCGGTGATTCGCGAGATCGTCGGCGGTGCGTCGCGCTTCAGCGCCGCCGATGCGTTCGCCGCATTCGATCGGCTTGCCGGACTGCGCGTCGACTCGGCCCGCGCGTGGGACGGCCTCGACGCGATCGTGATGCCGACCTCGGCGACGACCGCGACCGTCGATGCGCTCGAAGCCGATCCGATCGCGATCAATTCGCACTTCGGCTACTACACGAACTTCGTGAACCTGCTCGACCTGTCGGCGATCGCGGTGCCGGCGGGCACGTGTGCAACCGGGCCGCATGCGGGCTTGCCGTTCGGGATCACGTTCGTCGGCCGCGCGCACGACGATGCGCGGCTGCTCGATCTCGCGCACGCGTGGGGCGACGGCGCGGCCGCCGTCGACGACGTTCCGCCGCCTGCGGCCGCGATGTCGGCGCGTGTCGCAGCCGCGGGTGTCGTGCGGGTAGCCGTCGTCGGCGCGCACCTGCGCGGCGAGCCGTTGAACGGGCAGCTCACGCAGCGCGGCGCGCGCTTCGTCGCCGCGACCACGACCGCGCCGGCCTACCGCCTCTATGCGCTGTCCGCCGACGCAAGCGGCGGCGTCGCCAAACCGGGGCTCGTGCGCGTGCCGGAAGGAGGCGCGCCGATCGCGGTCGAGGTCTGGGAGATGCCGGTCGAGGCTTACGGCAGCTTCGTCGCCGGGATTGCTGCCCCGCTCGGCATCGGCACGCTGACACTCGCCGACGGTTCGCGCGTGCAGGGCTTCCTGTGCGAGAGCGTGGCGCTCGACGATGCGCAGGACATCACGCGCTTCGGCGGCTGGCGGGCTTATCGCGCGCAAGCCGCCGGCGGCGCACTGCAATGAACGCACGGTCGCGCGATGCCGCGGTATCCGCGCGACCGGCATCCGAAACG
This sequence comes from Burkholderia sp. MSMB2157WGS, assembly GCF_001532755.1. NCBI lineage: Bacteria > Pseudomonadati > Pseudomonadota > Betaproteobacteria > Burkholderiales > Burkholderiaceae > Burkholderia > Burkholderia sp. MSMB2157WGS. The sequence continues at coordinate 65,916 of NZ_LPJG01000001.1, read as the reverse complement.
ATACGGAGATCCCGATGACAATGACCCGCAACACGACCGGATGGCTCGCCGTACGCCGCGAGCTGACGACGCGCGGCAAATGGACGCTCGGGCTGGCGTCGTTCCTGCTGCCGTTCGCCGTCTGGTGCCTGATCAGCTACGTACCGTTCGTCTGGCATCCGCAAATGCGCATCACGAACCCGGGAAGCGTCGACTATTTCCAGACCGGCATGCAGATCGACCGCGACGTGTTCGACGACGAGCTCGCGCATGCGCGTGCGACGCATGCGGCGGTACCGGAGGGCGTGCGCGCGAATCCGGTCTACCTGCCGGCGCCGCATCAGGTGTTGCGCGCGTTCTACACGGCGTTCACGACACCGCCCGCATCGCGCGACGGCGTGTGGCTGCACGAAAGCCTGTGGCACAGCATCCGCATCATTTTCTGGGGCTTCGCGATTTCGTCGGCGATCGGCGTGCCGCTCGGCATCGTTTGCGGCACGTTCAGCGCGCTCGCGCGGCTGCAGGAGCCGTTCCTGGAGTTCTTCCGCTACCTGCCGGCGCCCGCGTTCGGCGCGCTGATGGTCGCGATTCTCGGCATCTACGACGCGCCGAAGATCGCGATCATCGTGATCGGCACGCTGTTCCAGCAGGTGCTGATCGTCGCGAACACCACGCGCAAGCTCGAATACGGGCTGTTCGAGGCCGCGATGACGCTCGGCACGAAGAAGCTGAAGCTGCTCACGCACGTGGTGATTCCGGGCGTGCTGCCGGATTTGTATCGCGATCAGCGGATCCTGCTCGGCTGGGCGTGGACTTACCTGATCGTCGCCGAGCTGGTGGGCACGAGTTCGGGCATCACCTGGTACATCAGTCAGCAGGCGCGCTACCAGCATTTCGACAACGTGTATGCGGCAATCCTGATGATCGGGATCATCGGCCTCGGCACCGACATCGTGCTCGGGCTGCTCGGCCGCCGGCTCTTTCCGTGGGACCGCACGCTGAAAGCGTGAGCGCCGCCCGCACGTATCCATCGACCGATTTCCGCAGAGGGCATCATGCAGAACCCGCAAGCCGTTCCCGATTACCTGATTCAATCCGACGCGGTGCGCGAGCGCTTCGCACGCCTGAAGGCCCGCGACGTGATACTCGACGTGCGGCACGTCGGCAAGCGTTTCGCGACGCCGCAGGGCGAGTGCGTCGCGCTCGACGACATCAGCTTCCGCACGCACCGGCGCGAGTTCGTGTGCGTGATCGGCCCGTCCGGCTGCGGCAAGTCGACGTTGATCCGGATCCTCGCCGGGCTCGACGCGCAGACGAGCGGCGAGGTGCTGCTCGACGGCAAGCCGGTGGACGGGCCGGGCGCCGATCGCGGGATGGTATTCCAGGGCTATACGCTGTTTCCGTGGCTCACGGTGAAGAAGAACGTGATGTTCGGCCTGCGCATGAACGGCAGCGGCAGCGGCGAGGCCGAGCGCGAGGCGTTGCAGTGGCTCGATCTCGTCGGGCTGACGCGTTTTGCCGACGTGTATCCGCACCAGTTGTCGGGCGGCATGAAGCAGCGCGTGGCGATTGCGCGCGCGCTCGCAAATCGTCCGCGCATCCTGCTGATGGACGAGCCGTTCGGCGCGCTGGACGCGCAGACGCGTGCAAGGATGCAGACGCACCTGCTCGACATCTGGCGCAACATCGACGTGACGATCCTGTTCATCACGCACGACCTCGACGAGGCGATCTTTCTGGCCGACCGGATTCTCGTGCTGAAGGCGAATCCGGGCGGGGTACAGGAGCTGATCGAGGTGCCGGTGCCGCGGCCGCGCGATTATTCGCAGGTCAATACGCCGGAGTTCATCGCGACGAAGGCGCGGCTCGAGGCGCTGATCCATCCGAAGGAAGCCGCGACGGCGGAAGACGACGGCATCAAGCCTCACATGATCCGGATGACGGATGTCGCGGATAACGTCGAATAGCGCGGAGCCAATTCGTTCCGCCACGCCGGCACGCCTATCGCATCAGGCGGTCGATGTCCGGATCGATGACTTCATCGGCGGTTGCGTCAAGAAAATGTCATCAACCTGCATACACCCGGAATAATTTTGTCGACCTTAGTGGACCTCGACTTCCCACGGTAAGCTGATGAATTCCCGATCGATTCTTCGGCTTGCGAGAGAAAGCGATGAAGTTGACCATTGCATACATCGAAGAACCGCCGTTCGGCTGGACCGAAGCGGACGGCACCGCCACCGGCGCCGATCTCGACCTCGCGGGGACGATTCTCCGGCAGATAGGCATCACCCGGATCGAGTATTGCCCGACGACGTTTAGCGAATTGCTGCCGGGCGTCGAAGCAGGTCGCTGGGACATGAACGTGCCGCTTTTCGTGACGCCGAAGCGTGCCGATACCGTCGCGTTCAGCGTGCCGGTGTGGGCGATCGACGACGGCTTTCTGGTCCGGCCCGGCAACCCGAAGGCGCTGCGCAGCTATGCGTCGATCGCCGAACGTCCCGATGCGCGTCTCGGCATCATTGCAGGGCAGGTGCAGCATGATTCCGCGATCGCGTCGGGCGTGAGTCGGCGGCAGATCGTCGTCTTCGAACAGCAAGCCGACGCGATCGCGGCCGTTCTCTCCGGCGTGATCGACGCCTACGCGAGCACGGCTTTGGGAAACCGGATCGTTGCGAGCCGGATAGGCCGCTCGATGATCGAGGACGTCGGGCACGAGCCGGAGGTAAACGGCAACCAGCGGACGCCTCCGCTGGGCGCGTTTTCGTTCAACCGGGAAAACCGGGATCTTCTGACGGCGGTTAACCGACGGCTTCGTTCATATCTCGGCTCGCCGGATCATCGCGCCCGCATGGCGAAATTCGGGCTGACCGCGCGCGAAATCGATCCGGCCGTGTTGCAGACAGGATAGGTAGGCACGCGGCCGCGAACGGCCGTTCGACACAGCTTTTTAGATCGTCGACAATCGGTGCGGATAAGGGCGTAGCCTTTAGCGGTTACCGTCGATCAGATCGTTCAGCAGCGCATCGAACGCGGCCTGTGCGTCTTCAAGTTCCTGCAGAGCGGCATCAAAGGTTTGCAGCGCGAACGGCGAAGGCTCGCCGCTGCCTTGCGGCGGAAATTGCTTCTGCATCGAGGCGAACGTACTCTGCACGCGCAGCGTGGCGGCCACCATGCGCTCCATCGCCTGGGTTTCTTCGGCTCGGGCCTGTTCCGGATTCATTCCTCTCTCCTTGGATGGTTTTCTTGAAGACCAGATCGTACACGCTGTGTCCGTTCTTGCCGCCCTTGGCAGAACGACTCCGTTGAAGGTTCCAACGGCACGCTGCGGGAGAAGCGATTTAATCGGGAATGATTCCGCAGTCGCGCCGAGGCCAAGATACTCATCGAGCGTGGCTATAAAACCCCGCCGCAGGTCACAACGATTGGCTGCTTTGGATAAATCTGAAGGGCCGTTCTGGGTCGGAAGTCGCCCGTCGCAGAGCAGCGGCCGGCGGAATTCAGCCAGCAAGCGGGTAGACCTCGCCTTCGTCGCCCCGGATGACGGCAGAAAGCGCCACGGCCAGTTGCATAGCCGCCGCCATCGTTGGATCGACCGCGGATAGATTCCGAGGCGCGTTGAAACTTGCACGGCCCTGATTCCAGCTAAAGGCCTTGATCCATTCGCCATCGACAAGGACCGCGACACCGCCAGGTCTTCCCGGAATCGAAATCCTTTCGCCCGTCACTGGATTCACCGACGTGACCGGGTGCTCGTCTTCTTTTAAAGAGGCTTGCCCGAGGATAGCGGCCCGCCATTCATCCAGCGAGATGGACGGATCACGTTCGATGTGCAGTTGATAAGCCACGGCAGAAACCGGAACGGTAGGGAGTGGATTACGCTAACACGAATGACGGCTTAGGAGAAAGCCGGGTGGTCGCAAGGAGGGCGCGAAGGTGTCGTGGAGCGGCGCGGGGCAGCATAGAGCGGCATCCGGCCAGAAACGGCCGTTTGGCCGCCATGCGTGCCGGTCACTTGAATGCCTGTTTGTTGGCGGCTTCAGCCACTGGCACCTGTCGCAGCAAACAGAGCGCAATGTCGATAGATGTGTTGGCGACAATTAAGGGTTCGGATCGTCTGTGCTCTTGTCTTCTTCGTCTCCCGAGCCGCGCGTATCAATCTGCAGCGTTTGCTCTAATGTTTTCCCGGACCGCACGGGGAGCCACGCATCGTCAAGCTTCCCGGTCATCATCGCGGCGAACCGGCGACTAATGTGAAGTCCCTCTTTGCTTCTCTGCATGGCAAGTTCACCCGGTCCGCGCGGATAATGGAGATCGAAGTTGATCTCCTGCAGATCTGTCATGAATGAATAAAGCCCTTCGGCATCGAAGTGAACAGAGATAATCTGTTTTCCGACGATACGCGTTGACGTGATGCGCTCGACATTGTCCAGTGACCAGTGCCACATCCCGTGCACTATCGCTTTGCGATACTCGAGACCTCGCAAAATGCCCTCATGGACCCTTTCCAACTTCTCCCGGCGCTTACTGTTGGCATGATCCACCACACGCTCTTTCCACAGGCGCAACACGCCCGTGAACTGTATGTTGTTCATCTCTTTAGGCAGCTTCGGCAATTCCTCTCGGTCATCAGCGGGTACGTACGTATGTAGTGTTTGTACGAACACCTCATGTTCCAGAGAGGCCCAAGCGGCGACAATCTTGCCGACGAAGTACGTTTCCTTGTCGGTTAGCTCATCGTTCAGCAGCCTCTTCATTTTGTCATCTTTGCTCATCATTGCGCTCCTTCCTAGACGTCTTGCGTTTGCCGACTTTCGCGTCGGTCTTGCCCTCTCTCCAGATGCTTGACTACGGAAAATCGCGGGGACAATGATCTCGTCGATGTTCGACTGCCAACGAGGTTCCAAATTCGGCTGGCTTGGGGATAGCAGCACCGTCGACGTTATCCCCAATAACGTTGACCAAATTCTCGCAGCCGGTGAAGTGTGTCAATCCCGTCGATGTGGGCATACTCAAACGCGTGCCCATGTAAATTTGTTAGATCGACCATGATGCGGGCCGTATCGCCTACTCGGTCGACCATGTATGGACGCCGACGCGCTGCGCCACGGATTTCCCAACGGGGCTCAGAAATATCGTGCGCGAATGCATTGCGGATTTGATAGACCAGTTCTGCGAAATGCTCATCCTCAGAGGTCGGCACAGCGCCGTTGGTGGCTAGTAGTGACCTGCCGCTTGCTTGCTCATATTCTTCCCTGCAACGATTGAGGGTTATTGCGGCGGCGCCGAATGCAACCGAGAGTTGGTTTGCGCAGGCCAGTCGCAAATCGTCATACGAGTGGAAGATTTGGTCTGGAAGGACCCAAACGCTAGGTCCGTCCTCAAATGTCAAGGGCTGGTCAAGTTCCGCGATGTCGAGCTTTTCATGCTCGGCGTAGTCATAAAGCTTTGCTGCGAAGGCCAGTTGAGCAAATGCAGAGTCCAAATAGTTCATGATTTGATCGCCACTCGTTCGCGGAAGTCCACAACGTTCTCGGTCCCTGATCCTATCCGGTCGATGGCGTAGCCATCAATGGAAATTGCCCATGAGGCGTTGATCATCCCTCGCTCCCGAGTGACTCTTCTATGTTGGAACCGGTCGTATATGCCGTCTGGATCGAAGGACCGCTCCGGGTCGGCAACAGCCGAACGCGTCCGACTGTAGCCGGACGCGTTCGGTCATTCGCGCACGTCGCCGTTCGGGCGTCGGCGGCGCCCGGCAACGATCCATTCGATTCGGCGAAATACGTGGAAACCGGGCTCCGTCAGCCAAAGCTGATCAGGTCCTTGAAGATCAGGTATCCCCAGCTTTTTCCGCGCGCGTGCACCAGCCATCCGCCTTCCGAAAGCCGGCCGAGCCGGATCGGCGCGAAGCCGAGTTGTTCCGCCAGCGCACCGACCTCCGCCGCGGCCTCGTCGTCGTCGCTCGCCAGAAACACGACTCTCCTGCCACCGTGGACGGCCGGGTCCTGGCCGAGAACGGAGGCGACCAGATGGTTGGGCTATAGTCGTAAACGATATCCATAGCGACGTCTACGACATGAGATTGACTATCCTGGCCCTCGACGGTCTGTTCGATACCGGGCTCACGGTGCTGCTGGATACCTTCGCGATGGCCAACGAACTGGCTGCTGCTCAAGGCTTTGCCGCGCCACCCTTCGACGTGACGGTGGCGGGCGTGCGCAAACGCATTCGCACCGCGCATGGATTGTCGATGCCGGTGGAATCGGCAAGCGGCGTGCGCCACCCGGACTGGGTGGTCGTGCCCGCGCCCGGTATCCGGGAGCCGGAGCGCCTGGCCCAGGCGCTGGAGCGTCGAGACGTGCGCGATGCGATGGCGCACCTTCGTGCGTGGCATGCTGGCGGCATCGGCGTGGCCGCCGCCTGCATCGGTACGTTCGTGCTGGCCGAAGCCGGGCTTCTGGATCATCGCGAGGCGACGACCACGTGGTCGCTGTCGCCTTTTTTCCGTCAACGTTATCCGGCGGTCGATCTGAACGAGTCACGCATGGTCGTCGCCGCGGATCGCCTGATCACGGCAGGATCGGCCATGGGCCATCTGGATTTGGCGCTGTGGTTGCTGCGTCAGGCCAGTCCCGAGCTGGCCACGCTCGTGGCGCGCTTCATGTTGATCGACAAGCGCGCGTCGCAAGCCGAATACATCATTCCGGATTACCTTGCACACGCCGATCCATTGGTCGCGCGATTCGAGCGCTGGGCTCGCGAGAATCTTTCCCGGGGTTTCTCGCTTCAGGCAGCCGCAGCGGCATTGGCCGTCGGACCGCGCACGTTGCAGCGTCGTACCGAGGCGGTACTCGGGAAGTCGCCGCTGGCGTTCTTCCAGGATCTCCGGATCGAACGGGCGCAGAACCTCGTGTCGATGGGTTACGACCTGGAGACGATCGCAAGCGAGGTCGGCTATGCGGATGCGGCGACGTTGCGGGCCTTGTTGCGGCGCCGGCTCGGCCGTGGGGTGCGGGAATTGCGCGCCGACAATCGGTAGCGTCCTCGGTACGGCCGGTGTTGCTTCGCCAACGCGGGCGACTGGGCTCGAACGCCGTCGCCGCGTCGACGGCGGCGCCGTCGTACGCCGCGCATGCCGAGGCAAGGTTCCGTGGGCTCCGCCGGAACCGCGCTAGCGCGTGCCGACGTCCGCGTGAACGCCCGTCAGTTCGATCATGAAATCCAGGAACGCGCGCGTCTTTGCCGGCACGTGATGCCGGGATGGGTAGTACGCGTACAACGGATACCGCTCGTCGGCCCATTCGGGAAAGAGATCGATCAACCGGCCGTCGGCGATCAGCGGCTCGGCGCCGAGCAACAGCATCTGCGCGATTCCGGAACCGGCGAGGCATGCATTGAGCAGCGCGCCCGGATCGTTGACCGTGAGGCGTCCGCGGGTGTCGACCACGATGCGTTTGCGCTTGCGATGGAATTCCCACGCGAACGGCTTGCCTGTCTCGGGGTTGCGAAATTCCAGGCAGCGGTGGAGTCCGTTCTCGAGGTCCTGGGGTTTTGCCGGCCGTCCCCGGCGCGCGATGTACGAGGGCGCCGCGACCGTCACGACGCCGGTGTCGAGCAGCTTTCTCGCGATCAGGCTGGACGCCCGCGGTTCGCCGAATCGCACGGCGAGGTCGAAGCCGTCCATGACGAGGTCGCCGAGGCTGTCTCGCGCGATGAGCTCGATGTCGAGCTCGGGATGCGCGTCCATGAACGCATCGAGCCGTGGCCCGAGAATGGCCCGGTAGACGACCGGATCCAGATTGATTCGCAGCTTTCCGCGCACGACGGAGGCGCCGCCTGCGGCCGCCGCGGCGGCTTCCTCCAGCCCGGCGAGATGCGGCATGACCTGCTCGTAAAAGCGGCGGCCCTCTTCGGTGAGCGACACGGATCGCGTCGTTCGGTTGAACAGCCGGATGTTCAGCCTTCTTTCCAGCCGGGCAATCGCTCGGCTGACGCCCGGCGGCGTCATGCCGATCACGTCGGCGGCAGCCGCGAACGTCCCGGCATCGACCACGGCGGCGAACACGCTGATGCTGCCGGACAGTTTTTCGCTACTGGATCTCATCGTCGTTCGAGTGAATACGGGGAGCGGGTGGCGAGCGGCCCACGGACGGCCGACGCGCGAACGCTGCGCGGCGCGGTGCCGCCGGGCGTCCGCGTCGATCATGCCCAATTGATGACACGTTGTCACTGATCTGATGCCATCCATGTCGTTTTGTTTCGTTCGGCGTTTGTCCAGAATGCGACCCACGTATTCACACATGGAGAACGAGCAATGTATGCCATCACAGGAATCACCGGCCAGGTCGGCGGCGCACTGGCCCGCGAGCTGCTGGCCGCGCGGCGGCCGGTGCGCGCGGTCGTACGCGACACGACGCGGGCAAGGGCATGGGCGGAGCGCGGGTGCGAGATGGCGACCGCGGTCATGGAAGACCCTGCGTCGCTTGCCGCCGCGTTCGCCGGCGCGTCGGGCGTTTTCATCCTGCTGCCACCGGTGTTCGATCCGGCACCCGGGTTTCCCGAGGCGCGGAAGGTGATCGAAGCCGTATCCGCCGCGCTTCTGACGGCGCGTCCGGAAAAGGTCGTCTGCCTGTCGACGATCGGCGCGCAGGCCCACGAGACCAATCTGCTCACGCAGCTCACGCTGATGGAGCAGGCGCTGTGCGAGATGCCGATGCCGGTGACGTTCCTGCGGCCCGGCTGGTTCATGGAGAACGCCGCGTGGGATGTCGCGTTCGCGCGCGACGGGGGCGTCGTCGCCAGTTACCTGCAGCCGCTCGACAAGCCCGTGCCGATGGTCGCCACCGCGGACGTGGGCCGTGTTGCGGCGGAACTGCTGCAGCAGACGTGGAGCGGGGTGCGTGTCGTCGAGCTCGAAGGCCCGCGCCGGGTGAGCCCCCACGATCTCGCGCTGGCCTTCGCTCGCGTGTTGGGCCGGGACGTGCGCGCGGAAGCCGTCGACAGGCGAACGTGGGAAGCGCTGTTTCGCGCGCAGGGCATGAAACATCCGCTCCCGCGCATGCGCATGCTGGACGGCTTCAACGAAGGCTGGATCGATTTCGACAGCTATCCTGACGATATCTTGCGCGGCCATGTCGCGCTGGACACGGTGCTGGGCGAGATGGTGTCGCGTACGGTCTGAACGAATGCGGCGGGCGACGCGTGGTGCGCTTGCGCCGCGCCCGTCCATGCATCGGATTTCCGATCAGGCGGAGAGCGGCTTCCATGCCGAAGGGATGTCGTAAATGCCGCCATTAATGTCATTTATGACTATGGCGCAAGGCCTCGTCGCGCGTCTAGACTGCGAAGCATTTCCGGCATTCCCGGATCTGTTCAACCGCCATCCGCCTGCTCGTACCGGCTCGTTCACTTCAGAGATCAACATGAAATCGACTCCCGGCAGCATCCTCGACACGATCGGCAACACGCCGCTCGTCCCGTTACGATATGTTGTCCCGAAGAACGGCGCGCGTCTGTTCGTCAAGCTCGAAAGCCAGAATCCGACCGGCAGCATGAAAGACCGGATCGCGCTGGCGATGATCGAAGCGCCCGAGCGCGATGGGCGTCTGCCGCCCGGCGGCGCGGTGGTGGAGTACACCGGCGGCAGCACGGGCGTGTCGCTCGCGCTGGTGTGCGCCGTCAAGCGGCATCCGCTGCATCTGGTTTCATCGGATGCGTTCGCGAAGGAGAAGCTCGATCACATGCGCTTGCTCGGCGCGAAGCTGACGCTCGTCCCCAGCGACAACGGCAAGCAAACCGAGAAGCTGACGAAGGACATGATTCGCGAAGCGCATCGGATTGCCGGCGAGACGGGCGCATACCTCACCGCACAGATGGAAAACGCCGATCAGCTCGGCGCTTATACGAAGATGGCCGACGAGATCTGGGAGCAGACCGGCGGCCGTCTCGACGGTTTCGTCCAGAGCGTCGGTACCGCTGCGTCGCTGCGCGGGATTTCGCGGCGCTTGCGCGAGCATGACGCACGCATCCGGATCGCCGGTGTCGAGCCGGCCGAATCGGCGGTGCTGTCGGGTGGGCCGACCGGGGCGCACAAGATCGACGGAATCGGCGCGGGCTATGTCGTGCCGCTTTGGCGCGACGGTATCGCGGACGAACTCGAGCGCGTCTCGACGGAGGACGCGAGAGCCATGGCGTTCCGGCTGGCCGCCGAGGAGGGGCTGTTCTGCGGTACGTCGACCGGCGCCAACGTAACCGGCGCATTGCGACTCGCCGAACGGCTCGGCCCGGACGCCACGATCGTGACGATCATGTGCGACACGGGCATGAAGTATCTGAAGTCGTTCGCGCAAACGATGGGCTGATGGTTTGGGGGGCTTGGGTCGGCGAGATCCGCGTGCATGAAAAACGCAGTACCTCCCGCTTTCCCGATAGCCGAGAGCGTTTCGTCCGCGCCGGATCGGCTGATCGGCGCGGCGCTTTGGTTCGCGGTTGCCGTGCCTGTTCGAGATCCGCCGAGCAGCACCGAACGCGACGACGCGGTACCGACCTTGCCTCCAGCATCGTGGGGGCGACGAGATCGTGGCCGACTATCGCGCGACGGGTTTCGCGTTCGACTGGCATCTGCCGGCGCTGCCGTGCGATCTTCACCCGCCGATTCTCCACCGCAACTCAGCGACCTTCCACCGCGCGCGCCGGAACCGTTGCCGCGACCAAAGTTGCATCGCCGATTTTCGGCAACCACGCAAACGCGATCGCGACCAGCGTGACGCCGACGACGAGCATCGGCGCCACCATCGGCCACGCGCCCGACTGATAGCGCGGATCGGTGAAAACCGCCGCCGTCTGTCCCACGCCGAACGCGAAGAACATCATGATGAAGCCGGACCACGATACCGCGCGACCGGCAAGGTGAGGCAGGCCGCTGACCGCGCCTGCCTGCCCGCACGGCTGATGGATGCCGTGGCCGAGGCAATACACGCCATGCCCGACGAGCAGCGGCCAGATGCTGCCGGGAAGCAGCGCACACCCCAAAGCCTGGATCACCGCCCCTGACAGGCTCAACGTTGCGCCCTGGCGCACCGTGCGCAGCATGCTTTGACGTCGCAGCAACTGCCGGCAGCCAAAGGTGCTCAGGACGTAGACGAGCGTCCCGCTCGCCGGGATCCAGCCGTATCGCTGCGGCGAGATGCCGAACTGCCGGATATAGATCGTCGGAGAAAGCAGCAGAAAACAGAACATGCCGGTGTACGTCGACGCGGCCAGCAGCGTCCATACCCTGAACGGAGCATTGCCGAATATCTCGCGCACGTCCCCGGCCGAGTTCCGGCGCGGCGCGATTCTCGCGGCGCTTTCCTCGAAGCCGTACGCGCACATGACGAGCAAGCCGAACGCATACAGGCTCATCCCCGCGAGTACCCATCGCCAGCCGGCGTGCTGCGTGACGTATGCCCCGACGATCGGGGCGAGGAACGCCATCATCCCCATTCCCATGAAGCCGCGTGCCATCACGTACGGGCCGTCGCCCGCCGAATACCGGTCGCGCACCGCCGCACGGGCGCATACCAGTATCGCGGCCATGGCAAAGCCCTGCATCGCACGCGCGGTCACCAGCATCGCGGCGGTCGACGCGAGCGCCGCCGCCAATGCGGTCAGCGCATAGAGCGTCAGGCCGGCCAGCAAGACGGGGCGACGGCCGAACCGGTCCGACAGACTGCCCATCGGCAACTGTCCGACACCGAATATCAATGCGAACACCGTGAGGCTGACGCTGGCGGAGCCCAGCGTCGCGGCGATTTCAGGCAGCGCAGGCAGATAACTGTCGGTCGCCACCGGCTGGGCCGCCAGCAACAGCGGCAACATGAGCGCGAAGTTCAGGCGAGCGGGGCGCGTGGTGTCCGGCATGACGGGGTTCGGCACGGTCTAGGGCGGGGAAGGGGCGGGGGAAGCGGGCGGCGGCAACGCAACGTCGCGCGACGCGGCGCATTCGTATGGACGCGCCGAGTCTACCCGATCGCGCCTGCCGCCCCTGCCGCGTTCGATGCCGTCGCGCATCGGGATCGGCTGCATGCCGACACCCCATCGCGTGTTCAGTCGAACGGCACGGCCAGCCGGTCGATCACCGCACTGGTCGCGGGGCGCACGCCGCGCCACCATGCGAACGCCTCGGCCGCCTGCTCGACCAGCATGCCGACGCCGTCCGCGATCCCGTGCACGCCCGCGTTTTTCGCGAGCCGGAGGAACGGCGTGAGCCGCTTGCCATAGGCGAGTTCGTAGGCGGTTCCCGTCGGACTGAACACGCTCGGCGGGACGGGCGGCAGATCGCCGGTCAGGCTGGCCGACGTCGCATTGACGACGAGGTCGAAACGTCCCATCCGCGCGAGGTCCGCGTAGCTGCCGGCCACGAGCGGACCGCGCCCGGCCACCTGCGCGGCCAGTGCACGCGCCTTGTCGACGTCGCGATTCGCGATCACGAGTTCCGCCGGGCCGGCTTCGAGGAACGGCAACAGCGCGCCGCGCGCCGCGCCGCCCGCACCGAGCACCAGCACGCGCTTGCCGGCCATCGGCAGATTGAGATTCGCTTCGATATCGCGAACCAGCCCGATGCCGTCGAAGTTGTCCGCCAGGATGCGGCCGCCGTCGAACTTGAGTGCGTTGGCCGCGCCCGCGAGCCGCGCACGCTCGCTGCGTTCGTCCGACATCGCGAACGCGTCGAGCTTGAACGGCGCGGTGACGTTGATGCCCTTGCCGCCGCCATCGAAAAACGCACGCACCGTTGCAGCAAAAGCACCTGCCGGCTCGAGCGGGCCTTCGATCGCCGTATAGCGGAGGTCCTGTCGCGTCTCTTGCGCGAAGAGGCCGTGAATCAGCGGGGATTTCGTGTGTCCGATCGGATTGCCGATCACCGCGTATCGATCAGTCATCGTTGGCTCGCTTTCGAATAGAGGACGCCATCGGCCTGCATCGCGTCGATTTCGGCCGAATCGAACCCGAGGGAGCGCGCGACTTCCGCGTTGTGCTGCCCGAGGTCGGGCGCGACGTCGCGAATCGTCGTATCGCAATCGGAAAACCGGAACGGCAGGTTGGGCAGACGCAGCGTCCCGTAGCGCGGATGCTGTTGCTCGACGACCATGCCCCTGGCCTGGATCTGCGGATCGTTCAACACCTCGTCGATGCGCTGCACCTTCGCGCAAGGAACGTCGATGCCGTCCAGCAGGTCCAGTACCGACGCGACGGAACGCGCGGCCACCCACGGCTCGACCACCGACAGGATCTCCGCGCGGTGTGCGTTGCGGCCGGTGCTGTCGTGAAACCGCGTGTCGGCGCCGAAACCCGCCGGGCCGCCGTGCGTCGCGATCAGGTCGGCGAAGCGCTTCCACGCATCGTCGACCTGCGCGGCGATCACGAGATCGCCGTCAGCGGCACGGAACACGCCGTAGAGTGTCGACGTCGGCATGTCGTGCCCGGTCTGCTCGGGCAGCACGCCCTGCAGCGTGTAGCACTGCACCGCGTATTCGTGCATCGACACCAGCGTGTCGTACAGCGCCATGTCGACGTGTTGCCCGCGGCCGCTCTTCACGCGCCCGAGCAGCGCGGCATTGATCGCCGCGACCGCATGTATGCCGGTGTACATGTCGCCGAGCGAAATGCGCAGCAGCGGCGGCCGCTCGCCGGGCGTGCCGACCATCTGCATGATCCCGCTCTTCGCTTCGGCGATCAGCCCGAAGCCCGCGCGATGCGCGTCGGGGCCGGTGTGCCCGTACGCCGAAATCGAGCAGTAGACGAGGCCCGGATTGCGCGCCGACAGTTCGGCATAGCCGAGCCCGAGCTTGTCCAGCGCGCCCGGCCGGTAGTTCTCGATGAAGACGTCGGCGGAGTCGCACAGCCGCTGCATGAACGCCTTGCCGCGCGCATCCTTCATGTTCACGCTCACGCCGCGCTTGCCCATGTTGAGCTGCAGGAAGTAGCCGCTTTGCTGGTCGTCGAGCACGGTCGCGTGCTGGCGCCCGGCGTCGCCGGCGCCGGGACGCTCGACCTTGATGACTTCGGCGCCGAGCGCGGCGAGACAGCGCCCGACATACGGGCCGGCGAGAAAGTGGCTGTAGTCGACGACGCGAATGCCTTCGAGGGGACGAGCCTGCATCACCGTGCCTCCGGACGGCGCGGCACCATCAGACGATGTTCGCCGCGTTGAACGACCTGCCCGTCCTGATTGATCAGTTCCGACGGCAGCACGACGATGCCCCAGTCCGGGCGGCTCTTGCTCGCCCGCATCGAACCGACGCGGAACGTCACGTGCAGCACGTCGCCGACCTTGATCGGCAGCAGGAAATCCCAGGTCCAGCCGAGCGACATGCCCGGCAGGAACCGATAGTCGCTCTGGGTCTTCAGGCCGTCGGCGACGGACAGGCCGAACAGTCCGTGCGCGACGAGGCAGCCGAAATGGCTGGCGTTCGCGTAATCCTCGTCCACGTGAACGGGCGTATGGTCGCCGGTGAGGTCGGCATACGCGAGAATGCGTTCCTTGGTCACGACGTAGCTCGGGCTCGTGCACGTGTCGCCCTCGCGGGCGTCGTCCCAGTATTTCTCGACGATGGTCATGGTCATGCCTCCGCGCGCGGGTCGATCGCCAGTGCCTGCGCGACGCAGGACGCCGGCCGGGCCTGAATCAGTTCGACGGCGAGCCCGTCGGGCAGGCGAAGCCAGTTGCGTCCCTGCGGCATCTCCGTCACGTCGAACCGCCGCGCCGCGGCCAGCGCGGCCTCCAGGTCTTCGCACATCACGCCGAGATGCGCGAGCCTGCCTTCGGGGCCGTCGTGTTCCGGCGCGTGGATGAACTGCAGGCCGCCGAGCGTCCAGTACTGTCGCGGCGCGTCGAGCGTGCCGTCCACTTCGCGCAGCGTCATGCCGAGCACGTCCTCGAAGAAGCGGATGTGCCACCGGATGTCCTTCACCCAGATCGCAACGTGCTCGAGATAGGCTTTCGTGGCATTCATGCGGCAGCCTCCTCGCGCCGGCGATCGGCCATCGCGCGCTCCAGCCCCTTGATGCAGGCGACGAGCGTGGCGTTGACCGGGGTCGGCACGCCGTAGCGCTGCCCGGCGCGCACGACCGAACCGTTGATGAAGTCGATCTCGGTGATCGAGCCTTTCTCCAGGCTTTGCAACATCGAGGTCTTGAAGGCCGCGGGCAGCCCCTCGGCGGCGAGCGTCCACGCCTGTTCGGGATCGGTCATCGACAGCCTGACGCCGGCCGCCTGCGCCGCCGCGATCGCCTCGGCGACAGCCGCGAGCGACGTCGCCTTCAGCAGCGGCTCGTCGTAAAGCTGGCCGTAGGTGAGGCCGGTGACGCCGGTCAGCGCGCCGGTCGCGACGTTCACGAGCAGCTTGTCCCACATCGTGCCGACGATGTTGTCGCTGATCGTCGTCGCGAGGCCGGCGGTATCGAACGCGTCGGCGATCGCCCGCACCCGCGGCGTGATGCGGCCGTCGAGTTCGCCGATGTAGGTGGCCTTGCCGATGACGCCGGATTCGATATGGCCCGGCCCGCGAAGCACGCCGCCGACGTAGGTCTTGCCCGCGAGCACGCGCTCGCGGCCGACGGCGTCGCTCAGGATGTCTTCGTGTCCGAGGCCGTTCTGCAGCGACAGCACGACGGTATCGGGCCCGACGAGTGAGCGGGCGCCGCGGATGGCCGCGTCGGTGTGGAACGACTTGACCAGCACCACCACCAGGTCGGCCGCGCCGACTTCGGCAGCCTGCGTCGTCGCGTGAACGCGGACGTGCCGGGAGCCGCCGGCGTCGTCGACCCGCAGGCCGTCGCGCCGCATCGTATCGACGTGCGTGGGCGAGCGGTCGATCAACCAGGTCTCGTGACCGCCTTCGGTGAGGGTGGCGCCGATCGCGCAACCCAGTGCGCCGGCTCCCAGAATCGCGATTTTCAATGCTGTCTCCTTGACGTGTGGCCTCACGATAGAAGCCGGCGCTCATGTCGACAATGCAATGGATACAATGGCGTCATTGCCATGGACAATAACGCGCCGATGCCAGCCGATCTGCCGGACCTGAAACTGCTTCAGCTATTCGATCTCCTGTACGACGTGCGCAGCGTCACGCGCGTCGCCGAGCAGCTCGGCCAGAGCCAGCCGACCGTCAGCATCTGGCTCGGGCACTTGCGGGAGCACCTGCACGATCCGCTCTTCATTCGCACGCCCGGCGGCATGGCGCCGACGCCGCAAGCCGACGCGTTGATCGGGCCATGCCGGGAAATCCTCGAATCGCTGCGGCGCTTCACTGCGTGGGAAATCGCCTTCGATCCCGCGACCGCCCAGCGGCGCTTTCGCATCTGCATGACCGATGCGAGCCACGTCACGCTGCTGCCGCGGCTGCTGGCCCATGTTCGCGCGCAGGCGCCCGGCGTCCGGCTGGAAGCCGCACGGATCGACGGCAATACGGAGCGGGCGCTCGAATCGGGCGAAGCCGATCTCGCGATCGGCTACGTGCCGTGGCTCGGCGGCGGCATTTATCAGCAGAAGCTGTATGACCAGGACTGGATTTGTCTGGTGAATCGACATCACCCGAGGATTCGCGGCCGGCTCGGGGTAAAGCAATATCGTTCGGAAGGGCATGTCGCGATTACGGCCGGAACCGGCGCGCAACTCCTCGAACAGGCGCTGCGGCAGGCGCGCATCGAGCGCGACGTGGTGCTGGAATTGCCGGGTTTTCTGGGCTTGGGGGCGATCGTGCAGACGACCGACCTGATCACGACGCTACCGCGTCATATCGGCGAGACGCTGGCCCAGGTCAACGATCTGGCGGTGCATGCATGCCCGATCCCGGTCGACGGGTTCGCGGTGCGGCAGCATTGGCACGCGCGCTATCACCACGAGGCCGGCAACCGGTGGCTGCGAGGTGTCGTGATTCGATTGTTCGGTGCTTCGCATTGACTGTGGCTTCGGCGTTCGCGATGGACGCCGGAGGCGGCGCGGCTTTCGGGCGCTTCCGATTCGGCCGCGCCCGAAAGCCGATCATCGATAGACGATCTGCGCGGCGAGGTCGTGCTTGATCGAGGGGCGGCAACTCCAGTTTCGCGGTTTCGCCGAGGTGCCCGGCCTTGAGCAGGGACGGCAGCCGCATTACGCCCGGGAGGCCGTTTCGGCGCCGAACCGTTCGACCACGAATTCGGTAAAGCTACGAAGCTTCGGCGATTTCCGCCTCTCCTGCAGATAAAGCAGATTCATCGGCCGTTCCGGCCCGGCGAAGTCCGGCATGATCTCGACGAGGCGCGCGTCGCGAATGTCGTCGCGTATCAACATGGACGGAAGCATCGCGATACCGAGCCCTCTCAATGCCGCCCGGCGCAACGCGTCCGCACTGTCGATTTTCAGCCTGCCGTCCACGGCGATGCTCGTCGGCCCGTCCGGACCTTCCAGCATCCATCGAGGTTGCGCCGCGTGCCATTCCGATCGGGGCGGATACGCATACGTCAGGCATTGATGCTCGGCAAGCGCTTGCGGCGTAGTCGGCACACCGTGTTCGCGAACGTAAGCGGGCGACGCGCACAGCACCAGCCGATAGGGCGCCAGCGGCCGCGCCACCACATCCGGGTTGGCGAGCGCGCCGATGCGAATGGCTGCCTCGAAACCGTCGTCGAACAGATCGGCGAGCGAGTCGGTTGCGACGATATCGAGCTGGACCTCGGGGTAGCGCGGGTAATAGTCCGCGAGCGCGGGAACCAGGCACTCGTTCGTAAACACGACGGGCGCGGTCACGCGCAAACGCCCCCGCGGCTGCTGGAGGTGAGCGAGCGCAAGCTGTTCCGTGTCGTCGACCAGGCCGAGGACTTCGACGCATCGCTCGTAGTAAGCGTGGCCGAACGCGCTGACTTTCTGCTTACGGGTCGTGCGGTGCACGAGGACCGCGCCCAGCCGGTTTTCCAAAGCCTGAAGGTAGTTGCCGACCATGGTCGGCGACAGGTTGGACGCTTGCGCGGCTGCGGTCAGGCTACCCGTTTCCACGATACGGACGAATACGGTCATCGCCTTGAGGAGATCCATTGCGCAATGGTACTGGATTCTGTTTCAAGGCGACGCGCGTTTATCGGCCACCGGTTTGGAAATAGATTGCGATATCCGAACGAAAGGAGAACTGAAATGCCGTATGAACTTACGACGTTGTCGTGTCCGCTTACGGACCAGGACAGGGTGTCCCGCCGTGCGCATCGCTGGGTGTCGGATGCCGACGCGCGAGGGCGCCTGCTGGGCGCATGGCGCACGGAAATCGGCGAGCTGTCGCGGATTGTCGTGCTGCGTGGCTTCGAGACGATGGATGAATTGCAGCATGAACGCAATCGGGCATTGCGCGCCGAGCGACCTTTCGGAATTGAAAGCGCGTCCGTTCGATTGGCGATGGAAAGCTATGCGCTGTTTCCTTTTCTGCCCGACGTCGAACCGGCGGCATTCGGCGGCTTCTACGAGATTCGCCGCTACTGGCTGAAAGCCGGCGGTATTGCGCCGACCATTTCCGCGTGGGAGTGTGCGATAGGTCCGGCCCACGCCTATACGTCACATCTCGTTTGCAACCTGTACGCGCTAGATGGACCGCCGCGCATCACGCACATTTGGGGATTCTCGAGTCTGGAAGAACGCATGGCGTTGAGAAAGCGGCACTATGCGGAGGGTCTTTGGCCTCCGACGGGCGGTCCGGAGCAGATCGAAAGCGCGACGTCGACGATCGGCTTGCCGGAGGCGTGGTCGCCGCTGCACTGAATGCGCTGTGGGCGCGCGTGTCACGCTATTTCTCCGGCGGAAGGATTCAGATCGGGAGACGGAGCCGCCGCCCGCGTCGGCTGCACGACGGTTCGGCGCTCGGCCGCCGAACCCGAGTCCTCCGGCGAACCATGCGCAGCCGGCAACGCAACGCGCACATAAAGAAACGCGCGCCGTTCTCGATCGGGCAGCACTTGCGGCCCATAGCTGATCCTGACCGCGCCGTCGTCGATCTCGCCGGCCTGCGCGAACCGCCACGCACCGGGATCGCTGTCGAGCAGGAATTCGGCGCGCGCATACGCGTGCGGCTCGAACAGCTCGGGAATCGTCACCGTCCGTCCATCGAGCTTGTCGAGCAACGCTTCGACCACGTTGAAGCCGTAGCCGTCGCGCACGATGTCGCAGATGAAGCTGCCCGCGATGCGCGGATTCAGTTCGATCACGTGCGGCACGCCGTCGTGCACGATGCAGTCGAGATGCACGGGCCCCCACGTGAGCCCGGCGGCGGCCGTCGCGCGCGCGCCGACGTCGATCAGCGCGCGCAGCGTGTCGGCGTCGAGATCGAGTTCGGATGTATACCCGCGCTCGAGAAAACCGGCGCCGTGCCGCTTCAGCTTGCGCAGCGCGCCGACGTAGCGGCCGTCGAAATACTCGACGCAGTATTCGCTGCCCTCCAGGAATTCCTCGATGACGACGCGTTCGGTCGCACGCGAAGCGGCATCGGCGTGCATGGCGGCGAGCGCGTCCAGCTGCGCGCGCACGGCGGCCACGTCCTCGCAGCGGCGCACGCCGTCGCTCGCGGAGCCTTCCGACGGCTTGACGACGACCGGAAAGCGCAACGCGGCCGCCGCGGCCGCGAGCGCCGCCGGCGCGGCCAGCGTGCCCGCGACGAATTGCGCGGCCGGGATCCCGTGCGTGGCGAGCAATGCCTTCTGGTTCGACTTCGACACTGCGTGCGCGACGTGCCGTGCATCGGGGCCGGGCAGCCCGAGCGCATCGGCGACCCATGCGGCGGTGCGTGCATAGGTGTCGTGCGCGGTCGTCACGCGCAGCGTGTCGAGTTCGTCCGCGAAGCGCGCGCGCAGCCAGCCGGCGAGCTGGTTGGCGTCGGGCGCGAGATTGACCGTCTCGACGCCGTCGGGAAACACGCCGTCGAGACGATGGCCGGGCGCGGTAACGACGGTCACGGCCGCCTGGCGTGCGAGGGCGGCGCGCACCAGCGCGACGCTGCTGCCGGTGGCGCGTGCGCCGATCACGATGAGTCGCTTCATGACGAATCCTTGATCGAGGGCGGAAGAGGAAGCCGGCTAGCGGGGGCGCCGGCGCAGCTGCTGCGCTTCGAGGCGCGGCAGCAGATGCTGGACGACGCGCGGCAGCGTATAGATCGGCAACTGCGCGCACGCGAACACGAGCGCCATGGTCGGCGTCGCGGCCAGCCCGAGCGCCGCCCACATCAGCCCGACGTTGCGATTGGCGACGATCAGCGCGACGTTCAGGCGCGTGCGGACGTCGCCGGGCGTGAGCCCGTACGCGACGATCTGGAAACCCGCGTTGACGGCGAATGCGAGGGCGATCGCGGTTAGTGCGCGGTGCGGGGCGTCGATGATCGACTGCTGCATGCCGGCCATCGTGCCGAGCGCGAATATCAACAGCGCGGCGACGACGATCGCGTCGATCGGCGTCGCGTGGCGCGCGAGCCGCGCGCCGGCAAAGCGCCGCACGAGCAACGCGACGCCTTCGGCGCTGCCGATCAGCAGCGCGAGCCGCAGCGCGAGGCTCGACGGCGAGATCGACACCGCCGCGTCGTGGCTGAACCAGGCCGTCAGCAACGGGGCGGTCAGCGGCACGAACACCATCGACGCGAGGGTCGCGACGAGCGCGACGCTGGCGTCGAGCGACAGCATGCGCGCGATCGTCGACGTGCCGCTCGACGGCGGCGCGCAGTACGCGATCACCAGCGCCACGACCCAGTCGTACGGCAGGCCGGCGAGCCGCGCGGCGATGCCGAGCGCGACCGGGCACGCGATCATCGTCATGGCGGGCAGCAGCAGCGACACGGCGGGACGCCGCGCCACCGCGCGCACGGCGCTCGGCTCGACGCGCAGCAGCGTGCCGAGCACGAACAGGAACACGGTCGCGGGCATCAGCGGCCGCGCGAGGTCGGCCAGCGGCGGCGCCAGCAGCCCGAGGCCGACGCCGCACGCGAGCACGGTCGGGCCGCGCCGCACCAACGCGGCGATCAGTGCGCGCACGGGCGAACCTCGGGCCGGTGGCGAGCCGGAGTGAAGCCGAAGCGGGCGGCGGATGGCATGCGGATTCCCTGGAAGCGGACAGCCTAGGCTAATCCGGATGATTGGAGAAGTAAAATGATATAAACTGAATCTGTAACAAGAGAAAGTGATATGAACATCCCTCTCCTCGAAACTTTCCGGGCCGTCGTGCAGGAAGGCAGCGCGTTGCGCGCGGCCGAACGGCTCGGCTGCACGCAATCGAACGTCACGGCGCGGCTGCGCCAGCTCGAAGAGTCGCTCGACGCGCCGCTGTTCGATCGACACGGCAAGCGGCTGGTGCTGAACGATGCCGGGCGCCGGCTGATTCCGTATTGCGACCGCATCCTGCGTCTCGTCGACGAAGCGACGCAGGTGGTGCGCGAAACGCCGGTAGCCCGCGGCTTGCGGCTGGGGTCGATGGAAAGCACGGCCGCCACGCGGCTGCCGGCGCTGGCCGCCGCGCTGAAGGAACGCGATCCGGCGCTCGGCCTCGCGGTGCAGATCGGCAGCGAGCCGGACCTGGCCGACGCGCTGTTGCGCGGCCGGATCGACGCGGCGCTCACCGCGCGCGCGGTCGTGCGGCCCGGGCTGCGTTACGAGCCCGCGTTCGCGGAAGACATGGTGCTGGCGAGCGCGGTGACCGTCACGCGCCGGCAACTGTTGGCCGACAACACGGTGCGCTTGCTCGCGTTTCACGACGGCTGCCCGTATCGCGCGGTCGCGGAGCACTGGCTGAAGGCGCGCGGTGTCGCGATCGAATCGGTGTCGTCGTTCGGCACGTTCGGCGCGATCCTCGGCTGCGTCGCGGCCGGGATGGGCGTCGCGATCCTGCCGAAGCGGATCACGGCCGAGCACGTGGCGCGCAAGGAGCTGCGCACGCATGCGTTCGACGATCTCGGCAGCGTGACCACCTACCTCGTCACGCTCGACGAAGCGCCTGCGCTGCCCGAACTCGACGCATTGCGCGCGGTGCTCGGCCGGCAGGCCGGTGCGCTGCTCGCACGCTGATACGAGACTGCGCGGCCCTGGCGTGAACACGCGCTAGGCCGGCGCGACCGCGCCTTCGTCCGCGAAGAAGTCGGCCTCGATTTCGCGAATCCGCCGACAATCCTCGAGCAGCCGCTCGAAGGTCGGGCTGTAGAGGCCGACCGTGCCGAGCGCCGTCTGCAGGTCGGTGGTCACGCGCAGCGAGTCGCCGACCTTGACCCACTGCTTGAGCCCGACGAACGACGGCAGCGCCTGGATCGCCTGCCACGTGAAATCCTGCCGCAGCACGCCGTTGCGCGACGACAGCAACAGCACGTGCCCGCAGTACCCGCGAAAATCCGTCGGCGCGGCGACGTCGCCGAACAGCCGCTCCGGATGCAGCACGGCTTCGACGGCGGCCGACACGTGATTCTCGCCGCTGACCGCGCTCGTCAGCCGCGGATCGAGGCTGCCGTGCAGACGGGCGTTCAGCTCGACGATCGTCGGGCCGTCGGACGTATCGAACAGTTCCAGATGGGTCGGCCCGAAGCGCACGTCCAGCGCGTCGAGCACGTCGGCCGCATAGTCGAGCAGCGGCGCGTAGCGCGGATCGGTGTGGTTCAGCACCAGCATCTTGTCGAGCCGCGGCGCGTGCGTGCGGTCGCGATGCACCTCCCACAGGCTGACCACGCGATGGCGGCCCTCGAACGACACCGAGTCGACGATGTATTCCTGCCCCTCGGAATAGCTCTGGATCACGATGTCGTCGTTCGGCTGGTTGTACAGCGAACGGGTGGCCAGCACGTCGCGCGCGGCGGCCTCGATCTGCGCGAGCGTCCGGCAGATCTTCACGCCGGCCACGCCCGCGCTGCGCGCCGGCTTCACCACGAGCGGCAACGTGCCGTGCGCGCGCGCCCAGTCGAGCGCTTCGTCGACCGACGTGCTGTGAAAGTGCGCGGGCGCGCGCAGCCCGGCCTGACGAATGCGTTCGTTCATCGCGAACTTGTCGCGTCGCGCGGCGGAGGTCGCGAGCGGGTTGCGAAACGGCACGTCGAGCCGCTCGGCCAGCGTATCGGCCAGCTCGAGCGCCGCGTCGAGGCCGTGCAGCACCGCGCCGATGCGCAGGTCGCTCAGTTGCGCGAGCGTCGCGTCGATGTCGCCGCGATGCTGGACCTGCCGGATGTAGTCGGACGGCACGAACTGGTTTCGGTAGATTGCCGGCAGATCGGGGTCGCTGATCACATGCGCGCAACGGATGCCGTATGCGCGAAACGCGGGGGCCAGGTAAGCGGCGGTCGACGCGCCGTCGACGATCAGGACGGTATCGATGAAGCGATGCTGCATGGATTCCTCGCTCGGATGGGGGATCGGGTGAAGGAGGCGGGGCGCCGGCGTGCTCAGGCCCGCGTGCCGGTATCGGCCGGGTCGCCGGGCCAGCGCACCGCCAGCACGACACAGGCCGCGACGAGCACGGCCGCCACGGCGAACGCGCGCGCCGCGCCGGTCGCGATGGCCGCGCCCTGGCCGGCGACCAGCGCGCCGAGCGTCGCGACGCCGATCGCGGCGCCCACCTGGCGTGCGGTATTGAGGATCGCGGACGCAGTGGCCGAGCGCCCGGCCTCGACACTGCCGAGCATCGTCGACGTCAGCGCGGGAATCGCGATGCCGCCGCCGATCGCCATCGCCGCGAGCCCCGGCGCCAGCAACGCGTACGGCGCGTGCGCGGCGAGCGTCCGCCACAGCCACACATAGCCGGCGAGCGACACGGCGAGACCGACGATGACGGTCGCGCGAAACCCGTAGCGGACCGCGAGCCGAGCGCTCGCGATGTTGGCGAGCATGATGATCGTGAGCGGCGCGAGCGCGAGCCCCGATTCGGTCGCCGTGAAGCCGCGCGCGTTCTGGAAATAGACACTCAGCGAGAAGATCAGCCCGTAGAACGCCGCATTCGTGATCGCGCCGATCGCGAGCACGCCCGGCACGCGCGCGATCCGGAAGAACGCGAGCGGCAGCATCGGCGCGCTCGCGCGCCGCTCGATCGCGACGAACGACGCGCCGAGCGCGACCGACGCGATCAGTGCGCCGGCCGCATACGGATCGCCGATCCCGTGCGCGCCGGCCCGGATGATGCCGCCCGTCAGCAGTCCGAGCACGAGCACCGCGACGATCTGGCCGGCCGGATCGAACAGCCGCGTGCGCGCGGCGGCCGAATCCTGCACGTGGCGCAGCGTGAGCCACAGCCCGAGCGCGCAGATCGGCAGGTTGATGAAGAAGATCGCGCGCCAGCCGAGCGAATCGATCAGCAGGCCGCCGAGCGTCGGTCCGGCCGCGCTGATCGCGCCGCCCGTCGCGCTCCACCATGCGACGGCTTTCACGCGCGCGGCGGCATCGCTGGCGCACGCATGCGTGATGAGCGCGAGCGACGTGGGCAGGATCATCGCGGCGCCGACGCCTTGCGCGATCCGCGCGGCAACCAGCGCCGCCAGCGACGGCGCGAGCGCGCAGCCGAGCGACGCGAGCAGGAACAGCGCAAGGCCGTACGCGAACAGTCGACGGCTGCCGAAGCGGTCGGCCAGCGTGCCGGACGTCAGCAGCAGCGCGGCGAACGACAGCGTATAGGCATCGACGATCCACTGCAGCCCGTGGACGCTCGATCCGAACGCGTGGCCGAGGCTCGGGATCGCGACGTTGACGACGGTCACGTCGAGCTGGACGATCGCGAAGCCGAGGCTCGCGGCGGCGACGGTCGGGAAGAGGGCGCGCAGCGACGCGCGGGGCGAATCCGCGGCGGCGATCGGCGCGCGCTCGACGCGGTCGAGCGCCGGGGCACGGTCGCTCATCGCGACTCCCGGGGCGTATGGGGTGTGTAGGGCGTATAGGGCGCGTGGGACGGCTGGCGGTATCGGTTCATCGGGCGGGTTTCCGTAAGGCGGACGAGGGAAGCCGGCTGCCCGTCGGGCGCCGGTCGCTGCGTCGAATCCGACGGAAAAATAGCATCGACCCGTTAGCGAATACAAATAATAAGCAGCGATTTTTTAACAAGTATTCCTGTTAAAGGGCCGCTCGAGCGAGGTGAACCGGTTCCGGCCGGATTGCTGAACTTATATCGATAATGTTCGTTTGCAATCGAATTAATATCATTTCGCAATGCAATGCGGGTCTCCTAGTCTTGTCGAGCGCTTCGCCCCGAGGACGGCGGAGCGCGGCGGCGATGCCACGCCGCTCTTCGAACCAGATCTTTATACGAGAGACTTATGACCTATCTCGCAGATGAACGCATCGCTTTGACGGCAGCGGAATCCGCTCACATCCGCACGACGCTCGGCGCGCTGGATTACGATCCGGCCGGCGGCGCAGGCTATATCAGCGCGGTCCGCAAGCTGGCCTACAACGCGTTTCCCGACCGGATCGTCGACGCATTCGATCGGGCGAAGGCGCCGACCGCGGACGCGCACGGCTCGATCGAGATCGACAACCTGCCGATCGACGACGGCGTGACCGGCAGCCCGCGATTCGAGGAAACCGGCCGCTCGTTCAAGGCCGGCGTGTTGAGCGAGAACGTGCTGGTCGCGTTGAGCACGCTGGCGGGCGAGCCGTACTCGATCGCGCACGAAGGCCGCGAGCTGGTGAACAACCTGACGCCGCACAAGGCGACCGCGCGCGACTATACGGGCCTCGGCTCCGAGGTCGAACTCGATTTCCATATCGAGAACGCCGCGCAGGCGCACATGCCGGAAGGCGACACGTCGCCATTCGCGCTGCTGCTGCTCGGCGTGCGCAGCGAGGCCGGCGGCGGCCCGTACACGCGGCTCGCCGATGCGCGCCGCGCGCTGCAATTGCTGTCGCCGGACGATATTGCGCAACTCTACGGCGAGCACTACATCATTCGCGTGCCGTACCGGTGGCGTGGCGCGACGCCGACGCCGCGCGACAACACCGACCTGAGCGCCGTGCTGTCGGGGCCGCTCGATGCGCCGCGCGTGACGGTCGCGTTCTATCCGGACATGGTGCTGGCGGTCAATGCGCGCGCGCAGGAAGCGCTGGCCAACCTGTATCGCGCGGTGCGCGAAGTGTCGTTCGGCGTGCAGGTGTCGCCCGGCAAGCTGGTGCTGATCAACAACCACTTCACGCTGCATTCGCGCGATCGCTTCGATCCGCAGTACGACGAGAACGATCGAGCGTTCCGCTGGGTGCAGCGCGTGTTCGTCGCGCGCAGCCTGTGGAATTTCCGCGCGTTCACGCCGCTGCAGGCGCGCGTGTTCGACCCGAAAGCGCTCTATGCGGGCGAACCGGCGCAGGCGAGGCAGCCGTCGCCGGCCGTGCAAGCGGCGCCGCCGCGCGCGGCCGCGGTCGAACTCGAAGCGGCGCCTGCGTGAGCGACCCGGCCTGGCAGCGACTGGCGCCGAACGTTGCCGGCCCGCTGCCCGCACGCTTCGTTTCCTGCATCGTCGAATCAATACAGGATTCCACAAGACATGAGAAGAACCGTTTTTCCCGTCGCGCGCATCGCCCGCGTGCTGGCCGTCGCGCTGATTGCCGGGAGCGCCGTCGCCACGCAGGCGGCGTCGTTCGACCTGAGTCCCGAGCAGCCGGCCCGGCAGCGCGGCGTCGTGAACCCGGCGGTCGAGCAGGCGCTGCCGGCCGGCTTCCGGTTTGCCGAAGCGAACACGCTGACGATCGGCATCGCGCCGAATCTGCCGCCGCTCAGCACCTATGCGACCGACGCACGCACGGTGGTCGGCTTCGATCCCGATCTCGCGCAACTGATCGCGGACAGTATCGGCCGCAAGCTGAAGATCGTGCCGCTCGCGTGGGCCGATTGGCCGCTCGCGCTGCAGTCCGGCAAGGTCGACGCGGTGATCTCGAACGTGACGGTCACCGAGCAGCGCAAGGAGAAATTCGATTTCTCGACCTACCGGAAGGACCAGCTCGGCTTCCACGTGAAGATCGGCAGCAAGCTGGCGGCGATCCGCGAGCCGAAGGATGTCGCCGGGCTGCGTGTCGTGACCGATTCGGGCACGAACCAGGAAAAGATCCTGCTCGAATGGAACCGGCAGAACGTCGCGCACGGTCTCGCGCCCGTCGAGATCCAGTATTACGCGGATGCGGCCGAGCGCTGGGTCGCGCTGCAGTCGGGCCGCGTCGACACGATCTTCAGCGTGAACTCGATGCTCGCGTATCAGGCGTCGCTGCGTGGCGATGCGAAGCTGATCGGCACCGTCAGCGGCGGCTGGCCGCGCACCGCGGACATCGCGATCACGACCCGCAAGGACAGCGGCCTCGCCGAGCCGCTGACGCTCGCGATCAATGCGCTGATCGCCAACGGCAGCTACCGGAAGGCCCTCGATCACTGGCGGTTGGACGCCGAGGCGATCGACCGGTCGCAGACCAATCCGCCGGGGTTGCCGCGCACCTGAGCACGGCACGCGACGCCGCCCACGTCGACATCGTCGTAGTCGTTGTCGGCGCCGTCTTCCGCCCCGATCGCGTTGAAGCCGGTACGCGGCGGCAGCGTGAAATAGCCGTCGCGATCCGCTATGGCGTGACGCCGGGCTATTTCGTGTCGGGCGAGCTGGCGGCGATCTCGATCGCCGTTTCCCAGCGGAAATAGCCCGATACGGCGCCGTCGCGATCGAGCACGGCGAAATCGGCCGTGCACGTGGTGGCGCCCGCGGCGAGCACCTCGCTGCGCCAGAAGTGGTCTTTCATCGGCCGACACGACGGATGCAGCAGGTCGTCGCCGTCCGGCACGGGCATGGCGGCGTCGCGGATTTCCGCTTCGATCGGCGCGACGATGCCGGCGTCCTTCAGCGTGAACCGGACGAACAGCACGGTTACCTCCGCACGTAGCGCGAGCGCGGTTTCGCGTAGATGAAGCTGGTCGCCCGGTTGCAGGCCGGCGAAGAACTTGCTGTCGTTGTGACCGAGCCGACTGTCGCCGGGGCTTATCACGTAGATGTGCCGGCCGTCGATGACGGTTGGCGTATCGGCGTTCCGGCTCGCATCGGGGTGGGCCGACAGCAGCGTGGCGGCGTCGACGATCGCGAGAACATCGCAACGAAGACCAGACATGAGCGCTTCCTCCGCAACAAGGGAATGACACGGGCGGCCGTGCGGCCACCCGCTTGCCGCGATCGACGATCAGTTGTGGATCGAAATGAACGGATCCCACTGATAGCAGCCCAGCGACTGACAGTTGCGATCGATGATCTGGAAGTAGAAGTGGTAGGTCACGCGGCCCTCCGACAGCGTTTCCGACGACCAGTAATAGTTGTCGACCTTCTGGCAGGTCGGCGTCGACGGCGAGCTCGGATTCGGAATCGGGATCGACGCGGTGGCCTTGCGCGGCGTCGGCGGCGAGATCAGGTCCTTGCCTTGATTCGCGATGAAGCCGTAGAAAATGACCTGTTTTTCGAAGCCGAGCGACAGGCTCGTTTCGCGCCAGCGGATCAGGTCGCCCACCTGCGCTTTCAGGTCGAGCTCGCCGCCCGCCTGCCCGGAAACCACGTTGTCCTGGTTGGTGACCATGTACACGTGCTTCCAGTCGATCAGCGTCGGGTTTTTCGGATCCCGGCTGGGATTCGGATATTTCTGGAGAATGGTTTCGGTATCGAACGAGACGAGCACATCGGTAACGCGTGACATAGAAGCTCCCGTTTAAAGTAATGGAACTTATCGTTGCGCGAATTGCTTCGTGCAACCGCCATCGCTTGGTGCTGCAAGGGTTTTCGCCGGTTTCGACGCATGCAGAAGCGACGGCGAATGCAGGTTATCCCGTTTGATTGATCGTGGAAGCTGTAAAAGTAAACAGGTCGATAAAATGATTTATCGGGTTAATTTTGAAATCGGAATCAATCGAATCGATGCGTTACATAAATATGGCGACATTGAATCTGTTAATTGATTGTCCGATTATTGGCGGGAACGGGAAAAGGGCGCTTACCGGTACGTCCAGAGCCGGTGCAGCACGAACGTCGTCGGCGGGATCAGCAGCGCGATCGCGACGACGCCCATCGCGCGCGACGCACCCAGCGCCTCGGCGGCGCCCGCGAGCAGCAACGTTTCGACGAAGCCGGCGAGCGTGACCGCGAGAAAGCGCAGCGCGTTGCGGGCGTGCACCGTCGACGAGAAGCTCCACAGCGTATTCGCCAGATACGAGAACGCGGTCGCGCAAAGGAACGCGACCGCATTCGCGGTCACCGGCGTCGCTTCGAGCAGCGCGAACAGCGCCGTCGCGACCAGCGTGTGGATCGCGGTCGAGCAGAGACCGGACACGCCGAAGCGCACGAGCCTCGTGCGCTCGGCCTGGAGCAGGCCGATCATGGCAAGCGCACGTCAGCGTGCGCCGATGCGCGCCCTGGCCGGATGCGCGCGCCGGCGGGGCGGCTGGCGGCGGGCGTCGCGCGCGACCGGCAGTTCGATCACCTTGCCGTGCGCCTGGTAGCGGCGGCGGATCAGGTAGACGGGCCGTTGCTTCGATTCGTCGTAGATTCGCCCGACGTATTCGCCGACGACGCCGATTCCGATCAGCTCGATGCCCCCGATGAACAGCGTGACCGAGATCAGCGACGCGTAGCCCAGCACCGGATTGCCGAACAGCAGCGTGCGCAGGATGATGAAGGTGCCGTACAGGAACGCGAGCGCCGCGATGCCGACGCCGATGTAGGTCCAGCTGCGCAGCGGCACGGTGCTGAAGCTGGTGATGCCTTCCAGCGCGAAATTCCACAGCTTCCAGCCGGAGAACTTCGAGTGCCCGGCGCTGCGCGGATCGCGCTGGTACTCGACGATCACGGTCTTGTAGCCGACCCACGCGAACAGCCCTTTCATGAAGCGGTGCCGCTCGGGAAGGTTGCGCAGCGCGTTCACGACCTTGCGGTCCATCAACCGGAAATCGCCGACGTTCTCCGGCAGCTTCACGTCCGACAGCAGGTTGTGAACGCGGTAGTAGATCGCGGCGGCGGTGCGCTTCGCGAACGAATCGCACGCGCGGTTGCTGCGCTTGGCCGCGACGACCTCCGCGCCGTCGCGCCAGTGATCGATCAGCACCGGAATCAGGCTCGGCGGGTCCTGCAGGTCGGCGTCGAGCGGGATCACCGCGTCGCCGGCGGCTTCGTCGAGGCCGGCCGTCAGCGCGGCCTCCTTGCCGAAATTGCGGGTGAGGTCGATGACGCGCACGCGCCGCTCGGCGGCGCCGATCCGGACCAGGCGTTCGAGCGTGTCGTCGCGGCTGCCGTCGTTCACGCAGACGATCTCGAAGCGGATCGCGTCGATCGCGCTCAACAACGGAATCACGACGTCGAAGAAGCGCTCGACGGCTTCGCCTTCGTTGTAGAACGGCACGACCAGCGAGACGAGCGGCGTGTAGATGGATTCCCGCATGATGATTCCCCTTGTGATGTCGCTTTACCGGCTGGCGCCGAACGTCGGGCGGCCGGTGCGGCGCATGCCGTGCGCCGGGCGGTGGTGCGGTCGGACCGGGTGCGCGAATGCGGTCTCGGTCGAGCTGTCGCGCGCATCGGGCATCGACGGCACGTCGCGTCGTTCCCGCGCGATCCGGCCGACGAGGAGCGCGAGCGACGCGAGCGTCACGAGCGGCATGAACTGGAACGACAGATGCGGCACGATCGCGAGGCCCGCGAGCGGCATCGGCCACAGCAGCATCAGCCATTCGCGATCGAAGTGCCGCCAGCCGTGCGTCCATGCATAGCGCGCGTACCACGCGATCACGATGCCGTACCACGTCAGGTCGTAGTCGTACAGATAGGGGCTGACGAGCAGGCATGCGCATGCGAGGGTCGCGGCGCGCAGCGCGTACGAACAGGCGCCGCGCCAAGCGTAGACGACGGCGATCGCGGCAGCCGCGGCCGACAGCAATTGCAGGCCGCGCGCGACGAGCGCGGGCCAGCCGGCCAGCGTCGCGAGCGCGAATGCGGTCGGCATGCGGGCGAGCTGCGCATGACCGGTGCCGACGATCGTGTAGACATCGGCGATCGTGTGCATGAACGCGAGCCACGGGCCGACGCCGAACGCGAGCGTCGCGAGCAGGGCACCGACGACGATCGTCGCGGCCCACGCGGCCAGCGCGCGCCATTGGCCGGCGCACAGCAGCGCGAGCGGGAACAGCACCGCGAGCTGCGGCTTCATCGTCAGCAACCCGAAGCAGATGCCGGCCACGACCGGACGGCGGTTCAGCGCGAGCAGGCCGAGGGCGGCGAGCGCAGCCGTGAAGAGGCTCGTCTGGCCGACGATCACCGTGAGGAACGCGCCGGGGAACGCCAGTGCGCACAGCCACGCGACATCGCGTTGGACGGTCGCATGGATCGCCGCGGCGAACAGCGCGAGCGTGACGCCGAGCCACAGTGCGAGCGCCAGCGTGTACGGCAGCCAGCCGAGCGGCAGCACGAGCAGCAGCATCGTCGGCGGATAGAGCCACGGTTGCGTGCCACCCGCGAGCGTCATCGTCGGTGTCGCCGACTGCTCGATCGCGAACAGCGTGGCGTAATGCCACGCATCGGCGCCGTGCCCGTGCGCGGCGAGCCACGCGGCGCTCCAGATTGGGGAGAAATCCGGCGACAGCGGCTCGGGTGCGCCGTGGTTCGACACGATCATGCGAACCAGGTAGATGCCAATGAACAGCAGCTCCGTCAGGAGCACGGCGCCCGCATAGAGGCGCACGCGGTCGCGATTGAGCCAGTGCGGACGGCGGCGCGGGCCCGCGATCGGCAGTTCCGGATGCACGTCGATGGCGGAATGCGCATGGCGGGCGAACGAGGGCGTTTTCATTGCTGGCCTCGTGTCGCCAGTGCCGTGCGACGCAGGACGACCAACAGCACCGCGAGCAGCACGACCGGCCCGATTTGCGGCAGCTTCATCAGCCGATTGAACATCTCGAAGACCGGCAGCAGCCACGCGATCACGAGGATGCCCTGGTCGCCGGGCAGCCAGCCTTCGTCGAGACCGTGCGCGATCAGACAGAAGAGCGCGATGCCGAGCCAGGTGAGTTCGTAATGCCACAGATAAGGCGTCGTCAGCAGCGTGGCGACCGCCAGCACCGCGCCGCGCAGGCGCATGTCGTGCGTGCGACGCCATACGCTGACGGCCGCGGCGATCGCGAGCAGCGCGACCGCCGCCTGCGCGGCCAGCGCGGCCGCGACCGATGCGCCCGCGAGCCGCAGTGCGGCGAACGGCGTCGGCGACGCGAGCCAGTACGACGCGAGCATGAAATGCTGCGCGCGTACCGTCGACATCGCTTGGCTCACCCCGTGCAGCGCGGCGGGGCCGGCCAGCACGACGCCGGCCGCGGCGAACAGCGCCGCGCTGGTCGCCGCCGCCGCGAAGGTGCGCCACGCACGCGTCGCGATCAGCACGAACGGGAACACGACGGCGAGTTGCGGCTTGATCGCGAGCAGTCCGATCAGCACGCCCGCCACGACCGGACGCTTGCCGAGCAGATGCAGCGCGAGCGCGGCGAGGCCGGCGGTCAGGATGCTGTTCTGGCCGAACAGCGCGGACACGCACGCTGCCGAATACGCGGCGACGACGAGCGCAGCGGCACGCGGCACGGGAAGATGCGCGCGCAGCCCCGACAAGTGCAAGACGGCGAACGCGTAGCATAAAAGACTGCCCGCGAAAAAGAGGAAGTAAGCGGGCAGGAAAGGCACGAGGGCAACCGGCGCGACGAACAGCAGCATCGTCGGCGGATAGAGCCAGGGAAGCGGCCGGCTTTGCAGCGACGCACCGAAGTGCGCGAACTCGGCCCGCGCGAACGACGAAGGGTCGTAGGCCGATGCGGCATGGCCTTGCAACACGAGATGCGATGCGGTCCAGAAGACCGAGAAGTCGGTGCCGGGGCGCGCGGTGGCGTTCGACGTGAAGCCGTCGGTCACGACGCCCCAGACGATTACTAGCGCCACGAAGAGCATCAGCATGATGCAGCTGTACGGAATGATCCGGTCGGCCGTCAGCCATTGAGCACAGCGTATTGCGCGATCGCGCGTTCCACGATTGGCTGTGTACATGATGCCCCGTCTGTCGTGTGGCCGCGTGGTCCGTCGCAGCCGTTTGATGTTGTCGTGCCCTTGCGGATCGATCGCTCTGAAACGGCGTTGTCCGGTGAATTCATTGTTGAAGAAAAAATCGCTCGATGCAAACCGCGCACGGCCGGCCGACATTGAATGTGTTCAGCGATGCGGTTGAAAACCGCCATTTCTGGTATGAGAAAACGCTGCCACCGGAATTCGTGTTTCCGGCTTGAAACATTCCGCGATTTTTGCGGGCCGTGCATGCCGCCGGACCCGAGCCGCACGCACGGCCCGCCGCGTTCGGGAAAATCCCGAGAAAATTTTTTGGGCCCTTTGTGCAGCGCGGCGACGGGGTTTCACGCCGACCGCATGCGCTCGAAGCGCATATATCAAAGTTGAAACATTTAGGCGGCCGGACGTTTGGCGGGAGGGCGTGCGGATCGACGGAACCCTTGCCGCGCCTCGATTTCGCCCGGGATGGTCCGCTCTTTGCGTAAGCGTTGGCACGGCAGTCGACGATGTGACGATCGGACGGTTCAGGCAGAAACGCCGCGCAGCCGGTTCGTGAATCACCTGGGGAAAAGACCGGTCGGAGCGCGTCGGGGAACACGCCGCTCCAGTTCGATCACCCGCGGGAACCGTCGTCGAACGGCCCGAGAGACCCGGTTGCTTCAGGGCAATAAGAAATCGGCATGGCAGTACATGGGGAATAAAAATGAAAGACCACAGCGCATCGCGGTTCGCAAGCCGCGTTAAAGACACATTGCTGCTTTGCCGGGAGCTCGTCTCTCGTTCAATCGAATTCCATGCGTCGAACGGCCGTCGTGCCGCTCCGGTCGCTCGACCTGCCCGGTTCGTCCGGCCGGTCGAACCGTACACGCGTCTCTCGTGCTCCGTCTCGCCGGTACCCGTTCGCACGGACAGGGGCGGTCCGCCCCGTTTCCGCGACTGATCGTCGGCTTCCGATTTCCAGAGTAGTGCCGGTGGTGCCAGCCCCCGACGTCCTGACCGACGAAGGGTATTTCATAGTAGTCCGAAAGGAGAGTGCTCATGTCGAGAATCATCGAAAAGATCGCCTGGTTCGCCGACGATCAGGGCGGTGTGACGGCCATCGAATACGGCCTGATCGCCGCACTGATCGCGATCGGCATCGTCGCCGCGCTGACGACGGTCGGTACGGATCTGAAAACCGTCTTCAGCACGGTGGCAGACGATCTGGATTCGATCGTGGCAGCGATTTGACGAACGGTACGGCGAACGGCTCCTCCGAATTGTTCGTCGACACCACACGGCATCAACAACCTGCCTCGACGTATCGATGCCGGATCATTCGATCCTGCCGGCACGCGAGGGCTTTGAAAGTGACTACGCAAGGAGATCATCATGTCCAAGCTCGTTCAGCAAGTCAGCCGTTTCGTACGCGATGAAGACGGCGTGACGGCCATCGAATACGGCCTGATCGCCGCCCTGATCGCCATCGGCATCATCGCCGCGCTGTCGACGGTCGGCAAGGACCTCAAGACCGTGTTCAGCACGATCGCCGACGACCTCGATTCGGCGGTCGCA
This sequence comes from Burkholderia sp. MSMB2157WGS, assembly GCF_001532755.1. NCBI lineage: Bacteria > Pseudomonadati > Pseudomonadota > Betaproteobacteria > Burkholderiales > Burkholderiaceae > Burkholderia > Burkholderia sp. MSMB2157WGS. Next base: position 31,348 of record NZ_LPJG01000001.1, on the reverse strand, counting down.
GCCATCTGATGGAGCGTGCCGCGGACGGCTCGGCCGGTGCAGCGCTCGAGCCGTCCCCGGCGATCCGATCAACCGGAAACCGGAGACCGTCATGCAAGCCGTCATGCGTGCCGCACGTGGCTGGATCGCCGACGAACGAGGCGCGACGTCGATCGAATATGCGTCGCTCGCGTCGATGTTCGCCATCGCGGTACTGGGCAGCGTCGTCACGCTGAAGGGCTCGCTCGGCGACGCGTACGAGATGATCGCCGCGGCCGCGACGGCCGCCGTGACCACCGCGCTGGCGATGGCTTCCTGATCCACCGATTCGATCCGCGAGGTTCGCCATGTTTCCCGTTGCGCCGCCTTACCCGGTTCCGTTGTGCGTGACGCTGCTCGCGATCGCTGCGGCCAGCACCGACATCGCGACCCGTCGCATTCCGAACCGTCTCGTTCTGCTTGGCCTGGCCGGCGCGCTGGTTGCGCAGTGTCTGTTGCACGGCGTGCCGGCGGGCGTGCTCGGCTGGCTCGCCGGCGCCGCGACCGGCTTCGGCCTGCTGCTGCCGTTCTACCTGTTGCGCGGGATGGCGGCGGGCGACGTGAAGCTGATGCTCGCGATCGGTGCGTGGGTCGGCGCGGAAATGACGTTTTACATCGTGCTGGCCACGTTCCTGGCCGGCGGGATCGGCGCCGTCGCCTACGCGCTGCTGCGCGGGCGGACGCGCCGGATGTGGGCGAACGTGCGCACGCTGATCGTGCGGCGCTCGCCAGCGGCGGGCGCCGAGGCCGACGACGGCCCCGCCGAGATCGTCTCGGTCGGCACGCTGCCGTACGGCGTGGCGATCGCGGCCGGCACGCTGGGCATGCTGTTCGCGTCGTGCGCATAGCGCGGCGGATCCGCAACGAAGACGCAACGAGGACGCAACGATCATGAACACGAACCACACCGAACCGAGACGCGATGCGCAGGTGGCACGCCTGCCCGATCCGCCGCCGTCGCGGGAGGTCCATACGAAGCTGGGCGCGCATCTGCCGTCGGCGCCGCGCTCGCTCGCCGAAACGGGGCTCGGCATGGCGTTCGTCGCCGGCCTCGTGCTGAAGTCGACGCTGGTGCTCGGCCGCCCGTCGTACGGCGACCTCGTCGAGCGGCACTGCCTGCCGCTCGCGGTGCTCGACGACGTCTTTGCGTTCCTGGTGCGCGAGCATCTCGTCGAGCTGACCCATCGCGGCGCGACCGATCTCGACGTGACGTTCCGCCTGACCGATGCGGGCCGCGTGCTCGCACTCGAGGAACGGGAACGCAGCGGCTACAGCGGGCCTGCGCCGGTGACGCTCGACGCGTATCTCGCGAGCGTGGCCGCGCATTCGGTGCGCAAGCTGCACATCGGCCAGAGCGACGTGTGGGCGGCGTTCGAAGGCGTCGTGATCGACACGGCGGTGCTCGATGCGGCAGCCGCCGCGCTGAACGCGGGCCGGCCGCTGCTGATCTACGGCCCGGCCGGCAGCGGCAAGACCTTTCTCGCCGAGCGGCTCGGCGCGCTGATGCACGGCCGCGTGCCGGTGCCGCACGCGATCTGTGCGGCCGGCGAAGTGATCCAGGTCTACGACCCGCTCGTGCATGTCGACGCGCAAGCCGCGGGCGGCGGCCAGTCGGTCGATCGCCGCTGGCGCCTGTGCCGGCGGCCGGTCGTGATGTCGGGCGGCGAGCTGACGCTCGACGAGCTCGACCTGCGTCGCGACGAAGCGGCCGGCTTCTACCAGGCGCCGCCGCACATGAAGGCGAACATGGGCATGTACGTCGTCGACGATCTCGGCCGCCAGCGCGTCGAGCCGCGGGACCTGCTCAATCGCTGGCTGCGTCCGCTCGATCGCGGCGTCGATTTCATGACGCTCGAATCCGGCAACCGCTTCGTGCTGCCGTTCGACGTATGGCCGGTGTTCTCGAGCAACCTGGCGCCGGAGCAGTTCTGCGACGACGCGTTCATGCGCCGCCTCGGCTCGAAGCTGCACGTCGGCGCGATGTCGATCGACGACTACCGCGCGGTGTACGACGCGGCCTGCGCATCGCTCGGGCTCGTGTCGGCGAGCGATGCGTTCGACTTCCTGCTGCATCGGCTGCACCTGCCGACCGGCAAGGCGTTTCTCGCGTGCTTTCCGGCGGACCTGCTGCGCCTCGTGGCCGCCGGCGCGCGTTATCGCGGCGATCCGCCCGAGGTGACGCACGACGCGCTGTACGACGCATGGGCGAGTTACTTCGGTGCGGCGCCCGAGCGGGACGGCAGCCATCCGCCGCCCGTCGAGCGAGGGGGCCGTACGTTCGTCACCGGTTGAGCGGTTTCTTTCACGATTCGTCGAGGAGCATTGCCATGAAAAACAGTCGAGCGCTCATGATGCTGGTCGTCGCGATGATCGCGGGTCTTGCCGCGGTCGTGTTCGCGTCCCACTGGCTGGTACAGACGTCCACGAGCTCGGTCACTTCCGTTGCGGTCGCCAGCACCGACCTGAACCTGGGCGAGCCGCTCGGGCCGAACCAGATCCACATGGTGAGCTGGCCGTCGGGCAGCGTGCCGACCGGCGCGTTCACCGATACGAAGGCGCTCGAAGGGCGCGTCGTGCGCACCAGCCTCGCGCGCGGCGAGCCGGTGATCGAGTCGAAGCTCGCGCCGGTCGGCACGAAGGGTGGGCTGTCCGCGGTGATCGCCGACGGCAGCCGCGCGATCACGGTGCGCGTGAACGACGTGGTCGGCGTCGCCGGCTTCGCGCTGCCGGGCAACTACGTCGACGTGATCGTCAACACGCAGGAACAGCAAGGCAAGACCGACGGGCAGAGCATCTCCAAGATCGTGCTCGAGCACATCCTCGTGCTCGCCGTCGCGCAGCAGGTGAGCCGCGACGACACGGCGCCGAAGGTGGTCAACGCGGTGACGCTGGAAGTCACGCCCGAGCAGGCCGAACGGCTCGACGTCGCACGCAGCGTCGGCACGCTGTCGCTCGTGCTGCGCAATCAGGTCGACCAGAAGACGCTGAACACGGACGGCGCGACCAAGCTGACGCTGCTCGGCAAGGCGCCCGCACCCGAAGCGCAGCCGGCGCCCGTTCGCGCGCGGCCGGTCCGCGTGCACGTCGCGTCGCATGCGGCGCCGGAAGCGCGGCGCGATTGCGTCGGCGTGCTGACCGGCGTGAAAGGCAGCGTCGAATGTTTCTGAAGTCATCCATATAGACAGACCAACAGATCGGCCGCCGGCAACGCGCGGCGGCCTTGGAAGTCGATAACCGGCACGGCGCCGGTCTCTCGGGGGATCAGACGAAATGAAGATCAAACCGCAACGCACAGGTACCGGCCCGCTACGCACACGCGTCGCACGGGGTACGACGATGGCCGCGATCCTTTGTTCGGGATGGCTGACCGTGTATGGCGCACTCGCGCAGGAAGGCGTCGAATCGGCGGTGCTGACGAAGGGCGGCGCCAGCGCGCCGGCCGCGGTCGGCAAGGGGCCGATGCAGATGACGATCAGCATGGCGCCGATGCCGGCCGCCGCGCCTGCCGCGTCGGCGGGGCCGCTGCGCGGGCCGAACTGCGTCGGCGCCGTGCGCGAATCGACCAGCGTCGCCGTGCCGCTCGGCAAGTCGCTGCTGGTGCCGATGCCCGAGCCGGTCCGCAACCGGACGATCGGCAATCCGGCCGTCGCGCAGGCGACGATGGTGTCGCCGCAGACGCTGTACATCCTGGGGCTCGCGGTCGGCACGACCAACATGATCGTGCAGGGCAGGAGCGGCGCATGCCGCGTGATCGACGTGGCGGTCGGCGCGGACGCCGGCGGCCTGCAGGCGTCGCTGCTGCAACTGATGCCGAACGAGCGCGACATTCATGTGTCGACCGCGGCCGGCACGATCGTGCTCGCCGGCACGGTGTCGAGCTCGCAGGCCGCGCAGCAGGCCGTGCAGATCGCCCACGCGTACGGCGACAGCGCGGGCGATGCGGCGGGCGGCAGCAAGCAGGGCGGCGGCGTGCTCAACATGCTGAACGTCACGTCGCCGCAGCAGGTCATGCTCGAGGTGAAGGTGGCCGAGGTGTCGAAGACGCTGATCAACCAGATGGGCAGCGCATTCAACATCCAGGGCGGGTTCGGTTCGTGGAGCGGCGCGCTGGTCAGCAACCTGCTCGCAGGCGTCGCGAGCGGCGCCGTGTTCAACAAGGCGAACAACAAGCCGTTCAGCATCGCGGCCGACGCGCAGAACACCGACAACCTCGTCAAGATCCTCGCGGAGCCGAACCTCGTGACGATCAGCGGCCAGGAAGCGACGTTCCTCGCGGGCGGCAGGATCTTCATCCCGATTCCGCAGAGCGGCAGCAACGGCGTCTCGTCGATCACGCTGCAGGAAGAGGAATTCGGCGTGGCGCTGAAGTTCACGCCGACGGTGCTGGCCAACGGCCGGATCAGCCTGAAGGTCGCGCCGGAAGTGTCGGAGCTGTCGCAGACGGGCGTCACGCTGAGCGCGTCCAACATCGGCGGCACGTCGATCCTGCCGCTGATCACGACGCGGCGCGCATCGACGACGGTGCAGATGAGCGACGGCGAATCGTTCGCGATCGGCGGGCTGATCAAGGACAACGCGACCGGCGCGCTGAAGGCGATCCCGGGTGTCGGCGAAGTGCCGGTGCTCGGTGCGCTGTTCCGCAGCACGTCGTTCCAGCAGGATCGCACCGAGCTGATCTTCCTGATCACGCCGCACCTGGTGAAGCCGCTGCAGACCGCGGACGTCGCGCTGCCGACCGACAGCTTCTCGAAACCGAACGAAGCCGACGTGTATGCGACCGGCAACATGGAAGGCCGCGGCGGCGTGCGCAAGGCAGGCGCGCAGCCGAAGCAACCCGCGAACGGCGCGGCCGCCGCCCCGCAGACCCCGGCCCAGGCGCCGGCGCCCGCTCCGGCGCCGCAATCGGAAGCACCGGTCGCACCGGCCGCGCTGCCCGCGCCGCGCGCGCCGCAAGACGCCGACGTGCAGCCGCCGGTACCGGCCGAGCCGCCGAAGGCGCCGGCGCCGGTCGCGGCCGCCGCGCCGCAGTCCGACCCGGCCACCGCGGCGCGTGTCGCGCGCATCGAAGCCGCCGCCGCGCGCCTCGCGGCCGCGGCCCCCGAACCGTCGGCCCAGCCGGCGGCGCGACCGAAGCACCGGATCGCGGCGGCGCCCAAGGCGCAGATTGCGCGTGCGGCCGCCGAACCCCAGTCCACCGATCGTTGAAGCCATCCAAGGGGAAGCTCATGAAATCCGCCTACCTCGTATGCGTGCGCCGTGCGGCGCTTGCCGTCCCGCTCGCGTTCGCGCTTGCCGGCTGCATGTCGTCGACCCCGGTGTGGGACAGCCGCTTCGGCGACTCGGTCCGCACCGTGATGCACGCCCAGATCATCGATCCGCATGCCGGCGAACATCCGGCGTCGGCGTCGGGGATCGACGGCGCCGCCGCCGCGGCCGCGCTCGACAACTACGACAAGTCGTTCAAGCAGACCCTGCCGCCCGCCAATGCGTTCGTGATCGGCATCGGCAAGTCCACCCAGTAACGACGGCACGCTCAGGGAGAACGCCATGAACAGCGCAGCCCGCTATCCGAAGGTCACGCGTCGCAGCCTGCACCGCCAGCGCGGTGCCGTCGCGATCATCGTCGGCCTTTCGCTGGCGGTGATGATCGGATTCGTCGGGCTCGCGCTGGATCTCGGCAAGCTGTACGTCACGCGCAGCGAACTGCAGAACAGTGCCGATGCCTGCGCGCTGTCCGCCGCGCGCGACCTGACGACGGCGATCAGCCTGTCGGTGGCCGAAGCCGACGGCATCGCGGCCGGCCACCTGAATTTCGTGTTTTTCCAGAAGAAGTCGGTGCAGATGTCGACGAACGCGAACGTCACGTTCAGCGATTCCCTGAGCAACCCGTTCCTGGCCAAGAATGCGGTCACGAAACCGTCGAACATCAAGTATGTGCAGTGCACCGCGACGCTGAGCAACATCGCGCACTGGTTCATCGAAGTGCTGAACGTGCTGCCGGGCACGAAGCTCGCGAATGCGGCGGAAGTGTCGGCGAGCGCGATCGCGACCGTCGGTGGCGGGCAGACGACCTGTGCGATTCCCGTGTTCGTGTGCCGCGGCCCGTCCGATCCGGCCTACAAGGTCGGCGACTGGATCTCGTCGCCGTCCGGGTCGTCGTCGACCTACGGGCCCGGCAATTTCGGCTGGGCGGCGCTCGACGGGTCGACGAGCGAGACGACGCTCGCGAGCGAGCTGTCGGGCAATACCTGCAACATCACGAGCCCGCCGGACCTGAGCACCACCGGCCTGAAGTCGGCGTCGCAGCGTGCGTGGAATACGCGCTTCGGCATCTATACGAACGGCGCGAACGGCTCGAGCGGCCAGCCGGACTTCACCGGCTACGCGTATGTCGGGCCGAACTACGGGCCGCCGGGAACGGCGGGCATCAAGGGTGACGCGTACACGCAGTTCGTGGCCGACCGCGCGAGCTTCAAGTCGTACCAGGGCGACGGTGCACCGCCGTCGGGCAGCGGCATCGCGACCAACGGCACGGCGACGGCGAGCAACTACACGACGTACGGCGGCGACCGGCGCCTCGCGCTCGCGCCGGAAGGCGACTGTTCGACGCTGAAGGGCAACAGCGGCAAGGTCCACGTCACGCAATGGGATTGCGTGCTGATGCTCGATCCGCTTCCGTTCAGCGCCGGCAGCGGCACGGTCGTCGCGCACCTCGAATACCTCGGCTCGTCGGTCTCCGGCAACAACCCGTGCGCGACGCACGGCTTGCCGGGCAGCGGCAGCGCGTCGGGCACCCAGGTGCCGATGCTCGTTCAATAGCGGAGAGACGGTCATGAAGAAGCTGCCGATTCGTCGTTCGCGCACCCGGGGCGCCGTCGCCGTCGAGTTCGCGCTCGTGCTGATGCCGATGATCCTGCTGGCGACCGGCGTGGCCGAGTTCGGCCGGGCGATCTACCAGTACGAGACGCTGACCAAGGCGACCCGCGATGCGGCGCGCTACCTGTCGGTCTGGTTGCCGACCGACAGCGCGTATCCGGTGTCGCAGGCGCAGTGTCTGGTCGTGTACGGCAGCACGACGTGCGGTACGTCGGGCACCGAGCTGGTGCCGGGGCTCACGACGTCGATGGTCACGATCTGCGACGCCCAGCGCACGACCGGCTGCAGCGATGCGTCCGACCCGGCGCAGTTCGCGAACCTGCCGACCTACGACGCGGACAACAACACGGCAAGCGGGACGGCCACGGGCGCGATCAACGTCGTCGAAGTGAAGATCAGCGGCTACAAGTACCAGCCGATTCCCGCGTATCCGGCGCTGCCGTCGATCACCTTCGGCAACATCGTCACCGTGATGAGGCAGGTGTCATGAACGCGCGCCAATTTCCGCGGTCGCGCCGGCGCGCGCAGCGCGGCGCGGCGATCGTCGAGTTCGCCCTCATCGCGATGGTGCTGATCGTGCTGCTGATCGGCATCTTCGAATTCGGCCGCGTGCTGTTCTACTGGAACACCGCGAGCGAAGCCGTGCGCCTCGGCGCACGCACGGCGGTGGTCTGCGACGTGAACGCCGCGGGCGTCGTGAAGCGCGTGCGATCGCTGCTGCCGCTGCTGTCGAGCGCGAACGTGTCGGTCAACTACACGCCGTCGAGTTGCGACATCAACACGTGCTCGTTCGTGACGGTGAGCGTCACGAACGTCACCGTCAAGACCATGATTCCGTTCGTGAACATCACGGTCACGATGCCGCCGTTCACGACGACGCTGCCGCGCGAAAGCCTGAACTCCGCGACGGGCGGCTCCGCCTGCAACTGATCGAACACACGAGGCACACGACATGATCAATATCCTCGTCGCTTCCGACGATACCGCGCGGCTTTCGCAGATCGCGCGGCTCGTGGCCGACAGCGGACGCTATCGCACGACGCGCGCCACCGGCCGCCCGTCGCAGATCGAACATCGCACCGACGGGCTCGACGCGTTCGACGTCCTGCTGATCGACGGCACGTCGCTCGACCCGTTCGAGCTGGCGGCGATCGAGCGCATCTGCCGCGCGCACGCGAGCCTGACCTGCATCCTCGTGACGGCCGACGCATCGCCGCACGTGCTGCTCGACGCGATGCGCGCCGGCGCGCGCGACGTGCTGCAGTGGCCGCTCGATGTGCAGGCGCTCGGCAACGCGCTCGAACGGGCGGCCGCGCAAAGCACGCGGCGCGATACCGACGACACGCGGATCGTGTCGTTCATGTCGTGCAAGGGCGGGGCCGGCACGAGCTTCGCGGCCGGCAACGTCGCGTTCGAGATCGCCGAGGGCTTCAAGCGCCGCGTGCTGCTGATCGACGTGAACCAGCAGTTCGCCGACGCGGCGTTCCTCGTCAGCGACGAAACCCCGCCGTCGACGCTACCGCAGCTGTGCGCGCAGATCGAGCGGCTCGACAGCGCGTTTCTCGACGCGAGCGTCGCGCACGTGACGGAAAATTTTCACGTGCTGGCCGGCGCCGGCGACCCGGTCAAGGCCGCCGAGGTGCACGAGGACGCGCTCGAATGGATTCTCGGGGTCGCCGCGCCGCGCTACGACTTCGTGATCTTCGACGTCGGCGTCGGCATCAACCCGCTGTCGATGGTCGCGCTTGATCGCAGCGACCAGATCCAGATCGTGCTGCAGCCCGCGATGCCGCACGTGCGCGCCGGCCGCCGGCTGCTGGAGATCCTCGTGTCGCTCGGCTATTCGACCGACCAGTTGCGGCTGATCGTGAACCGCGCGACGCGCGCGCGCGAGCGGACCCGCACCGCGCTCGAGGAAGTGCTCGGCCTGCATGCGGCCTGCACGATTCCCGACGACGCCGACATCGTGCTCGAAGCGATCAACCAGGGCCACCCGGTGTCGCGGCTCGCGCGCGGCTCGGCGGTCGCACGGGCATTGCAGGGCTATGCGAAGCAACTCGTCGACGGCGAAGTGCGCGCGGGACGCAGCGCGACGCGCACCGAACCGTTGATGTCCCGGCTGTTCGGCCGCAAGGCCACGCCGAAGCTCAAGTCGATGTAATTCTTTCGGGGAACCGTCATGTCATTGCGCGAACAGATGTCCTTGCACCGGGCCCAGCCGATGGCGGCGGGCGGCGAGCCGGCCGGCCCGGCCCATTCGTCGGTGCGCGACGCATACCAGAAGCTGCGCCGCGAAATTCACCTGGCCGTGCTCGAGCGCGTGGAGCTCGAGCGCCTGTCGCGACTGCATCAGGACCAGGTCCGCATGGAAATCGGCGCGCTGATCGCGCGCATCCTCGACGAGGAACGGCTGCCCGCGAACGACATCGAGCGGCGGCAGCTCGCGATCGACGTGTACGACGAGATGTTCGGCTTCGGCCCGCTCGAAGCGCTGCTGCGCGACCCCGGCATTTCCGACATCCTCGTGAACACCTGCCGGCAGGTCTACGTCGAGCGCTGCGGGCAACTCGAACTGACGGACGTGACGTTCTACGACGACGCGCACCTGATGAAGGTGATCGAGAAGATCGTGTCGCGCGTCGGCCGCCGTATCGACGAATCGAGCCCGATGGTCGACGCGCGGCTGCCGGACGGCTCGCGCGTGAACGCGATCATCCCGCCGTCCGCGATCGACGGGCCGTTGATGTCGATCCGGCGCTTCGCGGTCAACCCGCTGAAGATGGACGACCTGGTGCGCTTCCACAGCCTGACGCCGCCGATGGCCGAGCTGCTCGACGCGCTCGCGCGTGCGAAGGTGAACGTGCTGGTGTCGGGCGGCACCGGCAGCGGCAAGACCACTCTGCTCAACATCCTGTCCGGCTTCATTCCGCGCAACGAGCGGATCGTGACGATCGAGGACGCCGCCGAGCTGCAACTGCAGCAGCCGCACGTGCTGCGGCTCGAAACACGGCCGCCGAACATCGAAGGCAAGGGCGAGATCACGCAGCGCACGCTGGTGCGCAACGCGCTGCGGATGCGCCCGGACCGGATCATCCTCGGCGAAGTGCGCGGCGCCGAAGCGCTCGACATGCTCAACGCGATGAACACCGGTCACGAAGGCTCGCTCGCGACGATCCACGCGAACACGCCGCGCGATGCGCTGACGCGGCTCGAGAACATGGTCAGCGTGTCCGGCCTGACGCTGCCGCCGAAGACGATGCGCCAGCAGATCGCATCGGCGATCTCGGTGGTCGTGCAGGCGGCGCGGCTCACGGACGGCAAGCGCAAGATCGTCAGCATCCAGGAACTGACCGGGATGGAAGGCGACATCATCAACATGCAGGAGATCTTCACGTTCAAGCGCACGGGCGTGGACCGCGACGGGTCGGTGCGCGGCCACTTCTGCGCGACCGGCGTGCGGCCGAAGTTCGTCGAGCGGCTGCAGGCGTTCGGTATCGACCTGCCGGATTCGCTGTACGACCCGTCCGTGCGTTACGAGACGGACTGACGCCAGGGCGCCGTGCGCTGCCGGGGAGGCCTCATGAATGCGATCTTTTACGGTTTTGTGATTCTCACCTTCGTCGCGGTCGTGCTGTCGATCGAAGGCGTCTATCAATGGTGGAACGCGCGGCACGGCGCCGCCGCGCGCCGGATCGAATCGCGCATCCGCGCGATGTCGGCCGGCGGCAACGTCCAGCAGGAGCGGCTGTCGATCCTGAAGAAGCGGATGCTCGACGAGTCGAAACCGTTCGACCGGCTGCTGCTGCGCGTGCCGCGCGTGCACGCGCTCGATCTCGTGATCCAGCAGTCGGGCCTCGACTGGACGCTGCCGAAGCTGATCACGCTCGGCGCGACGTTCGCGGCGCTCGCGTGGTTCGTGGCGAGCTTCGCGCGGTTGCCGCAACTCGCCGCGGTGCCGATCGCGCTGTTCGCCGGGTGGATGCCGATGATGTACGTGCTGCGCTGCCGCGCGCGCCGGCTGCGCAAGCTCGAGCGGCAGTTGCCGGAGATCTGCGACATGATCGCGCGCGCGCTGCGCTCCGGGCATTCGTTCACGAGCACGCTCGGGATGGTCGGCGACGAGTTTTCCGAGCCGATGGGCGGCGAGTTCCGCGTCACGTTCGACGAGGTCAACTACGGCGTGTCGCTGCACGACGCGCTGATGAATCTCGCGACGCGCGTACCGGTGCAGGATCTGCGCTACTTCGTGATCGCGGTGCTGATCCAGCGCGAGACGGGCGGCAACCTGGCCGAGCTGCTCGACAGCATCGCCGGGCTGATCCGCGAGCGCTTCAAGCTGTTCGACAAGGTGCGCGTGCTGTCGGCGGAAGGGCGGCTGTCGGCGTGGATTCTCGGGCTCTTGCCGTTCGGCACCGCGGCGGTGATGGCGCTGCTGAACCGCGAGTTCCTGTCGGTGCTCTGGGAGGATCCGGCCGGGATCCGGATGGTCGGCACGATGCTGGTGTCGATGCTGTTCGGCCTGTTCTGGATCCGTCGTATCGTCCGTATTCGCGTCTGACGCGCGAGCCGAATAACGAACCGTTGCGAGGCTGTCATGCAAAACCTGAGCGTGGTCCAGGCCGTGATGCTGGGCGGCTTGTTCATCGTCGTGGCCGGCGGCGTGCTCGTCGCGATGCTGCTGTTCGCGCCGCGCGGCATCCAGCGCCGGATCCAGCAGGCCGGCGGGGCCGGGGTGGGTGCCGTCGCCGGCCCGGGTCAGGGCGACGACATGGCGTCGCGCTGGGTCGCGAAGCTGGTCGAGCTGTCCACCCCGATTTCGAAGCTGTCGGTGCCGAAGGAGGGGTGGGAGAATTCGCCGCTGCGCATCCGGCTGATGAACGCCGGCTGGCGCAACCAGAGCGCGGCCGCGCTGTATTTCACCGCGAAGACGATGCTCGCGCTCGGCCTGCCGTGCGCGGCGCTGCTGGTGCTGATCACGACGCCGCTCGGCGACGAGCGTGCGCTGCTGTCGGTGATCCTCGTGGCGCTCGCCGGCATCGGCTACTACATCCCGAACGTAGTGCTGTCGCAACGGGCCAAGGTGCGCCAGCAGAAGATCTTCGAGGATTTCCCGGACGCGCTCGACCTGTTGACGGTGTGCGTCGAGGCGGGACTCGGGCTCGACGCAGCCCTGATGAAAGTGAGCGAGGAGCTGCGGTTTCGCAGCGAGGTGGTCGCGAGCGAGCTCGACCTGCTGCTGCTCGAGATGCGCTCCGGCTTCACGAAGGAGACGGCGCTGCGCAATCTCGCGCTGCGCACCGGCGTGGAGGACATCGAATCGTTCTGCGCGATGCTGATCCAGGCCGACCGGTTCGGCACGAGCATCGGCGAATCGCTGCGCGTGCTGTCGGACATGCTGCGCACGCGGCGCCGGATGCGTGCGGAGGAACGTGCGGCGAAGATCGCGCTGAAGCTGCTGTTCCCGCTGATTTTCTGCATCTTCCCCGCGCTGATGATGGTGCTGCTCGGCCCGGCGATGATTCACGTCTATCGCGTGCTGCTGCCGACGTTCGTCGGCATCGCGCAGTGAACGGCGGAGCGCAGCGGCTTTACCGGCATCGATCGCGATCTTGCGTGCCGGCCCCGGGCGATCCGGCGGCCGGCACGGCAACAGGCTTCATGGAGGCTTCCTCCCCAGGCGGCGCCGCGAGACAGGTCGACCATAGCGGCGTCGAGGCATCCTGGACCCATGGTCGGCCATGGAACAAGCCGTAGTCCACCGCCTTCGCGGCTGCCCCCTACTGCTAACCGCTCGAAGCGGCGGCGCCCCGTATCGGGGCGGCCGGCGCGCGGCGCGTCACTGAAAACGACTGCCGGTATCGATCGCGCGCCGGATCGTCTACGTCACACCGTGCCTTTCTTCAGATCCTCGATGCACGGAATCCCGGCGCGCCGTTTCGGCCGCAGGAATTTCGGCACGGCGGGTGCCTGGCCGACGCCTGCGTGGCTTTGGTCGGCCTTGGGCTTCAACGCGGCCCGCTTGACCTTGTGCGGAATCCGGCAACCGCCGGCCGGCAGGTCGCCGTACGGATCCTCTTCGACGGCCGCAGCAGGGGCCTCCGGCATCGCGGGGGCGGCCGATGCGACCAGCATCGGCGCGAACGGCAACGCACGCATCCGTTCGCCGGTCAGCACGAACGCACCGTTGGCCACCGCCGGCGCGATCGGCGGCACGCCGGCGTCGCTCAACCCGGTCGGCTGGGCGTCCGACGGCACGAAGAAGACGTCCACCGGCGGCGCTTCCTGCATGCGCACGGGCGGATAGTCGGCGAAACCGGCGTTGCGCACCGCGCCGTGGTCGACGTCGATCGCGAAACCCGGCTTCGTCGTCGCGAGACCGAACAGCGCGCCGCCCTGGATCTGCGCTTCCGCACCGGTCGGGTTGACGATGCGGCCCGCATACACGCCTGCCGTCACGCGATGCACGCGCGGCTGCTGCGCCTCGATCGACACCTCCGTCACGTACGCGACGACCGAGCCGGCCGTTTCGTGCATCGCGACGCCCCATGCGTGCCCGGCCGGCAGCGTGCGCGTGCCGTAGCCGGACTTGTCGACGGCCAGCGCGAGCGCCTGGCGATGCGGCGCGTGCTCGGGGCCGGCCAGCCGCGCCATCCGGTACGCGACCGGGTCCTGGCGCGCCGCGTGCGCGAGTTCGTCGACCAGCGTTTCCATCACGAACGCCGTATGCGTATGGCCGCCCGAACGCCACGACTGGACCGGCACGTCGACGTCGGTCTGATGGACCGATACCTGCATCGGGAAGCCGTACGGGCTGTTCGCGACGCCGTCGGTCAGGCTGGGATCGGTGCCGCGCCGGAGCATCGCCGTGCGCTCGAGCGGCGAGCCCTTCAGCACCGACTGGCCGACGACGACGTGCTGCCAGTCGCGCACGGCGCCGCTGCCGTCGACGCCGATGTCGACGCGATGCAGCACCATCGGGCGGTAATAGCCGCCGCGCAGATCGTCCTCGCGCGTCCAGATCGTCTTGACCGGGCCGAGATGGCCGGCGGCGAGGTACGCGGACGACACGCGGGCGGCCTCGACCACGTAGTCCGACGTGGGCGTCGAGCGCCGGCCGTAGTCGCCGCCCGTCGTCAGCGTAAAGATCTGGACTTTCTCCGGCGCGACGCCGAGCGCCTTCGCGACGGCCGCGCGGTCGGCGGTCTGCAGCGACGAGCCGCCCCAGATCTTGATCCCGCACGCGCAGTTCGCCGGCCCGACGTCGACCGTGCAGCTGAGCGGTTCCATCGCCGCATGCGCCAGATACGGAAATTCGTAGTCCTTCTGGATCCGCGTCGCCGCCGGCGGCGCGCTGCCGGCATCGGCCGTGCGCACCACGGTCCCCGGCGTGCCGGCGAGCTGCTTGTACGCCTGCATCTGTTCGGCGGACGTGACGGTCGAGCCGGCGTCCTTCCACGTCACCTTCAGCGCATCGCGGCCGAGCTTGGCCGGCCAGTAGCCGTTCGCGATCACGGCCACGCCGGTGCCGCCGCGATCGGTCGGGATCTCGACGACCTCGACCACGCCCTTGACGGCCCGGGCCGCCGCCGCGTCGTAGCTCGCGACCTTGCCGCCGAAGCGCGGCGGGCGCGCGACCACGGCCACCATCGTGTCCGGCAGGCGCCAGTCCATCCCGTATTTGAGCGTGCCGTCGAGCATCGCGCGCGCGTCGACGCGCGGTGTCGGCTTGCCGATCAGGCGGAACTGGTCCGGCGACTTCAACGGCACCCGCTGCGGGACCGGCATCGCCATCGCGGCCGACGCGAGCTCGCCGTAGGTCGCACGGTAATTGCCCGACGTCACGACGCCATTCGCGGTCCGGCACGTGGCGGGATCGACGTTCCAGCGCTGCGCGGCCGCGGTGACGAGCATCGCGCGGGCGGAGGCGCCGAGTTCGCGGTATTGCGCGAACGAGTGATTGACCGACGTCGAGCCGGCCGTCATCTGGATGCCCGTCACCGGATCCTTGTACGGCTCGCCGGCCGGCGCGAGCACGGTGCGCACGTTGCGCCAGTCGGCGTCGAGCTCGTCGGCCAGCGCCATCGGCAGCGCGGTGCTGACGCCCTGGCCGGATTCCGTCCGGTTGACGGCGACGGTCACGATGTTGTCGGGCGCAATGATCAGGAATGCTTGCGGTGGCGAAGCCGGCGCGGTCTTGCCCGCTTGCGCCGCGGCGCGCGTCGGCGCGATGCCGAGCGCGAGGCAGCCGCTTGCCGCCATCGTCAGCTTCAGGAAGCCGCGCCGGCCGGGCATCGGAGCATCGGCTCCGGTGGCGGGCGGCGCGTCGCGATGGGCGGTGTCGGCGCTTGCCGGGCGCCCGAAAGTGCGGATACGCATGGTCACAGTCTCCGGGCAGGCTCAGGCGAGCGCGTGAGCCGCATCGTGAATCGCGGCGCGGATGCGCTGGTAGGTCGCGCAACGGCACAGGTTGCCGGCCATCGCGCGATCGATGTCGGCATCGGTCGGCGCCTTGTTGCCGCGCAGCAGGCCGGCCGCACTCATCATCTGGCCGCTCTGGCAGTAGCCGCATTGCGCGACGTCGTGCCGGATCCATGCGTCGAGGACGGCCTTGCCGACCGCATCGTCGGCGAGATGTTCGGACGTCGTGATGCGCGCGCTGCCGACCGCCGACAGCGCGAGCGTGCAGCTTCGGGCCGGGCGGCCGTCGACGTGAACGGTGCAGGCGCCGCAGTCGCCGGTGCCGCATCCGAACTTGGTGCCGGTCAGCCCGAGGTTGTCGCGCAGCACCCAGAGCACCGGTGTCGACGGATCGGCATCGATCTCGGCCGGCCGGTTGTTGATGTTCAACGTCACCATCGTGAAGTTCTCCGTTGGATACCTCGTTATCGCCCGCGAGACGGAAAGGCAATGCAGCGAATCTGAACCAATTAAAGCAGATTCGCTAAAAAACCTGCACCGGGGAATTTGATTTTTTTGCCTTTCTTAATGATTTTCGTGATTTATTTAAAGAGAATCATTTTCATCTCGCGTGCCAATGAATTAATGTGAATGAAAGAATATTGAGTTTTGCCAAAAAAATACCCGGCCGATGGAAAACGTTTGCGACTCGGGCCTATATTTGACTCGCGATCACGCCGGGAGACAGGCGGATCGGGCGGCAGGCACTGACGAATCGGTGTGCGGGGCAACAGGCGCGCGGTTATCCGACGGGAGCGGGCGGCGTTTGATTGTGGGGCGGGAGGCCCCGTACGGGCGGGGTTTCGGCATGGATGCGTTGTTGGCCTGGATGGACGGATATGCGATGAGCTGTGCTCGTCGAGGCAACGTTTCCGGTGTCGTTAAAACGACTGTTATTGATTAGTGGAAAATTTACCGGGTGACGAAGGGGGTTAAAAGTAAAATATGCCGATTCAATAATTCTCGTCGATTCGTTCTTGTTTGTTTTTAATCCGGCCAGCCGCTTTGGATTGGTGATGGGACGGTATTTTCCGAAAAACGTCGAATAACGCATTCCGGTATTTATCCCCGGCATTTTGAATGCGCCGGCGAATGCCCGGTGTCGTCGATTCTCTTATGGGAAGGTGTGATTATGCGTATGCGCATGGGCTCGAACAAAAAGCGCGCGGAAGCACGTCCGAAATTCCTCGTCCCGACCGGCATGCTGGTCGCGCTGGTCGGCGCCGGGATCGTCCCCGCCGACGCCCTGGCTGCCTGCACCGGAACGACGACCGTCAGTTGTACCGGAGCCAGCACGTCCTATTCGAACGGCACGAACAATCTGAACCTGACCGTCCAGCCCGGCGCGACCATTTCCGTGGTGCCGTTGTTCGGCGGCACCGCGCTGTCGCTGACGGGCAGCGGCGTCACGCTGACCAACAACGGCCGGATCGA
This sequence comes from Burkholderia sp. MSMB2157WGS, assembly GCF_001532755.1. Lineage (NCBI taxonomy): Bacteria > Pseudomonadati > Pseudomonadota > Betaproteobacteria > Burkholderiales > Burkholderiaceae > Burkholderia > Burkholderia sp. MSMB2157WGS. The sequence continues at coordinate 14,563 of NZ_LPJG01000001.1, read as the reverse complement.
CCCCGCGTTGTCCGGGCTGAGCGTCGTGTCGAACGGCACGGTGGTCGGCAATAGCGCGTCGGCGAGCACCGTCAACGTCACGAACACCAGCACGGGCGTGATGATGGGGTCGACGAGCTCGCTGGTCAACGGGCCGGCGTTGACGGTCAACAACGGCATCGGCGGCACGACGAACATCACGAACGCCGGCACGATCGGTACGACCGGCCTGCTCGGCTTCGGCGCGGGGCCGACCGCGCAGGTCGTGACCACGTCGGGCGGTGCGCAGACCAACTTCACCAACGCGAGCGGCGGCACGATCAACGGTTCGGTGGCGCTCGCGCCCAGCGGCACGCCGGGCGCAGGGAACACGTTCACGAACGCCGGCACCGTCACGGGCAACGTGTCGCTGGGCGCGGCCCTCGGCACGTCGAACACGTTCAACGCGCTGACCGGGTCGTCGGTGGGGCTCGGCGTCGACGCCGGGCTGGGCGGCAACAACACGCTCAACCTGCAGCTGAACACGGCCGCCGGCGGCGCGGCGGACGGCGCCATTGCGGTCGATACGTACGGCAATTTCAACAACCTCGCCGTGCAGGGCGGCACGTGGGACATCACCGGCGCATCGACCGCGACGAACGCGTCGCTGACCGGCGGCACCGCGATCGTCCACGGCGCCGGCGCGCTGGGCACCGGCACGATCGTCGGCGGTGGCGGCACGCTCGAGGCCGGCACGGCCGGCGTGAACCTGCTCAACAACGTGACGCTGACCGGCGGCCTGACGGTGGACGGCGCGACCGGGCTCGGGTTGTCGGGTGCGATCGGCGGCGCCGGTGCGCTGAACGTGAGCGGTACCGGCACGCTGGCGCTGAACGGCGCCAATTCGTTCACGGGCGGAACGAATCTGACGGGCGGCGGCGGGCTCCTCGTCGGCACCGCGACGGCGCTCGGCGGCGGCGCGCTGAACGTGACGGGCACGGGCGGCACGCTCGGTACGAGCGTCGGCGGCACGGTGCTCGGCAACGCGGTGAACATCGACACCGGCGTCACCCTGGGTCTGAACGGCTCGGCCAATCTCGGGCTGGGCGGCGTGATCGCCGGCAACGGCGGGCTGGCGCAAACCGGCTCGGGCACGACCACGCTGCTCGGCCTGAACACGTTTACGGGCGGCACGACGTTGAGCGGCGGCGGGCTCGTCGCCGGCACGGGCGCGGCACTCGGCACGGGCGCGCTGCACGTCAGCGGCACGGGCGGCTCGCTGGCGACGAACGTGGGCGGCACGCTGCTCGGCAATGCGGTGAATCTCGATGCAGGCGCGACGCTGGGCCTGAACGGCGCGGCCGGCCTGAGCCTCGGCGGCACGATCGCCGGCAGCGGCGGCCTCGCGCAAAGCGGCACCGGCACGACGACGCTGCTCGGCGCGAACACGTTTTCGGGCGGCACCGCACTGAGCGGCGGCGGCCTGATCGCCGGCACTGGCGCGGCACTCGGCACGGGCGCGCTGAACGTATCCGGCGCGGGCGGCACGCTCGCGACGAGCGTCGGCGGCACGGTGCTCGGCAATGCGGTCAACCTGGGCGCGGGCGCGACGCTCGGCCTGAACGGCGCGGCCGACCTGAGCCTGGGCGGTGCGATCGGCGGGAGCGGCAGCCTCGCGCAATCGGGTGCCGGCACGACGACGCTGCTCGGCGCGAACACGTTCTCTGGCGGCACGGCGCTGAGCGGCGGCGGGCTGATCGCCGGCAACGGCGCGGCGCTCGGTACGGGCGCGCTGAACGTGTCCGGCGCGGGCGGCACGCTCGCGACGAACGTCGGCGGCACCGTGCTCGGCAATGCGGTCAACCTGGGCGCGGGCGCGACGCTCGGCCTGAACGGCGCGGCCGATCTCGGCCTGAGCGGCGCGATCTCGGGCGCGGGCGGCCTGGCGCTCGGCGGCACCGGCGCCACGACGCTGTCCGGTGCGAACACGTTCACGGGCGGCGCGAGCCTGACGGGCGGCGGCAGCCTGATCGTCGGCGGCAACTCGGCGCTCGGCGTGGGCGGCGCGTTGAACGTGAGCGGTCTCGGCGGTTCGCTGAGCGCCGATCTGGCGGCCGGCGCGGCGCTCGCGAACGGCATCAACCTGAACGGCGCGTCGCTGACGCTGAACGGCGCGAACGACCTCGGCCTGAGCGGCGCGATCGGCGGCACCGGCGGTCTCGTGCTGAGCGGCACGGGGACGACGACGCTGTCCGGCGCGAACACCTTCGGCGGCGGCACGACGCTGAGCGCCGGCACGCTGCTCGCCGGCAGCAATACGGCGCTGGGCAGCGGCGCGCTGAACGTCGCCGGCACGGGCGGCGCGCTCGGCGCGAGCGTGAGCGGCACGACGCTGGGCAATGCGGTGAACCTCGGCGCGGGCGCGACGCTCGCGTTGACCGGCGCGAACGATCTCGGCCTGAACGGCGTGATCGCCGGTACCGGCGGCCTCGCGCAAATCGGTTCGGGCATCACGACGTTGACCGGCGCGAACACGTTCTCGGGCGGCACGACGCTCGCCGGTGGCGGAATCCTCGCCGGCAACGGCGCCGCGCTGGGCACGGGGGCGCTGAACGTGACGGGCGCGGGCGGCTCGCTCGGCACGACCGTCGGCGGCACGGTGCTCGGCAATGCGATCCAGCTCGGCGCGGGCGCGGCACTGACGGTTGGGGGTGCGAACGATCTGGGGCTGGGCGGGATCATTTCCGGCGCGGGCGGCCTGTCCGTGAGCGGCCCGGGCACGACGACGCTCACCGCGGCCGAGACGTTTACCGGCGGCACCACGATCGGCAGCGGCACGCTCGCGATCGGCGCGGGCGGCAGCCTCGCCGCGTCGAGCCCCGTCAACCTGACGGGCGCCGGCGCGCAGTTCAACATCGCCGGTGCGACCACGCCGCAGTCGATCGGCACGCTGTCGGGTGTCGCGGGCTCGACGATCGATCTCGGTTCGAACAACCTGACGCTGGCGGGCAGCGGTAGCGGCGTCTTCGCCGGCAACATCGGCGGTGCGGGCGGGCTCACGCTGTCCGGCACCGGCTCGCAGGCGCTGACCGGCAACAACACGTACGCGGGCGGCACGGCGCTGACGGGCGGCAGCCTGCTCGTCGGCAGCGGCGCGGCGCTCGGCGTCGGCGCGCTCGACGTCAACGGCTCGGCGTCGCTCGGCGCGAGCGTGCCGGGCGTGACGCTCGGCAACGCGGTCAATCTCGGTACCGGCGTCACGCTGGGGCTGAACGGCGCGAACGACCTCGGCCTGAGCGGCACGATCGCCGGCAACGGCAGCCTCGCGCAAACCGGCAGCGGCACGACGACGCTGCTCGGCGCGAACACGTACTCGGGCGGCACGACGCTCGCCGGCGGCGGACTGATCGCCGGCAATGGCGCGGCGCTCGGCACCGGTGCGCTGAATGTCAGCGGTGCGGGCGGCACGCTCGCGACGAACGTCGCCGGCACCTTGCTCGGCAACGCGGTGAACCTCGGCGCCGGCGCGACGCTCGGCCTGAACGGCGCGGCCGATCTGAGCCTCGGCGGCGTGATTGCCGGCGACGGCAGTCTTGCGCAAACCGGCGCCGGCACGACGACGCTGCTCGGTGCGAACACGTTCACGGGCGGCACGACGCTCGCCGGGGGCGGCCTGATCGCGGGCAACGGCAGCGCACTCGGCACCGGTGCGCTGAACGTGACGGGCGCGGGCGGCTCGCTCGGCACGAGCGTCGGCGGCACGGTACTCGGCAATGCGGTGAACCTGGGCGCGGGCGCGACGCTGACGGTCGGCGGCGCGAACAACCTGGGCCTGGGCGGCGCGATTTCGGGCGGCGGCAACCTCGCGGTGAACGGTCCGTCGATCACGACGCTCACGGGGGCGGGCAGCTACACCGGCAACACGACGATCGGCAACGGCAGCACGCTCGCGGTGGGCGCGGGCGGCAGCCTGTCCGGCGGCAGCTTGTTCGATCTGGCAGGCGCGGGCGCGACGCTCGACCTGAGCGCGGCCACGTCGCCGCAGGCGACGGGCGGGCTGGTCGGCGCAGCCGGCTCGGCGGTGAATCTCGGTGGCAATACGCTGACGCTCGGTGGCGCCGCCAATGGCACGTTCGGCGGCACGATCGGCGGTGCGGGCGGGCTGACGATGGCCGGCACCGGCACGGAGACGCTCACCGGCGCGAACACATACACGGGCGGCACGACGATCAACAGCGGCACGCTGGCGATCGGCGCGGGCGGCAGCCTGGCCGCGGGCGGCGCCGTGAATCTGGGCGGGGCCGGCGCGACGTTCGACCTGAGCGGGGCAGCACTGCCGCAGGCGATCGGCACGCTGTCGGGCGTGGCCGGTTCGACGGTGAACCTCGGCGGCAACAACCTGACGCTCGGCGGGTCGGGCAGCGGCACGTTCGGCGGGACGCTCGCGGGAGCGGGCGGGAGCCTGACGCTGTCGGGCACGGGCACCGAAACGCTGAACGGGACCAACACGTACACGGGCGGCACGAACCTGACCGGCGGCGGCACGCTGCTCGCCGGCAACGGCGCGGCGCTCGGCACGGGCGCGCTGAACACGAGCGGCGCAGGCGGCACGCTGGCCGCGAGCATCGCCGGCACGACGCTCGGCAACGCGGTGAACCTCGGCGCCGGTTCGGCACTGACGCTCGGCGGCACGAACGATCTCGGCCTCGGCGGCATCATCGCCGGCGGCGGCAGTCTCGCGCAAACCGGCAGCGGAACGACCGCACTCACCGGCGCGAACACCTACACGGGCGGCACGACGTTGAGCGCCGGCGGCCTGTCGGTCGGCAACGACACGGCGCTCGGCACGGGCACACTCGGCGTCACCGGCAGCGGCGGCACGCTCAGCGCGAGCACGGCCAACCTGCTGCTGGCGAACGCCGTCGATCTGGGCGCCGGTTCGACGCTGAATCTCGGCGGCGCGTTCGACTTCGGCCTGAACGGCATGATTTCCGGCGCGGGCGGCGTGGTGCAGTCCGGCTCGGGCACGACCACGCTCGGCGGCGCGAACACCTACAGCGGCGGGACGACGTTGAGCAGCGGCGGACTGAGCGTGGGCAGCAACACGGCGCTCGGTTCCGGCGCATTGAACGTGACCGGCAACGGCACGCTGAACGCGAGCGTGAGCGGCACGACGCTCGGCAATGCGGTCACGCTCGGCGCGGGCGCGACGCTCGGCCTGAACGGCGCGAACGATCTCGGCCTGAGCGGCACGATTTCCGGCAGCGGCGGCCTTGCGCAGACCGGCGCGGGCACCACGACACTCACCGGCACGAACACGTACACGGGCGGCACCACGCTCGCCGGCGGCGGGCTCATTGCCGGCAACGGCAGCGCACTGGGTTCCGGCGCGCTCAACGTGACGGGCGCGGGCGGCTCGCTCGGCACGAGCGTCGGCGGCACGACGCTCGGCAATGCGATCAATCTCGGCGCAGGGTCGACGCTGACGGTTGGCGGTGCGAACGATCTCGGGCTGGGCGGCGGGATCTCGGGCAGCGGCGGCCTGTCGGTCAGCGGCCCGTCGACGACCACGCTCACGGGCGTGAACACCTATACCGGCAACACGACGATCGGCGGCGGCAGCACGCTGGCGGTCGGGGCGGGCGGCAGCCTGTCGTCGGGCAGCGCGCTCGATCTCGCCGGTACGGGCGCGACGCTCGACATCAGCGCGGCAACCACGCCGCAGACGAGCGGCATGCTGTCCGGCGTAGCGGGCACGAACGTGAACCTCGGCGGCAACACGCTGACGCTGGCCGGTACCGGCAACGGCAGCTATGCAGGGACGATCGGCGGCACCGGCGGGCTGACGATGGCCGGCACGGGGACGGAAACGCTGACCGGCACCAACACGTACACGGGCGCGACGACGATCAACAGCGGCACGCTGGCGATCGGCGCGGGCGGCAGCCTGTCGGCGAGCAGCCCGGTGAATCTCGCCGGCGCGGGCGCGACCTTCGACGTCAGCGGCGCGACCACGCCGCAGACGACGGGCACGCTGTCGGGCGTGGCCGGTTCGACGGTGAACCTCGGCGGCAACAACCTGACGCTCGGCGGGTCGGGCAGCGGCACGTACGACGGCACGATCGCGGGGGCTGGTGGCAGCCTCACGCTGTCGGGCACGGGTACCGAAACGCTGACCGGCAACAACACGTATACGGGCGGCACGAACCTGACCGGCGGCGGCACGCTGATCGCGGGCAGCGGTTCGGCGCTCGGCACGGGCGCGCTGAACACGAGCGGCGCGGGCGGCACGCTCGGCACGAACGTGGCCGGCACGACGCTGACCAATGCGATCAATCTCGGTTCGGGCTCGACGCTGACGGTCGGCGGCGCGAACAATCTCGGCCTCGGCGGCGCGATCTCGGGCAGCGGCAACCTCGCCGTGAATGGTCCGTCGACGACGACGCTGTCGGGCGCGAACACCTACACGGGCAGCACGACGATCGGCGGCGGCAGCACGCTGGCGGTCGGTGCGGGCGGCAGCCTGTCGTCGGGCAGCGCGATCGATCTGACCGGTGCGGGCTCGACGCTGGACGTGAGCGCGGCCACGTCGCCGCAGACGACCGGTACGCTGTCCGGCGCAGCGGGTTCGGCGGTGAACCTCGGCGGCAATACGCTGACGCTCGGCGGGTCGGGCAACGGCACGTTCGGCGGTACGGTCGGCGGCACGGGCGGCTTGACGCTGTCGGGCACGGGCACCGAAACGCTGACCGGCGCGAACACGTATACCGGCGCGACGACGATCAACAGCGGCACGCTGGCGATCGGCGCGGGCGGCAGCCTGTCGGCGAGCAGCCCGGTGAACCTCGCCGGTGCGGGCGCAACGTTCGACGTCAGCGGCGCGACCACGCCGCAGACGACGGGCACGCTGTCGGGCGTGGCCGGTTCGACGGTGAACCTCGGCGGCAACAACCTGACGCTCGGCGGCACGGGCAACGGCACGTACGGCGGCACGATTGCCGGCGCGGGCGGCAGTCTCACGCTGTCGGGCACGGGTACCGAAACGCTGACCGGCAACAACACGTACACGGGCGGCACGAACCTGACGGGCGGCGGCACGCTGGTCGCGGGCAGCGGCTCGGCGCTCGGCACGGGCGCGCTGAACACGAGCGGCGCGGGCGGCACGCTGGCCGCGAGCACGCCGGGCACGACGCTCGGCAACGCGGTGAATCTCGGCGCGGGTTCGACGCTGACGGTCGGGGGTACGAACGATCTCGGCCTCGGCGGCGCGATCTCGGGCAGCGGCAACCTCGCCGTGAATGGTCCGTCGACGACGACGCTGTCGGGCGCGAACACCTACACGGGCAGCACGACGATCGGCGGCGGCAGCACGCTGGCGGTCGGCGCGGGCGGCAGCCTGTCGTCGGGCAGCGCGATCGACCTGTCCGGCACCGGCGCCACGCTCGACCTGAGCGCGGCCACGTCGCCGCAGACGAGCGGCGCGCTCTCCGGCGGCACGGGCACGAACGTCAACCTGGGCGGCAATACGCTGACGCTCGGCGGTTCGGGTAGCGGCACGTACGCAGGCGTGATCGGCGGCACGGGCGGGTTGACGCTGTCGGGCACCGGCACGGAAACGCTGACGGGCACCAACACGTACACCGGCGCGACGACGATCAACAGCGGCACGCTCGCGATCGGCGGCAACGGCAGCCTCTCGTCGAGCAGCCCGGTCAGCCTGACGGCGGCCGGCGCGACGCTCGACCTGAGCGGCGCGTCGTCGCCGCAATCGACGGGCGCGATCTCGGGCGTGGCCGGCTCGACCGTGAACCTGGGCAACAACAACCTGACGCTCGGCGGCTCGGCCAACGGCACTTACGCGGGCAACATCGCCGGCACGGGCGGCGTGACGATGTCGGGCACCGGCACGGAAACGCTGACGGGCAGCAATACATACACCGGAGCCACCACGATCAACAGCGGCACGCTGGCGATCGGCGCGGGCGGCAGCCTGTCGGGGACGACGCCGGTGAGCCTGACGGGTGCGGGCGCAACCTTCGACCTGAGCGGCGCGACCACGCCGCAGACGACGGGCACGCTGTCCGGCGTGGCCGGCTCGACGGTGAACCTGGGCGGCAACAACCTGACGCTCGGCGGCACGGGCAGCGGCACGTATGACGGCACGATTGCCGGGGCAGGCGGCAGCCTGACGCTGGGCGGCACGGGCACCGAAACGTTGAACGGCACGAACACGTACACGGGCGGCACGAGCCTGACCGGTGGCGGCACGTTGATCGCGGGCAACGGCTCGGCGCTCGGCACGGGTGCGTTGAACATGAGCGGCGCGGGCGGCACGCTCGGCACGAGCGTGGCCGGCACGACGCTCGGCAACGCGGTGAATCTCGGCGTGGGTTCGACGCTGACGGTCGGCGGCGCGAACAATCTGGGCCTTGGCGGCGCGATCTCGGGCAGCGGCAACCTCGCGGTGAGCGGCCCGTCGACGACGACGCTCACCGGCGCGAGCTCGTACACCGGCAACACGACGATCGGCAACGGCAGCACGCTGGCGGTCGGCGCGGGCGGCAGCCTGTCGTCGGGTAGCGCGGTCGATCTGGCCGGCGCCGGCGCCACGCTCGATCTGAGCGCGGCCACGTCGCCGCAGTCGACGGGCGCGTTGGCAGGCGTCGCCGGTTCGACGGTGAACCTCGGCGGCAACGCGCTGACGCTCGGCGGGTCGGGCAGCGGCACGTTCGGCGGCACGATCGCCGGCACGGGCGGCAGCCTGACGCTGGCGGGCACCGGTACCGAAACGCTCACCGGCAACAACACGTACACGGGCGGCACGACGTTGAGCGGCGGCGGCACGCTGCTCGCCGGCAACGGCTCGGCGCTCGGCACGGGCACGGTGAACACCAGCGGCGCAGGCGGCACGCTCGGCACGAACGTGGCCGGCACGACGCTGACCAATGCGATCAATCTCGGTTCGGGCTCGACGCTGACGGTCGGCGGCGCGAACAATCTCGGCCTCGGCGGTGCGATCTCGGGCGGCGGCAACCTCGCGGTGAGTGGCCCGTCGACGACGACCCTCAGCGGCGTCGGCACGTACACGGGCAACACGACGATCGGCGGCGGCAGCACGCTCGCGGTCGGTGCGGGCGGCAGCCTGTCGGCGGGCAGCGCGGTCGATCTGTCGGGTACAGGGGCCACGCTCGACCTGAGTGCCGCGACGACGCCGCAGACCACGGGCGCGCTGTCCGGCGCAGCGGGTTCGGCGGTGAACCTCGGCGGCAATACGCTGACGCTCGGCGGGTCGGGCAACGGCACGTTCGGCGGTACGGTCGGCGGCACGGGCGGGTTGACGCTGTCGGGCACCGGCACCGAAACGCTGACGGGCGCGAACACGTACACCGGCGCGACGACGATCAACAGCGGCACGCTGGCGATCGGCGCGGGCGGCAGCCTGTCGGGGACGACGCCGGTGAGCCTGACGGGTGCGGGCGCAACCTTCGACCTGAGCGGCGCGACCACGCCGCAGACGACGGGCACGCTGTCGGGCGTGGCCGGCTCGACGGTGAACCTGGGCGGCAACAACCTGACGCTCGGCGGCACGGGCAGCAGCACGTACGGCGGCACGATCGCCGGCGCGGGCGGCAGCCTCACGCTGGCCGGCCCGGGCACCGAAACGCTGACCGGCAACAACACGTACACGGGCGGCACGAACCTGACGGGCGGCGGCACGCTGGTCGCGGGCAGCAACACGGCGCTCGGCACCGGCGCGCTGAACACCGGCGGCGCGGGCGGCACGCTGGCCGCGAGCACGCCGGGCACGACGCTCGGCAACGCGGTGAACCTCGGTACGGGCTCGACGCTGACCGTGGGCGGTGCGAACAACCTCGGCCTGAGCGGCCCGATCTCGGGCAGCGGCACGCTCGCGCTCAGCGGCCCCGCGACGACGACGCTGTCCGGCGCCAACACGTACACCGGCGGCACCAGCGTCACGGGCGGCGGCACGCTCGTCGCCGGCACGCCGACCGCACTCGGCAGCGGCACGCTGAGTGTCGGCGGCAACGGCGGCACGCTCGGGACCAGCGTGCCCGGCACGACGCTCGGCAACGCCGTGAACCTCGGCACGGGTTCGACGCTGACGGTGGGCGGCGCCAACAACCTCGGCCTGAGCGGCCCGATCTCGGGCGGCGGCAACCTGGCGGTGAGCGGCCCGTCGACGACGACCCTCAGCGGCGCGAACACGTACACGGGCGGCACGGCGATCGGCAACGGCAGCACGCTGGCGGTCGGCGGCAACGGCAGCCTGTCGGCCGGCAGTGCGCTGACGCTGGCCGGCAACGGCGCGACGCTCGACGTCAGCGGCACGACGACGCCGCAGACGGCCAGCGCGCTGTCGGGCGCGGCGGGTTCGACCGTGAATCTCGGCGGCAACACGCTGACCGTGGCCGGCCCGACGGGCGGTTCGTTCGGCGGCACGATCGCGGGTACCGGCGGCTTCGCGGTGCAGGGCGGCGGCACGCAGACGCTGACCGGCGTCAACACGTACACCGGCGGCACGACGATCGGCAGCGGCAGCATGCTCGCGCTTGCCGGCGCAGGCAGCCTTGCGCCGACGAGCCCGGTGACGCTCGCCGGCAGCGGCGCGACGCTGGACCTCACGGGTTCGGCCGCACCGCAATCGATCGGCACGCTGTCGGGCACGACGGGTTCGAACGTGAACCTCGGCGCGACGCCGCTGACCGTCAATACCGCCGGCACCAGCTCGTTCGCGGGCACGCTGTCGGGTACCGGCCCGCTGACGCTGGCCGGCACGGGCGCACAGGTGCTGAGCGGGACCAGCACGCTGTCCGGGCCGACCACCGTGACGGGCGGCACGCTCGCGGTCACCGGTTCGCTGGCCAACTCGCCGGTGACCGTCGGCAACGGCGCGACCGTCACCGGGACGGGCACGATCGGCGGCCTGGTCGTGTCGGGCGGCGGCACCGCATCGGTCCTCCAGCTCGGGCAGCCGCTGAAGGTCGCGGGCAACGCGACCTTCCAGCCGGGTTCGACGCTGCAGGTCGGCGCCACGCCGCAACAGAGCGGCGCCCTCGACGTGACTGGCTCCGCCACGCTCAACGGCGGGTCGGTACAGGTCGTCGCGGCGACCGGGCAATACCAGCCGGGCAAGCTCTACACCATCGTGAATGCCGGCGCGGGCGTGCAAGGGCAGTTCAGCGCGGTGAACTCGACGTATGCGTTCCTCACGCCGACGCTCACGTACAACCCGGCGCAGGTGCTGATGTCGCTGGCGCCGAACGGCACGCCGTTCTCGTCGGTCGCGACGACGCCCGACGGGCAAGCGGTGGCGGGCGCGGTCGGCACGCTCGGCGCCGGCAACCCGCTGTTCGATACGGTGCTGACGACGGATGCGCCGACCGCCAACCGTGCGTTCACGCAACTGGCCGGCGACCTGTATCCGAGCACGCGCAGCGTGCTGTTGTCGGATAGCCGCTACGTGCGCGACGCGGTGCTCGATCGTGCACGGCTCGGTTCGCAGCCGGGCGGGGCGCTCTGCGGATGCGAGGCGCCGGTGTCGGCGGACGATCACTCGGCGGCGCTCGACCGGCGCATGGCCGCGGAGAACGGCTGCACGCCGGCCAAGTCGTTCAAGCCCGCGGTGTGGGGCCGGCTGTACGGTTCGCATAGCCGGTTCGACGGCGACGGCGTCGCTTCGATCGATCGCAACCTGTACGGCTTCGTCGTCGGTACGGACGCGGAAGTCAGCAGCCACTGGCGCGTCGGTATCGCGGGCGGCGCGTCGCGCAGCCAGCTCAATACCGACCAGAACGAGTCGGCGAAGGTCAACGGCGAGACGATCGCGCTGTACGCCAGCGGCCGATACGACGCGTGGAACGTGCGCGGTGGCGTGTCGCAGTCGTGGTACCGCGTGCATAGCGAGCGCAATCCGTCGTTCGGCAGCTTCTCCGATCACGACACCGCGAGCTACGACGCGAACGCGACGCAGGTGTTCACGGAGATCGGCTACTCGACGGCCATTCGCAACGTCGCGCTCGAACCGTTCGTCGGGCTCGGGTACGCGAGCCTGCACACCGACGGCTTCAAGGAGAACGGCGGCGCGGCTGCCCTGCAGGGCGATTCCGACACGACGGGCCTCGGCTTCTCGACCCTCGGCGTGCGGGCCTCGACCGACGTCGCGGTCACGACGAAGGGCAAGGTCACGGCGTTCGGCACGGTCGGCTGGCGGCACGCGTTCGGCAATACGCAGCCGGCGTCGAGGCTGTCGTTCGCGAGCGGCGGTTCGCCGTTCAGCGTGGTCGGTGTGCCGGTCGCGCGTGACGCTGCGGTGCTCGAGGTCGGTGTCGACGCGGCCGTCACGAAGAACCTGTCGCTCGGGTTGTCCTACAGCGGCCAGATCGGCGGCAGCATCAGCGACCACGCGCTGTACGGCAATCTGCTGTGGAAGTTCTAAAGGGAGGCGGGGGCCGCTCGCGACGGAAGGTATCGTCGTGAGCGGTCAATCGTCGATCGATGGTTCGATGATGGTCGGTTATCAGGTTCGCATTGCTTAAGTTTCGTGATGCGAATCAATTTTCATGAAGTGCGTCGCTTGATGTCTGGTGTCCCGTTGCATCGGCCTGTTTAAACCTGTTTCAACGCTTTGCCGTATCGGGCAATCCGCGAACGATTCGCGCCGCCTTCGCAGCGGCAGGGTCCACGCGTCATCGCTCGAGCCGTTCCGCGGTTGTCCAACCGAAATGAGGTTATTCATGAAAACGAAAGCGAACGTGAAATTGACAGGCATCGCCTTGTCGGTCGCGGCTTTGTTCAGCCTGGCCGCCTCGGCGTCTCAGGCGGGGGTACTGGCTTCCCCGGTGGGAAGTGTCAGCAAATCCGACGGTCTCATCGTCGCAGGCGGATCCCCCGCGCCCGGGGAACTCGTCGGCACCGTGACGGGATGGGGGAACGGGGTGGTGACGGTCGGCAGCCCGAATGCGGGCGGTATCTCGATCGGGCTGGCAGGGACGGGGACGGGAAGCGCGACCATCGATATCGGTAGCGGATTGCTCGAGCCGGTCGCAGGCGTGGCCGGTACGGTGACGGGGGCGTTGGGGGGTGTCGGTGGTGGTGGCGGCGGTGGGGCAGGTGGTGTCGGTGGTGTGGTCGGCACGGTGACGGGTGCGCTGGGCGGCCTTGGCGGAAGTGGTGGCGGGGCTGGCGGGCTTGGTGATGTCGTCGGGACGGTAGCGAACACGGCAACCGGCGCGGTCGGTGCGGTGACGGGGGCGTTGGGTGGTGTCGGCGGTGGTGGTGGCGGGACGGGTGGTCTCGGTGGTGTGATTGGCACGGTGACCGGCGCATTGGGTGGCGTCGGTGGTGGCGGGACTGGTGGTCTCGGTGGCGTTGTCGGGACAGTAGGCAATGCAGCAAGCGGCGCAGTCGGTACGGTGACGGGTGCCCTGAGTGGTGTCGGCGATCCGGCTGGCGGTCTTGGTGGTGTGGTCGGTACGGTAACCGGTGCACTGGGTGGTGTCGGCGGTGGCGGGACGGGTGGTCTCGGCGGCGTTGTTGGCACGGTAGCGAATACGGCCACGGGCGCAGTCGGAACGCTGACTGGCGCTTTGGGCGGTGTTGGCGGGGGGACCGGTGGTCTCGGTGGCGTTGTTGGAACGGTGGGCAACGCGGCAAGCGGCGCGGTCGGTACGGTGACGGGCGCCTTGGGTGGTGTCGGCGATCCGACCGGCGGGCTTGGTGGTGTGGTTGGCACAGTAACCGGTGCACTGGGTGGCATCGGTGGTGGCGGGACTAGTGGTCTCGGCGGCGTTGTTGGCACGGTAGCGAACACGGCCACGGGTGCAGTCGGGACGCTGACTGGCGCGCTGGGCGGTGTTGGCGGCGGGACTGGTGGTCTCGGTGGCGTTGTTGGCACGGTAGCGAATACGGCCACGGGCGCAGTCGGAACGCTGACTGGCGCTTTGGGTGGTGTCGGCGATCCGACCGGCGGGCTTGGTGGTGTGGTTGGCACGGTAACCGGTGCTCTGGGTGGCATCGGTGGTGGCGGGACTGGTGGACTCGGTGGCGTCGTCGGAACGGTGGGTAACGCGGCAAGCGGCGCAGTCGGTACGGTGACGGGCGCTTTGGGTGGAGTGGGTGATCCGACCGGTGGGCTTGGTGGCGTGGTTGGCACGGTCACCGGCGCACTGGGTGGCATCGGCGGCGGGACTGGTGGACTCGGTGGCGTTGTCGGGACAGTGGGCAACGCAGCAAGCGGCGCGGTCGGTACGGTGACGGGTGCCTTGGGTGGTATCGGCGATCCGACCGGCGGTCTCGGCGGTGTTGTTGGCACGGTAGCGAACACGGCGACGGGCGCAGTCGGAACGTTGACTGGCGCGCTGGGCGGTGTTGGCGGCGGGACCGGTGGTCTGGGCGGCGTCGTTGGAACGGTGGGCAACGCGGCAAGCGGCGCAGTCGGCACGGTGACGGGTGCCTTGGGTGGAGTTGGTGATCCGACCGGTGGGCTTGGTGGCGTGGTTGGCACGGTCACCGGCGCACTGGGTGGCATCGGTGGTGGCGGGACCGGCGGCCTCGGCGGTGTCGTTGGAACGGTCGCGAACACGGC